>NZ_JAANYX010000007.1:0-124426 GCF_012274245.1 Mameliella sp. LZ-28 | reverse complement strand
GGAGGTAGATGATGACGCGGTCGCCCTTGCGCACGCCCAGGGATTCCAGGACGTTGGCCATGCGGCAGGTGCGGCGGTGCAGGTCGGCATAGGAGATGCTCTGCGCCGGTTCGTTGGGATCGTCGGGTTCGAAGATGATGGCGGTCTGGTTGGCGCGCTTGTCCAGGTGCCGGTCGATGCAATTGGCGGCGACGTTGAGCGTGCCGTCGCGGAACCACTCGATCTTGACCTGGCCGAGGGTGAAATCGGTGTTCTTGATCTCGCTCGGCTGCTTCATCCAGTCCAGCCGCTGCGCCTGCTCCGCCCAGAAGGCCGCCGGATCGCTGACCGAGGCCGCGTACATCTGATCATACCGCGAAAGGTCGACGTGGGCGTGTTTCACCATGTCGGCGGACGGGGGGTAGGTGGTGCTCATTTGGCTCTCCTCCAGAAATTGTTCGGGGGCAGGGAAAACCTCCCCGCCCCCGAAATCAAGTGGTTCCTAAGTCCTGTATGGCCGCGGCGGGGTTTGCCGCGCAGCGCGCCAGGTCAGATCGCCAGGTATTCCGCGCGCAGGCTTTCGTTCTCCAGCACCTCGGCGGCGCTGCCATCGAAGACGATGGAACCGGTGTCGAGGATCACCGCCCGGTCGGCCAGTTGGAGCGCACGCACGGCGTTCTGTTCGACGATGATCGTGGTCATGCCCTGTTCCTTGATGTGGCGCAGGGTCTTTTCGATCTCGTCGACGATGACCGGGGCCAGCCCCTCGTAGGGTTCGTCGAGCAGCAGCACCTTGATGTCGCGCGCCAGTGCCCGGGCGATGGCCAGCATCTGCTGTTCGCCGCCCGAGAGGGTGGTGCCCTCCTGCTTGCGGCGCTCGCCGAGGCGCGGGAACAGGTCGTAGAGCCGTTCCAGAGACCAGCCGATGGGCGGCGCGATCTGGGCCAGCTGCAGGTTCTCCTCGACGGTCAGGCCGGGAATGATGCGCCGGTCCTCGGGCACGAGACCGAGGCCCGCGATGGCCGCCTGGTGGGACTTCATCGTGTGCAGGGGTTGGTGATCCAGCCAGATTTCGCCGTGGTTCACCTGGGGGTCATCCAGCCGCGCGATGGAGCGCAGCGTCGTGGTCTTGCCGGCGCCGTTGCGGCCCAGCAGGGCCAGGATCTCGCCCTCGTGCACGTTGAAGCTGATGCCCTGCACGATGTAGCTCTCGCCGTAGTAGGAATGCATGTCCCAGACGGAGAGGAAGGCGGGGGCGGTTTCGGCCTGGTTGGCGTTCTTGGAAAAGTCGGGGCGGACGTTCATCTTTGGCTTCTCCCGTCCCGGGCCTGACCCGGGACCTCGTGGGTGGAGGCCCCGGCGCGAGGCCGGGGCGCGGTGTGACGGCTCAGTGCGCTTCGCCCAGGTAGGCTTCCTGCACCTTGGGATGGCCCTTGATGTTTTCGGGCGCATCCTCGACCAGCGGCGTGCCCTGCGCCAGAACCGTGATCCGGTCGGCGAGGGAGAAGACCACGTGCATGTCGTGCTCGATGATGGCGATGGTGATGTCGCGCTCTTCCTTGATCTGCTTGAGCAGGTCGATGGTGTTGTTGGTGTCGGCGCGCGCCATGCCCGCTGTGGGTTCGTCCAGCAACAGCAGCTTGGGAGACTGGACCAGGCACATGGCCATTTCCAGCCGGCGCTTGTCGCCACGCGACATCGAGGCGGAATGCATGTGGCGCTTGTCCAGCATGTTCACCTCTTCCAACATCTTCTCGGCCTCTTCGATGAGCGATTTCTCGTTCATCACCGACTCGATGGCATGCAGGCGATAGGCCCCGTCCCGCTTGGCGAAAAGCGGGATCATCATGTTCTCGAACACGGTCAGGTCACCGAAGATCTCGGGCGTCTGGAAGACGCGGGAAATCCCCATCTGGTTGATCTCGTGCGGGCTCCGGCCCAGCACCGACTGGCCCTGGAACATGACCGACCCGGTGTCGGGGATCAGCTTGCCCACCAGGCAATTGAGCAGGGTGGACTTGCCCGCGCCGTTCGGTCCGATGATCGCGTGGCAGGTGTTTTCCGCCACGCTGAGGTTCACGTCCGAGAGGGCCTTGAGACCGCCGAAGCGCTTGCCCACGTCCTTGACTTCAAGAATACCCATCTGTCTGTCTCCTTATTCCGCGGGCTCTGTGCTGGCCGACTTGGGATCGTCGGCCTTCTTGCGGTTGAAGAAGCGGGCGATGCGCTGGCCACCTTCGACAAGGCCGCCGGGCAGGAAGGTCACGACAAGCATGAAGATGATGCCCAGCGTCAGGTGCCAGCCCTTGCCGACGAAGGGATGGATGACGAAGACGACGAAGTCCTCGATCCCGTCCGGCAGGAAGGCGAACCAGCCGTGCAGCACGTTGTCGTTGATCTTGGAAAAGATGTTTTCCATGTACTTGATCGCACCGGCGCCCAGCACCGGGCCGATCAGCGTGCCCGCGCCGCCCAGGATGGTCATCAGCACGACCTCGCCCGAGGCTGTCCACTGCATGCGCTCGGCGCCTGCCAGCGGGTCCATCGCCGCCATCAGGCCCCCGGCCAGACCGGCATACATGCCGGAGATCACGAAGGCCGCCAGCGTGTAGGGCTTGGGGTTCAGGCCGGTGTAGTTCAGGCGCTGCTGGTTCGACTTGATCGCGCGCAGCATCATGCCGAAGGGTGAACGGAAGATGCGGATCGCCAGGTAGAAGGAGATCAGCATGACCACCGCGCAGACGTAGTAGCCGACCGAGAAGGTAAAGCTCCACGGACCGACGACCATGTCGGTGGCGGCGCGCATTTCCAGGCCAAAGAGGTTGGTCACCGGGATCGAACCGTCGGCGGTGGCCGAGGCGCCCAGGATGCGCGGATCGTCAAGCGTCAGCTGCAGGCCGGTTTCCCCGTTGGTCAGCGGCGTCAGCACCGAGTAGGCCAGCGCAAAGGACATCTGCGCGAAGGCCAGGGTGAGGATCGAGAAGTAGATCCCGGTCCGGCGCAGGCTGACAAAGCCGATGACCAGCGCGAAGAGGCCCGCGATGATGACCGACAGCAGGATCGCCGGGACGATGTTCATGCTGAGCAGCTTGAACATCCAGACCGCAGAATAGCTGCCCACCCCCAGGAAGGCGGCGTGACCGAACGACAGGTAGCCGGTCAGGCCGAAGAGGATGTTGAAGCCGATGGCGAAGATCCCGAAGATCACGAAGCGCTGCATCAGGTCCGGGTAACCGGCGTTGAACTGTGCCAGCCCGCTTTCGGTCGGGAAGGGGTTGAGGATGAAGGGCGCGAGCATTGTGAGCAGCGCCACGATGAGCAGCAGGGTGCTGTCTTTCTTGTCCAGTCCGAACATGGGCTTACTCCATCACGCCCTTGCGACCCATCAGACCGCGCGGACGGGTCAGAAGGATGACAATGGCGACAAGGTAGATGATGATCTGGTTGATGCCGGGCACGAGAGTGATGACCTCTTTCATCGAGGCAAAGCTTTCCAGGATGCCCAACAGGAACCCGGCGGCGACGGCGCCCGGAAGCGAACCCATGCCACCCACGACGACCACGACGAAGCTGAGCACGAGGAAATCCATCCCCATGTGATAGTTGGGCGCGTTGATCGGCCCGTACATCACGCCCGCCAGGCCCGCGACCGCGGCGGCGAGGCCGAACATCAGCGTGAACCGCTTGTCGATGTCGATGCCCAGCAGGCCCACGGTTTCGCGGTCGGCCATGCCGGCGCGGACCACCATCCCGAAGGTGGTGAACTGCAGGAAGGCAAAGACCGCGCCGATGATCCCGACGGCAAAGCAGAAATAGACGATCCGCCAGATCGGGTAGACGATGGTCGAGGTCAGCTGAGCCACGCCGGTCAGCGCCTCGGGGGCGGGGGTCTGGATCGGGTTTGCGCCGTAGAAGTACTTGATGACTTCCTGCAGCACGATGGCCAGGCCGAAGGTCACCAGGATCTGGTCGGCATGCGGGCGCTTGTAGAAATGCTTGATCAGGCCGCGTTCCATGACGAAGCCGATGAGGATCATGATCGGAATGGCAAAGAGGATGGCCAATGGCACGGACCAGTCGATGATGGTCGATCCCATTTCGGGCCCGAACCAGCTTTCGACATAGGGTGTCTTGACCTTGAGCGGGTTGCCCAGGAAGTCGGTCCGGGATGGATCGACGGTTTCGAACGACAGGTTCAGGATACGTTGCAGTGTCACCGAGCAGAAGGCGCCGATCATGAACAATGCGCCATGCGCAAAGTTGACCACGCCCAGCGTGCCGAAGATGAGTGTCAGTCCCAGCGCGATCAGCGCATAGGCCGAGCCCTTGTCGAGCCCGTTGAGAACTTGGAGGAAGATGGCGTCCATTGTCCCACCCTTTGCGGTCGGAGTGCGGAAAAAGAGAGGACCCGTGTCAGCGGGCCGAGGGGGAGTGTGCTGGGTGGGCAGGGCACATGGCCCTGCCCGTCACGCGGCCCCGCGAGGGCCCGGCGTGATTACGCGCCCGGGTTGCAGGAGCCCAGCGAGCCGCCTGCGAACATCGGGTGATCGGGTGCGTATTCGACCTGCGCGCGCGGCGTGACTTCGACGATCTCCAGAAGGTCGAATTCCGAGGTCGGGTTGTCTTTCCCCTTCACGACCAGCACGTCCTTGAAGCACTGGTGGTCTTCGGCGCGGTATAGGGTCGGGCCGTTGCCCAGGCCGTCGAACTCGTAGCCTTCCAGGGCTTCGGCGATGGCGCAGGGGTTGAACGATCCGGCGCGCTGTGCCGCGTCCGCGTACAGCAGGGTCTGGACATAGCAGGTGTGCGCGGCCTGGCTCGGCGGGAAGCCGTACTTGGTGCCGAAGGACTTGACGAATGCCTTGGAACCCTCGTCCTGCAGCGACCAGTGCCAGTTGGTCGAGCCGAAGATGCCCTTGACGTTGGCGCCTGCACCCTTGGCCATCAGGCGCGAGTACAGCGGCACGACGATCTCGAAGTCCTTGCCGTTGACGACCTTTTCACGCAGGCCGAACTGGACCGCGTTGGTCAGCGAGTTGACCATGTTCCCGCCGTAGTGGTTCAGGACCAGCACGTCGGCGCCCGAGTTCAGGACCGGCGCGATGTAGGACGAGAAGTCGGTGGCGGCCAGCGGCGTCAGCACGTTGTTGACGGTTTCCCAGCCCAGTGCCTCGGTGGCGGCGGCGATGGATTCCTGCTGGGTCCAGCCCCAGGTGTAGTCGGCGGTCAGGTGATAGGCCTTGCGGTCGTTGCCGTACATCTTGGCCAGCACCGGCGCCAGCGCGGCACCCGACATGTAACCGTTGAAGAAGTGACGGAAACCGTTGGCCTTCTTGTCCTTGCCGGTGGTGTCGTTCGAGTGGGTCAGGCCGGCCATGAAGATGACGCCGGCTTCCTGGCAGAGACCCTGGACCGCGATCGCCACGCCCGAGGAGGAGCCGCCGGTGATCATGATGGCGCCGTCTTTTTCGATCATCGACTTGGCCGATGCGCGCGCGGCGTCCGATTTGGTCTGGGTGTCGCCGGTGACGTATTCCACCTTCTTGCCCAGGATGCCCGTGCCGTCCAGGGCCTTGGACGAGAAGGTCGACAGCATGCCGCCGTCGCCGCCGCCGTTCAGGTGTTCGACCGCCAGTTCGTAGGCGCGCAGCTCGTCAGCGCCCTCATCCGCGTAGGGGCCGGTTTGCGGAACGTTGAAGCCCAGGGTCACGGTGCTGCCGGTGGGTGCGTTGGTATAGCCCGAATGGCTGGCCGCCGACAGGTAGGTGGGCAGTGCCAGGCCGGCACCGGCCACGGCACCAGTCTTGATCACGCCACGGCGCGTCACGTTGAGTTTGGACATGAAATCCTCCCGTTTCGAAAAAGCCGCCCCGGAATTCTCCTCAGTCTTCGGGGGCGTTCGCACATCTGTGCAAATGCAGTATGGCAGGGGGATGGAAAATTGCGCAACAAGCGCTTTACGAGTAACACTTTTTTTGTCAACGTCTGAAAAGTAGACAGCGGTATTCTGTAAAGGTGTTTATGTTGCGTTGCAGAAACCCCTTGAATCGGCAAAGGAAAGACCCATGCCTCGCGATACACTGACGGGATCGCGAATCCGCGAAAGACGGGTGCTGCGCGGCATGAAACAGGCCGATCTGGCCCGAAAGGCCGGTATCTCTGCATCTTACTTGAATCTTATCGAGCATAATCGCCGCAGAATCGGCGGCAAGCTGCTGCTTTCCATCGCCGAGATCCTGCGCGTCGAGCCGGCCGCCCTGACAGAAGGCGCGGGGGCCGCGCTGATCGCTTCGCTGCGCGAGGCTGCCGCCGACATGCCGCAGGTTTCGGCGGAACTGGACCGGGTCGATGAATTCGCCGGGCGCTTTCCGGGCTGGGCGCAACTGCTGGCCGACAGCCGCACCCGTGTCGCTCAGCTGGAACGCAGCCTCGAGACATTGAACGACCGTATGACACATGACCCGCACCTGGCGGCCTCGCTGCATGAGATGCTGTCGACGGTGACGGCGATCCGCTCTGCCGCCTCGATCCTGGCCGAACCCGGAGAGGTGGACGCCGAATGGCAGGCGCGCTTTCACCGCAACATCTACGAGGACAGCGCCCGCCTGGCCGAGACCAGCCGGGGGCTTGTCACCTACCTGGAGGCGGACGAGAGCTCGCCGCTGGAAACCGGCGCCCCGCAAGAGGAACTGGACGCGGCGCTGGAAAAGGCGGGGCACACGGTGCCCGAACTGGAGGCGGGGGCCGACCTGGACGCGGCGCTGGCCAAGCTGGGCCGGGGATTGTCAGGGCCGGCGCGCGGGCTCTTGCGGGGCTGGCTGGACCGATATGCCAGTGATGCCGAGGCTTTGCCGCTGGATCGGCTGCGCCCTGCGGTCGAAGAGCATGGCCCCGATCCGGCGGCGCTGTCCGCGGCGCTTGGGGCCGACCCGGCCCGCATCATGCGCCGCCTTGCCGCCATGCCGCCCGAGGATCTGCCCACCCCGGTGGGCCTGGCAATCTGCGACAGCTCGGGCGTGCTGACCTACCGCAAACCGCTGCCGGATTTCCCGATGCCCCGGTTCGGCGCGGCCTGTCCGCTCTGGCCGCTCTACCGCGCGCTGTCGCGTCCGCATGTGATCCTGGCCGGGCCGGTGATGCAGGTCGGGCGCAGCGGCGCCGTGCTCTGGGCCGATGCCCTGGCCACACCGCAGGCCGGCCCGGCGGTCAATGCCGATCCACTTTACCAGGCGCAGATGCTGGTGCGTCCGCTGCCGCAGGGGACAGAGCCGCCCGCGACGCTGCCGCAGCTGGGTGTGGCCTGCCGGGTCTGCCCGCGCGAATCCTGCGAAGGACGGCGAGAGCCCTCGATCCTGGCCTCGACCCGGCGCTGACCCTGACGCGGCGGTCTGGTGGGCGGTTTGGCCTTAGTCCGGACACCTCAAAGGCTTACGCTGGGTCAGAAAACGCCGCGTTAGCGACAACAGTATTTTGACACCGGTTGCGATAACCGCCTAGACTTGAGCTCACCTGCTTTAGGATAGGCGCAAAAAGACCTGGGAGGCGGGATGCGGGGGGAAGATATGGGCGGACAGGTTCTGCTGATCGAGGACGAGCCGAATATCATTGAAGCGATCCGATTCATATTGTCCCGCGACGGCTGGCAGGTGCACACCCATTCCAACGGCACCGACGCCGCGCAGATCGTGCGGGACCGGGCGCCCGACGTGGTGATCCTGGACGTGATGCTGCCGGGGCGGTCGGGGTATGACATCCTGCGCGAATTGCGAGAGGACCCCGCCCATTCCGACCTGCCGGTGCTGATGTTGACCGCGCGAGGCCAGAGCAAGGACCGCGAGATGGCCGAGCGTGCCGGCGCCAGCCGCTTCATGACCAAGCCCTTCTCGAACGCCGAGGTGCTCGACGCCGTGCGGGCCCTGTCGGCGCAATGACCCGCCCGCCCGGAGGCGTGCCGCCGCGTCCGCCGGGCAAGCCGCCCGCGCGCCATGCGCCGTTCCAGATCGAACGCCAGAGCTTTCGCCGCCGCCGCCTGATCGATGCCGCCTGTGCCTTGCCCTTGCTGGGTTGGGTGCTGTGGTGGTTGCCGCTCTTGTGGCGGGGGGCCGACGCGCCGATGCCTGCCTCGCTCGTGCTGGTCTATATTTTCGGGATCTGGTTGGGGCTTGCGCTGGCGGCAGCCCGGCTGGTCCGCCTGCTGGGGGGCGCGCGCAACACATCGCCACTGCCCGAGGGTGACGACCCGTGAGCACGCTGAACCTGCTGGCGGCGATCTCGATCGCCTATGTCGCGCTGCTCTTCGGTGTCGCCTTCTTCGCCGAGCGCGCGGCGCAGAGCGGGCGGGTGCGCTGGCTGCGAGCGCCCATCGTCTACACGCTGTCGCTGTCGATCTACTGCACCGCCTGGACCTTTTACGGCGCGGTGGGCAGCGCGGCGCGCAACGGGTTCGAGTACCTGACGATCTACCTGGGCCCCAGCCTGGTCATGCTGGGCTGGTGGTGGATCCTGCGCAAGCTGGTGCGGATCGGGCGCAACCAGCGCATCACCTCCATCGCCGACCTGATTTCGTCCCGCTATGGCAAGTCCAACCTGCTGGGCATCGGCGTCACCATCCTGGCGGTGATCGGCACCACGCCCTATATCGCACTGCAACTGCAATCCGTGACTCTCTCGGTCGAGGTGTTCTCCGAACCCGTTCCGATCGAGGAGGCCGGCAACAGCCTCACCGCCTTCTGGGTGGCCGCGGGGCTTGCGGTTTTCACCGTCATCTTCGGCACCCGCAACCTGGACGCCAATGAACGTCATCACGGTGTCGTCATGGCCATCGCCGTCGAGGCGGTGGTCAAGCTGACCGCGCTGGTGGCACTGGGCGTCTTCGTGGTATGGGGGCTGTCGGGCGGGGTCGCCGCGACGCTGGCGCGGATCGACGCCTCGGAACTGGGCACATGGCAGGTGAACAACGGGCGCTGGGCCGGGGTCATGCTGCTGTCGGCGGCGGCCTTCCTCTGTCTGCCGCGGATGTTCCAGGTGCTGGTGGTCGAGAACGACAACGACGCCCAGCTTCGGATGGCCGCCTGGGCCTTCCCATTGTACCTCATGGCGATGAGCCTGTTCATCGTGCCGATCGCGGTGACCGGGCTCGACCTGTTGCCCGAGGGATCGAACCCCGACCTCTTCGTCCTGACCCTGCCGCTCAGCCAGGGGCAGGAGGGGCTGGCGCTGCTTGCTTTCCTGGGCGGGTTCAGCTCGGCGACCTCGATGGTCATCGTCGCGGCCATCGCTCTGTCGACGATGGTGTCGAACCATATCGTGATGCCGGTCTGGCTGCGCCTGCGCGAAGGAACCGCCAGCGTTTCGGGCGATGTGCGCAACGTGGTGCTGCTGTCGCGGCGGCTGTCCATCGCGGGTGTGCTGCTGCTGGGCTATCTCTATTACGCGCTGTCCGGGGGGCGTACGGAACTGGCCGCCATCGGACTGATCGCCTTTACCGGGGTGGCGCAGGTGCTGCCGGTGCTGATGGGCGGGATCTTCTGGCGCGGGGCGACGCGCGTCGGGGCGCTGGCGGGGCTGACGGCGGGGTTCTCGATCTGGGTCTACACGCTGTACCTGCCGAGTTTCGGCCCCGGCACGGTTCTGCCCGCAAGCTGGTTCGCCGATGGCCCGCTTGGCATCACCCTGCTGCGGCCAGAGGCGCTCTTCGGGGTCAGTTTCGACGACAAGCTGCTGCATGCCGTGTTCTGGAGCCTGCTGCTCAACACTCTGGCCTTTGTCGGGGGGTCGCTGTTCAGTGCCGCCTCGCCGCTGGAAAGGTTGCAGGGGGCGCAGTTCGTCTCGGCCCGGGCGGCGGGGGCGGGGCCGCGCAGCTGGCTGCAAAGCACCGCCGAGAGCGAGGACCTGATGGTCATGACGCAGCGCATCCTCGGCCCCGACGAAGCGCAGGCGCTGTTCCTGCGAGAGGCCCGCGCGCAGGGGCTGGAAGGTGAACTGCCCGCGCCGACGCCGGAATTCCTGCAGGTGCTGGAACGCGAACTTGCCGGGTCGGTGGGGGCGGCGACGGCCCATGCGATGGTGGGCCAGATCACCGGCGGGGCGATGGTCTCGGTCGAGGACCTGATGGCCGTGGCCGACGAGACCGCGCAGATGATGGAATATTCCGCCCGGCTGGAGGCGCAGTCGCTGGAGCTGAGCCGCACCGCAGCCCAGCTGCGCCGGGCCAATGACAAGCTGACGCGGCTGTCGGTGCAAAAGGATGCCTTTCTCAGCCAGATCAGCCACGAGTTGCGCACGCCCATGAGCTCGATCCGCGCCTTCTCCGAGATCCTGCGCGACACCCAGGGCCTGACCCGCGCGGACCAGAACCGCTATGCCTCGATCATCCATGACGAGGCGATGCGCCTGACCCGGCTGCTGGACGATCTGCTGGACCTGTCGGTGCTGGAAAACGGCCAGGTGAACCTCAACCTCACTGAGGGCCGTTTGGAGGATATCCTGGACCGTGCGGTCTCTGCCGCGCTGGCGGACGAGGCCGGGTCGGGGATCCGGGTGATCCGGCGGCGGGTGGGCGAACAGGTGCGGCTGACCACCGATGTCGAGCGGCTGAGCCAGGTGTTCATCAACCTGATCTCCAACGCGCGCAAGTATTGCGACGCCGAGGCGCCGGAATTGCAGATCGTGGTGACGGATGCGCGCGGCCAGCTGCTGGTGGATTTCATCGACAATGGCTCGGGCGTGGCGCCCGAGGCGCAGGACGTGATCTTTGAGAAGTTCGCCCGTGTCAGCGATCAGAAGGCCGGTGGCGCGGGGCTGGGCCTGGCGATTTCGCGGCAGATCGTGACGCGCCTGGGGGGAGAGATTTCCTACCTGGCCGACAGAGGTGGTGCGGCCTTTCGCGTGGTCCTGCCGGTGCGCCAGGAGATGGCGGCGCAATAGGGTGCGCTGTCCGGGTCGATTTTCTCAACAAATTCCTGATCGTTAAAGCGCTTGGTAACCAAATCCGCTGATAACGGGCCGTGGAGGCAGTTGATGACGGGCGATTTTCTGCATGGCTGACGGTGCACGCAATGACGTACTTGGGCAAAAAGCCCAGGCGGCTCAGCGCGCCTATGAGGCGCGCGGCATGTCGCTGCCCAAGGCATTGCGCCGGGCGCTGTCGCGCACCGCGGATGTGCTCTGGGACCTGGCGCTGGTGACGCAATCCGTCACGGTCGAGATGCTCGACCAGGACGAGGTGGTCGAGGCGCTGGGCCCACGCGACCTGCTGATCCTGCTGGACGGGCCGGAGGGCGCATTGGGGCTTGTCTCTGTCGACCGCCAGGTGCTGACCGGCGTGGTCGAGGTGCAGACCATCCAGCAAGTCACCCAGATGCCGGTCGAGGAAGACCGGATCCTGACCCAGACCGATGCGGCCATGATGGCCCCCTTGATCGACGGCGCGCTGACCCGGCTGGCCGACACGATGCAGGGACATCCGCTGCATCTGCAACTGGATGGCTATCGTTTCGGCGCCATGCTGGAGGATTCGCGCGCCGCCGGGCTGATCCTTGACGCGGCGGCCTATCGCGCCTTCCGGGCCGAGATCGACCTGGCCCTGGGGCGGCGACGCGGACGGATGACGCTCTTCCTGCCCGAACGCAAGCTGAGCCAGGACACGCCCGAGGCCGGGCGCGGCGTCGGTCCGCACGAGGAACGGTTGAGCCGGGTGGCGGCGCGGCTGGATGCCAAGCTGGCCCGGATCACCCTGCCGTTGGGCCGGGCCGAGGCGTTGAAGCCCGGCGACCTTCTCTCGCTGCCCCCGGATGCGCTGGACAGGATCGAGGTGACGGCAGGCCGTGGCGACCTGGTCGCGCGTGGCCGTTTGGGGCAGTTGAACGGGTTGCGCGCGGTGCGGTTGAACTGGCCAGCGACGGGTGTGACAGCAGCCTCGCTGGGGATGCCTGCTGCTGCGGAAACGCCGGAGGCGGGTTTCGGCCATGAGGCGCCTGAGGCGGCTGCGGCGGAACCGGCCGTGCCCGACCTGCCGCAGGTGACGGAACCTGCCGAGGAAGAACTGCCCGATCTGCCGCCGATGGATTTCGATGGCGGCGATTTCGATTTCTCGGACCTTGGGGGCGATACCTCGGCGGAGGATGGCGGGGAACCGATGGCCGCCTTGCCGGAGATCGACATGGGGGACGGTTTTGACGCCGCGCCACTGGATTTCGATTTCGAGGAGGATTGAGCGGCGTGCTCAAAAAGAAGTCACGTGCCGATCATTCAGGGGTGCACTAACGGGGCGCGGGGCCAACATGAAAGGCCCCCGTGTCGCGGACGCGGGAGCCTGACGTTCAACACTTCAGGGCTTGGACAGGGTTTCCAGCGTCGGGCGCAGCCCGGCAAGGTTGTAGCCCGCCTTGGCCGCGGTCTCGATCACCGCATCGGCGCCCAGCGTCTCTGCCTGACCCAGCGCCCAGATCACCGAGCAACGCGTGCCCGAGGCGCAGTAGGCCAGAACCGGCCCTTCGGCACCTGCGATCAGCTCTGCCTGCCGCAGGATGTTCTCCGCGGTCATGGTCTGATGCGTGATCGGCAGCACCTCGAACCGCAGGCCCTGCGCCTCGATCGCCTGGCGCATGGCGTTGGCCTGATGCGAAGGCGGAACCTCCGCATCGGGCCGGTTGTCGATGACCAGGGCATAGCCCGCAGCCTTGATCGCCTCCGCATCCTCGGGGTCGATCTGGGGAGAGACGTGATACTGGTCGGTCAATACGCGTGGTGTCATGGCTTTTGGTTTATTCCGCCGGAACGGCCCTGTCCAGACGCGCGCGCAGCATCGGTGCAATCAGCATCCCGCCGATCATCGCAACGAGGAAGGCATAGAGACCCGGGCCGCCATAGCTGAGCGAGGCGATCGAGGGGCCGGGGCAGAGCCCGACGAGTCCCCAGCCGATCCCGAACATGACAGAGCCGAGGATCAGCTTGCCGTCGATTTCTTTCGACGGCGCCGGCGGCAGCGGCAAGCCGGTCAGCGAGGTCGTGCGGCGGCGGCGGATGAGCCAGGCAATGGCCATCGGGATCATGGCGCCGCCCATGACAAAGGCCAGCGTCGGGTCCCAGTTGCCGAAGACGTCCAGCCAGCCCTGCACCTTGGTGGTGTCGGTCATGCCCGAGATGAAAAGCCCGGCGCCGAACAGCCCGCCGGCAAGGAATGCAACAAGAAGTCGTGCCATGTCAGATCACTCCAAGGATGTGGCGGAAGAGGACGACGCCAAGGCCGCCAGCAAGGATGTAGCAACAGGTGGCCACGATCCCGCGCACCGACAGCCGAGACATGCCACAGACGCCGTGCCCCGAGGTACAGCCGTTCGCGATGCGCGTGCCGATCCCGACCAGCAGGCCGGCGGCCACCAGAACCGTGTAGTTGTCGGTGATATGCGTATCCACCGCACGGTAGAAGGGCATCAGCAGCACCGGCAGCAGCGCCACGCCCACCAGGAAGACGATGCGCTCGGCGGCAGTGGACCAGCCCGAGCCATCGACGAGGCCGCCGATGATGCCGCTGGCGCCCATGATGCGGCCGTTGCCCAACAGGTAGACAGCGCCGCCTGTGCCGATCAGCATTCCGCCGATCAGGCCCCAGATCCAGTCGATAGGCATGTGTATGTTTCCTTTTTTGTCAGCCCGGCCCGCTCCCGGTTCGCCGCGGGAGGAAGTCTCGCCGGAAAAATGCCTCTGCGCGGAGGCAGGGACGCCCCCCGCGCAGAGTGCCGTCAGGGTCAGAGCTTGTTGACCGGGACCTTGAGAAAGACGTTGCCCTTTTCATCCGCCGGCGGCATCTGGCCCGCGCGCATGTTCACCTGCAGCGAGGGGATGATGAGCTTGGGCATGGCCAGCGAGGCATCGCGGGTGTCGCGCATGTGCACGAAATCTTCCTTGGTCTTGCCTTCGCCGACATGGACGTTGGTCGCTTTCTGTTCGCCCACGGTGGTTTCCCAGGCGTATTCGTCGCGGCCCGGGGCCTTGTAGTCGTGGCCGACAAAGATCCGGGTCTCGTCCGGAAGGGCGAGGATCTTTTGCACGGAGTCATACATGGTCTCGGACGAACCGCCGGGGAAGTCGCAGCGGGCAGTGCCGAAATCGGGCATGAAGAGCGTGTCGCCGACAAAGGCCGCGTCGCCGATGACATAGGTCAGGCAGGCGGGCGTGTGACCCGGCGTATGCAGGACGTCGACGCGCAACTGCCCGATGTGGACCGAGTCGCCCTCCTGGAAGAGCTGGTCGAACTGCGAGCCGTCGCGCTGGAACTCGGTGCCTTCGTTGAAGACCTTGCCAAAGGTGTCCTGCACGATCTTGATGCGGTCGCCGATGCCGATCTTGCCGCCCACGCGCTCCTGGATGTAGGGCGCGGCGGAAAGGTGGTCGGCGTGGACGTGGGTTTCCAGCAACCACTCGACCTTGTAGCCTTTTTCCTTGACGAAGGCGATCACGGCGTCGGCGGATTTCGTGTCGGTGCGGCCGGACGAATAATCGAAGTCCAGAACGCTGTCGATGATGGCACAGGACGTGCCATTGGGGTCGCGCACGACGTAAGAGATCGTGTTCGTGGCGTCGTCAAAGAAGGCAGTGACTTCGGGTTTCATGTCTGTTCCCTCCAAACTTTCCGGATCATCATATACGTAAACATGAATATGTTTCAAGAGGGAAGGTGCGATTGATATGCATCAAGGTCTGTGCTGCGACGGTTTGACAGAGTGCCGGAAAGGTCATGGAGGCTTGCATCATGTCGCATCACGCACGGAAACTGGCACTGCTTGAACGGCTGCGCGCGCTGGGCGTGCGGCTGGACGGAATCGAAGAGGCGCTGGAAGCACCTCATTCGAAGGACTGGGAAGACCAGGCCATCGAACGCGAAGGCGAAGAGGTGCTGGAGCGGCTGGGCGCCAGTGGACAGGCAGAGGTGGCGCGGATCCGCGCCGCCCTGGGTCGCATGGCGCGTGGCGAATACGGGATCTGTACCCGCTGTGGCGAGGAGATTTCACCGGAACGACTGGAGGCGGTGCCAGAGGCGCCGCTGTGCAAGACCTGCGCCGCCGAGGTTTGAGGCGGCCCCAAGTTCAGGAGGTACGAGATGTCAAAGGAACTGGAGGCGCGGCTCGAATCGTTGCGCGAGGAATTGGCGGCAGCCCAGGGCGAGGCGCGGGACGATCTTATGGAACACCTGGAACAAGCGGTTCTGGGGCTGGAAGGCGTCGGCGCCGAAATTCCGGCCTGGGCGCGCGAGATGGTCGAGGCGCATCACGAGGACGAAGCCGAGGACGGCTTTGACAACATGCCCGTCTGAATCGCGTTTCAGCGCGTTTCGGACGTGTCGGCCCGGGGTTAGACCAATAGGCAGGGCAACGCCCGCCGTCGGCCATGCCGGCCGGGCGGATCTGCTTGTGGTCCCTCTTGGAAGGGCCTGAAAACGGCGGCCGCCGAAACGGATCGGTATTCCGGGATTGCCAGGCCCCGGCCCATCGGGGGCTTTCGCCCCCTCGTCGCGCGCATCACGGGTGGCCCGAAGGGGCCAGGTGATCCGGTTTTCAGTGATCGATCGCGGGCAAGACTGCGCGCCGCGGGTTAAGGAAGGCTGACAGGACCGCGCGGTGCCTCGCGGGCCCGGACACGATCCGGCGCTTCAGCCCATGAAGATACCAAGGATCACCATCATCAGCCCGATCACCGACAGGAACAGCGCGCCCATGTTCAGCGGCACGACCTTGCGCACCACCGCGCGCAGCTCTTCGTCCGACAGGTTCGCGCGCCGCGCGCTCCAGACACGGACGATGCACCAGACCAGCCCGGCCAGTCCCGCCACCGAGAGCGCCGCGCCTCCCCAGATCAGTGCCGCCATTGTCGCTGTCCCCCTGGATATCTACGCCGCTGCGCCTAGCGCATGCCCGCCGCAGAGTGCAAGCCCCGGCTTGCGCGCTCTTGATGGGGGCCACGGGCCTGGGGTATCGAAGGACCCTATAAGGTCACGAGGCTGAAGAGGCAGACATGCAGGATACGGGAACCGACAGCTATGGCGTCGCCGCGGGCGAGCTCAAGCAGTTCATAGAGCGCGTCGAGCGGCTCGAAGAGGAAAAGAAGGAGGTCGCCGAGCAGATCAAGGAGGTCATGGCCGAGGCCAAGGGGCGCGGCTATGACACCAAGGTCATGCGCAAGGTGATCGCCCTGCGCAAGCGCGACGCCGACGACATCGCCGAGGAAGAGGCGGTTCTGGACATGTACAAGGCCGCGCTGGGCATGGGCTGAAGGCCCCGGAGGGCAGGGCGGGCCGGGGTCCGGCGCGCTCTGCCCGGTTATTGAGCATTTTGCCCGCAACGGGATCAGCACAGCCTTTCACGCCCGTTGCACCACTCGTCACGGCCCGTTAGCGTACCTGTTACAAGACAGTGATGGGGTGGACCGCACGGGCATGAACGATCAAGTCTATTTTGACGAGATGCTGGGCACGGAGGGCAAGGTACGCAGGCCCTACCAGCCCTTCAACACCTGGTTCGAAGGCGAGGATCCCAAGCATCTGCGCGCCAAGCAACGCGAGGCAGAGGACCTGTTCCGCCTCACGGGCATCACCTTCAACGTCTATGGAAGGGCCGAGGCAGAGGAACGGCTGATCCCCTTCGACATTATCCCGCGCATCATATCCGGCCGCGAGTGGCAAAAGCTGAGCCGTGGGATCGAACAGCGGGTGCGCGCGATCAATGCCTTTCTCTACGACATCTACCACGGCCAGGAGATCGTGAAGGCCGGACGCCTGCCCGAAGAAATGATCTCTCGCAACGACGCCTTCCTGCCCGAGATGATCGGCATGCGCCCGCCGGGCGGGGTCTATACCCATATCGTCGGCATCGACCTGGTGCGCACGGGTCCGGACGAATTCTATGTCCTCGAGGACAACGCGCGCACGCCCTCGGGCGTCAGCTACATGCTGGAAAACCGCGAGACCATGCTGCAGATGTTCCCCGAGCTCTTCTCGGAGAACCGGGTGCAGCCGGTGTCGACCTATCCCGGCGATCTCTACAATTCTCTTGCCGCCTGCGCGCCCGAGGGCCTCGGCCGCAAGCCCACCGTCGGCCTGTTGACGCCGGGGATCTACAACTCGGCCTATTTCGAACACAGCTTCCTTGCGGACGAGATGGGCGTTGAGCTGGTCGAGGGTCACGACCTGCGGGTCGAAGACGGTCGTCTTTGCATGCGCACGACCCTGGGGTACAAGCCGATCGACGTGCTGTATCGCCGGGTCGACGACGATTTCCTTGATCCGCTGACCTTCAATCCCGACAGCGCGCTGGGCGTGCCGGGGATCATGGACGTCTACCGCGCCGGCAATCTGACCATCGCCAACGCACCCGGCACCGGCATCGCCGACGACAAGGCGATTTACAGCTACATGCCTGAAATCGTGGAGTTCTACACCGGGGAACGGCCCTTGCTGGAAAACGTGCCGACCTGGCGCTGTTCCGACAAGGAGTCGCTGGCCTACGTTCTGGACAACCTCAAGGAACTGGTCGTCAAGGAGGTGCATGGCTCTGGCGGCTACGGCATGCTGATCGGCCCCACCGCCACCAAGAAAGAGCTGGCCGAATTCCGCAAGAAGCTGGAAGCGCGGCCCGGAAACTACATCGCCCAGCCGACGCTGAGCCTGTCGACCGTGCCGATCTTTACCAAGTCGGGCCTGGCGCCGCGCCACGTCGACCTGCGGCCCTTCGTGATGGTCAGCCCCAAGGGGATCAACATCACGCCGGGCGGGCTGACCCGCGTGGCGCTGAAGAAGGGCTCGCTCGTGGTGAACTCCTCGCAGGGCGGGGGCACCAAGGACACCTGGGTGCTGGAGGACTGACGCGCGATGTTGGGAAAAACGGCAAACGGCCTGTTCTGGATGTACCGCGCGCTGGAGCGCGCCGAAAACACTGCCCGCCTGATCGAGACCGGACAGCGCATCGCACTGACCCGCATGGGCGCTTCGGACGAGGAATGGCGGTCCGTCCTGCAGTCGGCGGGCGCGCTGGACGGGTATACTGCGGGCCATGAGAAAGTGACCAAGGACGCGGCCATCGACTGGTTGCTGCGGTCGCGTGACAACCCGTCTTCGGTCCTGTCCTGTGTCGAACAGGCGCGGTTGAACGCCCGTATGGTGCGCACCGCCCTGACCGGCGAGGTCTGGGAGGCGATGAACGGCACCTACATGCGGGTCAAGGAGGTGCTGTCCCGCAAGGTCGGCGAACGCGACCTGCCACAGGTGCTGGGCATGATCCGGCAACGCACCGGGCTGGTGCGCGGTGCCACCCACGGCACCATGCTGCGCAACGACATCTACGATTTCGCGCGCATCGGCACCTTCCTGGAACGGGCCGACAACACCGCGCGCATCATTGACGTGAAATACTATGTCCTGCTGCCATCGGTCACGGCGGTGGGGACCTCCATCGACAACGTGCAGTGGGAAACCATCCTGCGTTCCGTCTCGGGGCAGGGGGGCTACCGGATGGAATACGGCGGCTCGACGGAGCCGCGCGACATCGCGCAGTTCCTGATCCTGAACCGCCGGATGCCGCGCTCGCTGGCCTTTTGCGCGCGCAAGCTGCGGGACAACCTCGGATTCCTGGGGGGGGACTATGGAGAACGTGCGGCCTCTTACGCCAAGATCGACCATATCGACCGCGCTTACCTGAGTTTCGACATCGACGCGGTGTTCGACTACGGCCTGCACGAGTACATCCAGAAGATGCTGTTGCTGCTGGGTGACCTCGGGCGCCAGATCGAAGTCGACTACCGGTTCTACGAATGACTGCCCAGAGGCCCCGATGAACCTGACCATCCGCCACATCACCCGCTACCGTTTCGAAGAACCGGTGAGCTTTGGCCTGCAACAGCTGCGCAAGACACCCAAGTCGCGGCACAGCCAGAACGTGCTGCGCTGGGAGACCACCGTCACCGGCGGCACGCAGGCGCTGTCCTATACCGACCATCACCAGAACACCGTTGATCTGATCGAGATCGAGCGCGGCGCGCAGGAACTGGTCATCACCTGCGAGGGTGAGGTCGAACTGGCCGACAACCACGGCGTCGTGGGCCGCCACCTGGGCCCGGCGCCGCTCTGGCTTTACCGCCGGGTAACGCCGCAGACCAAGGCGGGGCATGGCGTGCGCGCGCTGGTCCGCAGCGTGTCGGGCGATACCGAGCTGGACCGCGCCCACGCCCTGATGGCGGCTGTGGCCGAGGCCGTGACATACGAGGTCGGATCCTCCGAATCCGACTGGACCGCCGAGGAAGCGCTCTCTGCGGGCCGGGGCGTCTGCCAGGACCATACCCATGTCTTCATCGCCTGCGCCCGCGAAATGGGCCTGCCGGCGCGCTATGTCTCTGGCTACCTGATGCTGGATCACACCACGGAACAGGACGCCATGCACGCCTGGGCAGAGGCGCATCTGCCGGGTCTTGGCTGGGTCGGTTTCGACTGTTCGAACAGCATTTCGCCTGACCAGCGCTATGTCCGCGTGGCCACCGGCATGGATTACCACGACGCGGCACCGGTGCGCGGCACCCGTCAGGGCGGCGCGCTGGAGGCTCTGGACGTGGAAATAGAGGTTGCCCAGCAGTAATCGCGAGGCGGCCCGCGAGGCACGTCCCGCCACGGAATCCGTGCTGCCCGGAACTGGCGCTTGTCGGCTCCCTGTCCTGACCGTAGAAGGCGTCTGGATACGGGCAGGAAAGGCACGCGCGGGATGACCTATTGCGTTGGGATGATGCTGAACCGGGGGTTGGTCTTCATGTCCGACACCCGCACCAATGCCGGGCTCGACAATATCTCGACCTACGGCAAGATGAAGATCTGGGAAGCCGAGGGTGATCGTGTGATCACGCTGCTCAGCGCAGGCAACCTTGCCACGACCCAGGCCGTGGTCAGCGAGCTTGACGAACGCGTCAAGGCACATGGCGAGCGTAACCCTTCGGTGCTGGAGTCCGCCTCGATGTACCAGGTGGCGCGGCTGGTGGCCGACACACTGCGGGACGTGATCGCGCGCCATTCGGATACCGGCCAGCGCGCCTCGTCGGTGTTCAACGCCACGCTGATCCTGGGCGGACAGATCGCCGGCGGCCCGCCGCGCCTGTTCCTGATCTATCCCGAGGGAAATTTCATCGAGGCAGGGCCGGACACGCCCTTTTTCCAGATCGGCGAGATCAAGTACGGTCGCCCGATCCTGGTACGGGCCTACGATCCCGACCTGGATTTCAACGAGGCCATGAAGCTGTTGCTGGTGAGTTTCGACAGCACGGTCAAGGCCAACCTGACCGTGGGCGCGCCCTTTGACTATCACCTTTACACGGTGGACAGCCTGGTGCGCGGCGACACCGGGCGGGTCGAGCAGGACGATCCCTATTTTCAGACCATCAGCCAGGGCTGGGGTGATGCATTGAAACAGGCTTTGGACAGCCTGCCGGCCTTCGGGTCGATGTCCGGCAAATAGGTCAATGGCGCGGCCCTCCGACCGCGCCTTTCAGAATGGCTTGACGGGACCCCGCCGTGCGGCAAACCACTACCGGCAGGTGTGTGCCATACGGTCAGCCGGCCTCCTGGATGGTGGCCAGGAAGAAGACCAGTTCGAGAATCCGGGCCTGGGCCGACGGCATGTCCGTCTGACCGCCGCCGTATTCGCCTTGCTGCGCAATGATCTCGGCATTGAACCGGTTGCCCCAGATCGGCATCTCGCTGGTGCCATGCGCGCGAGTCTGGCCGGCATCGGCAATGAGGTCATAGACCTGTTGCGCCGGAAACTGGCCGCCGTTGCGCTCTGATATCCTCGTCAGGTCAGATGGCGCGGACTTGAGGTAGTCGAGGATCGGACCGCCCCCTTTTCCGTCCGTGCCGTGACAGACGGCGCAGTTCGCCTGGAACGCCTCTTTCCCGATCTCCTGGGACAGGGCCGCGACAGGCAGTGAAAGAAAACCCAAAAGCACCGGAAAAACAATCTTGGCGGATTTCAACATGATTTCCTCCCGAGTGACTGGCCGGGCATCAGGGCCGACCATGCCCCGAACGGTAGGCAGGGGGCGAAGGCGCACATTGATCCCGATCATGGCAGACAGGTGAAACCCGTGGTTTCAGGGCGTGAGCAGCCGCACACCCTCCATCGCGGAGATGACTTCGAGGTCATCCTCGTAGAGTTCCGTCAGCATGTCGACGTAAGGCCCGTCCCAGCCGTCAAGGTCCAGTTCTTCCTCCATCGCCTCGTCCAGCGCGTACTTGTCGAGAAAGGCCATCATCACGCGCCGCTTCTGCGATTCCGTGATCGTGGGGTTTTCCTTGAGGAAGGCGCGGAACCGCTGCATCCCCTCGCGCGAGATGATCTGCGAGTAGAGGTCGAAGGCGCCGGTGATCTTGCGGTTGAGCTTGATGCCGGCCAGTTCGCGGATGATCTGCCCCCAGAGAAAGGGGGTGTCCTCATTGCACCACAGCACGACCGGCAGGTCCGGCTGCGCGCCCTTGATGCGCCGGATCAGGTCGGACCAGCGGAACCGCATCGGGTTCACGCCTTCCATGAAATCCGAGAATGTCTCGTGCGGGGTTGCGGCAAAGGCGGCGGGCAGGAAGCTTGCCGGGTCGCGCAGCCCCATGAACAGCTGCACCTCGTCGCCCTCGAAGGCCTGCATGAAACTGGTCAGGCGTTCCTCGGCCCGGTGGTAGATGTAGCCATTCTGGAACATCAGCTTGGGCACGGAAAAGAAGTTGTCGTTTGAAAGGACAAGGCGCGAGATCTGGCCCGAATCCTCTTGCAGGATGGCATCCAGCAAGAGATCGCGCGTGCCCGGTTCAGGGATGCCGCCGCGCAGCTTGTTCAAGGCCTCGGTCAGCAGGGTGCGGTATTTCGACGGGCCGGGAATGGCCACGCCTTCGTGGCGCCAGGCCTCTGCGTTGCGCAGAAGCCCCTTGAGAAGGCGGTCGTCATCGGTGCAGTGAACGCCGGTGTGAAGAATGACCTGCATGGGCTTTGTTTGTCGTTGGCTCGGCGCGCAGTATAGCGGGCTTGACGGCGGGGAAAACCGCGGGTGTCGCAAAGCGGCGCATGGGTGACATCTGCGCCGCAAGAGATGAAAATCGAGGCTTTCTTTGCGCCGCGAGTCAGGCTAAACACCGCCCACGCCGAGACGCACCCCAGTGGGTTCGCGGCCCGGTGCCCCTATAGCTCAGCTGGTAGAGCAACTGATTTGTAATCAGTAGGTCCGCGGTTCGAGTCCGTGTGGGGGCACCATTCTATCCGAAAACAGTGATGGTAAACATCGATGTGAATGGTGCCAGAAATTAGCTGGCCAGTTGATTATCAACTACCCAGCCTCCGGCAAACCCAGGGCGGATCACCGGATTCCTTTGACTATTTCGAGTCAGGTCGCTCCTCCGGAGAGAACCAGCGTCTTGTGCGAGGGCAATTGCAGATCCTGGCGGCCGGGCTTTCGGGGAAGGGGGCTGGGCACCGCGGACAGCAGTCTTTTCGTGTAGGGATGATGGGGCGACCGCAGCACCTGCTCAGTCTCGCCCGCTTCGACGATCTCGCCCCGGTACATGACAGCAATACGGTGGCTGACACGTTCGACGACCGCAATGTCATGCGAGATGAACAGGAATGCGATCCCCAGCTTCTCCTGCAGGTCCTGCATCAGCGCGGTGACACGAGCGGCGGTGGAAACATCCAGCGCGGATACGGCTTCATCCGCAACAATCACCTTGGGGGAAACCGACAGTGCCCGCGCAAGGCAGAGCCTCTGGCGCTGGCCCCCTGAAAACTGATGCGGATAGCGGTCGGCGGTCGAGGCATCAAGCGTCACCATCTCCAGCAGGTCAGAGGCCAGCGCCGCACGAGCGGCGCCTTTCAATCCGCTGTGCAGATAGGCCGGTTCGGTGATGAGATCGCGCACCTTCATGCGAGGATTGAGGCTGGCGAACGGATCCTGAAAGACCATCTGCACATCGGCGCGTGCCTGTTGAAGTGCCTGCGTGCCAAGGCCGGTGAGCTCGCGCCCGGCCAGGATGACGCGTCCGGCATCCGGCTCGATCAGGCGCATCAGGGTGCGCGACAGGGTGGACTTGCCACAGCCGGATTCCCCGACAAGACCCAGCGTCTCGCCCGGGCGGATTTCAAAGGACACGTCCTTGACGGCGGGCACCTTGACCTTCGCCTTCAGAAAGCCGCCGCTGCGGGCAAAGCTCTTGGACAGGCCTTCGACCTTCAGCACCGGTTCCGCGGAGGGAACCTGCGGCCGCAGGGGCGACAGGCCCAGCTTGGGCGTTGCCGCAATGAGGTCGCGTGCATATTGCGATTGCGGGGCCTTGAAGAGAGCGCCGGTATAGGCAACCTCTTCGGTATTGCCGTGCCGCATGACGACGACACGATCAGCGATTTCCGCCACCACGCCCATGTCATGCGTGATGAACAGGATTGCCATGCCGATTTCCTGCTGAAGGCTTTTCAGCAGTTTCAGAACCTCGGCCTGTGTCGTGACGTCCAGCGCCGTTGTTGGCTCATCGGCAATCAGCACGTCGGGTTGGCAGGCCAGGGCAATGGCGATCATGACCCGCTGGCGCAACCCGCCCGACAGTTCGTGTGGATATTGGTCCAGACGTCTGGCGGGATCGGGGATGCGCACTTGGTCCAGTGCACGTTCGGCGGCGATGCGTGCCTCTTTGCGGCCCATGCCCTGGTGACGGCGCAGCACTTCGCCCAGTTGTTCGCCGATCCGCATGACCGGATTGAGGGAGGTCATCGGCTCTTGAAAGATCATCGAGATGCGGTTGCCACGGTGGGTCTGCATCCCGTGGTCGGACAATTGCGCCAGATCGATCGGCGCCTGCGCGCCCAACCGGATCTGACCGGCGGTGATGCGCCCGCCCTCACGTTCGATCAGGCGCATGACCGACAAGGCCGTTGCCGATTTGCCCGAGCCGGATTCTCCGACAAGTGCCAGCGTTTCGCCGGCATGGATGTCAAAGGACAGATCGCGCACGGCGGTATGGCTGCCAAAGGCGACAGTCAGCGATTTTACGGAAAGGACGGGAGCATCAAGCATGGGTCAGAACGGCATCAGGGCGGGCGTCCAGCGCCCGGGTTTCGGGGTAATGCGCGCCTCGAACGGGTCTGCGCCAAAGACTTGCCAATGCAGGGTGTCGGACAGTTCGATCATCCCCCAGGCGGCGGCGGGCGCGCCCTGGGTGGTAAAGCTTTCGGTCAGGCTCTGCTGGGTCAGATGGGTGATCCCGTCCACCGTGGTCACGGTGTTCCAGTGAACGTGGCCGGACAGGCAGACCACCGGCACGCGGGCCTGCGACAGGGCCTGCCGGGCGCGGTCGCTTTGCGGATAGCGAGAGACACCGGGGTTGCGTTCAAAGTAATAGTTGCCGGTCTGGCCGTGTCCGGAAACCGGGACATGGCTGACCACCAGCGTCGGCTTTTCGGCGGCCTGCATGGTGCGCGACAGCCAGAGCAGGTCCGGTTCCGGCAGGTCGAACCCGATCCGGTCGGTGCCCCGGCTGATCTTGGGATCGGCCCGCCACAGGGCGATCTGCCAATCGCCGCAGTCCAGCACATCGTTCCCAAGGCTTTGGCCCAGGATATCTTCGTTCTGGGCCGTGGTCAGGTGGTCGCGGTCGTGGTTGCCGTTGACGTGATGGATGGGCGCGTTCACGGCCTTGAAGGCCTCGGCCACCTCGGCTTCCAACCGCAGGTCCGTGGTCTCGTCGATGTCCGAGATACGGTCGCCCAGGTCCAGCACAAGGTCGGGGGCCTCGGCATTGGCCCATGCGGCGAAATCCGCCATCAGCGAGAGCGCGGTATCGCCGCGCTTGGTGTGCGAGGGGGCGCCGTGGTGAATGTCGGCGATGGTGGCGATGCGGAAGGTCATGGTGTGTGTGGTCCTGAAGGGAGGGGTGGCGCGCCCCGTTCGGGACGCGCCAAAGGTGTTCAGCTGTCGGCAAGCGCGATGGCGCCGGCGCGGAAATCCAGAACGTAGGGGATGTGGCCGGGCTGCGGCGCCCAGGCGATGCCCTTGTGCATGCCCCAGCTTTCGAAGGGACGGTACAGCGGCAGGACCGGCGGATCCTGCTTGATGCGGTCCATCAGCTCGACGTAGGCGGCCTTGCGTGCCTCGACGTCCTCGGAAAAGCGGAAGCGTTCCCAGATCGCGGCATATTCGGCGTCGGTGTTGAAGCGGCCCGAGCCTTCGGAGGGGCCGTTCGGCGCCCACATCACCCCGAACGAACCGAAGGGGTCGGCAAAATACATCGGGTTCGACCAGCTGCGCGCCATCAGCTCCGGGCTGGCGCCTGTCCACTGTTCGGTGACGTTCACGCGGCCCTTGATGCCGACCTCGGCCCACATTTCGGTGATGGCCTGCGCGGCCAGCACGCCGTTGGTGTAATAGACCGGGTAGGCGTCAAAGACGATTTCCTCGCCGTCGTAGGACGATTCCGCCAGCAACTCGCGTGCCTTCTCGGGGTTGTATTCGAATGTGTCGAGCTCGGGCATGTGCAGCTCGCCCATCTCGGCCATCGTGTGGGTCGAGGGCACGATCGCCTTGCCCAGCCACAGCGCCTCGTTCAGCAGGTCGCGATCGATGGCCATTGACATGGCCTGGCGGACCTTGGGGTCGACCAGGTTGGGATGGTTCACGTTCATGATCATGACGTGGAACAGCGCGGTGGCCGAACCTTCGGTCTTGAGGTTCGGGTCGGCGTTGATCAGGTCCAGCTGGTCGGGCGCGATATTGGTGACGATGTCCGCTTCGCCGGTCTTCAGTGCGGTGATACGGCTGGCGGTTTCGGGGATGCGGATGACGGTAGCCTGTTCCAGAGGCGCGCGGTCACCCCAGAACGCGTCAAAGCGGCTGTAGACGACCTTTTGCCCCGGAACGAATTCCGAGATCGCGTAGGGGCCGGTGCCGACGGGGGCCAGCGAGAAGGCCTCGAAATCGCCGTCCTCCGCCACGTCCGGGTCGCCGGACAGCGCCTTGGTATAGTCTTCGGGGATGATCATGACCTGTTGCAGCGAAACCAGCGTTTCCCACAGCGGCTCGGGGCGCTCGACCTTGATCTGGACGGTATGGTCGTCGATCTTCACCGCCTCGGCAAAGTTTGCCAGACGGTCCTTGGAGCGCACGACATAGGGGGCAAAGGTCGCCTGGTACATGCGGTTTAGAGAGAACACCACGTCGTCGGCGGTCATGTCTTCGCCGTTGTGGAACTTGACGCCTTCGCGCAGCTTCAGCTCCATCGTGGTGTCATCCACCAGCCGCCACTCGGTGGCCAGCGCGGGCACCCATTCGGGCTCCAGCTTGGAGTGGTCGCGGTCGATCAGCGTGTCGAAGCTGTTGTAGTAGAACTGCGATCCGACGTTGGAATGGTCGCGGCCGGGATCGAGGTAGTCCGAGATATTGGCCGCGCCGACGGTGATCGACTGGGCAAGAGCAGAGCTGGCCAGAAGCGCAGCAGCGGTGGTCATCAGAAGGGTTTTCATGATTGTCTCCATTGAAGGACGTTGACGGGCGTCTTCGGCCTCTTGTTTAGCGGTCGCGCAGGCGGACATCGGCGCGGTCACGCAGCCAGTCGCCGAGGATCTGCACGGAAAAGGTGACAAGGATGATCAGCGCAGCAGGGGCGATCACCATCCAGGGGGCGGTGGGCATGTAGTCGCGGCCATAGCCGACCATGCTGCCCAAAGTGGCGGTCGGGGGCTGTACCCCGAGGCCCAGGAAGGACAGTGTCGATTCGAGGATCACGATGTTGGACAGGGACAGGGTGAACTGCACCACCAGCGGCGAGACGATGTTGGGCAGGACATGGGTCAGCGCGATATACCGTTGACCGCCGCCCGAGGCGCGGGCCGCCTCGATGAAGGGCAGTTCGGTGATCTTGCGGACCTCGGCGCGCACGATGCGGGCGTATTGCTCCCAACCGGCGATGCCCAGGACGCAGATCATGACGGTCAGCGACGACCCGAAGAGCGCCAGGATCAAGAGCGCCAGCAGGGTGAAGGGCACGGCGATCTGCAGGTCGACGGCGGCCATGATCGCGTCCTCGGCCCAGCCGCGGCGCAACCCGGCGAACAGGCCCAGCGAGCCGCCGATCAGCAATCCGATGGTGGCCCCCGCAAGTGCCAGCCCAAGGGTCAGTTGCAGGCCGTGCAGGCTGCGCGAAAGGACGTCGCGGCCCAGTTCGTCGGTGCCGAGGTAGAACCCGTCCTTGTAGCGCTCGAACCCCAGCGGCGGGCGCAGGCGCGAGATCAGGCTTTGGGCCAGCGGATCGTAAGGGGCGATGAGTGGCGCCAGCAGCGCCATGAGGACCAGCGCCAGGCCGATCAGGGCAGCCGCTTTCTGGATGACATTGCTGTCGCGCCAAAGCGTCAAGAGGAAGGGCGCGCGCGAGGGGATATGCGTGGTGGCGGTCATGGTCTTATCCTTTCGCCATGCGGATGCGCGGATCCGCGACGACATAGGCGATGTCGGTGAGGGCATTGATGACGACCACGGCGAAGGCGACGGAGATCACCCCGAATTGCAGCACCGGGTAGTCCCGCATGATGGCAGCGGAGACGAGCAGCTCTCCGATGCCGGGCCAGCTGAAGATGGCCTCGACCACCACGTTGCCCGCGGCCGCCATGCCGGCGATCTGCAAGCCCAGCACAGACAGCACCGTGACACCCGCGTTGCGCAAGCCGTGTTTCAGGATCACGACCGTTTCCGGCAGGCCCTTGGCGCGGGCGGTGCGCATGAAATCCTGCCCCAGCACGTCCAGCATGGCGTTGCGGGTAAACCGGGTCAGCGCCGCGATCAGCACCCCTGACATGGCAATCGTAGGCATGATGAAATGCCAGGCCGTGCCGTTGCCCACCACCGGCAACCAGTTGAGCGAGAAGGCAAAGATCAGCACCATGAAGGTGGCGATGACGAAATTGGGCACCGCGTAGCCGATAAAGGCCAGCCCCATGACCGCGCTGCCGATCCAGCTGTCGCGCCACAGCGCTGCGACCACGCCCAGCGGGACCGACACCACCAGCGTCAGCGCAAGCGCGCTGCCCAGAAGTTGCAGCGTGGGCCAGATGCGTTCGGCCACGATGTCGGCCACGGGGCGGCGCTCGATGAAGGATAGGCCAAAGTTGCCTTCCAGGATGCCGCGCAGATAGGCGAGGTATTGATGCCAGATCGATCGATCCAGACCGAAGTACTCGATCATCAAGGCGCGATCTTCCGCTGACAGACCGTCACCAAGGGCGGTGTCCAGCGGGCTGCCCGACATGCGCGTGGCAAAGAAGACCAGGGTGATGATGGCGAACAGGGTCAGCACCATCTTGAGCAGGGTGCGCAGGATATAGAGGGTCATTCCGGGGCTCCCGTGCGGCGAAGCAGGACAAAGCGGGTGCCGATGGCCCGCGCGATGGCGCCATCCGTGTCCGGGTTATCCCCGACAAAGACGGCCTCGGAGGCGGAAACGCCGGTGCGAGACAGCGCCAGCGCGGCGAGATGGGCGTGGGGTTTGCCGATGCTCTCGAACTTCAGTTCCGTCAGCATGGCGCGCAGCGCAGCCAGCAGGGCGCCGGTTTCGGCGATGGGCTGGCCAGCGTGGCCGGGGTGCGCGGTATCGGTATTGGAAACCCAAAAGGCAGCGCCGTCCTGGACCAGGGCCGCGACCGCGTTCAACCTGTCCAGCGACAGTTGCGTGTCACGGCACAAGAGCACCAGGTCGGGCCTATCCCCTGTCAGGGCAAAGCCCAGGCGCCGCGCTTCCTGTTCCATTGCCGGGCTGGCGAACAATGCCAGGCGCGCGCCGGGATGCAGGCGCGCCAGGTGCGCCAATGTCTGCTCCCCAGCCAGCAGGATCCGTTTGGCCGGCACGGTCAGGCCAATTTCCGCGAGCCGGGCGCTGAGGTCCGCGGCGCAATGGGACGAATTGTTGGACACCAGCCACAGGCGCTCTCCGCAGCTCTGCAGGAAGGAGGCGGAATCCGTGTAGGCGCGGCCTTCCGAGACAAGACAGCCATCGAGATCGCACAGAACAAGACGATCCTGCGCGACCAGGTCGGGCGAAAGTTGGCTGGCGATCTGGTTGTTTACGGTCAGTACTGAGGCCACGGGCAAAGGCTCCCTGGACCTCGGCGCAACCTGCGCCGAGGTGGTCTGGTGTGGGGACAAGTGATCGTTCAAGTTCGAGTGCGACCGTTTCCGGCCTCGGCGGCACATTTGCCTGCTTGCCGTGACATGGCTGTGACAAAGCAAAGCTATGCTTTGGGAAACCCATAGACCTGCTTTGGATCGGCCATGACTATTCCCCTTCGCACCCTCGAAGCGCTTCGTTCAGTGGCCGAATCCGGCTCTTACGCTGCGGCTGCACGGCAGTTGAACGTCACCCAGCCGGGAATCTCGCAGCATGTGCGCAAGCTGGAAGAAGGGTATGGCGTGGTGCTTTTCGTCCGCGAAAAGGGAAAACTGCATCCGACGCCCCTGTGCGAAAGGCTCTGTGATGCGGCCGAGCGCGTGATCAGCGAATACGAAACGCTTGAGCAGATGCTGCGGCGCCACGGGTCGCTGACCAAGGGGGAGCTGTCCGTGGGGCTGGGCAACGCGATGCCCGGCATGTCGGTGATCGCGGCTTTCAACAAGGCCTACCCGCAGGTCGCCTTGCAGGTCACCACCGGTTCGCATGACAAGATCATGCGGCAGGTCATCAACCACACCGTCGACGTCGGCATTCTGCCAGAGGTGCCCAAGGACGGGCGTTTCCGCCGCCAGGTGCTGTTGACGAACAATGTCGTCGCCATCGTGCCGCTGTCACACCCTCTGGCCAGCGCAGAGGCTGTCACCTGCGAAGACCTGCTGCGCCACAGGTTGATCTTTCGCACGACCGGATCGTCGACGCAGAAGGTTCTCGACCGCTATTTTCGGCGCCACGACGTGTACCCGGCGCCGTTCCTGACCCTCGACAACCGGGATGGCGTCTACGAGGCGGTGGTCAATGGCATGGGCATCGGCTTTGTCTGGCGGACAGGAACGGGGCGCAACGAGGATGTGAAACAACTGAGACTGTTGGGCGCCGATACGTCGAGCGCGGAGGTGGTCTTTGCCCCGGTCGAACGCAAGATGGAAACGCTGAACGCGCTTTTCGGATTGGTCGACGGCATCGAATTGCGGTGATGCCGGCAAGCGGGGCCCAACTCCTGTGGCGCCTCGAATCATCTTCCATACAGTCCGTCCGAACAGGTCGATCCTTGCCGGATCGGCCCGCGGGATTGCCCCGCCTTGAGAATGGGCATCCGGGGGCGTCAAAAGAGTGAATTTTGTCAACCGACGGACGATATTGAACTTTTTATGATCAAACAAAAGCCTTGCCAGTTTCGCGCAGTTCTGGAAGCCTTTAGGGACATCTCTGGCACGGATCTTCCACAGGGCCACGCAACCAGTTCCTTTTGAGGGGAATGATATGGGACAGCGTGTGCTATCCGTGCGCCACGGGGATGAGCCCCTTGACGATCGCGCAACCGCCTGGCTTGAGAACGCCGGCTACACGGTGGATACCCGTCGCCCGTTTGGCGGCGAGGCGCTTGGCGTGCCGGGCGACGATCTTGCCGCGACCATCATCTATGGCGGGCTGTACAATGTCTACGAGACCGACCGGCATCCGTTCCTGCAAGAGGAATACCGCTGGATCGATGCCTGCCTGACGGCCGGGATCAAGGTCCTGGGCATCTGCCAGGGTGCCCAGATGATCGCGCATCACCACGGTGCCTGGGCCGGTGCGCGCAAGCGCGAGATCTTCGAGTTCGGATATTACCGGATCACCCCGACAGAGACGGCGGGCGATTTTCTCAACCGACCGCTGACTGTCTGCCAGGCGCATTTCCACACCTTCGATCTGCCGACGGGGGCCGTGCGCCTTGCCGCGAATGACAACTACGCGAACCAGGCCTTTCGGATGGATGAAACGGTCTATGGCCTGCAGTTCCATCCCGAAGTGACAGAGCCGGGCTTTCGCCGCTGGCAGGTGCAAAAGGCCGGTGTCTATGGCCGTCCCGGCGTGCAGGACCGCGCCGAACAGGACCGCCTGCTGGCGCAACATGACTCGGTGCAGGGCGCGTGGTTCGAGGGGTTCCTCGACCGTTTCATCGGGCGCCCGGCATGAGCGCGCAGGGCTATTGGGCGGACCTGCCTTCGGCGGCGTTTCCGGACCTGCCGCAAGAGACGGTCGCGGTTCTGCCGTTGGGCGCGACCGAGCAGCACGGCCCGCATCTGCCGCTCTCGGTGGACAGCGATCTGATCGGCGCGGTGGCGGACCGGATGCTGGCGGCCCTGGCGCCCGAGCAGTCGGTGCTGGTGTTGCCCGGTCTGACGATCACCAAGAGCGACGAGCACATCGCGTTTCCCGGGACCCTGACGCTCTCGGCAGAGACGCTCCTGGCCGTGTTGCGAGAGATCGGCGCCTCGGTGGCGCGCGCCGGGGTGACGCGGCTGGTTCTGTTCAACGGGCATGGTGGCAACAGCGCGCTGTTGCAGGTGGCCGCGCGCGATCTGCGTTTGCAGCATGACCTTGTCGTGGTGAGCTGTTCCTGGGGCGGCTTCGCCGAGTGGCAGGAGATCTACGCACCGGAAAGCTATGCCCATGACATCCATGCCGGGGACAGCGAGACCTCGGCAATGCTGGCCCTGCGGCCGGACCGCGTGGACATGAGCAAGGCGCGGGATTTTCGCCCGGGGATGATGGATTGGGAAAGCGCCTTTCCGCACATCGGGTTGGGGAGCAAGCCCGCCAGCCCCGGCTGGCTGGCGCAGGATCTGAACGGGCAGGGGGCCTGTGGCAACGCGGCCGCCGCGACCGCGGACAAGGGGGCGGCCCTGCTCGACAGTGCAGCGCGCAGGTTTGCGGCCTTTCTCGCCGAATTCGCAGGGTTCGACCATCGGAGGGAACGGCCATGATGCGGCCCGAACGGATGGACAACTGCCTCCCCGGCGTCCTGGTGCCGCGGGCCTTGCTGGCCGATCCGGCGGCGTTCGGCGGCGCGCTGGCGGCGGATTGCATGGCCGGGGATCTGGTCATCCGGGACGGGCGCGCAACCGGCCTGATCGCCTCGGGCGGCACTCCGCGGCGCATGGTCCTGCCACGCCTGACAGAGCCGCATGTGCACCTGGACAAGTGCCACAGCATCGGCCGCATGCAGGGCGTCGGCGGGGACCTGGCCACGGCCATTGCCGCGCAGAAGGCGGACAAGGTCAACTGGACGGCAGCAGACCTGCGCAGCCGCGCCACGCGGGGACTGCAAGAGCTGGAGCAGGCCGGATGCAGCGCGGTCCGGACGCATGTGGATTGGGGCGAAGCTGCCGATCCCCGGGCCGTTCCACTGGCCTGGGATATCCTGGGGGACCTGGCCGCAGACAGTGCCCTGACCGTGCAGCGTGCGGCCCTGACGGGGATAGAGCGCATGGCCGATCCGGACTACGCCCGACACTGTGCGCAGGGCCTCCGCGATCAGGGCGGCGTGCTGGGGGCATTTGTCTTCGACCAGCCAGAGCGCGACGCCGGGCTTGCCAACATGTTCCGCGAGGCCGACAGGCTGGGACTGGCGCTGGATTTCCACGTGGATGAAGGTCTGGCAGAGGGGCTCGACGGGCTGGAACGCGTCGCGGATGCGGCGCTTGCGACGCGGTTTCAGGGGCCGGTCCTGTGCGGCCATGCCTGTTCGCTGGCAAACTTGGCGGATGTGGACGTGGCCCGGATCGCGGACAAGCTGGCGCGGGCGGGCATTGCCGTCGCCATGCTGCCGCAGACCAACCTCTACCTTCAGGGCCGCACCGGGGGCACGCCCGACCGGCGCGGTGTCACGCGGCTGCACGAATTGCAGGCCGCTGGCGTCACCATGACGATCGGCGCCGACAACGTGCGCGATGCCTTCTGCCCCATCGGGCGGCATGACCCTTTGCATGTGCTGGGCCTGAGCGTGCTGGCGGCGCATCTCGACCCGCCGCTGGGCGACCACCTGCCACTGATCACCACCAACGCGCAGAGCGCGCTGGGACTGGCGCCCCGAACCGTCGACGGGGCCGCCATCGGGGATCTGCTTGTCTTCGACGCAACCGACAGCTCGGACCTGTTGGGCGGCACCGCGCCGCGCCGCCTGTCCGACGCTTTGGGAGCCCTGTCATGACAGAAAAACAGACCAACTGGCGCGGGATTGCCGCCGAGCTTGCCCCCGTCGAGGTGATCGAGGAGCCGGTGCTGATCAAGAAACGCTCGCGCGATTTCTTCTGGTACTCGCCGATCCTGAACGCGCAGCTCAAGAAATGCTTCGGGGACCTGGTGGCCCGGCCCGCGACGTCCGGGGAACTCGCACAGTGCCTGGCCGTTGCCTACGCGCATGACCTGCCCGTCGTGCTGCGCGGTGGCGGCACCGGCAACTACGGGCAGGCCGTGCCGCTGCAGGGAGGGCTGATCATAGAAACCACGGCGATGAACCGGATCCTGGAAATCGGTGAGGGTTTCGTGCGCGTCGAGGCGGGGGCCTTGATGGCCGACATCAACGCGGCCCTTATCGCGCGGGGCTGGGAAATGGCCATGTTCCCCTCGACCCAGGACATCGCGACCATCGGCGGCTTTGTCGCCGGGGGCAGCGCCGGGATCGGGTCCATCGCGAACGGCGCGCTGCGCGAAAAAGGCAATATCATCAGCCTTAAGGCGCTGTCGGTGGAGGAGGCGCCACAGGAGCGTGTGTTCGACGCTGAAGAGGCGCTGCAACTGCACCACGCCTGGGGCCTGAACGGTGCGATTACAGAGGTGACGCTGCGGACCGTGCCGACCCGCGACTGGATCGGCTGCATGGCCACCTTCGACAGCTATCGCGACTGCTATGCCGCCGGCTACGCGCTGGCGCAAAGCGAAGCGATCGGGCGCAAGCTGTGCTCGACCGTCGAGGCGCGGATCGTCGACTATTTTCCCCGGCTCGAAGGGCACTTGACCAAGGGACGGCACCTTCTGGTGGCGCTGGTCCCGCGAGAGGCCATGGAGGCTTTTCACGCCCTGATCGCGGCGCAGGGCGGGACGGTGGACCTCGCCCTCGACGATGCCGAACGCAAGGCCAAGGGCATCCCGCATGTGTTCGAGTTTGCCTACAACCACACCACGCTGCAGGTGCTCAAGGCCGACCGCTCTGCCACCTACCAGCAATACGGTGTCGGCGATCCGTCGGACGCCGAGGCCGTGGCGTGTCTGGGTGCCGCGGTGGGCGATGACGTCTGGCAGCACCATGAATTCGCCCGGGTGGACGGAAGGATCGTCGCGTTCGATCTGCCGATCATCTGGTTCACCGACGAGACCCGCCTGCGCGAGATCGACGACATCTACCGCGCGCATGGGTTTTCCGTGGCCGACGCCCATACCTACCACGTCGAGGGCGGCGGTCTGAAGAATGCCGATTACCGGCACCTGGCGTGGAAAAAACGCATGGACCCCAAGGGACTGCTGAACCCCGGCAAGTCACGGGCCTGGGAGATGGTGCGCCATCTCTCCGCAGACGACATTGAAGCAAAGGCCAAGGACTGAACCAATGACCATCCAGACAAAACCGCTGACGCCACACTTCGGCGCGGACGTGCAGGGCATCGACCTGAACACCGTCACGGCAAATCACCTGTTCCCGCAGATCCGCGCCCTGTTCGAGGAGCATTCGGCGCTGCTGTTCCGGGCGCAGGACATGACGGACGAGACACACCTGCGGATCGCCGGGCTGTTTGGCCCGATCGAGGATCGCGAGGCGGATGAGCGCAAGCCGGGCGAAGGGTTCAAGATTCCCAAGGTCTCGAACGTCCAGGAGGACGGCACCACCTCGGGCGAGATGGACCTCAAGACGCTTAACTTGAAGACGAACTTCCTTTGGCACTCTGACAGCACCTTCCTGCCCACGCCCGCGTTGATCAATATCATTACCGCGCGCGTCGTGCCCTCGTCCGGTGGCGCGACAGAGCTTGCCTCGACCCGCGCGGCCTGGGCGATGATGCCCGAAGAGATGAAGGCCAGGATACGGGGGCGTGGCATCTGGCATCGTTACAGCCATTCGCGGCGCAAGATCTCGCCCGAACTGGCCGAATTGCCGATGTTCAACAAGTGGCCGGACACCCATTGGAACGCGGTCTGGGAAAACCCGATCAACGGGCGCGAGGCGCTGTATATCGCCAGCCATGCCTTCAAGGTCGATGGTTATGACGAGGCCGAAAGCGAGGCGCTGCTGGCAGAGCTGACAGAGTTCTGCACCCAGCCCGCCTTTGTCTATGCGCACAACTGGCAGGTGGGGGATGTGCTGATCTGGGACCAGCGCGCCGTGATGCACCGCGGCACGCCCTGGCCCTACGAAGAGCCGCGCACCCTGTCCAGCATCTGCGCCACCGTCACCGAAGAAGACGGCCTGGACCGCATCCGCGTCCCGGCCTGACACCGAAACCCGCGCGGCCGACCGGGCCCCTTGCGGCCGCGCGCCTTCCCGCAGTCCTCACGCTGCTTCCCGACAGGGCGGTCCCCCTCACGACCCAACAGAGAGGAATGAACATGACCTTCACGACGCCAAGCGGCAAACCCCTTCCGGATTTCCTGGCCAAGTCGGCGGCGCGGGTCGGTGACGATGCCGTCAGCCGCCGCGAATTCCTGGCCACGGCCTGTTCCTTTGGCGCCTCGGCCGTGACGGCCTATGCCATGCTGGGCATGCCGGCCCCGGCGCAGGCGGCCAGCCATGCGCAGGTGGGCGGAACCGTCCGCATCCAGCAGGAAATCGTCGGCATGCGCGACCCGCGCAAGTTCGACTTCAACAGCCTCGCCAACTTTACCCGTGGCTGGCTGGAATACCTCGTGCAGTACAACTCGGACGGGTCGTTCACGCCCGCGCTGCTGGAAAGCTGGGACATCAACGAGGACGCGACGCTTTACACGCTCAATGTCCGTCCCGGCGTGACCTGGAACAACGGCGATCCCTTCACCGCTGCGGACGTGGCGCGCAACATCGAACGCTGGTGCGACAGCCGGGTCGAGGCGAACTCGATGGCGATCCGTTTCGCGACCATCGTCGACCCCGAAACCGGCACCATGTTGCCGGATGCGGTCACGGTCGTCGACGATCTGACGGTGACGATCACCCTACCCAAGCCGGACATCTCGCTGATCGCAGGCATGTCCGACTATCCCGCCGCCATCGTGCACGAGAGCTTTGACGAGGCCACGATGGTCGACAATCCCGTCGGGACCGGCCCCTACCTGCCAGAATTCTACACCGTCGGCGAGGCCGCCGCGCTGGTGCGCAACGCGGATCACACCTGGTGGAACGCCGGGAACGGCGCCTTCATGGACCGCGTGGAACTGATCGACTTCGGCACCGATCCGGCGTCGCATTTCGCGGCAGCAGATGCGGATGAATTCGACGTGACTTATGACACCGAGGGCGATTTCATCCCGGCCTTCGATGCCCTGGACGGCTGGACCAAGCACACCGTGACCACAGGGGCCGTGGTTTTGGCGCGAACCAACCAGAATGCGGAAACCGGCGGCAGCAGGCCCTATGCCGATGTCCGCGTCCGCCGGGCGCTGGCGCTGGCGGTGGACAATGCCGTGGTGCTGGAACTGGCCTACAACGATCTTGGCGCCGTGGGCGAAAACCACCATGTTTCCAAGGTTCACCCCGACTATGCCGACATCGGCCCGGCCCTGCACGATCCGGCGCAGGCGATGACCCTGCTGGAAGAGGCGGGCATGGCGGATTTCGAGCATGAACTGATCTCGCTCGACTCGGCCTTCTGGAAGGCGACCGCGGATGCGATTGCCGCGCAGCTGCGCGACGCAGGCATCAACATCAAGCGGACCGTCATCCCCTCGTCGAGCTTCTGGAACGACTGGGCCAAGTATCCGTTCTCCGTCACCAACTGGAACCACCGCGCGTTGGGCATCCAGACCTATGCGCTGGCCTATGTCTCGGGCACGTCGTGGAACGAGACCGGCTTTGCCAACGAGGCCTTCGACGCGCTTGTCGAACAGGCGCTGGCGACGCCGGATGTCGAAGCGCGCCGAGCCCTGATGGCGCAACTCGAGCAGATCATGGTCGACGAAGGCGTGATCATTCAGCCGTATTTCCGGGGCCTTGCGAACCATTCCAAGACCAACCTGAAAGGCGCGGCGATCCACATCTCGCAGGAAATGTACCCGCAGTACATGTACTGGGAGGCCTGAGCCTGCCACCCTGGTCCGCCCCGTTCCGGGCGGGCCACATCAGCCACGGATACGACCGACCGACATGCTCGATACCGTCATTCTTGCCCTCTGTGGCGCCAACCTTTTTTTCATGGCCGCATGGATGACCGTTGGGGCCCTGGAAAACCTGTTCCATCCCTTTCTCAACGAAACCTACACCGCCGAGGTGATGGACATGGCGCGCATGCGCGAGGACTACCCCGAGGCCTATGTGCATGTCGCCTATCGCCGCCTGACCAACACCCGTTTGCGGAAATGGCTGTTCGGGGTGATCGTGGCCTTCGAGCTGCTGGCGATGGTGCTGCTCTGGGCGGCGGCGGTCAGCGTCCTGCTGGCCTTGCTTGGTGCCGCTTCGGTCGCGACGGCACTGGCGCTTGGCCTGGTCGGGGCCGGGGCGTTCAGCTTTGTCTGGGCCGGGTTTCTCGTGGCCGGAAATTACTTCTGCTACTGGTTCGGCCACGAGGGCGGCCAGAACACCCATTTCCAGATGCTGCAATGGGGCATGCTGAGCACCATCGTGCTGATCGCGGCCTCCGTGGCGCTTGCCTAGCGGCCCTGCGTCCCGGGCTGGGCGCGGGTCCGGAACGCCCGGGGCGTGACGCCTGTCGCCTGGCGAAAGGTCCGGCTGAACCCCGCATGTGATCCAAAGCCGGTGGCAAGGGCGATCTCGGTCACGGACATTCTGGTACCTTTCAGCAGCGCGCGGGCATGGTCCAGCCGGAGCCGCAGATAGTAGGGCGACGGGGTCTGCCCCAGCGCGGCGCTGCACCGTGATCGCAGTTGCCGGGGGCTTTGGCCCAGCCGCATGGCGATCTCTTCCACGGGAAGAGGGGCCTCGAGGTGGGCAAGCATCAACGACCGCATCGCCTGCAGGATCGGGTCCGTCGTGTCCTGGGGGCGCTGGCTTTGGGCGGCGGGGCGCATGGAGCCGTGGACCAGATCCTGCGCCACCTCATCGGCAAATGCGGGGGACCGGGTCCGCGCCATCCAGGCCAGCATCGCATCCCCGGTCGCGGTTCCCCCCGCCGCTGAAAGTCGCCGGTCATCGAGGGCATAGATCGCGTCGATCACGTCGATCTCGGGCCAGGTCTCGCGGAACTCCGGTTCGGCCTCGTGGTGCAGGACCACGGAACGGCTGCCCAGCAACCCGCAACTGGCCAGCACGGCAACGCCCGTGTCGATGCCCCCCAGGATGGCCCCGCCCCGGTCGGCACGATGCAGGAAGGCGGCAAGCCCCGAAGGCACCACGGCCAGCGGGTCGTAGCCCGCGATGACAAGGACAAGATCGGGCGGCGCCGAGGCACCCCATCCCCGGATGTCAGGCGCAACGCTGCGCCCGTTGGAGGCCTCGACAGGGGCGGACAGGGCCGACCGGGTTTCCCATGTGAACAGGGAATGACCCGCCCGCTTGTTGCCGATCCTCAAGCTCTCGCTCGCCAGGACATAGGCCAGCATCTGGAACCGTGGATGAAGGACGAAACAAACGTGGGGCATGGGCTTTGACGGATAGTTTTTCGTGTTTCATGGACAGTATTGAAAATGCGGCGCGATAGCATGTCGGAAAACAGACCCGGCAGGAGAAAAGCCATGACCGTCATGACCCCGACCCCGATCCCGGGCCGCCGCGCGGATTGCAGCGATGCCGAATGGGAGGCGCGCTGCGAATTGGCGGCGATCTACAACGCGCTCGTGAAATACCGCCTGACCGACCTGACGAACCAGTGGCACGCCATGCGCGTGCCCGGAGAGGACGCCCTGCTGACGCATCACTATGGCTGGATGCACGAGGAGGTGACGGCCTCGAACCTGGTCAAGGTGGGTTTTGACCGGACCAACCAGACCCCCGAAAACGGAGAGCCGAACCCCTCGGCGACCGAGATCGGCAAGCTTTTCTTCGAGGCCGATCCAGGCATGAATTGCATCATGCACATCCATACCAAGGCGATCATGGGCGTCAGCGCCCAGGCCGAAGGCGTCGGCCCCTACAGCCAGGCCTACCTGATGATCGGGGGCGCCGATGTGATCGGCTATACCGACTATGAATTCGAATGTACCGATGATTTCCTGTCCGGTCTGCGTGCGGCGGGGCAGGGCAGAAAGATGATCGTCGAAGCCTGGCACGGCGCCTTTGTCTTCGGGCGCAGCGCAGGCGAAGCCTTTTTTCGGTCGTTCTACCTGGATCAGGCCTGTGCCGTGCAATTGCAGGTCCAGCAGGCGGCGGCCGGTGGCGCGACGGTCCGGACCATCCCCGAGGCAGAGCAGGCGCGCCACCTGTCCGACATGGATGCCAGCGAGTGGTACGGCTACGAAGGGGAACTGGAATGGCACGCGATCCGGCGGCGGCTGGACGTCGAGATGCCGGGATATTCGGACTGATCGGCGAGCCGACCGAAAGGCGATAGCGCCTTGGCGGTGCGCGAACACCGGGCGCGGATGGAGAGGCTTGCCATTCGCGCCACGTCGACAACAGTCCCAAACGACGGTCGAAGACGCCATTTGGCGGTATCCGGGTTAAATTTCGCCCCGGTATGGCCGGCCTCGATTTCGGAGATCTGCTTCGGCCACGCCGCCGCAAAATGACCTTTGACTTAGGGGGGGCGAAATTGCACGATGGCCCGGTTTTGACCAGACATGGTTAATTTTCGGCATCGATTGTTTCAAATCCCGCGAGGCGAGATTGGCGGCGGCAATAATCGTGACAACGCCACAATTGCCGCGCCAAGGGGGAATAACATGCCCAACTTCTTCACCGCCACCAGCGGCGGCGTTTCCGGCATTGTGGGCGGAAACGGATTCAGCGCAATCGCCAACGTCCTGACAATCGCCGGCACCGTTTACACCATTGCATCCGAAATTGGCTCTCATGTGAACGGCAACGGGTCTTTCAGCGATGTCGAGGATCCCAGTCTGGCGGCGATCGCCGCGTTGAGAGAAGAGTTGAAGGCCGAGATCGACGGACTTCGCGACGATATCACCGAACTCGAAGCCGCCTTGACAGATCTTATCGTTTCGCAGTTTTCCGGCGTGCAGCAGCAGCTTCTGGCAAGTGCACAGTCACGCGCGAAAAGCGCGCTTGACCTGTTGGCGTCTTACGCCATCGACCAGGACGTCGACCGGGGCGAAATCATTTCCGATGCCTCGCGCGCTCTGCGAGATGCGCTGTCGCAGGCCGAACAGTTGCTTCGTCCCGGACAGGACCTGGAAACGATCAAGGTGGCGATCGGTGCCGTGGCCTACACGCTTTACGCCAGGATGGAGGTCGCGCGCGAACTGGAGGGCGGCGAAATCGCCTCTGACAAGATCACGCGTCAGATCGAAGATGTCATGACGTTCTTCGACAACGTGGTCACCTATGTCATTTCACGCCTGAGCGTTGAATACGGCTTTGAGGACTTGAGACAAACCGAAGGTTCGCCCGACTACGATCCGGCACTTCAGGCCTTGTACGAACAATATACGGCAGACTACCCCCCCTCGTCCTCGGTGTTCGTGGTCTTTCTTGACGATCGCGAGTTCCTTCCGTTCTATTCCGCAGGTTTTGAAGAATTCGAGGGCCGCCTTGCGTCGGGGTACTACGGCACTCCCTTCGCCTTTTCCCCCGACGTTGTCGACAACGCTGCAGGAGACTTCGAGGGGCCCTACCTGGTCGCGGGCACGACCAATCAGTACTACATCCCCTCCATCGACAGGATCATCACGCTCAATTCGGGCGAATTTTATGACGATGCCGGCAACCCGGTGGCCTCGGATCACCCCGAGGCGCGATCGGCAAACGAAATCTGGTTCGCCGAGTGCAGCGCCTGGGTCCTGGAACAGACGCTGCAATGGTTCGGCATCGACCGCGTCGAATTCGCCGAACTGGTCGCCAACTATCTTGACCTGACCGACGGCGAACAGTTCATCCTGCCCAGCATTCCGGGTTTCGACAATGCCGGCACCGTGGTCGGCACCGATGGCGACGACCTGATCATCGGCAACGACGGCGACGACCTGCTGCAGGGGGGCGGCGATCCCGACATCATCAAGGGCAATGAAGGCAACGACACGGTCGAGGGTGGCACCGGCGGCGACCGGCTGGAAGGCAATGAAGGCAATGACATCCTCAATGGCGGCGAGGATAACGACGCGCTGATCGGCGGGCCGGGCGACGACACGATAGACGGCGGCGACGGTCTCGATCTGGCGATCTATTACGGGAAACGGTCGGAGTATGTCGTGACCTCCTACGCGGATGCGGGCATCCGCTATGTCCAGGTCGAGGGGCCAGAGGGCACCGACACGCTGACCAATGTCGAGCGGCTCGTCTTTGACGATCGTACGGTGCAAATCCAGAGCGGCGGTAGCCCGGGACTACTGGGTGACATCCTGTTCTCCGACGGGGTCCGGCGGATTGCGGATGACTTGATGTTCCTTTCGGGTTTTGGCCTTGTGCAAGCCGAAGGCGGCATGGGCGAGGATACCATCAGCGCCTTGGCGACAATTGACACGATCATCGACGGCGGCCCCGGAAATGATCTCCTCCGCGGGAGCTGGTCGTCCGTTCTCGACAACCAGAGCACGGCGCTTTTTTCCGGGCCGCGTGGGTCCTATCTCATCCATCCCACCGAGTTCGGCATCAACCCCGTCATCGAAGTGAGTGGCCCGGACGGGATGGATATCCTGACCAGCTTCACAGGGCTCGAATTCTCCGACATGACGGTCGGGATCGTTCGCGCCAGTTTCAACTTCACGACCTTCGAAGCCGAAGGCATCGGCGACCTCAACGACGATATCGTGCTTGGCACGCCCGGGGCGGCCTATCTCGAAGGTGGTGGCCGCAACGATACCATCCTTGCCGGGAGCGGCGATGACACGATCCACGGCGGCAGCACGGCCCCCGGTCCGGACGGGTCGGACCTGATCGAGGCCGGCGCGGGCGATGACCTTGTCTGGGGCGACGCGGGCAACGATACGATCCGGGGACAGGAGGGCGACGACACCTTGATCGGCGGCATGGGAATGGACATTCTCGACGGTGGCGGTGACTCCGACACCGCGTCGTATCGCGACTCCTCGGCTGGCCTGATCGCGGACCTGCAATTCCCGGCGATGAACTCGGGCGAGGCGAAAGGCGACAGCTACATCGGGATCGAGAACCTGGAGGGCTCCGCTTTCTCCGACAGCCTGCGCGGCGACCCGAACGACAACGGGCTGACCGGCGGCATCGGCGACGACACGTTGATCGGTCGGGGCGGCAACGATCTGCTTCAGGGCGATCTTGGCGGCGACCGGCTCATCGGCGGAACGGGGACGGACACGGCCAGCTACCTGTCCTCCGATGCCGGTATCATCGCCGATCTTGCCGCGCCCGCCTCGAACACGGGCGACGCCCGGGGCGATACCTATTCCTCGGTCGAGAACATCCTGGGATCGACCTGGGGCGATGCGCTGCGCGGGAACCACCTGGGGAACCTCATCCAGGGCCTGGGCGGTGACGACATCATCATCGGGCGACAGGGGGCGGATACGCTTGTCGGGGGCGAGGGGTTCGACAACCTGCGCGGCGACGGCGGCAATGACGTCCTGCGCGGTGGCGATGACGAGGATCTGCTGATCGGCGGAATGGGGCGTGACATGCTGACCGGCGGCGCCGATGCCGATTGTTTCGCCTTTGCCTCTGCAGCCGAGATGGGGGCCAACGCCAACCGGGACCAGATCCTCGACTTTGAGCAGGGGGTAGACATGATCTCGCTGGCCGGGGTGGTGCCCGGCGTGCTCGAATTCCGCGGCACGGCGGCGTTCGACCCCTCCGGCAATCCCGAGCTGCGGCTGATGGAGATGCCCTCCGGCTCGACCATCATCCAGGTGGATGTCGACGGCGATGGCCTGGTCGATGGTGAAATCCGGGTGGCGAACGTGGTCGGGCTGACCGAGGACGACTTCACGCTCTAGATGCGGGATCGCCCCGGCGCCTTCCGGCAAACGCCGGTCAGAGGCCCTGTCGCAGGGCCTCCGGCCTTGGCTGATCTGTCAGGCCAGCGCCTCTTCCAGCTCGGTTTCGAGCCGCTGCATGGCCTGGACGCGCGGCTGCGAGAAGCGGGCCAGCAGCAGGTAGGCCACCGGCGTCAGGTAAAGCGTCGAGAAGGTCGCCAGACCCAGCCCGCCGACAATGACCCATCCCAGCGCCTCGCGCGCCTCGGCGCCCGCGCCCGCCGACAGGATCAGCGGCACGCCACCCAGCACGGTCGAGGTCATGGTCATCATCACCGGCCGCAGACGGATGGTCGAAGCGTCTAGGATCGCGTCGCGCACCGTGGCGCCGCCATCGCGCAGCTGGTTGGCGAACTCGACGATCAGTATGCCGTTCTTGGCCATGATCCCGATCAGCATCACCAGGCCGATCTGGCTGTAGACGTTCAGGCTCAACCCGGTGAACAGCAGCGCGAAGGCGGCACAGGCCAGCCCGATGGGCACCGTCACCATGACCACGATGGCCGAGATGAAGCTTTCGAACTGCGCGGCCAGCACCAGCAGGACCACCGCGATGGCAAAGCCGAAGACCAGCACAAGGCCGGAGGCCGTCTGGTCCAGCGTCGCGGCCTCGGCCAACGGGACGATGCGGTTTTCCTCGGCCAGGATCTCGTCTGCCAGTGCCTGTACCTGGGTCATCGCGTCGCCAAGCGCCAGGGTCGGCGTCAGCCCGGCCGAAATCTCGACCGAGCGGTTCTGGCCTTCACGGTCAAGCTCGGGCGCGATGGCGCGCTCTTCCAGCCTGACAAAGCTGGACATGGGCACGGTCTGGCCGTCCCCCGTCTGGACAAAGATGTTTTTCAGGTCGCTGGGGTCGTCGACCGGGTTCGAGGTCGACAGCATCTGGATGTCATAGCTGCGGTCGTCGATAAAGACCGATCCCACGGTGCGCCCGTCCAGGACCGCGCGCAGCGCGTCCCCAAGACCCGCGATGTCGATCCCCAGGTCAGAGGCCCGCTCGCGGTCGATCTCGATGAAAAGCTGCGGCTGCGTGGTCTCGTATTCCAGCCGGACCTGGCCGAAGGCCGGGTTCTCCTGCATCCGCTCCACCAGCCGTTGAGACACATCGGCAAGCTGCGCATAGTTATCCCCGGTGATGACAAAGGACAGGCCACGGCCCGCGCCCCGGATGCCCAGGGAGTTGGGCTGGATCGCGAAGGCCCGCACGCCGATCACGCCGCGCAGCTTGCCGTTGATCTCTCCGACGATCTCGTCCTGGCTGCGGTCACGTTCGTTCCAGGGCGCCAGGGAAAAGACCATGAACCCCCGGTTGTCCGAGCCGAAGCCGGTGATGGAAAAGATGTTGGTGACTTCCCCGGTCTCGCGCAGCGGTTCGATCAGGGCCTCGATCTCGTCCATCTTGGAGGTGGTGTACTGCAGCGACACGCCTTGCGGGGCAGAGACGGACAGCAGGGCAACCGCCCGATCCTCGCGCGGGGTCAGTTCCTGCCGGATGCCACCGGCGACAAAGACCGCCGTGGCCGAGAAGAGCACGGCCACCAGCAGCACGACAAAGGGCATCGCCAGGGCCCATTCCAGCGTCGCCTTGTAAAGCGCGCCCAGCCGGTTGCCCAGCCAGACAAAGGGGCCGCGCGGGTTCGGGTTCGGCTTGGCCGTCAGCAGGCGGCTTGCCAGAACGGGGCAGAGCGTCAGCGCCACGACCGAGGACAATAGCACCGCCATCGCAAGGGTGAACCCGAATTCCCGGAACAACCCGCCGGCCTGGCCGGGCAGGAAGGAGAGCGGCACAAAGACCGCCGCCAGCGTGGCCGTTGTGGTCACCACCGCGAAAAAGACCTGCCGCGTGCCAAGGACGGCGGCAGCGCGGGCGCCCATGCCTTCGCTGCGCCGCCGGACGATGTTTTCCAGCACGACGATGGCGTCGTCGACCACCATGCCGGTGGCCAGCACCAGCGCCAGCAGCGTCAGGATGTTGACTGAGAACCCCACCATGTAGATGGCCGCCACGGTGCCGATCAGCGCCACGGGCATGGTCAGCCCGGGGATCAGCGTGGCGCGCGCGTCGCGCAGGAACAAAAAGATCACCGCCACCACGATCGCGGTGGCCAGGCCAAGCGTCTTGAGCACTTCCTCGATCGAGCCACGGATGAACACCGCATCGTCAGAGGTGACAAAGATCGAGACGTCGTCGGGAAGCGCCTCGTCGAGTTCGGTCACGACCGCGCGCACCGCCGAGGAGATTTCCAGCGTGTTCGACGTCGCCTGGCGGATGATGCCCAGGCCAATGCCGGTCTGTCCGTTGGCGCGCAGGACGGTCTCATTCGGGGCCGGGCCAAGGGTCACAGTGGCCACGTCGCGGATGCGGACGTTCTCGGCGATTTCGAGGTCTTCGAACTCGGCCGTGGTTGCGACGGTCGCCGTGGTCCGCACGGCGATGCTCTGGCTGTTACCCGACAGGTCGCCCGCCGGCGCGTCAAAGGCCACATCCGCCAGCGCGTTCCGGACGTCGGCCAGCGTCAGGCCGCGCGCGGCTAGCGCCGACTGGTCGATGTCGATGCGAAAGATCGGGTCGCGGTCGCCGTAGATCTGCAGGTCGGCCACGCCGTTGACCGACAACAGCCGATCCTCGACCCGTTCCTGCACGATCCGGGTCAGTTCCTGCGGCGAGCGCCCGGCAGAAGTGACGGCGATGCGCACGACCGGCTGGGCGTTGGCGTCGGCCTTGACGATCTCTGGTGTTTCGGCGCCGTCGGGCATCTGGTTGGCGATCCGCGCCACCGCGTCGCGGACGTCGGTCGCGGCGACATCCAGGTCGACGTCATCCTCGAATTCCAGCGTCACCCGCGACCGACCAAAGCGCGAGTTGGAGGAAATCGAGCGCACGCCGGCCACACGGCCCACGGCGCCCTCGATGCGGCCTGTCACCTCCTGGTCGACGCTTTCGGGAGAGGCGCCGGGGAATTGCGTGGTTACGGTGACGACAGGGCGGTCCACGTTCGGCAGTTCGCGCACCTCGACGCCAAAGACGGCGGCCAATCCGGCCAGGACGATCAGGGCCGAAAGGACAAGCGCAAGGATCGGGCGGCGGACAAAAAGCGCGGTGCCCGACCCGGAAACGGCTGCAGAGCTTTCCTTCATCGCGTGACACTCGGCTTGGTGGCGCCAGGCAGGGTGGCGCGAGCTTCGGTGCGTCCGGCGATGGCCACCTCTGCGCCGGGGCGCAGGGTCTGCACGCCCTGGGTGACGACCAGGTCGCCGGGGCTCAGGTCTCCGTCCACCAACACCCGGTCGGCGTCGCGCTGGCGGATGGTCACGCCAACGCGCCGGACCTTGTCGTCGCGCACGGCCCAGACGTAGGACCCCTCGCTTGACCATTGCACGGACAGCGGGTCGACGGCGGCCAGGGTTTCCCCCGGAAAGCGCAGGGTGACGGTAAAGGCCATGCCCGCGCGCAGGCGGTCGTCCTCGTTGGCAAGTCGGCCCTGCACCCGCAGGGTCCGGCTGTTGCGGTCGACCACGTTGTCGACGGCGTGGATCTCTCCGGTCAGGGCGTCCGCCCCGTCGACGCCCAGCAGGCGGGCTTCGATCGGCATGCCGGGCTCGACCTGGCCGACCACCCGTTCGGGAACGCGGAAATCCACCAGGATCTCGGACCGGTCGGTCAGGGTGGCGATCACGTCCGTGGGCGACAGGCGTTCACCGATGGCCACGTCCACAAGGCCGATCCAGCCCGAGAAGGGCGCGCGCACGGTGCGCAGCGACAAGGCGAACTCGGCCTCGCTCAGCTCCAGTTCGGCGGTCCGAAGGCGCAGTTGTGCCTCGCGCTGGCGCACTTCGGTGACAGAGCCGCCATCCTGCAGGCGTGAAAACCGGCTTGCCGCGTCGCGGGCGTCTTCCAGCAGCAGGCGTGCCCGTTCCACGGCGATCCGTTCCGCCTCGTCGTCCAGCCGGAGGATCACGGCGTCCTTGTCCACGAACCCCCCGGTTTCCAGCGCCACTTGCACGACCTCGCCACTGACCTCTGTCCGCAGCGTCGCGCTGCGCAGGGCGCGGATGTCGCCGATGGCATCGACCCGGTCGTTGGTCGTGGCTTCTGTCACGACGGCCACGACGACCTGCGCCGGACCGCGCGGACCAAAGCCGCCACCGGTGTTCGAGACGTCCGCCGCCGCGGCCTCGATCCCCAAAAGGCCCGTCACGCCGGTGCGGTCCAGGAAAGATGCCGCGCCGGGGACATAGTTCAACCAGAGGAAGAGGGTCGCGATCAGGATCACGGCGGACAGGATAACTTGTTTCAGGAAACGCATGTTCGATCCGTTCTTGAGAGCTGCGAGCAGGGCAGCCATGTCGGCTGGATACCGTTTCGCATCTCTTTCACCTTTCGTATAGTCGTTCGCAGAGAAAGACGTCCGGAACGGCTTTCGACGGGGATGTTTGCTTACATAGTTGCCATCCACCGCCTGTCCCGACCAGTGCCCCCGACTGCACGGTTTCGTGTTCGGATGCCCGGGTGTCCGGCCCGTGGACATGGCTTTTCCCTTCCACCATTCGGCGGCCCGGTTCGGGCGGGGCAAGACGATTTACTGAAATCTGGGATCGTTCAATGTTCGAATAAGATTAAAATATCAATCAATAATAAAATACCAAGGGAGGGCGGCATGACCATTTTTTACCAAGACGACGTGCCTGGCTGCCTTGCTGGCGGCGGGGCTGGCCGGCGCAGCACTGGCCGAAACCACCATTCGCATCGGCGGGGTCCTGGCGCCGGACGATCCAATGGGGCAGGGGCTGGACAAGTTCGCTGCCGAGGTCGCAGAGGCGACGGGCGGCGGGGTGACCGTCGAAGTCTTTCACAACAGCCAGCTGGGTGACACGACAGAGATGCTGGACCAGGTCCGCGCAGGGGCCGGGGTAGGCACCGTGACCGACGTGGCGCGGCTGTCGGAATTCGTCCTTTCGCTGGTCATCATGTCGGCACCGTTCCTTTTTGACAGCTACGAGGACGCGGACAAGTTCGCTCTGTCCGGCGCCTACCTTGGCTGGGGTGACGAACTGGCAGAGGAGGCAGGGCTCGTGATGCTGGCCTCGACCTGGTACCAGGGCGCGCGCCATGCGCTAACCCAGACACCTGTAAGCGGCCCGGTGGACCTGGCGGGTGTGAGGATGCGCACCATCGGCGCACAGGTCTGGATCGAGACCATTCGCGCGATGGGCCCCGAACCGACGCCGATTGCCAGGGGCGAGGTCTATTCCGCGCTGCAACTGGGCACCATCGACGCGGCAGAGGCGCAGCCGACTGCGATCAAGGGGGCCAAGCGTTACGAGGTCATCAAGCATGTCACCAAGACCGGGCACATCCAGCTGGTCACGGCGCTGGTGATCTCTGCCGACTCGTGGAACCAACTGTCGGACGAGCACAAGGCAATCCTGCGCGACCTGGCGGTCGAGAACGGGCGCTTTGCCTCCAACCTCACCATCGAGCTGGGGGACAAGGCGCTGGCCGATGTGGCCCCGCCCGCAGGTGGATCGAGCTGGTCAACATAGCGGTGGTGATGGGGCTGCTGGCCTACCTGCTGTACCATGCCATGATCAACGTGCCCCTGATGCACAAGCGGATGCAGGGCGCACTGCAAATCCCCAAGTCCTTCATCCATCTCGCCGTGCCCGTGGGGCTGTGCCACTGAATTCCTGGCCCGCGTGAGGGAAAGCTGATGCTGCTTCTGATCGCGGCGCTGTTCGCCCTGTTCCTGCTCATTGGCTTGCCGGCCGCCTATTCGCTAATGCTGGCGGTGATCCCGGTTTGCGTGTTGACGGCACCATGCCCACCACCGTCGCGATCCAGAAGATGGTGACGGCGCTGGAAAGCTTTCCGCTGTTGGCGGTTCCCTTCTTCATCCTGGCGGGCAACCTGATGAACGAGGCCGGCATCACGGAGCGCCTTGTCCGCTACTCTCGCCTGCTGACCGGCTGGCTGGCGGGCGCAGGTCTCCATCGTGCTGTCCATGCTGATGGGGGGCATTTCCGGCTCTGCGGTGGCCGATGCCTCGATGGAGGCGCGGCTCCTGGGGCCGTCGATGCGCGAGCAGGGCTATTCCCCGGCCTTCATCGCGGCGGTGCCTTTCTTCCTGGCGGTGGTGGTCTTCTTCGTCTTGCTGCTTGCCTTCCCCTGGCTGTCGCCAGCACTACCCAAGGCGATCATGGGATGACGAGACCAGCCTTGCCGGTCCAGACATGCATAGATCGGGGGCGCCCATGACACGCCCTGACCTGCGCGGTGCCCGCGCATCGGAAAGGATATCGGTCAATGCCAATGTCGCGGCTTCTACCCGCGTCTTCGAGGAGTTGCGCGCGCGGATCGTGACGCTGAAACTCCCGCCGGGGACGATCCTCAGCCGGGCCGAGCTGGCCGAGGCATTCGGCGTCAGCCAGTCGCTGATCCGCGAGGCGATCCAAAGGCTGGAAGAGATCGACCTGGTGGTGTCCTACCGGCAGTCCCGCACCGAGGTGACGCGCATCAATTGCGAAGGCCTGCGGCACGAGAGCTTCCTGCGCAGCGGCCTGGAATGCGAGGTTGTGGACCTTTTGTGCCGGACGCCGGACGCGGACCTGACCAAGGCGCTGGGCTATCTCAGGATCCAGCAGGCGCTGGTCGACGAGCCGGACCAGATCGAGCTGTTCCGCGAACTCGACGAGAGTTTCCACGAGGCGCTGTTCATCGCCGCCGGGCACGAGGCCGTGCACCGCCTGGTGATCGAGCAATCCAGCCAGATGGCCCGCCTGCGCACGCTGGACCTGCCGCGCAGCGACAAGCTGCATTCGGTTGTCGCGGGGCACCGCGCGGTGGTCGACCGCATTCAGGCCGGCGACCGGCAGGGGGCAACCGACGCGATGCAGGCGCATCTGTCCGGCACCATCGGCCGGCTGCCCGACATTATGGACGCCAACCGCGATCATTTTACCTGGCCCGGATCAGCAGATCCGCGGCAGCTGTTCGCCCACCAGCGTATCGACCAGCCTTTGGCCGCCAAAGGCGGTGCGCATCGTGACCCGTCCCGCCGGGCCGGGTTTCGCCAGGCCGATGCGCGCCGCGCCGTGCCCGGCCTCGGTATCACGCATGGCGTGCAGGGCGGCCTCTGCCTCTGCCTCGGGCACAAAGATCACCAGCGTGCCCTCGTTGGCCAGGTAAAGTGGGTCCAGCCCCAACACCTCGCAGACGCCTTTGACCTCTGGCCGCAGGGGCAGGGCGGTTTCGTCGATCTCAATGGCGACGCCGGCGGTCTCTGCCATCTCGTTCAGGGCCGAGGCCAGCCCGCCGCGTGTCGCGTCTCGGGCGGCGCGGGCATTGGGGGCGGCATGCAGCACCGCTTCGACAAGGGCGTTCAGGCTCTGGCAGTCCGACTGGATGTCGGTGGACAGGGCCATGTCACCACGCGCGGCGAGGATCGTCGCGCCGTGATCGCCCAGCACGCCGTTCACCAAGGCCACGTCACCCGGACGGATGTTGCCCGCCTGCAGGTCACGGGCCGGCGGTATCACACCCACGCCGGAGGTGGTGACAAAGACCTTGTCCGCGGCGCCACGCCCGACGACCTTGGTGTCGCCGGTCACGATGCGCACGCCGGCCTTCTCGGCCTCGGCCTGCATCGAGGCGACGATGCGCCGCAGCAGCTCGAATTCACAGCCTTCCTCGATGATGAAGGCCGCCGACAGCCACAGGGGTTTTGCCCCACCGACGGCCAAATCGTTGATGGTGCCGCAGACCGCGATCTTGCCGATGTCGCCGCCGGGAAAGACCGGCGGCGAGACCACGAAACTGTCCGTGGTAAAGGCCAGCTGCGCCCCCGGTTCCGCAAGCGCCTGCGCGGTCAGACGGGCCTGGTCCTCGGTGCCGGGGGGCTGGAAGACGCCGGTAAAGATCTCCTCGATGAGGTCGCGCATGGCCTTGCCGCCGCCACCGTGGGCCAGTGTTACGCGCTCTCCCCGCAGGCGCGACGGGATGATCGGGCGTTCCATCGTCATTGCACGGCCTCCGTCACGGCATCTTCGGTTGCGCCGTACTGGTAATAGGCCGCACAGGCCCCTTCAGAGCTGACCATCAGTGCACCCAGCGGCATTTCCGGCGTGCAGCCGGTGCCGTATTGCGGACACCCCGTGGGCTTGATCCGGCCCGTCATCACCTGGCCGCAGGCACAGCCCTCGGGTTCGGAGACGATACGCGGACCCGCCCCATAGCCCACGCCGAATTTCTCCTCGGCGTCATAGGCGGCATAGGCGGGGCGGATGCGCAATCCGCTGGCGTCGATCTCTCCAAGGCCGCGCCATTCGAAACTCGGGCGGGGTTCGTAGACATCTGCAATGGCCGCCAGCGAGACCGGGTTGCCGTTTTCCGGGACGATGCGGGCATATTGGTTTTCGACCTCGGCCCGCCCGTCGCGGATCTGTTCCAGTACCATCAGCACGGATTGCAACAGGTCCAGCGGCTCAAACCCGGCGACGACGATGGGCTTGCCATACAGCTGCGCGATGAAATCATAGGGATGCGTTCCGATCACCATGCTGACATGGCCCGGCCCGACGAACCCGTCCAGCACCATGTGCGGATCGTCCAGCAGTGCCTTGATCGGGGGCGGCACGGTGATGTGGTTGCAGAATACGCTGAAATTCTTCAACTCTTCGCGTGCCGCCTGCTGGATCGACAGCGCGGTCGAGGGTGTCGTCGTCTCGAATCCCAGGCCGAAGAAGACCACCTCACGGTCAGGATTTCGCCGGGCGATTTCCAGCGCGTCGAGCGGGGAATAGACCATGCGGATGTCGGCACCATCGGCCTTGGCCTGCATCAGGGACTTGTGCGTTCCGGGCACCCGCATCGCGTCGCCAAAGGTGGTAAAGATCACCTCGGGGCGTTCGGCGATCTCGACGCATTCGTCGATCCGGCTCATCGGCAGCACACAGACCGGACAGCCGGGGCCGTGGATGAACTCGATCCCCGGAGGTGTCAGCCGGTCCAGCCCGTAGCGAAAGATCGCGTGGGTGTGCCCGCCGCAGATTTCCATGATGTGCACGGGGTTTTCGGCGGTGGCGCCGATCTGGTCGACCACCTTGCCGATGGCGGCCAGCACGCCCCTGGCGGCGATGGGATCGCGGAATTCCTCGACATATCTCATTGGCTGCCCTCCAGTGCGGCGGCGCCGTCGGCCATCGCCTCCAGCGTTTCCTGCGCCTCGCCCAGGCCGCGCAGGGCCTCCAGCGTCTTGGCGGCTTCGTCCTCGTCGATCAGGCTCATGGCAAAGCCTACGTGGATCAGCACCCATTCGCCCACCAGGTCGGACAGGTCCGGCGTTGCGACGCAGGCGACAGAGACCTCACGACGCACGCCGGACACGTCCGCCAGCGCCATCAGGCGGGTTTCGTCGGTGATCTTGACGATCTGTCCGGGTATTCCCAGGCACATGGCTCAGTCCTCCTCCTCTTCGGCCGGGTCGAACTTGCCCGGTTGCTGCACGCCGTAGCGATCGAGTTTCGAGCGCAGGCCGACGCGGCTGAGGCCCAGCTCTTCGGCAGCGCGGCTCTTGTTCCATTTCATGCGGGTCAGCGTCTCGCGCAGGATGCGAGCCTCCATCGCCTCGATCCGGTCCTTGAGCGTACCCTCTGAGGCCAGAAGCCCGGCCTCGAACGGGTCGGGGCGGCCGGAAACCGACGGGTCGGCCTGCAGGATGTGGCGCGAGATCAGTTCCGGCCCAAGGCGTGGTTCCTGGCTGAGGATCAGCATCCGGGTCAGCTCGTTGCTCAGTTCCGGCAGGTTGCCGGGCCAGTCGTAGTTGCCCAGGAATTCCAGCGCCAGGTTGGTCAGCCCCTCGACGGGCTTGCTGTGCTGGGCGGCCAGGTCGCCCAGGATATGCCGGGTCAGGATGTCCAGGTCGTCGATGCGCGCGCGCAAGGGCGGCAGGGAAAGTTCGGTGGTGGACAGGGCATAGAACAGGTCCTTGCGGAACCGGCCAGAGGCCAGCGCCGGGGCCAGGTCGCTGTGGCTGCCTGCCATCAGGCGCGTGTTGGTGGTCAGGGTCTCTGTCCCGCCCAGCGGTTCGAAACTGCCCTCGGTGGCGATGCGCAGCAGGATCAGCTGCATCTGCGGGCTGAGCGTGTCGACCCCGTTCAGGAACAGCGTCCCGCGCGAGGCCTTTTGCAACAGGCCGATACGGTTGCTGGGGGCGCCGCCCAGGGCACCTTTCTTGGCGCCCAGCAGTTCGGCCATCAGCACCTCGTCCGGCAGGCCGGCGCAGTTGAGTTCGTAAAAGGACTGGTCCGACCGCAGCGAGGCATAGTGCATCGCGCGCGCCATCACGTCCTTGCCGGTGCCCGCCTCGCCGGTGATCAGCACCGGCACGTCGAAACTGGCCACCTGCCGGGCCAACTCGACCGTGGCGTTCATCGGCGAGTTGGGTGCCCGCAATACCCGCTCAAAGCCAAAGCCCTCGCGCAGGGTACGGCGGCGGGCCTCCAGCTTGTTTTCGGCGGTCTTGCCCATGAAGCGCATTTCCAGCGAAAGCCGGTCGTGATCGCGGCTGAGCTGGAACAGTTGCGCAGCGTTCTTGGCCGCCATGACCAGCTGGTCGGGGTGCCAGGGCTTTGTCAGGAACTGGTAGATGCCGGCCTCGTTGATGGCGGCGATCATGTCGTTGGTCTCGGTATAGCCGGTGATGATGATCCGCACCGTTTCCGGCCAGCGTTCGCGCACCTCGGACAGGAACTCCACCCCGGTCTTGCCCGGCATCCGCTGGTCGCAAAAGATCGCCTGGACAAAGTTCTCCTCCATCAGGCGCATCGCGTCCTCGGCGCCCGGCGCGGTCAGGCAGTCAAAGTCATCCTCCAGCGCCATGCGCATGGCGGCCAGGGAATGCTCCTCGTCGTCGACCAGCAGAAGGGTGGGCAGGGCGGTCATTCCGCCGCCTCTGGGGCGGACTTGTCGGCCAGGTGGGTGCGGAGCCAGTCGATCCACTCCGTCATGCCTTCGCCGGTGCGGGCCGAGACGCGCAGGATCTCGATCCCCGGGTTAACGCGGCGCAGGTTGGCCTCATAGAGGTCGAGATCCACGTCGCAATGCGGCGCCAGGTCGATCTTGTTGAGGATCGCAAGCCGCGCGGCGGTGAACATGTCGGGGTATTTCAGCGGCTTGTCCTCGCCCTCTGTCACAGAGAGGATGGCGACCTTGCCGTCCTCGCCCAGGTCGAAGGCGGCGGGACAGACCAGGTTTCCCACGTTCTCGATGAACAGCAGGCTGCCGGGGGCAAGGTCCAGGTGGTCCATCGCGTGACCGACCATGTGCCCGTCGAGGTGACAGCCCTTGCCGGTGTTCACCTGCACGGCGCGGGCGCCGGTGGCGCGGATGCGGTCGGCGTCGTTCTGGGTCTGCTGGTCGCCTTCGATCACGCCCAGCGGCTGATCGCCCAGGGACTCGATCGTCTTGCACAGCAGGGTCGTCTTGCCGGACCCGGGAGAGGAGACAAGGTTCACCGCCAGGATGCCCCGCGCCGCCAGGCGCGTGCGGTTGGCCTGGGCGTATTGGTCGTTCTTGGCCAGGATGCCGGTCTCGATCTCGATCAGCCGGTCCTGCGACATGCCGGGCACCTCGGTGCCTGCGGGACCCTGGCCGTAGTGGTGGTGATCGTGATGATGGTGGTGGTGTCCATGCCCGTGGTCATGATCAGGTGAATGACCGTGGCCATGCACCTTCGTTTCGCCGTCTCCGCATCCGCATACCGTACACATCTCAGGCCACCTCCAGGTCCTTGATTCTCATTTCGTCCCCGCCCTGCGGCATCAGCTTGCCGCCACCGCAGGTGGGGCATGGGTCGAGGCGGTCCATGATTTCCACCTCTTTCATGCAGTCGTAGCACATCGCCCGTCCGGGCAGTTCCAGCGTCACCAGTTCGGCGCCCTCGGCCACGGATCCGCGCATCACCACGTCAAAGGCGAAGTGCAGCGCCTCGGTCTCGACCCCGGCAAAACGCCCGATCTCGACCCGCACGCGCCTGATGCGCGTAACGTCATGTTTGCGGGCCTGGTCCTCGATCACCCGGCGGATGCCCTCGCAAAGCGACATTTCATGCATGGTCAGCCTCCATCGGTGCGAAGGGTTCCAGCCTGACCGGGCTGCAGGGGTCAAGCAAGGACAGAACCAGCGGTGCCAGGGCCTGTGCCCGCGCCGGGCGCAAGGATGCAAGCGATTGCTCGAGGGCGCCACCCGGGGCCAGCAGATGATCCGTCGGTGTCTGTCGTGCAAAGGCCGTGACGCGCCCGTGTTCGACCGCAGCCGTGATCCCGTAGAGCCCGCGCGCGGCGGGCACGACAGCGCAGCCCCGCGAAATGACGGCGGCAGGCAGCCTGCCGTCCAGCACCGCCTGCAGGTCACAGGCCAGAGCGGTTGCCGACCAGAGCGGCCCGCGCCCCCATTGCGTTTCGATGTCTTGCAGCACGGGGTGCGCCGACTGCCGGGCCGCATTGGAATTCTCGGTCACGCGAGGGCCGAAGAACCCCCCGACACCCGGAGCGGGCAGGGCGGTCCGGCAGGCCTCGAACGGGGCAAAGAGTCGGCTGATCGCGCGCAGCAGGCGCGCGCAGCCCTGTTCCGCCTCCAGAAAGGCGCGGAACTGTTCCGGCGTTTCGGGCATCTGTCCGGCGGGACCGAAGATCACGCGCCGTGTCTCGGCATTGCCCGCCTGCCAGTCGCGCGGCAGCGCAAGCGGCGGGAGCGAAACCAGCGCGGGCCACCGGAGACAGAGTTTCGCGACGTGTTCGCGCAGAATCTCTGCGCGCAGGTCGTCTTGCCAGCCGGTAGGCAGGGGCAGGCCAAAGGCGGCGCGGGCCGCGACGCCCTGTGCCACGCGGCACAGGTTGAACAGGCGTGGCAACAGTTCTGCCGCCTCAGCCGCCGGTTTGCCGATGACCAGGCGGGCAACGGGCAGACCGGGCACCGTGACGGCGCGCAGCGCGGGATATGCGGCCCCGGTCAGCACGGGGTCAGTCGGATCCGGCCATGCCGGCGGAAATCACCGCGCGGCGCGTCGGAGCATCCGAAAGGGCGCTGTCGGTGTCCTCGGCCTCGGCCGGGGGCGCCAGTTCGATCTCGCGGGCCGCACGAATGTCGGCGGCGCGATCGGTTTCGGCCCGATTCCCCTCGTCGAAGAGGGCGACCATGACCGCCCGGGCGACCTCTTGCGCCTGCATCTGCGATGAGAAATCCCCCATCGGCGAGAACAGCGAACAAGCCTTGTAGCCGCCGATCATGTCGCGGGTATTGTGGATGAACTCGTACTCGCCCGACGGAAAGGCGAGCAACTCCTTGGCGCCTGCTGTCAATCCGGACCAGTCCTCGCCCTCTCCGGGCAGTTGTACCAGGTTCATGAACCAGGGCGAGATCAGCACCCCCAAGGGGCGCCCGTCGATCATGCGAAAGCCGACCGCCTCGACGCTGAGCAACTTGTTGACCATTGGAACGTCGCGCATCTTGGCGTGCCAGATTTCGCGGAACTCGGCCACCAGCCGCGCTGTCAACTCGTCCAGTTTCGCGGCCTCGGCCACGGATTGCGCGCCGGGGTCCTCCAGCACCATGAACTGCGACTTGGGGGCGCTGCAATTGGGGCAGGACCAATCCTCTGGCAGGTCGGAAAAGGCGGTGCCGGGGTCGACCTGGCGAAAATCGTCGCCTTCGGCCGGGTGGTAAGGCGTCCAGCAGATCTTGCATTCCATGATCGCCAGCGGGCTGATCTTGTCGGTGGCGCCCAGGAAACTGCCCTCGAACCCGCCATTCATCGGATCACCTCCAGCACCTTGAACAGGCGGTCGGCGCTGTCGGTCAGGTCCTCGGGCGCGGCGCAGGCGACCTCGGGCACGGTCGTGACCTCGAAGGTGTCCAGGATCAGCGCGTCCTGCGAGTTGAAGAACTGTACCCGCCAGACATGGGGCAGGGCGGTGGCGGTGACACGGCAGTTGCCATAGCCGCGCGACAGGATCGTGACCGCACCTTCGCCCAAGGCGCGGTCCAGCCAGGCCATGTCTTCCTCGGTATGGGGCAGGAGGGTGAGGTTGATGACATGCAGGGGCGCCGCGGCGTCAAAGGCGGCGGACTTGTCCGTCAGCTCGACCAGCAGGGGCGGGGCGTTGACCACCCCGGGGGACAACGGCTCGGCGCCACCTGTCGCGGCGCGGTGCGGGGCAAAGGGCGTTTCGGTCACGCAGGCGGGAATCGCGGCGACCTCGATCACATGGGCCTTGGCGCTTTTCAGGGTCCAGATCCCGGCAAAGACGCTTTCCTGCACCGCGATGGCGGGAATGTCGCGGACCTTGGCGGCGACCTCGCCGCTGCCCAGGGTTTCGGCGATCAGGGCGCGGTTCGCCTCGTCCAGCGGGGCAAGGTCGAAACGGGCGTTGCCGCCGTCGCCGCCGATCCGCGCGGCAGCCTGGGCGACATCATGCAAGAGATCCAGCGCCGGGGAAAGATCCGCCGCTCCCAACGCCTCGACCTCGGGGATGCGGGGGGAATAGGTGCGCATGTCCTGCGGCAAAGGCATGTATTCCAGCGCCTCGTCCTGGCTGTCCAGGGGCTGCGATCCGGGGCCGAAGCCGGTGGGCGGCATCATGAAGGGATTGGTCATCGGGTCGGTCCTTATTCGGCGGCAAGGGGCTGCGAGAGCAGTTGCGTGATCCGGTCGACGTAATCCGACCAGTCGCGCACCTTGGGGATGCCGCCCAGCACCTGCCCGTCGCGGAAGAAGATCAGGCTGGGGGTTTTCAGCACGCCAGTGGATTCGCGCAGGCCGGTTTCGATGCTGTCGGCGGCCACAGCGCAATCGAACCGGCCTTGGAAGGCCTGGCGCAACTCGGGCAGCACCACGGCCACGTCGGGGGTTTCAAGGTTGCGGCGTGCGTCCCCGGGGACAAAGATCACATGCGTGCCGGGCGCCTCGGTGAAGGCGGCGATCTCGGCCTCTGTCGTCAGGGCGGGATAGCCGAATTCGTCGGTCAGGCGGGTGACAAGGGGATGGGTCATCTTGGGTCCTCAACCGTTGGTGCGGCCCGCGTCCAGCGCGGCCTGAAGGTGGGGGGGAAGCTGCGGGCCTGCGGCCTCGAGATCGGCAAAGGCCTCGCCGGGGCCGCCGCCCTGCATGACCGCGCGCAGACCGTCCAGCGCGGCGGTGATCTTTTGTGCCTCATCGGCGGAAATGATTTCGCGCGCGGCGCCCAGAAAGGTCAGCACCCAGTCGCCGGGGCCCGCCTCTGGTGTCAGCGACAGGTCGATCAGTTCCGTCTCCGGGCCGTTGGTGGCCGTGGCGGCGATGCCGTCGACAGAACGGATGCAAAGGGGGAGGCCGACGCACATGGGATCAGTCCGCAGCCTGAAAGAAACGGTTGTCGCCGATGCGGCAGGCCTCTTCCTCGGTCGGGCGGCCGGCCTCATAGGCGTCCTGCATGATCGAGGGGTCGGCCAGCAGGTTGCTGTGGGTCCGGCCCGGCAAGACCGTGATCCCCTTGTCGGCCAGCCGGTCCAGTGCAACCGATACCGCCGGCTCGATCCGGGCCGCCACGACAGGGCGCAGCCCGCCGCCGTAGTCCTCAAGCTCCTCGGGCTGGCAGCCGATCAGCAAGAGCGACGGCGGGCAGTAGCCCATCAGTTGCGCGGTCGCGATCACGTCCTGAAAGCCGGTCTGGTGCAGGGACATCTTCTTGGCGCCCATGAACCTCGGCACCGCGTCGCCCTCGACGATCTTGAGCGTGCCGGGCGCGAGGCCATAATCCACCGCGTCGAAGACGATCAGCGTGTCCGCCTGTTCGAGGAACGGCAGCAGGTAGAGCCCTTGTGTGCCGCCGTCCAACAGGGTGATGTCCGCGGGCAGCGCCCAGTTCTGCGCCAGGTGCTCGACGCAGCGCACGCCAAACCCCTCGTCCGCCCAGAGCACGTTTCCAATGCCCATGACCAGCACGTTCGATGCCATCTGTCCCTCCCTCACCCGGATGCCAGTCAGCTTTCCATCCGGGGCTTTGGTGCAGGGTAGCTTACCATCTGACTGCCGGTATGTAAAAAGGATGAATTTCAGTGCATTTTATAAAGCTATGAAAACAATATGTTTTATTTGCCCTTTGAATTACTGGGTGCAACAATGATGGAAAGTAACTTTCCGTATATTCGTGATAATGGTTTGAGCCTGTCCATCAAAAAAGCGGGCGCAGGGCGCCCGCTTTCCAGGAATTGACGATCTGCCGGGATCAGGTCGGATCGTCGTCCTTGAAGGTACGCGTCCCCGAGATGATGGTCGAGACCATCGACTGCCGGGACATGATGTCCTCGCGGATGGCGGCATAGATGTGGATCATGACGAAGACGACGATGGCCCACATGCCCAGGTGGTGCAGCTGGTGCATGACGTGGCTGCCGCCCACGAGGTCGCGCAGGGGGCCGAAAACCTGGTCCAGAAGGCTGCCGTAGCCCTCGGCCTCAGCATAGATCGCAAAGCCTGTCAGGATCATGAAGCTCATGCCAAGCGTCATGAAGAAGAACATGGCGATCTGGGCCAGCGGGTTGTGCCCGACGTATTTCTTGGGCCGCTTCTTGAGAAAGGCGTACCACTTCGCTTCGTCCACCACCTCTGACCACCAGCGGCGGTTCCAGATCGGCAGGCGAAACAGTTGCCGCGAATGCGAGTTGCCGACGAAGGCCCAGTAGATGCGCCCGAAGAACCCGACGGTCATGATCATCGCCGCCGCGAAATGGGCAAAACGGATGTAACCGAACAGGAACTGGTGCGTGGCCTCGCCCATGTCGACACTGGGCAGGGGCGAGCCGATCAGGTAGCCGGTGACGCAGAGCACGAGGATCGCCGCCGCGTTGATCCAGTGCCAGAGCCGCACAGGCGCCTCGTAGACATAGACCGAGGTATTGCGCGTGATCGTGGCCAGATCCGCCTCGGTCGCGTCCCCCGTCAGGGGGACGGCCGGGTCCGACCTTTGCGCGGCCTCAAAGTTCATGACGTCCACCGCTTGTGGATCAGCAAGGCCAGCGCCGCCACGATCAGCGCACCGCCCAGCAGGGGCGCGGCATGGGTCATGCCGTGTGCTGCCTCCGGCACCGGGGCATGGCCACCGTGGGCCAGCGCGGCACCGGGAAGGACGGTCATCAGGGTCACAAGTCGTTTCATGGGTCTTTCCTTCCTTCAGCGAACCTTGACGGTGGTCAGCTCGTCACCGTCTTCGGACATGACATGCGTGGAACAGGCCAGGCAGGGGTCGAAACTGTGCAGGGTGCGCAGGATCTCGACCGGCTCTTCGGGGCGTTCCATCCTGGTGTTCATCAGGCTGGCCTCGAAGGCGCCGATGTTGCCCTTGCTATCGCGCGGAGAGCCGTTCCAGGTGGTGGGCACCACGCATTGATAGTTCTCGATGCGGCCGTCCTTGATCCGGATCCAGTGGCCAAGAGCGCCGCGCGGGGCCTCTGTCATGCCCACGCCCTTGGCCTCTTTCGGCCAGGTGGACGGGTCCCACTTGGCCACGTTGGCGGTGCTTTCGTCGCCGTTCTTGATGTTGGTCACCAGCTTGTCGAAAAAGTACTTTTGCAGCCGTCCGCAGTATTCCGATTCCAGCGCCCGCGCCGCCGTGCGGCCAAGGGTCGAGAACAGCGCCTCGACCGGCAGGTCCATCGTTCTTAGCAACCCGTTGACCTGGTCCGTGATCTCCTCGTGGCCCTTGGCATAGCCGACGACGTAACGCGCCAGCGGGCCCACCTCCATCGCGTGCCCCTTCCAGCGGGGTGCCTTGATCCAGCTGTATTTCGCGCCTTCGTCGATCTGCTCGATGTTGGTTCGGGTGCCTTTCAGCTTCGGTCCCAGCTCGAACTTGGCCTCTGTGACGCCGTCCCAGGGGTGCAGCCCCTTGCCCGCCTCGCCGTAATCGTACCACGAATGATCGACGTATTCCTGGATCTGCTCGGGGTCGCGCGGGTCGACGTCATGCACGGTCGACAGGTCGCCGCCGATGATCGCGCCGCGCGGCAGGTGCAGCTGGTCAGGCGAGAAATCGTTGGGATGTTCGGGAATATCGCCGTAGGCGAGGCAGGCCTGCGAAGACAGCCCGCCACCATACAGCCAGTTCTTGTAGAAGCCGCCGATGGCCACGACATCGGGCAGGTAGACGTTCTTGTTGAACTCGATACACTTGTCGATGATCGAGCTGACAAGATTCAGCCGCTCCATGTTGATCGCGCCCACCGCGCCGGTGGAATGCACGTTGATCGGGCAGGGCACGCCGCCCACCAGCCAGTTCGGATGCGGGTTCTTGCCGCCAAAGATCGTGTGGACCTTCACGATCTCCTTTTGCAGGTCCAGCGCCTCCAGGTAGTGGGTGGTGGCCATCAAATCCGCCTCTGGCGGCAGAAGGTAGGCGGGGTTGTCCCAGTAGCCGTTCTTGAACAGGCCCAGCTGGCCGCTTTCGACGAATTGCTTCAGGCGGTTCTGCACGTCGCGAAAATACCCCGGCGAGGAGAGCGGGTGCGACGGAGAAACCGCCTGCTGCAGCTCGGACGTGGCCTTGGGGTCGGCGCGCAATGCGTTCACCGGGTTGACCCAGTCCAGGGCGTGCAGGTGGTAAAAATGCACGACGTGGTCGTGAATCTGCAGGTTCAGCTGCATCATGTTGCGGATGGAATTGGCGTTGTCGGGGATGGTGATCCCCAGCGCATCCTCCACCGCGCGCACCGAGGTCAGCGCATGGGTGCCGGTGCAGACGCCGCAGATGCGTTCGGTAAAGGCCCAGGCGTCGCGCGGGTCACGCCCCTTGAGGATGACCTCGAGGCCGCGCCACATGGTGCCGGTGGAAACGGCGTTGCGGATGATGCCCTCGTCGTCGACGTTGACCTCGCAGCGCATGTGGCCCTCGATGCGGGTGACTGGGTCGACCACGATGCGCTGACCGCTGTCGTCAAGGCTGAAGCCGTTGGGTGTCTGGACGACCATGCGTCAGGCCTCCTCGTTGGTTTTGCTGGGGGATTTCTGGGCCTTGCTCTGCGCGGACTTCAGCGCGGATACGGCGGCGTGCAGGGCGATGCCGCCGCCGACGACGCCCGCCGCGGCAAGGCCGATCTGGTCGGCGTTCTTTTCGACGCCGAACTGGGTCAGGTCGGTCACCCGGTCGTAGAAGGTGCCCTGGTCCCAGAAGCCGTCCTCGGAACAGCCGATGCAGCCGTGGCCGGACTGGATCGGGAAACTCACGCCTTCGTTCCAGCGTACGGTGGAGCAGGCGTTGTAGGTGGTCGGGCCCTTGCAGCCCATCTTGTAGAGGCAATAGCCCTTGCGCGCGCCTTCGTCGTCCCATTCCTCGACGAATTGCCCGGCGTCGAAATGTGGCCGGCGATAGCATTTGTCGTGGATGCGCTGGCCGTAGAACATCGCCGGCCGCCCCTGCCGGTCCAGCTCGGGCAGGCGGTCAAAGGTGAGCATGTAGGTGATGACGCCGGTCATGACCTCGGCGATGGGTGGGCAGCCCGGCACCTTGATGATCGGCTTGTCGGTGATGACCTTGTGGACGGGCGTTGCCTGCGTCGGGTTGGGCTTGGCCGCTTGTACGCAGCCGTAAGAGGCGCAGGCGCCCCAGCTGATGATCGCCTTGGCATCCTTGGCGGCGTATTTCAGTTTCTCGACAAAGGGTTTGCCGCCCGAGATACAGAACATCCCGTCCTCGTTCAGGGGCGGGTTGCCTTCGACGGCGAGGATGTAGTTGCCCTTGTATTTCTCGATCGTGTCCTTCATCGCGGCCTCTGCCGCGTGACCTGCGGCGGCCATCAGCGTGTCGTCGTAGTCGAGGCTGATCATCGACAGGACCACGTCCTTGGCCAGCGGGTGGGCCGAGCGGATGAAGCTTTCGGAACAGCAGGTGCATTCCAGCCCGTGCACCCAGATGACGGGCGTGCGGGGCTTGGTTTCCATCGCGTTGGCGATCTTCGGCACGAAGGCGGGCCCAAGGCCCAGGGCGCTTGCCGTCAGCGCGCAATATTTCATGAAACTGCGGCGGGTGATCCCCTGCCGGCGCATCACGTCGTAAAAGGTTTCTATCTCGGCCAAGTCTGTCTCCTCCGCCATTGACCCGGATGGCGGGGCCGCCGCCGGGATGTCTCCATCCTCTTGATCGCGCAGGGGTGGGGGCAAAGGCTGCAAAAAAGCACCGGATCGCGGAGTACGCGATTAATAATGTCTGGACAGCGGGTTAGGCGGCATTTTTCGGTATGCCGAAGGATGCCGGGCGGATAGGGGTTTACCGGCGCGGGGTGCAGGGTGGCACGGGGCTTACCGGCGATGCAGGTGGCGTGCCGCGGCAATCACCGCCTGGCCCAGGGCCAGCCCGCCGTCATTGGCCGGTGTCCGGTGGTGCAGGTAGACGCGGCTCCGGTCCAGCCCCAGCGCGTCCAGCGTGTCGCGCAGCAGGCGCGCATTCTGAAAGCATCCGCCGCTGATCGCGACGCGCTCCGCCTCTCCGGCATCGACCAGAGCGCGGGCTACTTTGGAAAAGGCATGGGCGAGGCTGAGGTGGAACAGAGTGGCGCAGTCGCCCGGGCTGGTGCCCCGGGCAAGGTCGGCGCGCAGGCGGTGGAACAGGGGGGCGGGGTCGATCCCCGCGGCACCATGATCCAGCGGGACCGGCGCGAACACAGTCTCCGAGGCCAGCGCCTCCATGCGCATGGCCGCCTCGCCCTCGTAGCTTTGGCCGTCCGGGCAGATGCCCAGAACCGCGGCCACGGCATCGAACAGCCGCCCGGCGCTGGAGCTTTGCGGCGCATTCAACCCCTTGCTGGCGGCCATCCGGGCAATCTCCAGCGGTTTGTCCGCGAACAACTGGTCCGCCCAGTTCGACAGCCCCGCCTGGTCCAGTCGCATCAGCGCGTTGCGCCAGGGCTCTGCCTGTGCGCGGTCGCCGCCGATCAACGGTGCCGGTGTCAGCCAGGCGCGGCGGTCAAAGCCGGTGTAGTCCCCAAGCAGCAGCTCTCCACCCCAGACCGTGCCATCCGGGCCAAGGCCCAGACCATCCAGCACGATGCCGGCGACCTTGCCACCGTTCAGGGCGTGCCCGTTCTCGGCCATGCAGGCGGCGAGGTGGGCGTGATGGTGCTGGACCGGCTCCAGCGCCAGCCCCTCGTCGCGTGCGCGGGCCTCGCCGTGGCGCGTGGCCTGGAAATCCGGGTGCAGGTCGACGGCCACCACATCGGGGCGATGGTCGAACAGAGCCGCGTAATCCGCATCGGCCTGCAGGAAGGCTTCCAGCGTCAGGGCCTCGTCCAGCTCACCCAGGTGGTGTCCCAGAAGGGCCTGCCCGTTCTTGAGCAGGCAGAGCGCGGCCTTCATCTGGCCGCCATAGGCCACGACCTGCGGCGCATCGCCGAACCCATCGGGCAGGGGCAGGGTGTCCGGAACCATCCCCCGCGCCCGGCGCAGGATCATCGGTCCCTCGGGCGTCAGCCGCATCACGCTGTCGTCCAGCCTGCGGGCGATGTCGCGGTCGTGGTCCAGGATTGCGTCTGCGATCCCGCCCAGCTTGTCCCGGGCCTCGGCGTTGCCGATCACCTGCGGCTCGCCGGACAGGTTGCCCGAGGTCATGACAAGAGGCCGGGCGACCGTATCCAGCAGGAGATGGTGCAGTGGGGTATAGGGCAGCATCCAGCCCAGGTGGTTCTGGCCGGGCGCAAGGGCCTCGGGCAGCGGATCGCCCTTGGCCAAGAGGACGATGGGCGCGGCGGCGGACCCCAGCGCGGCGCGTTCCTCGGTGTCTGGCCGGGCGTGCCGGTCGATCTCCTGCCATCGGCCCATCAGGGCCAGCGGCTTGGACGGGCGATGCTTGCGGCGGCGCAACCGGTCGATGGCCTGGGCATTGGTGGCGTCGCAGCACAGGTGAAACCCGCCCAAGCCCTTGACCGCCAGGATCGCCCCGTCCAGCAGGGCGCGAGCCGCCGCCGCGATCGCGTCCGGATGTGCGCCGTCGGCATCCTCGAACCCCAGGTGCGGACCGCAGAGGGCGCAAGCCACGGGTTGCGCGTGAAAGCGGCGGTCGCCGGGGTCGGCGTATTCGGCAGCACAGTCGGGACACATCTCGAAGCCGGCCATCGTCGTGCGTGCCCGGTCATAAGGCAGGCCCTTCAGGATCGTGAACCGCGGGCCGCAATGGGTGCAATTGGTAAAGGCATAGCCCCGGCGGCGCGGATCATCGCCCCGGATGTCAGCCAGGCAATCGGGGCAGGTCGCGGCATCCGGGGTGACACGGGTTTCCGCGCCGGTGCCTTGGCTGGCGGCTATCTCGAAGCCGGTGGGTGGGGTGTCGAAGGCATAAGCCGTCGTTTCCACCGCATCGACCCGGGCCAGCGGCGGGGCCTCGGCGGTGATCGCGGCGACAAAGTCGGCGATCCGCGCGCCTTGGGCATGGATCAGGACCCCCTCGGGGTCGTTCAGCACCTCGCCCCGGATGTTCAGCCGATGCGCCAGTTGCCAGACGAAGGGGCGGAAGCCCACGCCCTGCACCTGGCCGCGTACCCGGATGCGCAGGGCGCCGCTCAATGGACCGTGCAGACCATGCAGGGGTCGAAGCTGCGCACGATGTGCTGCACCGACAGCGGCGTTTCCTCGCCGGGGCCGACCGGCGCGCCCTCCAGCGCGGCCTCGACCGGGCCGGGGGTGCCGCTGGCGTCGCGGGGGCTGAAGTTCCACGTCGTCGGCGCGACGATCTGGTAACCGGAGATCCGCCCCTTTTCGACCTTGATCCAGTGTCCAAGCGCGCCCCGGGCCGCCTCGACTAGGCCCTCTCCGCTGCCTGCATCCGGCAAGGCGACATCGGTGATGAATGGGGCGTCGGTTTTTAACGCCGCGACCCACGTTTCCAGCAGGATCTGCGTGCGCGCGATTTCCAGCAGGCGCCCGGCGACGCGCGCCCGGACATTGGTGCCGCTGGCCACCAGATTCCGTGCGGCCGGGTGGCCGTCGATGACCTGCCGGGCCAGCGCGCCGGTCTCGACCGTGCGGCCGGCAAGGCGCGGCGCCTTGCACCAGCTGTAGGCCGGGGACTGCATGTCTTCGTCGGGGTCGGTTTGGCCCTCGGTCGGGTGGCGCGCCTCGCCCAGCATCCAGGCGTGGCTGAGATCCTCGCGGATCTCCGTCGTGTCGACCGGCCCATGCGTGCCATTGTCCCAGGTCCCGGCGGCAAGGGCTGGGCCGTCTGGCAGGGGATAGGCCCCGAAGGACAGGAAGCGCCCCGACCCGTGCCCCATGTCGGCCAGGCCAAGGTCCTCGGCGATTTCCATGAACAGACCGGCATCGCCCCGGGTCCAGCCGGTCAGGGCTTGGGCGGTAGACAGTTCGGCGAATTCCTCGACCGGGGCGCCGAACAGCGTGCTTTCCAGGTAGCGGCGAAAGGCGGCCAGGATGCTGGTCATGCGGATGCGGTCACGCGCGGTGGGCGCGCGGGTCACGCCGCCGGGCTGGATGGCCAGCGTGTGCGGCCACTTGCCCCCCAGCAGCCCGACGATGTGCAGGATCTGGGCGCGGGCCTCGACACTGGCGCGCACGGCAGAGCCGTCCATCGCGGTAAAGCGCGCTACGGCGCGGTCATGCCAGGGCCGTCCGGCATAGGCGGCGCGGGCGAAATCGGCGCAAAAGAACAGGTTGAAATGGGTCAGGTGATCGCAGAGGTTCTCGACCCCGTGCATGATCGCCGCGGCCAGTGCCCCCTGCGGCGCCGGCGGCAAACCGGCCAGCGACCCCAGCGCGGTCGAGGCGGCGGCGGACTGGCTGATCGAGCAGATCCCGCAGATGCGCGGCGTGATCGTCAGCGCGTCCATCGGCGATTTGCCCAGCATCATGATCTCGAATCCACGGAACATGGGCGAATTGGCAAAGGCCTGCGCCACGCGTCCGTCCTTGACCTCGAGCCGGATTTCAAGGTCGCCCTCGACCCGGTTGAAGGGCCCGACCAGCAGCGAACGCTCTGTCATTTGCGCCCCGTCCGCAGCGTGGGCGGCACCTCGATCCGGTCGGCCACGGCGTTTTCGGCCAGTCGCTTGGGCGTCGCCGCTTTTGACAGCGAGGCCAGCGCCATGAACCAGGCCTTTGGCATGTCCGAGGGCAGGCCGACGGGGATGCCCGCGAACTTGGGCGTTTCGGTGAAGGGGTGGTTGGGTTCCTCGAACTCGGGGGCGGTGCAGTTGATGCAGGCGTAACCGGCGCGGGTGCAGCAGCTGCCTCCGTTCCAGCCGCGGATGTTGCAGTCCCCCACCGCCTGCGTTCCGACACAGCCCATGTGTTCCATCATGCAGCCCAGCTGGCCGGGTTTCTCTGCGCTGGCCTTGTACTCGTAGAACTCGTTTTTCGGGCAGGCGTGGTGGACGAGGTGTTCCGCGTAGAACAGCGGCCGCCCCAGCTCGTCCAGCGCCGCCTTGTTCATCTCTCCGCCCGCGATCAGCAGCAGGGTTTCCGTCACCCAGTCGGGATGCGTCGGGCAGCCCGCGACGTTGATGACCGGCATTCCCGAGCGGGCGCGGAAATCGGCGGGCAGGGCGCCGCCGGGATAGCTGCCGTCATATTGCAGGCCGATGGCGCCGGCGGGATTGCCGCCGGCCGAGGTCATGCCGCCATAGGTCGCGCAGGTGCCCACCGCGACGACCTGTTCGGCCAGCGGCGCCAGCGATCTGACCCAATCCAGCATCGACCGCCCGGTGCCGGACAGCATCTGGAACCGGCCCGTGCCCTTGGGGCCGGTCAGGATCGACCCCTCGACACAGAGGATGTCCAGCGTCTGGCTGCAGTCCTCGATCCCGGCCAGCAGGGCGCGCACCTCGGCACCGGTCTGTTCGGACAGTGCCGGATGCCAGAGGAAGGACAGCCCGGCGTCGCCCAGAAGGTCCAGTACACCGGGGGACTCCGCGCAGAGCAGCGACATGGTACAGCCGCCGCAGCCTGCGGATTGCAGCCACAAAATGTTCATGCGTGTCCCTCTGTCGGCAGGGCCAGTTCAAAGCAGCTGCCCTCGGGGCCGGTATAGGCCAGCGTCAGCGCCCCGCCATGTTCTTCGGCGATCTTGTGCGAGATGGACAGGCCCAGCCCGGTGCCTTTGCCGACCTGCTTGGTGGTGAAGAACGGATCAAAGATCGACCCGGCAATCGCCTCGGGGATGCCCGGTCCATTGTCGGTCACGCGCAACAGCACCTGTTCGTCCCGGTCCAGGACATGCAGGTGCAGTGTCGGCGTGCCGGTTTCCGACATGGCGTCGATGGCGTTTTGCACCAGGTTCATGACGATCTGCTGGACGTGGCCAGGATTGCCCCAGGCCAGGCGTGTCGCATCGTCCGCAAAGGTGATCTGGACGGCGGTCCGCGAGGTGCGCACGACCCAGTCGGCGGCGATCCGGGTGGTGGCCATCATGTCGAAGGCCGACCGTTCGCCTGTGCCATCGGCGCTGAGCCGGCGCAGGTCGTCGACAATGTCGCGGACCCGTTCGGCCCCGTCCTTGGCGCCGTCGATCGCGGTGCGCAGGTTGCGCACGGTCTTTTCAAGTTTCAGCTCGTCGCGCAGAGCAACCAGCTCCGGGCGGCTCTTGCCGGCCTGGACCGCCTCGAAATAAGTCTCGAACCGTTTGGTGTATTTCTCCAGCCCGTGGGTGTTGGCATAGACAAAGCTGATCGGGTTGTTCAGCTCATGCGCCACCCCGGCGACGAGGCGACCCAGAGAGGCCAGCTTTTCGTTGCGGACAAGCTGTGTCTGCGCCTGTTGCAGCGCCTCGTGGCTGGCTTCCAGTTCCATGTAGGCATTGCGCAACTCGCCCAGCGGCCGCCCCACCAGGACAACGCCGCGGCTGCGTCCGCGCTGGTCGAGCCGGGGGCTGACGCTGATTTCCAGAGGGGTGGGGCCGTCCCCGGTCAGGAAGCGGGCCTCGACGGTGGTGGGCTCTCGGCCCAGCATGACCTTGTCGACCGCGGCCAGCAGGTCGTCGCTGTCCCCATCCTCCAGCAAGGCGCCGAGGGGCGTTCCGCTGCGGGCCACGGTGGCGCCCAGGATCTGATCGATGGCGCCGCCGGTGCGTTCGATGATGCGGTTCTTGTCCACGACGATCAGCAGGTCCGACATCGACGACAGCACCGAAGCCATGAACTGGCGCATCTCGTCCAGCTCGCGGTTCTGCTTTTCCAGCAACTCCTGGTAGTCGACGAGTTCCGAATAGGTGCGGTCCATCGCGGCGATGACGTCCCGCCAGGTGTCTTCGCTGAGGGAATGCATCGGATCGTCTGCGGGCGAGGGTGTCATTCTGGCCTCCTTGGCGGGCAGAGTAATACGCGGACCGGAATACGCAAGGAGAGGCGGCGTACCGGGCGGTTGCAGCATGACGGCGGTCCCGTGCCGGAGGGAGAGGGGACGGGGCTGCAAGCGCTTTGGGAAACCTGCCAAAAACGGTCCCGGAGGTGGTGGTGGAGAGGCGCAAATTCCAGCCTTTCGCTGCTGTGAAATGCTGCGGCGCAGAGCGTGGTGATCGGGCGCGGCTGATCTGCCTTGTCCGGTCGAAATGCCTAATTTTCGAGCAATATTAAGGGGCTGCTTCCTGGTGTGCCGCCTGGACAATCGACGCCGCGGTGGAAAAATCGCTAGAACTGGGGTAGGTCATGGAAAACGACCGATAAGAATCAAAGCGCATTGGGAGGTGCGAAATGCCCGTCAAATCACCAAACACTTTATCCCGTCTTTTGACGACTGCGGCGCTAGGTATCGTGCTGTGCGCCGGCCCTGCAGCCGCCGATATTCGGTTCTGGACAACCGAGGAACAGCCAGAGCGACTGGCCAAGCAGAAGGAAATGGCAGAGGCTTTCGAGGCTGAAACGGGCATCGGTGTCGAGGTGATCCCCGTCTCCGAATCCGACCTGGGCACACGCGCCACGGCGGCCTTTGCCGCGGGCGACCTGCCGGATGTGATCTACCATACGTTGCAATACGCCTTGCCCTGGGTCGAGGCGGGCATCCTCGATGCCGAGGCGGCGACCGAGGTGATCGACGAATTGGGCACAGGCACATTTGCCCCCGGCGCGCTGGACATGGCCAAGACCGACGACGGATGGGCCAGCGTCCCGGTGGACGGCTGGACGCAGATGATCGTTTACCGCAAGGACCTCTTCGACGAGGCGGGATTGGCGCCGCCCACCACCTTTGCCGCCGTCACCGCCGCCATCGAGGCGCTGCACAACCCGCCCGAGATGTTCGGGTTCGTCGCCGCCACCAAGGTGGACGAGAACTTCATGAGCCAGGTTCTGGAACATGTCTTCCTCGCCAATGGCGCGACACCCGTGGGGCCGGACGGGTTCATGGGCTTCGACGAGAAGAAGACGGTCGAGGTGCTGGAATTCTACAAGGTGCTGGCGGATGCCTCGCCCGAGGGTGAGCTGTACTGGGACCAGTCGCGCAGCCTCTACTTTGCGGGGGATGCGGCGATGATCATCTGGTCGCCCTTCATCCTGGACGAACTGGCCGGCCTGCGTGACAGCGCCCCGCCGACCATCAACGAGGACCCGACCTCTGCGGCGCTGGCCTCGATGACCGGGATCGTGACCAATTTCGCCGGTCCGTCCAACCCCGACGGCGCGGCCTGGGGCGACATCCGCTATTTCGGGATCACCGCCGACGCGGATTTCGACGAGGCGCAGGAGTTCATCAAGTACTCGATGGACACGGGCTATACGCAGACGCTGTCCATCGCGCCCGAGGGCAAGTTCCCGGTGCGGCGCGGCACCCAGGACGACCCAACCGCCTTTGTCGATGCCTGGTCCAAACTGGACGTGGGCGTTGACCGCAAGGCGCCGCTGAGTGAGCTCTACGCGGCCTCGATGATCGACGAGATCGTCGGCGGGCTGGACGTGGCACAGCGCTGGGGCGTCAAGGACGGGCAACTGGCGCTGGCCTCCAAGATCATCAACAGCCAGGCAATCAACCGTGTCGTGCGGGAATACATCGACGGCGACATCTCTGGTCCCGATGCGGTCAAGAAGATGAACGAGGAACTGGCCGGCATCGAGTGATGCCGGACCTTCGGGCGACCGGCCCTGCGCCTGTCGCCCGCGCGGACGTGGCCCCTGGTCCGCGTCCGGAAGGGGGGACCGCGACATGAGCGACAGCACCGGACCGGCCTCGGGGCCGCCAAGGGGCACTGGCCCCCTGCTGAAACGCGAGGCGCGGCTGGCCTGGGGGCTGTTGTTTCCCACGCTGGCCATTGTCTCGGCGGTGGTTGTCCTGCCACTGCTGGCGATCTTCTGGATCAGCTTCAAGCCCATCGGCCTTGCGGACCTGCGCCCCCCGGCGCCGGTAGTCCGCGAAAGCCTGCGCGGATCGGGCGACGATCTCCGCCTGCAATACCGCGTCCGCAATTCCTCGCAGTCGGAACCGATCACAGGCGTTACCCTGTCGGACAGCCTGCCCGAGAGCCTGACGGTCCTGACAGCCGACCCGCGCTGTACCTTCGACGGTGCCGACTTCACCTGCGACCTGGGCGACCTCGACGGCGGCGGGCGCGACGAGGTCGAGATCTTCGTGGCCCTGCAAGGGGACGAGGACGCCGCCGAAGAGGCCGCCGAGGGCAGCGATCCGCGCATGACGGGGCGCAGCAACAACATCCTGACGAACTTCGACTTCACGCTGGAGAACTTCGACCGGATCTTCAGCGGGGACGAGTTCTGGGGCGTGCTGGGGGTGACGCTCTTTTACACCGTCTTCGGTACACTGGGCGCGCTGATCTTCGGTCTCTTCGCGGCGATGCTGCTGAACAAGGAGTTTCGCGGCCAGGGCATCCTGCGCGGGCTGTACCTGTTTCCCTATGTCGCCCCGGTGATCGCCGTGGCCTTTGCCTGGATCATCCTGTTCGATCCCTTCTCGGGCTCGGCCAACGCGCTCCTGATCCAGATGGGGGTAACCAGTTCCAGCATCAATTTCTTTGGCGAGAGGCCACTGGCGCTGATCATGGTCACCGTCTTCGAGATCTGGCGCTATTTCCCGCTGTCCTTCCTGTTCATCCTGGCCCGGATGCAGTCGATCGACACCGACATGTACGAGGCCGCCGACATGGACGGCGCGTCGCCCTTTCAGAAGTTCTGGTATCTCAGCCTGCCGCAACTTCTGGGCATTCTCAGCGTGCTGTTCCTGCTACGCTTCATCTGGACCTTCAACAAGTTCGACGACATCTTTCTGCTGACCGGCGGCAACGCGGGTACGCGGACCCTGACGGTAAATGTCTACGAACAGGCCTTTGCCATCTCGAACATCGGGGCCGGGGCGGCGGTCGCGGTGGTGGTCTTCTGCTGTCTCGTGCTCTTCTCGGTCTTCTTCTTCCGCTATGTCAGCCAGGAGGAAGGCCTATGAGCACGCTTCGTTTCGGCTATGTCACCGGCCCCGTTCTGGGCGCGCTCTGGCTGTTTGTGCTGGCAACGACGCTGGCGGTGCTGATGTCCTTTGCCACCGGCGATCCGTTCCGGCCGGCGGGCCTGTGGTCCCTGCTCTGGGGGGCGGCGCTGGGGCTGGGCCTTGTTGCGCTGCGCCCGGACAAAGGGATCGCGTCGCTGGCGACCGCGGCGGCATTCGTCCTGCTGGCGGTGATCGGCATCGGCCCCGTCGCGTCGGGAGAGACGGCCTCGACGCTGTGGAAACTGGTCGGCAGCGGGGCGCTGGGGCTGGCGACCGGCTGGTCGCTGCATGTGATCCTGGGGCATCTGCCCGGCATGGGCGCGCTGACCCGGCACGAGTTCGAAGAGGCGGTGATCCGGTTCCTGACCGGCTTTGGTTACATCTTCTTCACCGCCATCGTCGCCATTCCCTTTTACGTCATGGTGATGACAAGCCTGAAAAACCAGTCGGAACTGATCCAGAATCCGCTGGATTTCACCGTCGACCTGTCGCAGGGCTGGGGCCTGTTCCGCAGCTATGTCGAGCTTTTCGCCGACTTCAATTTCGGCAGCTACCTCTGGACCTCCTTCTATGTCTCGGTGCTGACGGTCCTGCTGACGCTGGCCTTCTCAATCCCCGGCGCCTACGCGGTGGCGCGGCTGCGGTTTCGGGGGCGGGCGGCATTTTCGCGCTCGATCCTGTTGATCTACATGGTGCCGATGATCGTTCTGGCCTTGCCGATCTACATCGCCTTTTCGATGACGGGGCTGCGCAACACGATCTTTGGCATCGTCCTGATCTACCCGGTCACAACGATCCCCGTCGCGCTCTACATGCTGCAGGGCTATTTCCGGGGCCTGCCGGCGGAGGTCGAGGAAGCGGGGCTGATGGACGGGCTGTCGCGCCTCGCGGTGATCTGGAAGATCACGCTGCCGCTGTCGCTGCCGGCACTGGCCAGCGTCTCGCTCTATGTCTTCATGATCGCATGGAATGAATTCCTGCTGGCCTTCATGCTGCTGGACGATCCGTCGAAATTCACGCTGACCCGGGGCATCGCCTCGCTCAACTCGTCCGAGATCCCGCGCCAGCACCTGATGGCCGGGGCCGTGGTGGCGACGGTGCCGATCATGGCGCTTTTCCTGGGGCTGGAACGGTTCATGACCAAGGGGCTGACAGCCGGGAGTGTCAAGGGATGACAACACGAGACGCAGAGGCCCGCGCCATCCTCAAAGGGAATGACCGGGGTGGATACACCGTGCCGACCGCGGGGCTGTATCCTTACCAGTGGAACTGGGACAGCGTCTTTGCCGCCATCGGGTTCGCGGAACATGACATGGACCGGGCCTGGACCGAGATCGAGACGCTGATGAGCGGGCAGTGGCCCAACGGCATGGTCCCGCATATCCTGTTCCACAAGGTCGACCCCAGTTACTTCCCCGGCCCGGACATCTGGCGCGGGGTCGGGCCGATCCCGTCCTCCGGCATCTCGCAGCCGCCCATTGCGGCCACCTTTGCCCGCTGGCTGCTGGAGATGGATGGCACGTTCGAGGATCGCGCCCGCGCATTGGTGCCGGGACTGATCGACTGGCACCGCTGGTTCATGACCTGGCGCAACGAGGGTGGCGCCATCGTCGTCACCCATCCCTGGGAGACGGGCCGCGACAACTGTCCCGACTGGGACGGGCCCTTTGCCGCCATCGAGCCCGAGGGGATCGAGGATTACTATCGCCGGGACACCACCCATGTGGTCGAGGAAGAGCGCCCGCGCCGCTGGGACTATGACCGCTATCTCTACCTGGTCAAGCTGGGGGCGGAATGCGGCTGGGACGAGGCGCACCTGCGCGAGATCACACCGTTTCGCGTGGCCGACCCCACGATGACCTTTACCTTGCTCCGGTCCACCCGCGACCTGAGGCTGCTGGCGGACCGGATGGATCTGCCCACGGATGACCTCGATGACTGGATCACAGAGATGGAGGGCGGGAGCGAGCGGCTCTGGAATGCCGAACTTGGCACCTATGACTGTCTCGACATCCGGTCCGGGCAACATACGGGCGTCGTTTCGAACGCCTCCTTCCTGGCATGGTACGCCGGGGTGGGCGGGGATCGGATGCAGGGGCATTTCGACCGGATTGCCGGGACTACCCGCTACTACGTCCCCTCCACCGATCCGGCGCATCCGTCCTATGAACCGAAACGCTACTGGCGCGGGCCGGTCTGGGCGATGATGAACATGCTGATCGCCACCGGCCTGCATGAGGCGGGCCATGAAGACCGGGCCGAGGCGCTGCGTGTCAACACCCGCGACATGATCGCGGAAAACGGCTTTGCCGAGTATTTCGACCCGCGCGACGGCGCAGCGGCGGGCGGGCGCAATTTCACCTGGACGGCGGCAATCTGGCTGGCCTGGGCGTCGGACAGCGCAAGGAGGGCGTGATGGGGGCGATAACTCTGGACAAGGTCGAGAAGTGGTACGGCGACCTGCAGGTGATCAAGGGCATCGACCTGACCATCGCGGACGGCGAATTCGTCGTTTTCGTCGGGCCGTCCGGCTGCGGCAAGTCCACGCTCTTGCGGATGATCGGGGGCCTTGAGGAAATCAGCCGTGGCAAGCTGCTGATCGACGGGCAGGACAAGACCGCCGATCCGCCCTCCAAGCGCGGGCTGACGATGGTCTTCCAGTCCTACGCGCTGTACCCGCATATGTCCGTGGGCGAGAACATGGGCTTTTCGCTCAAGACCGCCGGTGCGCCCAAGGCCGAGATCAAGGAAAAGGTGGACGAGGCGGCGAGGGTGCTGAAGTTGGAGCCCTACCTTGACCGGCGCCCCAAGGCGCTGTCGGGCGGTCAGCGGCAGCGCGTGGCCATCGGGCGGTCGATCGTGCGCGATCCAACGGCTTTCCTCTTCGACGAACCCCTGTCCAACCTCGATGCCGCGCTGCGGGTCGAGATGCGCTATGAAATCGCCAAGCTGCACAAGACGCTGGCCCGCACGATGATCTACGTCACCCATGACCAGGTCGAGGCGATGACGCTGGCCGACCGGATCGTGGTGCTGGAATTCGGCGTGATCGCCCAGGTCGGCAGCCCCCGAGAGCTGTATGAACGGCCCGCCAACCTCTTCGTGGCGCAATTCATCGGCTCCCCCAAGATGAACGTGCTGGACTGCACCACCGGCAGCGGCCGTTTCACGCTGGAGGGCGCGCGGGGCGGGGCCTACGACGGCGACCATCCGGCGGTGAAGGTGGGCATCCGGCCCGAACACATCCGGATCGGCGCCGAGGGCGAAGGGATGATGGACGGCACCGTCGACGTGCTGGAATACCTTGGGGCCGATACCTTCCTGATCGTGGATTGCGGGCCGCTGGGCCAGGTCACGGTGCGCACCGATGGTGACACTTCTGTCACCGAAGGCGACAGGATCGGCCTGGTCGCACCGCCGGAACGGCTGCATTTCTTTGACGCGGACGACAAGGCCGTCTGAGGGGAACGCCCTGCGTTGCGCCGGGCCGGTTTCCGTCCGATAGTGCCGGGAGCGATTGGTTCTCAAACGGATGGACCCGGTTGGATCTGCGGCACCTGGAAGTTTTCGACGCGATCATGCGCTCCGGCTCCGTCTCGGCGGCGGCGCGGGAACTGGGCATCACCCAGTCCGCGGTCAGCCGTATCCTGGGCCGGTTCGAAACCCGCCTGGGCTTTGACCTCTTCACGCGGGCCAACGGGCGATTGACGCCGACCCGACAGGCCAATGCCGTGCTGGCGCAGGCGCGCGGCATCCTCGAGGCGGTCTCACGGCTGGAGGTCATGTCGACCCGTGCCGCCGCACCCAGCCCCGAACTGGTCTTTGTCACCGTGCCCTCGCTGTCCTACGGGTTGGTGCCTTCGGTTCTGGGCGCGTTTTCCGCGCGCAAGCCGGATGTGCGCTTTGGTTTCGATGTCCGCACGACAGAGGCGGCCATCGACGTCATGGTGCGGCGTGAGGCCGAGTTTGCCGTGGTCGCCCTGCCGGTGTCGCACCCGACGCTGCAGGTGACGCCGCTGTTTCGCACGGTCAGCTGCGCCGTCATGCGGCACGATCATCCTCTGGCGAAGACATCGCTGGTTCGGCCAGCGGACCTGGCCGGTGAAAAGATGATCTTTCTGCTGCGGCGGCAGCCGACCCGCCAGTTGATCGAAGACGCCTTTTCGCGCGAACGCCTGACCCCGGACATCCGGATCGAGACCTCGAATGTCGCCACAGCCTGTCGTTGCGCGGCAGAGGGGCTGGGCGTGGCTGTCGTGAACGGGATGATGGCGGGCTACACCGCCACCTCCGAGCTGGCGATCCGCCCGTTCGAACCGCGCGTTCATCACACCGTCGCCCTGGTCGAGCAGGCCGGACGCGACCGCAGCCCGGACACCCAGACCTTTGTCGACTGTCTCCTGTCCGAGGTCCGTGCCAAGTTCGAGACGCTGGGCCTGCCGCTGGAGATACTCGCGGACAATGCCCATTCCGATCCGGAATACCCTTTTACCGTACCTTCATAAGATTGCGCGGCCGAATTGCTTGCCTTCTCCTTGGCGCATTCCAAGGGGAGTTCTCTGACAATGAAAAAAACGACTTTGACAGCCACCGCGTTGTCCTTTGGCGTCCTGGCGCTGGGCACGGTGGCCCAGCCCGCCGCCGCACAGACGCTGACCGCCGGATTCGCCTCTGAACCCAGTTCCGTCGATCCGCTGTATCACAACCTCGGGCCCAACAACGCCACGCGAAAGCACATGTTCGAGGCCCTGGTGGGCGAGGATGCCAACCTGGGTATCGTGCCCGAGCTGGCGGAAAGCTGGGAAACCTCGGACGACGGGCTGACCTGGACCTTCCACCTGCGCGAAGGGGTCAAGTTCCACGATGGCGGCGATTTCACCGCCCGCGATTTCCTCTATACCGCCTGCCGGATTCCCAACGTGCCGAACTCGCCCTCGTCGATGGCGGGGTTCATCAAGTCGGCAGAGACGATCACCGCGCCGGATGATATGACCATCGAGGTCACGACCGCCGTTCCCTATCCGCTGCTGCTGACCGACTTCGCCAGTTTCGGTGTCGTCTCGGCCTCTGCCAACGGGCATGACGGGCCGGTCGAATACACCAAGGACGGCTGCCCAGGCATCGACAGCTACCTGGATTCCAACGCCTACAACGATGGCACCGCCACCATCGGCACCGGGCCGTACAAGTTCGTCTCCTTCACGCCGGGCGAAAGCATCGTCGTGGCGCGCAACGATGACTACTGGGGGGACGCCCCCTACTGGGAACAGATCACCATCCGCCCGATCACCAACGCAGGCGCGCGTGTCGCCGCGTTGCTGGCAGGCGACGTGGACGTGATCGAGAAACCCCCGGTGCAGGATCTCGAACGCCTGCGCAACGATCCCAAGGTGAACGTGGTACAGGGCGCCTCCAGCCGGGTGATCTACCTGCACTTCGACCATGTCGGCGAGCCAAGCCCCGGTATCGAGGGCACAGACGGCAAGAACCCGATGAAGGACCTGCGCGTGCGCAAGGCGATCTCGCTGGCGATCAACCGCCCGCTGATCGTGGACCGCATCATGGGCGGCCTGGCTGTGCCCGCGCGTCAGCTGGTCCCCGATTTCATGCGCGGCACCGACCCCGAGATCGCTCTGGAAGAGCCGGACCTCGAAGAGGCCAAGCGCCTGCTGGCCGAGGCCGGCTATCCGGACGGCTTCAAGCTGGTGATTGGCACGCCGAACGACCGCTACATCAACGACAGCAAGATCGCGCAGGCCGTGGCCCAGATGCTGACCCGCGCGGGCATCCAGACCGAGGTCGACGCCATGACGGCCTCTGTCTTCTTCTCGCGCCGCAACAGCTACGAGTTCTCGCTCTACCTTGCGGGCTGGGGTGCCTCGGGCGCGGGCATGGCCTCGCCGCTGCGCGCGCTGGTCGCTTCGCAGGACAAGGACAAGGGCCTGGGTGGCACCAATCGCGGCCGCTACTCGAACCCGGACCTGGACGCGATCATCGAAGAGGCGCTGTCGACGGTGGAAACCGCCAAGCATGACGAGTTGCTGCGCCAGGCCTCGCGGATCGTGGTCGACGACATGGCCATCCTGCCGCTGCACTTCGAGGTGACGCCCTGGGCGCTGCGCGCCGGGCTGACGATGGACCCGCGTGCGGACCAGCACACGGTCCTGACCACCGTCCGTCCCGAGTGATCTGAAAACCGGGGTGGCGCCGGACAACGGCGCCACCCCCCCGATGTTCGGAAATCCACCCGCATGCTTGCCTATCTCATCCGTCGCTTGGGTCAGGCCTTTCTGGTCATGGCCGTCATGGCGACCATCGTCTTCTTCGGCCTCTTCGCCGTCGGCAACCCGGTCGATCTGCTGATCAACCCAGAGGCAGACCTGGCCGAACAGGAAGAAACGATCCGCCGTCTTGGGCTCGACAAGCCGGTGCACGTCCAATTCGGCTATTTCCTGGCCGGGCTGGCGCAGGGGGACCTGGGAACCTCGTTTGTTCACAATCGCCCGGCGCTGGAACTGATCCTGTCGCGGCTGCCCGCGACGCTGGAACTGGCCTTTCTGGGCATCCTGATCGCCGTGGTCCTGGGCATCCCGCTGGGCATGATTGCCGGACTGAAACCAGAGGCGCCCTACAGCAAGGTCATCATGGCCGGGTCGGTGGTGGGTTTCTCGACTCCGAATTTCTGGCAAGGGCTCATGCTGATCATGCTGTTTGCCGTCTTCCTGGGCTGGCTGCCCGCCGGGGGGCGTGGCGATACGGTGGATGTGCTGGGCATTCCCGTCAGCTTCCTGACCTGGGACGGCCTGAGCCACCTGATCCTGCCCGCGCTGAACGTGGCCATCTACAAGATGTCGCTGGTGATCCGCCTGACCCGCGCGGGCACCGCCGAGGTGGCGCTGCAGGACTACGTCAAATACGCCCGCGCGCGCGGCCTGTCGCCGGTGCGCGTGGTGGGGGTGCATATCCTCAAGAACATCCTCATTCCCGTCGTCACCGTGCTGGGGCTGGAAACCGGCAACGTGATCGCCTTTGCCGTGGTGACGGAAACGGTCTTTTCCTGGCCCGGCATCGGCAAGCTGCTGATCGACAGCATCGGCCTGCTGGATCGGCCCGTTGTCGTTGCCTACCTGATGCTGACGGTCTTCCTTTTCGTGATGATCAACCTGGTGGTGGACATCGGCTACTCGCTGCTGGATCCGCGCGTGCGGGTGAAAGGAGGCCGGTCATGACCGCCGATACGCCCCTGCGCCGGTTCGTGGCCGATTTCCTCGCCAGCCCCTTGGCGGTGATCGCGGGCCTTGGCCTGTTGGCCATCGCGCTGACCGCGCTCTTTGCCGGGATCATCGCGCCGCAGAACCCCTATGACCTTGCCCAGATCGACATCCTGGACGGATCGCTGACGCCGGGAACCGAGGGGTTCGGCGGGTTCACCTACTGGCTGGGCAGCGACGAACAGGGCCGCGACATGCTCTCGGCCATGATCTACGGGCTGCGCATCTCTTTGATGGTCAGTTTCATCGCCGTCACCTCGGCCGTGGCCGTGGGCATGGTGCTGGGCCTGCTGGCCGCCGCTCGCGGCGGCTGGGTCGAGACGCTGATCATGCGCATCGTGGACATCCAGCTCAGCTTTCCCGCGCTGCTGGTGGCGCTCCTGCTGCTGGCCTCGCTGGGCAAGGGGGTGGACAAGGTCATCATCGCGCTGATCCTGGTGCAATGGGCCTATTTCGCCCGGACGGTGCGGGCCGCGGCCCTGGTCGAGATCCGCAAGGACTATGTCACCGCCGCCCGCGCCGCCGCCCTGCCGCAATGGCGCATCCTGTTCGGTCATGTGCTGCCCAACGTGATGCCGCCGGTGCTGGTCATCGCGACGGTGCAGATCGCCAATGCCATCGCCATCGAGGCTTCGCTGTCCTTTCTGGGGGTCGGCGTGCCGATCACCGAACCCTCGCTGGGCCTGCTTATCGCCAACGGGTTCGACTACCTGCTGTCGGGCCGCTACTGGATCAGTTTCTACCCGGGGGTGGCGCTGCTGGTCACGCTGGTCTGCATCAATGTCGTCGGCGACCACGTCCGCGACATCCTGAACCCGAGGATGCAGCGATGAATGCGCCTGTTCTATCCGTTCGCAATCTTGTCACCCAGTTCGACACCCGCGCCGGGACGATCACCGCCGTTGACGGTGTCTCGCTGGAGGTGGGGCCGGGCGAGGTGCTGGGGATCGTCGGCGAAAGCGGATCCGGCAAGACGATCACCGGGTTTTCCATCATGGGCCTGATCGACAAGCCGGGCCGCATCGCCGGTGGCGAGGTCCTGCTGAACGGGCAGGACCTGCGCAAGCTATCCGACCGGGCGATGGCGCGGTTGCGCGGTGACCGGATCGCGATGATCTTTCAGGACCCGATGATGACCCTGAACCCGGTCCTGCGCATCGACACCCAGATGATCGAGACCATCCGTGCGCATCGCGACGTGTCCAGATCCCGCGCGCGAGACATGGCGGCCGAGGCGCTGGCGCTGGTGGGCATCCCGTCGCCTGTGGAACGGCTGCGGACCTACCCGCACGAGATGTCGGGCGGCATGCGTCAGCGCGTGGTGATCGCCATCGCGCTGATGCTGGAACCGGACCTGATCATCGCGGACGAACCGACCACAGCGCTGGATGTCACCATCCAGTCGCAGATCCTGTCCGAAATGCAGAAACTGATGGCCCAGCGAAACACCGCGCTGATCTGGATCACCCATGACCTGACGGTGGTTGCCGGGCTCGCTCACCGGGTTGCGGTCATGTACGCGGGCCGGATCGTCGAGACCGGGCCAGTGGACGCCCTGCTGGATCATCCGAAACATCCCTATACCCGCGGGTTGATCTCCTCGATCCCCTCGTCGGTGCCGCGCGGAGAGCGGCTGGTGCCGATCAAGGGCATGACGCCCAGCCTGATGAACCTTCCCGAAGGCTGTGCCTTTGCCCCGCGCTGCCCACGGGCCAGCGAGACCTGCCGCAAGGCCCGCCCGGACCGGCAGGACCTGGCTACTGGCCGCAGCCTGCGCTGTTTCCACCCGCTGGAGGAGGCATCATGACCGCGCTCCTGTCATTGCAAAACATCTCGCAGACCTATGTGTCCTCGCCGGATCTTGCGGAACGCATCGCCAACCTGGCCGGTGCCAACTACCAAGAGACCCGCGTGCGCGCGGTCAACGGTGTCAGCCTCGAGGTGGCCGAGGGCGAGGTCCTGGGCCTCGTCGGGGAGTCCGGCTGCGGCAAGTCCACGCTTGGGCGCATGGTGGTCGGGGTCGAAACGCCCTCGGGCGGCACGCTCTCCTGGCGCGGCGTCGCGCTGGAGCAGATGACCACCCAGCAGCGCCGCGCCTGGGAACTGGAAGTGCAGATGATCTTTCAGGATCCCTTCGCCTCGCTCAACCCGCGGATGCGGGTCGAACAGATCGTGGGTGAGGCGGCGGTGATCCACGGGCTGATCCGCCGGTCCGAACGGCGTGATTATGTCGCCGACCTGCTGACGCGGGTCGGGCTGAACGCCGATGTCATGTCGCGCTATCCGCACCAGTTCTCAGGCGGCCAGCGGCAGCGGGTGGGGATCGCCCGGGCGCTGGCCCTGAAACCGCGGTTGATCGTCTGCGACGAGGCGATTTCGGCGCTGGATGTTTCCATCCAGGCGCAGGTGCTCAACCTGTTCGAGGACCTTCGGCAAGAGTTCGGCTTTGCCTATCTCTTCATCAGTCACGACCTGGGCGCGGTCGAACATATCGCCGACCGGGTGGCGATCATGTACCTGGGCCGGCTGGTGGAAATCGGCACCGCCGACGAGGTTTTCGAGAACCCGCGCCACCCCTACACCCGCGCCCTGCTGGCCGAGGCGCCGCGTCTCGACCGGCGCGGTCACAGCTTTACCCCGATCAAGGGAGAGATCCCCTCGCCGCTGAACCCGCCGCCGGGCTGCGCCTTTCACCCGCGCTGCCCATTGGCTACCGCCGCTTGCAAGGCCAGGGTGCCGGACCTGCGCAAGGGCAGGGACGGTCGCCGAACCGCCTGTATCCTGGAACAGGAGGAAGTCGCGTGACGATGCCCGAGTTGTTGGCGGATGCGGTCGCTGGACCGGGCGGGCGGGAAAATTGGTTGTCCGAAGGCGCGCCCGGGATCGAACGGGCGGCCCTGATGCAGGGCCGTTCCGCCGAGGCTGTCGGCGCGCTGGGCGCCGTGGCCAGCGGGTCGCCCCATGCGACCCGGGTCGGCATGGGAATCCTGCGGCAGGGCGGAACGGCGGCGGATGCCGCCGTCGCGGCGGCGCTGGCGACGATGGTTGCCGATCCCCCCAATGCCTCGCCCGCGGGGCGCGGGCATATCCTCTGGGCTCCGGCCGGAGAGACGCCACGCGCCATCGACGGGGCGACGCGTGCACCAGCTCACTTGTCCGAGGGTGTCCGGCGGTTGCCGGATCGGCAGGCCTTGCCCTTGCCCGGGATCGTGCGCGCATTGCTGCGGCTGCATGCCGAGGGCGGCAGCCTGCCGCTGGCGCGGGTTGTGGCGCCCGCGCGAGACCTTGCCCGCGACGGATTCACCGTGCCGCGCGAACTGGCCGCCGTCTGGGCCTGGCGGGCGCCGGATCTTGTCGATCCGGATGCACGCGCGCACTACCTGCCCGATGGGCGGCCCGTGCCCGAAGGCGCGGTGTTCCGCAATCCCGGACTGGCGGGTTTCCTGGATCGCCTGATCTCGACGGGGCAGGACCCTTTCGCGGACCCGGTCTTTGCCGGGCCCTTCTGCGAACGGCTGGCGGCCAAGGGCGGGTTCTGGACGGTCGGGGATCTGCGCGCCGCGGTGCCGCTGGTCGGGGAAACGGTCGAGCTGCGGGAAAAGGGCTGGCGCCTGACCAGCATCGGGCGACAGGGCTGGGGGCACACGCTGTTGCGGATCGTCGCGCTGGTGAACTCGGCGGTGCCGGGGCCGATCCTGGACATCGAGATCGCGCATCTTCTTGCGATCCTGCGCGCCTTCGAGGAACGCCCCGAGGAGCTGCGCTCGCTCAAACCCAAGAGTGACCCGTTGCCCTGGGACGCATTGAGCGCGCGCCTGGCCGAGGGCCTGCCAGAGGGGTGGGCCGATAGCGCGGTGCTGGCCGCCGCGCTGGACCGGGCCCGCACGCCCGCGCCGTCGGATGACCGGGACACGACGCATCTGTCGGTGGTCGATGCGGACGGGATGCGCGTCGCCCTGACACAGTCCATCGGCCCGCATTTCGGCGCCCGTGTCGCCGATCCGGTGACCGGAATCCTGCTGGCCCATTCCTATCGGATGGCGGAGGATCCGGTGCCCGGCGCGCGGGACGTGACCGAACAATGCCCCTGCCTGCTGGACATCGGCGGCGCCTGCTACGCGCTGGGCGGTGCGGGCAGCGAACGGATCCCCGGCGCGGTGGCGGGCGTGATCCGGCACCTGCTGAACGGCTCGTCTCTGGCCAATGCACTGGCCGCGCCGCGCGCCAACTGGGTCGGGGCCACCGCCCGCCTGCACCTGGATGTGCCGGAGGGGTTGGAAACACGGCTGGCCGAGGCAGGGGCCGAGGTCAGCTTTACCGGGCGCGGCCCGGTCGATCATCTGGGAATCGTACAGGCCGTCGGACGGCGGGCGGACGGGACGGTCATGGCCGCCGCCGACCCGGCCTATGCCGGCAGCGCCGACGCAGCTTGAGAAAGGGAAGACAGAATGCAGAACACAGACCCGATCTGGGATCACGTCGACCAGCACAAAGAGGCCTTCGTCGGACTGTCCGACCGCGTCTTCGACACGCCCGAAACGCTCTATGCCGAATTCCGCTCTGTCGCGGAACACAAGAAGATGCTGGAAGAACAAGGCTTTCGCGTGACCGAGAACGCCGCGGGCATTCCCACCGCCGTGATTGGCGAGGCGGGGGACGAGGGTCCGGTGATCGCGATCCTGGGCGAGTTCGACGCGCTGCCCGCGCTCAGCCAGGCCCCCGGCGTGGCAGAACATCTGCCGCTGGAACAGGGCGGCAACGGGCATGGCTGCGGTCACAACCTGCTGGGGGCGGCGGCGCTGCTGGCGGCGACGGCGGTCAAGGACTGGCTGGCGGCGCAGGGCATCAAGGCGCGCGTGCGCTACTATGGCTGCCCCGCAGAAGAGGGCGGCGCGGCCAAGACCTACATGGTGCGCGAAGGGCTGTTCGACGACGTGGACGCGGCAATCTCCTGGCATCCGGCGACCTTTACGGCGGTCAACGAGGCGGTTTCGCTGGCCAATACGCGGATCGATTTCACCTTTCACGGCAAGGCGGCCCATGCGGCCGGGGCGCCGGAACTGGGCCGCTCGGCGCTGGACGCGGTCGAACTGATGAACATCGGCGTCAACTATATGCGCGAGCACATGCCCGACAGTGCGCGCGTGCACTATGCCTATCTCGATGCCGGCGGTGTGGCACCCAACGTCGTGCAGGCCCGTGCCACGGTACGCCAGCTGATCCGCGCCAGCAGCCTGCCGGACCTGCGCGACCTTGTAGCCCGTGTGCGCAAGATTGCCGACGGGGCGGCGCTGATGACGGAAACGCGGGTCGAGACCAAGGTGTTTTCCGGCGTGTCGAACCTGCTGGGCAACCGCCCGCTGGAAGAGGCCATGCAGGCGGAACTGGACCGGCTGGGGCCGGTGCCCTTCGATGCCGAGGACGAGGTTTTCGCGCGCGAGATCCAGAAGACCCTGACAGAGGCGGACATTGCCGCGACCTTCCGCCGGATCGGGCGCACACCGGACCCCGACTTGGCGCTGTGCGACTTCGTGGCGCCGCTGGACCGTCAGCGCGAAGGCGGAGAGGGGTCGACCGACGTGGGCGATGTCAGCTGGGCGGTGCCGACGGTCCAGGCGCGGGTTGCGACCTGCGCCATCGGCACGCCGTTCCACACCTGGCAGACCGTGGCCCAGGGCAAGACCCCGGCGGCGCACAAGGGCATGATCCATGCCGCCAAGATCATGGCGGCGACCGCCTGCCGGCTGGTGGAAAATCCCGACCTGGTGGAGCAGGCCAAGGCGCGGCACCGCGAGCAGCTGGCGCGCACGCCCTATGTCTGCCCGATCCCGGACGACGTGGTGCCGCCGCTGGTACGCCAATGATGAAAGGCGGACCGGGCTACCCCGGTCCGCCGCTTCGTCAGCTCAGGTGGTGGACGTCCTGCAACCCGTAGACGGGTGTCGGGATGCCTTCCATCCGGGCCTTGATCTGCAGCGCAAGGTACTGCGAGTAGTGGCGCGACTGGTGCAGGTTGCCGCCGTGCATCCACAGCCCCTCGACCTGCGTCGGCTTCCACATGTTGCGCTGTTCGCCTTCCCAGGGGCCCGGGTCCTTGGTCGTGTCCGACCCGAGGCCCCAGCACTTGCCCAGCTGATCGGCCTTGTCCTGGCCCATCAGGTCGGCCACCCAGCCGTTCATCGAGTTGTAGCCCGTGGCGTAGACGACCAGGTCGGCGTCCAGGTGCGTGCCGTCATCCAGGACCACGCCGGTCTCGTCCAGTTCGACGACCTGACCGCGCTTCAGCTTGATTTCTCCGTCGATGATCAGCTGGCTGGCGCCGATGTCGATGTAATAGCCCGAGCCGCGCCGAAGGTACTTCATGAACAGGCCCGATCCGTCATCGCCCCAGTCCAGCCAGAAACCCGCCTTTTCAAGACCTTCGTAAAAGTCGGCGTCGCGTTTCTTCATCTCTTCGTAGGCCGGGATCTGGAATTCATGCATGATCCGGTAGGGCAGCGAGGCAAAGATCAGGTCCGCCTTTTCGGTGGTCATGCCATTGGCCACGGCCTCTTCCGAGTAGAGCGCGCCAAGACCCACGTCCATCAGCGTGTCGGACTTCACGATATGGGTCGAGGATCGCTGCACCATCGTCACGTCGGCGTCATGCTCCCAGAGCGCGGCGCAGATGTCATGGGCCGAGTTGTTCGATCCCACCACGACGACCTTTTTGCCGGTCCACTGGTCCGGGCCCTCATGTTCCGAGGAATGCTGCTGCACGCCCTTGAACCTGTCCATGCCGGGAAACTCGGGCATCCGCTTCTTGCCCGACATGCCGGTGGCCATGATCAGCTGTTTCGGCTTCAGCACCACTTCCTCGCCATCGCGGTCCACGGTGACGGTCCATTCCTTGGCCTCGTCGTCCCAGGTGGCCGATTTGGCGGTGGTGCGGGTCCAGTAGTTCAGCTCCATCACCTTGGTGTAGAACTCCAGCCAGTCACCGATCTTGTCCTTGGGGCTGAAGACGGGCCAATTGTCCGGGAACTTGATGTAGGGCAGGTGATCGTACCAGACCGGGTCATGCAGGCAGAGCGACTTGTACCGCTTGCGCCAGCTGTCGCCGGGCCGGTCGTTGCGTTCCACGATGATTGTCGGAACGCCCAGCTGGCGCAGGCGTGCGCCCATCGCGATGCCACCCTGTCCGCCGCCGATGATCAGGCAATAGGGTTGGGTTGTATATCCCAGTTCCGCCTCTTCCTTCTCGCGTTCTTCCTTCCAGGTGGTGCGGTTCTTGCCGGCGCCGTGCTTGGCGCCCATCGGACGCTGAAAGCCTTTCGGTTCCTCGTGCCCCTTCAGCTCGGCCATCGTTGTCAGCAGGGTCCAGATCTTGCCGTCCTTGAGCCGCAGCAGGCCATAGCCCCGCGCCACCTCGGTCTCGAACTCGATCCAGGCCGTTGTGATGCCACCCTCTTCGGTCGGCAGCTCCCCCTCTGCCAGTTTCCAGCCCGAAGGCTTGGTCGTCGCCAGTTGGTGACGCAGCATGTCGGCCACGCCGTCTTTGCCTTCAACGGTCTTGAGGTTCCAGGTAAAGCTGACCAGGTCGCGCCAGTAGCAGTCATCCTGGAACAGCGCCGTCGCGGCCTCGATATCGCCATTTGCCAGCGCGGCGCCGAACGTGTCCAGGAACGCCTGCGTCTGGTCCGTCAGTGTCGTGTCGAGCATGATTTCCTCCCATTGCCCAAACTTGGATGGCGGCAGTCTGGGCGAGAGAGGCCGTTCCGATCCAGCGCCGGGACGGTGTTTCGGGCGCCACGGGTGATATTTCGGCCCGGCTCGTTGCGCGCGCAACGCCGCGCAACGGCGCCGTTGCAACGGGCCGTCATGCCGGCGGGGTCAATCCCGACTTTCGCACACGACGCAGGACGGTCGAGCGGTTCACGCCCAAGCGCCGCGCCGCCCGCGCCATGTTCCAGCCGCAGGCATCCAGAATCGCCTCCAGGTCATCCTCGGGCGTGGGGGACGTGATCCGGGCGGGCAGATCCGGCAGGTCCACGACCCGCCCGTCACAAAGCGAGACAGCCGTATCCAGCGTCGATTGCAGCTCGCGGATGTTGCCGGGCCAGTCGCGCCCGGCCAGTTCGGCGCGGGCCGCCGGGGACAGCTGCAGCTCTCCTGCCGTGCGCCGCCGCAAGAGCCGCTCGATCAGCCAGTCCACGTCGCTGCGCAGCCGCAGGGGGGGCAGATCCAGCACCGCGCCAACGGCACGGAAATGCAGATCTTCGCGTAGCCCGGTCGCGCCGGGGACAGTCACCTGACGCTCGCGGGCCGAGGCGATCACCCGCAGGTCTTCGCGCCGATCCAGCAGCTTCAGCAGCGCCCCCTGCGCGGCCTCGTCCAGGTCCTCGACGCCTTTCAGGAACAGGGTCCCCGCCTTGGCCTCTTCCAGCGCGGCAACGGTTTCCGGACGCAGCCCGGCGCAGCGCAGGGCGTGGAACCCGCGCGGCGGCCCGCCGGCGACATGGATGGCGCGCGCCAGCGTTTCCTTGCCCGTGCCGGTTTCGCCCAAGAGCAGCACCGGCATCTTGCCCGCTGCCAGCCGGGCGGCCTTTTGCAGAAGCCCCTGCATCGCCGGGTCCTGTCCGGCCAGACCGGCAAAACATTCCGGCGTCTGCGGAGGCGCGCTGCGCATCGGGCGGCGCACCGTCTGCGGGGCGATGGCGTGACCGAACAGCCCGCGCCCGTCGCGCAGGTGCAGCACGCGGTCTTCGGTCGGGCGCCCGCGCATCAGGTCGGGCAGGTCGTCGACGCCCAGGTGCAGCAGGCTGTCGATGCGCTGGCCGATCAGGCTGTCCGAACTCTCGGGCGACAGGCAGGCCTGCGCGCCATGCGTCAAACCGACGATGCGCCCCGATCCGTCCAGCGCCACGGCGGCCTCGGGGTCGACCTCGAGGAATTCCGGCGAGGTGGAAAACCGCAGTACCCAGTCGCTGCGCGTCATGGCCATCAGGTTCGCCATCTCGATCCGCCGGGCAGAGGCCCGGACCAGGTTCATGGCAAGGTTCTGGCTGGATTTCGGGCTGGGCGAACGTAGCAGGGAAATGTCCAGCACCGCGGTCAGTTGCCCGCAGGTGTCGTAGATCGGCGCCGAGGTGCAGGACAGCGGCGTATGGGCCAGGCCAAAGTGATCGCCCTGGTGGATGGTCACCGCCTCGCCGGTCACGATGCACGACCCAACGCCACAGGTGCCGGCCAGATCCTCGGACCAGTCCGACCCCAGCGTCAGCCCGGCCTGCCGCAGGTCGTCTTCGAACCGGGGGTCACCGAAGAAATCGACGCAGACGCCCTTGGCGTCGGCGAGCAGCAGAACGTAGTTCTGCCCGGCCACCTGCCGGAACAGGGCCCGCAGACCTGACCGCGCCGTGGCCACCAGCCGTTCGGCCTGTTCGCGGTGTTCGCGCAGTTGCGAGGCGGGCACGATATGGGCCGGGTCGGGCCGGGTCGGGTCCATGCCGTAGGTTTCGATGCAGCGGCGCCAGCTGTCGGCCACCAGCGTGTCGCGGCCCGTTTCCTGGCCGCGCAAGACACGGTCGATTTCCGTCACATGCTCCAGATCGCTCATGGTTCTCCTCCCCAGGATTGCCGGGTAGTCTAGCAATGCGGGGCCTTGGGATCACCCGTTTTCCCGGCCTTACGGACTGCCGGGCCTCCGACCAAAGTCGCAGGGCATTGACATCCGGGGCCGGTTCTAGAGGTGTGTGAACCTAGACGGGTGTGGCCTCGGCAGGGGCGTGGGCGCCGCGAAAGAGGGATGGACGATGACACGACATGGCGGACAATTGCTGGTGGACAGCCTGGTGGCGCTGGGCGCGACACGGGCTTTTGGCGTGCCGGGCGAAAGCTACCTTGCGGTGCTGGACGGGCTGCATGACACGGCGGGCAGGCTGGACTTCGTCAATTGCCGAAACGAGGGCGGCGCCGCCTTCATGGCCGCCGCCTGGGGCAAGCTGACGGGGCAGCCGGGGATCTGCATGGTCACACGCGGACCGGGGGCCACCAATGCATCGATCGGGGTGCACACCGCGATGCAGGACAGTTCGCCGATGATCATGTTCGTGGGCCAGATCGGCACCGACATGCGCGGGCGCGAGGCCTTCCAGGAGGTCGATTACCGCGCGGTCTATGGCACGATGGTCAAATGGGCGGTCGAAATCGACAATGTCGACCGCATTCCGGAAATCCTCGCCCGTGCCTGGAAAACCGCCACCACAGGGCGGCCCGGCCCCGTGGTCATCGCGCTGCCCGAGGACATGCTGAGCAGCCGGACAGAGACCGCGCCGCTGGCCGGTCCCGCCGAGTATCCCGAACCGATGCCCGCGCCGCAGACGGTGCAAAAGGCGCGGGCGATCCTGGCCGAGGCAAAGCGGCCGCTGATCCTCTATGGAGGCTGCAACTGGACGCGCTCGGGCTCGGAGGCACTGCAGCGTTTTGCGGAAAACTCGGACATTCCAGTGGTCTCGGTCTTCCGCTACCAGGACATGTTCGACAATTTCTCGCCCTGTTTCTGCGGTGAGGCCGGGGTGGGCATGACGCCGGGCGTGCGCAAGCTGATCACCGAGGCGGACGTGATCCTGGCGGTGAACAACAGGTTCGGCGAGAACTCCACCGATGCCTGGACCCTGCTGGAGGTGCCGGTGCCGCATCAGCGGCTGATCCATGTGCACGGGTCCGACCTGGAATTGGGCAAGGTCTATCAACCCGAACTGGGCATCCATTCCGGCCCCAACGCTTTTGTCGAGGCGCTGGCAGAGGTGCCGGTCAGCGGCGATTGGGCCGACTGGCGGAGCGATGCGCGTGCCACGTGGGAGGCCGGTTTCGAGCTGGGCGACCTGCCCAGCCCGGTGGACATGGGCAAGGTCAGCGCGCATCTGCGCGACCTGCTGCCCGGGGACGTGATCCTGACCAACGGTGCGGGCAATTTCGCGGTCTGGCCCAACAAGTTCTACAAGTTCGGCCCCGATGCGCGCCTCCTGGCGCCGCAATCGGGCGCGATGGGCTATGGCGTTCCGGCGGCCATCGCCGCCAAGTTGAACGATCCCGCGCGCACCGTCGTCTGTTTCGCGGGCGACGGCGATTTCCAGATGACCTGCCAGGAACTGGCCACCGCGTCGCAGTACAATGCGCAGCCGATCATCCTGATCCTGAACAACGGCATCTACGGCACCATCCGCGCCCACCAGGAACGTCACTATCCCACCCGCGTGTCGGGGACGGACATGGTGGTGAACCCGGATTTCAGCGCACTTGCGCGGGCCTATGGCTTTCACGGCGAACGGGTGGAGCGGACAGAGGATTTCGCCGCCGCCTTCGACCGGGCGCTGGCCTCTCAGACGGGCGCGGTTCTGGACCTGAACATCTCGCCAGAGGCGCTGACCCCGCGGGTCAGCCTGAGCCAGATGCGCGAGGCGGCGCTGAAGGCGGGCAAGGGCTGATCCCCTGCACAGAGCTGGTGCGCCGGTGGAGGGTTTGAAACCGGCGTCTCTTGCCCCATTCTTGGAACGAGCGGGGCCGCAACGGCGGCCCCGATGGTCCACGGCGGGGAGGGAACATGAGCCAGCCAGACGAGATCCGCAAGATCCAGACGCAGGGCGTCCATCACATCACCCTGACGGGCGCCGACCGGCAGACCTCGATCGATTTCTGGGAGGGGGTGCTGGGCATGCCCTTCATCTTTGATCAGCCGAATTTGGACAACCCGGACGAAGGGCATCTGTATTTCGATCCGGGCGACGGGCGGTTGATCACCATCTTCACCAATGAGACCCGTACCCCCGATCCGGCCCGCACGCCGACCGATCCGGGCTGCGTGCATCACCTGGCCTTCAACGTCAGCCAGGCGAGCTTTTGGCAGGCGGCCAAGCGGCTGGAAGCGCGGGGGATCAAGCATTCCGGTCCCAAGGATCGCGGGTTCATGGACTCGATCTATTTCACCGACCCGATGGGCCTGCTGATCGAACTGGCCAGCTACCGGTTCGAGCCGCCCGAAGGCTGCCGCCATGCGGACGTGATGATCGAGGCGCATCGCATCCGCGTCGCACGAGGCGACCATCACATCGACCGCGAGCACCTTGCGGATGCCATCGAACTACTGGTCGAACGGCGTCACCAATCCCTGTCCGGGGATCGCGGGGCGAAGAACCCTTACTGAGGCGCGCGCTGCCGGGCCAAGGGGAGGGCGTCAGCCCTTCTTGTCCTCCGGTAGCACGCTGTCGAGATTGACACCGATCCGGTCGCCGATCTTCTGCATGGCGGGCAGCGCCACGGCCATGTCGAGGATCGACTCGATGGTCTGACCCACGGGCGACGCGGGCCCTTTGCCGGACCGATCCAGCCCCGAGATGTGGTTGATGCTGATGCCGCTGATCTTCTCGGCGGGCTTCACCAGTTCGCCCAGGATCGCGGGCAGGCGGTCCAGCCGGATCCGCTCGGCCTCCAGCGCCATCGCCGCCTCGGACCGCCCGTTCTCGGCCTCGATCCGTGCCGCCTGCGCCTCGGCCTCGGCCAGTTGGTAGACCTTCATCGAAGCGGCTTCCTCGCGCCGGATCACGCCCTTGACCTTCGCGACCTCCTGGTCGGCCTCGGCGGTGATGCGGGCGCGGGTGGCATGGGCCTCGGCGTCCTGCTGCGCCGCAAGCAGGGCCAGTTGCTTGCGCCGCTCTGCCTCGGCCAGCTGGCGCAGGGTTTCTATGTCTTCCTCGGCGCGGACAAAGGCGCCGCGCGCGGCGGTGGCCTCGGCCCGGGCCCGGCTTTCCTCCTTGCTCTTGGCGGACACCTGGATGGTCTTGTCCTGCTCGGCCATCTCGATCGCCCGCAACTGGGCGATTTCAGCCTCTCGCACGGACAATTCGCGCTGGATCGAGGCGGACTGGATGTCCTGTTCCATGCGGATGCGGGCCTGCGCGGCCTCGCGCTCGGCCTCGGCCTTGCGGCGGGCGACCTCGGTCAGTTGTGCGGCCAGCAGGGTCTCGATCTCCTGGCCCTGGGCGATCTCGGCGCGGCGCTCCTCCAGTTCGATCTCCATCCGGCGACGGCTGGCCTCGACCTCGGCCCGGCGTACGGCGACGGCGGTTTCGCCCTCGATCTCGGCCCGCTCGCGCTTGGACGTGGCGATGACCTCGGCCAGCTTGCGCATCCCCACCGCGTTGAAGGCGTTGTTTTCATCCAGCGATGAAAACGGCGTCTGGTCCAGCGCCGTCAGGGACACGCTGTCCAGTTGCAGCCCGTAGCGCGCCAGCGTGTCGGTCAGCGCCTCGCGCACCTCGCGGACGAATTCGCTGCGGTTCTCGTGCAACTCGTCCATCGTCATCTGCGCTGCGACCGCGCGCAGGGCGTCCACCATCATGCCATCGATCAGCGATTTCAGCTGGTCGGGCTGAAAGGTCCGCTTGCCCAGCGTCTGAGAGGCGCGCACCACCGCCGCCTCTTCGGGCATGACAGAGGCGTAGAATTCGGCGCCCACGTCGATGCGCATCCGGTCCTTGGTGATCAACGCGGACTCGGCGCCGCGGGCGACATGCATCCGTATGGTCTGCATGTTGACGCGGCTGATCTCGTGGAAAAAGGGCAGGGCAAGCGTGCCGCCGTCGATCACCACCTTGCGCCCGCCGATGCCGGTGCGCACAAGCGCGACCTCGTTGGTGGCGCGTTCGTAGAACCAGGCCGCCAGCGCGATCAGCACCGCGGCAAGAACGGCGATCAGGATGATCCAGCCAAGCAATGTCATGTCAAATCCTCCCCAGGGCGCCGCTCAGAAGACCGGCGGATAGTGGCGCCCGCCGCGTTCCAGCGTGATCCAGCGCAATTCGGTAAAGGCATCCAGCGACCAGCGCCCGCCGTAGCGGCCCACGCCGCTGGCCTTGACGCCGCCGAAGGGCACCTGCGGCTCGTCGTTGATGTTCTGGTCGTTGATGTGGACCATGCCGGTTTCCAGCCTCTCGGCCATGCGCAGGGCGCGCGCCTCGTCGGCGGTCCAGATCGCGGCGGTCAGCCCGTATTCCGTGTCGTTGTTCAGCGCGACGGCCTCCTCCTCGGTGCGGAAGGGGCAGACCATGACCACGGGGCCAAAGGTCTCGTCGTGCCAGATGTCCATCTCGGTCGAGATGTTGGACAGCACCGTGGGTTCGACGAAGTTGTCCCAGGCCTTGCCGCCCAGATCGACCCGCGCGCCGCGCGCCACCGCGTCGTCGATCAGCGCCTTGACCCGCAGCGCCTGCCGGGTGTTGACCATCGGGCCGATGGTGTTGGCCTTGTCGTTGACGTGCCCGGTGCGCAGCTTGCCCGCGCGGGCAAGGAATTTCTGCATGAAGGTGTCGTAGACGCTTTCGTGGACCAGCAGTTTCTCGGTCGACATGCAGACCTGGCCCTGGTGCATGAAGCAGCCGAAGTTCGCGGCCTCGGCGGCGCGGTCCAGATCTGCGTCCTCGAGCACGATCATGGAGTCCTTTCCACCCAGTTCGACGCAGCACTTCTTGAGATGGGCGCCGCATTTGGCGGCGATGTGGCGGCCCACGGCGGTCGAGCCGGTGAATGAGACGCCCTTGACCAAGGGGTGTTCGATCAGCGTGTCGCCTACCTCGGCCACGCTGTCGCGCGAACAGGTCACGACGTTGAAGACGCCCGGCGGGATGCCCGCCTCTTCGAGGATCTCGGCGTGGTAGAACCCGCCGGAATAAGGCGTGTCCTCAGAGGGTTTGAGCACCACGCAATTCCCGGCGGCCAGCGCGGCGGCATAGCCGCGCGAGGTCAGGATGCCGGGCATGTTCCAGGGGCTGATGACGCCGACCACGCCCAGCGGCCATCGCGTCGCCATGCTGACCTTGCCATGTTCCGAGGGCAGCACCTCGCCTACGGATTGATAGCAAAGCGAGGCAGAGGTGCGAAAGATCTCGGCCACGAAGCCCGCCTCGAAGACGCCCTTGCCGTACCATCCACCGCCCTCGTACATCACCGCGTTGATGAAGTCGTCCTTGCGGCGTTCCCAGACCTCGGCGACCTTGAGAAGCGCCTTGGCGCGGTCCTTGAAGGACCTGTTCGACCACTCTGGAAAGGCGGTCTGCGCGGCCTCGATGGCGCGTTCCATGTCCTGTGCGGACCCGTCCGGAACGCGGGCGTACAGCGAATTGTCCGACGGGTTGAGGTCGTCGAAGGTGCGGGCCGCCGGGGCCCATTGGCCGCCGATGTACATGCCCCGGATGGTGGGGGAGACGTTGGGTGCGTCGAGCATTCATTCTCTCCTTGTCGGGCCGGGCCGATAGGTTTCGGCGCGGCGCGCGGCGGTTTCGATTTCGTCCAGCATGGCGCGCAGTCGGTCGGTCGAAGGGCCGAGATCGGGCATGGGGGGCCGTGGCGTGGCTGGTGCAGGTGCCGGCTGGGCGGGATTTGTCGCGGGCCGGGTCGGCAGATGGCCGTTGGTCCGGCGCGAGGCCATCGCGCTGGCCCGGGCGACCAGCGCGCCCACGTCCGGCGCCCCGGTTGGGGCCTGTTTCGGAGGCGCCTGCGGGATCGGCTGCGAGGCCGGGGGCGCGGGCTGTGCAGGGGCCGTGGCGGGTTCGGGCCGGGAAGGTCGCGGTGGAGCGCTGACGCGTCCGATCGCGGCGGCGGCGATCTCGCTGGGCGAGGGACCGGACCTGGACCTTGGCGCCGAGGGTTTGGACGGGCTGGTGGGGGCCGGGTGCGGTGCGGCCTGTCCGCCCCCACCGCCAAGGTAGGCCTTTTGCACCGCCGGGTCACGTGCCAGCGCCGGGGCGCTGTCCTCGTGCACGATGCTACCGTTTTCCAGCAGGTATCCCCGGTCGGCGATCCGCAGGCTCTGCCGCGCGTTCTGTTCGACCAGCAGCACACCCACGCCCGTTTCGCGCACCGCCTTGAGGCTGTTGAACAACTCCTTGCATAAGAGCGGTGACAGCCCCAGCGAGGGTTCGTCCAGCGCCAGCACTTGTGGGCTGGACATCATTGCCCGCCCGATGGCGACCATCTGCTGTTCGCCCCCCGACATCGTGCGCACCACCTGCCGGCGGCGTTCCCCCAGCTTGGGGAACAGGCCAAGCACCCGGTCGAGGTTGGCCGCCTCGTCGTCGCGGGCGCGTCTGGCATAGGCGCCCAAAAGCAGGTTTTCCTGCACCGTCAGGTCGCCAAAGACGCCGCGCCCCTCGGGGACCAGCGCAAGGCCCGCCTCGACGATGCGGTCGGGGCGCTGACCGATCAGCTCTTCGCCGTCCAGCGTCACCGATCCCGTCGCTCGGCCCTCGCAGATGCCCGAGAGCGCCTTGAGAAGGGTGGACTTGCCCGCGCCATTGGCGCCCAGGATCACCACGATCTCGCCCTTGCCCACGCGCAGGCTGGCGTCCTCCAGCGCGCGGTGCTGGCCATAGCTGGCCGACAGGTTGCGGACCTCAAGCATCCTCGTCATCCCCCAGGTAGGCGCGAATGACCTCTGGATCGGACAGGACCTCCTCCGGCGTGCCCTCGGCGATCCGGGCGCCCGAGGACATGACCACGCATCGGTCGCAGAGCGAGCGGATGGCGTCCATCACATGTTCGACGAGGATGATCGTGCGCCCCTCGTCGCGCAACCGGCGGATCAGGGCGATCCCTTCTTCCAGCTCGGTTGGGTTCAGCCCTGCCAGCCATTCGTCCAGCAGCAGCACCTTGGGGTCCGAGGCCAGCACGCGGGCCAGTTCCACGCGCTTGGTGTCGATATAGGTCAGCTCGCCCACATGGGCCTGCGCGCGCCGCTGCAACCCCACGGTTTCCAGCATCCGCATTGCGTGCGCCTCTGCCTCGTGCCCCCAGCGGCGGCGATGGCCGAAGACGGCGCCTGCGCGCACGTTGTCGAGGACGGTCATCGAGGGCAGCAGGCGCACCAGCTGAAAGGTCCGCGCCACGCCGCGCCGGGCGATGGCCTGGGCCGACAGCGCCGTGATCGGCGTGCCGCGCAGCGTGATCGTCCCCGAGGTGACGGGCAGGGCGCCCGAGATCAGGTTCAGCGTCGTCGATTTGCCCGAACCGTTGGGGCCGATCAGCCCCATGACCTCGTGTTCGGTCACGTCGAAATCGAGATCGTTGACCGCGACAAGGCCGCCGAACCGCTTGGTTGCGCCGCGCAGGGAGAGGACGGTGGGCGCGCTCATGCATAGGCCTCCCTTTGCAGGACGCGCCGCCGCAGTCCTTCCAGCAGGCCGACGAACCCGCGCGGCAGCAGGTAGACGATCACGAGGAAACTGAAGCCCAGCAAAAGCGTCGTCTGGTTGGGGAAACTGGCCGAGATCGCCTCCCACAGCAGGGTGAAGGGGATCACGCCCACGATCGGCCCCCAGAGCCGCCCGACCCCGCCCAGCAGCGCCATGATGACCACGAGAAAGGACAGCATCGGCGTGAAGGCGGTCGAGGGTTCGATGTAGATGTAGCGCGGGGCCAGCATCCCCCCGACAACCGATGCCGTCGCGCCCGAGATCATGAACAGCAGTACCTTGGCGCGGGCGGTGTTGATGCCGGAGTGCCGGGCAACTTCCTCGTCGTCGCCGATGATGCGCAGGGCAAAGCCCAGCCGCGACCGGCCGATGGCCCAGCCCGCAAGGTAGACCAGCGCGCCCAGGCCCAGAAGCTGCCAGTAGATATGCGCCTCGGTGATGTCGGTCAGCACATAAAGCCCCTTCTGGCCGGAGACATTCTGTGCCCATGTCACGATCTGGCGGACCAGTTCCGACAGGCCCAGCGTGAAGATCACGAAATAGACCCCCGACAGGCGCAACGTCGCGATCCCGACCAGCCCGGCCACAAGAGCCCCGAGAACCGCCGCGATGGGCAGCGTCATCCAGTAGGCCAGCCCGTTCTCGATCCCCAGCGCCGTGCAATAGGTGCCCAGGCCGAAAAAGGCCGCCGTGGCGAGCGAGATGTAATGCGTCGGCCCGGAAAACAGCGCCCAGCTGGTGGCCAGCACCGTATACATGGCGATGGTCACGCCGATGGTCAGGTAATAGTCGTCCCCCAGGAGCGGCAGGCAGGCGGCGAGCGCCAGCAGAACGGCAGAGAGGGACAGGGTTTGCCAGTCACGCGCTCTCATGCGGTCTTTCTCCCGAACAGGCCCTGCGGGCGGAACAGCAGGATCAGCACGAACAGCAGGTAGGCGGCGGCCAGCGTCAGGCCGGGGTCGATCACCGTGGCCACGAAGGTTTCCAGCAGGCCCAGCATCAGCGCCGCGACGATGGTGCCGCGCACGTCGCCGACGCCGCCCATGATGACGATGACCAGCGCCTTGAGCGTGAAGAGAACGCCGGTCGAGGCATCCAGCGTCAGGAAGGTCGAGATGAGCGCGCCGCCCACCGCCGTCACCGCGCCGCCAAGCGCAAAGGCCAGCGCCGAGAGGCGCGGCACGTCGATCCCCACCAGCCGCGCGCTGTCGGGCGCGACGGCAATGGCCCGGATCGACATGCCCGCGCGCGACCGGTTGAGCCAGAGCCACAGCCCGCCGCAGATCAGCACGGCGGCGATGGCCGCGCTGAGCCGGTTCAGCGCAAAGGTATCGCCAAGGATCTGCACCGGGCGGGCGAGGTAGGAATAGCTGAAATAGTCGCCGCCAAAGACTGCCAGCATGAGCCCGACCGCGACAAAGGACAGCCCGAAGGTGGTCAGGATCGCGTCCACCTCCAGCTGGCCGCGCGATTTGGCGCGCCGCACCAGCGGGCGCAGCATGACCACGTAGATCAGCCAGTTGAGCGCAAAGGCCAGCGGCGCCACGATGAAGATCGTCAGCAGCGGGCTGACCTGCCCCGCGGTGTAGAACCAGAAGGCCGCAAAGCCGCCCGCGACCAGGAACTCGCCGTTGGCGAGGTTCATGATCCGCGCGATGCCGTATTGCAGGTTCAGTCCCATGGCGATCAGCGCATAGGTGCCGCCCAGAAGAAGCCCGGTAATCAGGATGTCCATGTCGTGTCCGTGCCGCTCCGGCCCCGGGGTGTGCCCGGGGCCGGGACTGGCTTACTCCCAGCCTGTCTTGGGCATGGCCGCCACGGCGCCGTCACGGCCCGTCGAGGCGACGCCCTTGAACACGCCGCCCTGCCACTGGCCCACGGTCCAGTATTTCGCATTGGCGTTGTTCTCGTCCCACTCGATGGGGCCGATGATCGTGTCAAAGCTGTTGGACGCGATGTATTCGGCCACCTTCTCGCGGTCCGTGGTGCCGGCGCCCTCGATCGCCATCTGCAGGATCTGGAACGAGGCATAGGTGGGGGCCGAGGCCCAGAAGTCCGGCGCCTGGCCGGTCACTTCCATGTGGCGCGCGGCATATTCCTTGAAGGCGTCGCCATCCGCATGGATGCCGCCCGCGCCCAGCACGCCCTCTGCCGATGCGCCAAAGCGCCCCGCGTAGGCCGGAAAGGCGGTGGCGACGGCGGTGTAGAAGGCCTTGGGCGCAAGGCCCGCGATCTTGGCCTGTTCGGTCAGGCCGAAGGTGTCGGGCGGATAGGAAAAGGCGACAAAGGCATCCGGTTCGGCCGCCTTGGCGCCCTTGATGACCGGCGACAGGTCCTGCGTGCCCAGCGGGTAGGAATTGTCATAGACGATCTCGAACCCGGCTTCGGCCATCCTGGGCCGCGCCGCCTCGGCCAGTTCGATCCCAAAGGCGTCGGCGACGTTGACCATGGCCACGGTGCTGCCGATCTCGCCCGCCTCGCGCATGTCGCTCAGCACCTCGACCACGCCGCTCGCGAGGCCCGTGGCGCCGCCCAGCAGGAAGTACATGTCGGGAAACTTGTTCGACAGATCCTCGATCTGGTCCGAGATCGCGGTATGCGTGATCATCGGGTAGCCGTAGCGCTGAAAGATCGGCGCCGAAGCGATGTTGAGACCTGTGGAATAGGGGGCAAGGACGAAATCCGCCTTGTCCTGGGTGGCCAGGCGCTGCACCGCCTTGATGGTCTCGCCCGGGTTGGTCTGGTCGTCGTACTCGATGATTTCGACCATGTACTTGGTGCCGCCCACGTCGATCCCGCCGGCGGCGTTCACGTCATGCGCCCAAAGCTGGACGTTCGGCCAGAAGCTGACCTCTGCGCCGCCGGCCAGCGGCCCGGTCTTGGGACCGACCGCGCCGATTTTCAGCGTGTCCTGCGCCAGCGCGGTGCCGGCCAACCCGGTGGCCAGCGTCAGCGCCGCCACGGTTCCCAGTATCGTTCTGCGATTCATCTTGGTCTCCTCCCGGTTATGTTTTTCCGCCGCCGTTCACGGCGATCCATTGGCATTCCGTGAATTCGCGCAGCGCCTCGGTGCCGCCGAACCGGCCATAGCCCGAGGCCTTGACCCCGCCAAAGGGCATGGTCGGATCGTCGTGTACGGTCGACCCGTTGACCTGGCCGATGCCGACCTCGATCCGCGCCAGCATGTCCAGTGCGGCGCCGGTGTCGGCGGTAAAGACCGAGGCGACGAGGCCGAAGTCCGTGTCGTTGGCCAGCGCCAGCGCCTCGTCCCGGTCGCCGACGCGGACCACGCCCGCCACTGGGCCAAAGGCCTCTTCGGAATAGAGGCGCATCCCCGGCGCCACGTGATCCAGGATCGTCGGCTGGATGCTGCCCGCCGAAAGTTCGCCGCCCGTGACCAGAGTGGCGCCCTTTGCCTGGGCATCCTCGACCAGCGCACCGATGCGCACTGCGGCGGCGGGATTGATGAGCGTGCCCAGTGGCGTTTTGCCGGGGTGAAAGCGCAGGGTCTCGGCCTCGGTCCGGAAGCGTTCGACAAAGGCATCGGCCACGCTGTCCTCGACCAGGATCCGTTCGGTCGACATGCAGATCTGGCCCTGGTTGAAGAAACTGCCATGCGCTGCGGCGCGTGCGGCGGCCTTCAGGTCGGCATCGGCCAACACGATCATCGTCCCCTTGCCCGACAGTTCCAGCAGGCAGGGTTTGAGATGGCGCGCGGCGGCCACGGCGATCTCGCGTCCGACACGGGTGGAGCCGGTAAAGTTGATGCGCCGCACGGCGGGATGGGCGATCAGCGTCTCGACGACCTCCTCGGCATGGTCGGGCGCATTGGTGATGTAATTCAGGACACCGTCGGGCAGCCCGGCCAGGTTGATGACCTCGGCCACCCATTCATGCGTTTTTGGGCACAGTTCCGACCCCTTGAGAACCACGGTATTGCCACAGGCCAGCGGCGCGGCCAGCGCGCGGACGGCCAGCGCCACCGCCGCGTTCCAGGGCGCGATCCCCAGCACGACACCGGCAGGACGGCGGCGCAGGATGTTGTCGCCCTCGCGTTGCGGGCCGCTGTCCAGCGCCTTGGCCAGGTCGCGCGTCTGGCGCAGCATCGAGGCCGCGATCCCGGCGTTGAACCGCACCCAGTCGGGCGATGAACCGACCTCGTTGCAGGCAATTGCCACGACCTCGTCGGCGCGGGCCTCCAGCAGGTCGGCGGCACGGGTCAGGATTGCGACGCGGTCTGCGGCGGGGGTGGCGGCCCATCCGGCAAAGGCGCCGGCGGCGGCGGCCGCCGCCTCGCGGGCCTCTGCCGCGCGTCCGGCCGCGGCGCGGGTGATCACCGCGTCCGAGACGGGGCCGCGCCGTTCAAAGGCCGCTCCGGCGCCCGGTGCCACGGATCGCCCGTTGATTATGAACTGCGCTTCGTACAGCTGCACCTCCCCTTGCAAGCCGGACGTTTCGGGCCAGTAACTGCCCGCTTGCTCAGGAAATCGCCTTTCGATGCTTGGAGTAAATGACGGTTTGCGGCAAACTGCTATCGTTTCGTGGGAAAAGATATGCGTTCTGACCCTCATTCCACCGCCGGATCGGTGCGCGCTGGGACGTTCAGCGGATCGTTGCAGCCGCGCGTGGTGGGCCTGGCCGAGAGCCTGACAGGGCCGTCCTGGCTGGCCTTCCTGCTGGAGGCGGGCAGCGCGCGCCTGTCCGGCGAAGAGCCGGCCATCTCCGCCCCGGCGCTGGTCTGGCGGCCCTGGACGCGCGAGGCGCGGGCGGTCTTTCAGGCGGGCGCGGCCGGCACCTACGTTTTGTTGGGGCCGACGGCGCTGGCCAATGCGGTCGGACACATGCCGGAAACCCGGGAGTTGCGCGAGATGGCGGATCGTCCGGTCACGGCCCCGCTGCCGCGCGAGGGCGCTTCGTTCGAGGCCATGCGCGCCGCCTTTCGCGGTCTCAGCCGGGATCTTGGGTCGGGGGCGGCGGCGGCCCATGCGGTTGTCGGCGCCTACCTTCGGGTGATCCTGATCGAGGTCTACCGGGCGGGCCGATCCCAGCAGCCGGGCCGGGGCGGTGGCTCGCCCGGGCACCGGGTCTTTGCCGACTACGGCGCCTTGGTCGAGGCGCATTTCCGCGACCGCTGGACGGTCGAGGACTATGCCGCCGCCCTGGGCGTATCGCGGGACAGGCTGGGCGACATCTGCCGCCGGGTGCGGGGCATCGGCCCGAAGGCGCTGATCGACCGGCGCGTGGCGCTGGAGGCGCGGTTGCAGCTGGAAAACTCGTCGAATTCGATCCAGCAGGTTGCGGGCCTGTTGGGCTTTGCCTCGGCGGCGCAGTTCAACCGCTTTTTCTGCCGGATGGTGGGGCGCCCGCCGGGCGCCTACCGCGCGGCCTATCGGGCCGGGGCGCAGGCTGGCGTCTCGCAGGGCGGGCGGCCTTTCGAATGGCCATGACGGGCACCCATCAGGACGAAGGCAGGAGCCGGTCCGCCATCGCCTCTGTCAGGGCCGCAAGCCCGCGTTCCAGCGCGGCGCGGTCCTCTGTGGACATGGCGCGCAGGATCTCGTCCGAGCGTGCCTCGACCTGGGGCAGCACCTCGTCGAACAGGGCGCGGCCCTTGTCGGTGCAGGCATAAAGACGCAGCCGCCGGTCGTCCGGCGCGATGGCGCGGGTGATCAGCCCCTTGTCTTCCAGCCGTTGCGAGGCGCGGCTGACCTGGACCTTGTCCAGCGTCGACCGGCGGCCAAGCTCCAGCGATGTCACCTCGTCCTCGCCGACGAGCAGGTACAAGAGCCGCCATTCCTCGCGGCTGAGACCGAACCGGCGCCCGTAGACCTCGACCAGGTTGCGAGAGAACCCTTCGGCGGCGACCGCGAGGCGATAGGGGAAAAAGCCCTCCAACTCGGTTCCCGGGACGGGCGCGGCGTTGGCCGCCGCGCTCTGCCGGTCTGCCGCCGCGCCTGTCACGCCGCGGCCCCCTCCGGGGCCTTTGCTGCGGCTTGCAGGGCAGCTGTCAGGGTCTCGGTATTCCCGACCTGGTTGGCCAGGATCAGGATCAGGCGCGCGTTCAGCGCCGCACTTTCGTCATCCGACAACCCGTCATGCGCGGCGATCAGCGCGGCATAGAAATCGTCGGGACGGTCGAGGTTGGGGGTCAGGATCAGGTCGGCCATGTCTCACTCCAGTCCGATGGCGCGGCGCAGGGCGGCGCGGGTGGCGGTTTCGTCAAAGCTGTCCCAGCGCGCGGCGACATGCTGGTCGGGGCGGATCAGGTAGACGCCGGACCCGGCCTCTCCCAGGTAACGCTCTGCCAGCGCGCCGCTGGCGTCGTCGCCAGCCGAAAGGGCGAGGCGCGTGATGGGCACGCCAGCCTCTTCCAGCGTCTCGGGCGCTTCGGCGTCGATGGTCAGCAGGGTGAACACCCCGCCGAGGCGGTCCAGCAGGAAGCCGTCCTTAAGCGGTGCATCGGGGCAGGGGCTGCCCACCCGCGTGCGTGCGGGGCCACCGGGCAGGGCATCGGGGCCGTTCAGCGGCCCACCATCGTAGACGCAGGGCACCGAGAGCCGGCCCGAGTTCACCAGAGGACGGGCGAATTCATATTGCTCGGCCAGGTCCAGAACCGCGTTGCGGAACATGTGGCTGACCTTGGACTTGGGCGTGATGAAATCGGTGGAGCGGGTGGAGTTCAGGATGTTCTCGTCCGCGCCGTGCACGCGTTCCACGTCATAGCTGTCCAGCAGGCTTTCGGGCGCCTTGCCCCCGATGACCATTCCCAGTTTCCAGCCCAGGTTGTCGACGTCCTGCATGCCGCTGTTCGCCCCGCGCGCGCCGAAGGGAGAAACCTGGTGCGCTGCGTCGCCGGCAAACAGAACCCGGCCGTGGCGGAATTTCTTCATCCGGCGGCACTGGAAGGTATAGATCGAGGTCCAGACGATCTCGTATTCGACATCGCCCAACATGGCGTCTAGTCGGGCGCGCACGTTTTCCTCTTGCAGCTCTTTCTTGCGATCCACGTCCCAGCCGATCTGAAAGTCGACCCGCCAGACCCCGTCGGGCTGCTTGTGCAAGAGGGTCGAGGCGCCGGACTTGAAGTAGGGTTCGAACCAGAACCATCGCTCGGTCGGGAAATCGTCGTTCACCATCTTGATGTCGGCGATCAGGAAACTGTCCTCGAACACGCGGCCTTCGAAATCCAGACCCATCATGCCGCGCAGCGGAGAGGAGGCGCCGTCGCAGCCGATCAGCCAGTCGGCCTCGATGGTATAGGGGCCGTCGGGGGTCGTGATCTCCAACGTGACGTGATCGTCATGCACGGTGACGTTGTCGACCCGGTTCTTGCCGCGCAACTCGATCGGGGCACCCGCCGCCTGCGCCTCGCGGACGCGTTCGACGATGAAGCGTTCGAAATAGGGCTGTTGCAGGTTGATGAAGGCCGGAAACTTGTGGCCTTCCTCGGGCAGGAGGTTGAACTCGAACACCTTGCGGTCGTCGTGGAACACCTTGCCCAGATTCCAGACCACGCCCTTGTCCAGCATCGGCTGGCCGCATCCATAGCGGTCGGCGATTTCCAGGCAGCGCTTGGCGAAACAGATCGCGCGGCTTCCCATGCCGATGCCCTCGTGATCGTCCAGAACGACGACCGGGATGCCCTGCAGGCCAAGGTCCAGCGCCGTGGCGACCCCGATGGGACCGCCGCCCATGACGACCACCGGATGACGGACGGGCGTTTCGGCATCTTGGTCGGCGGAGCGTTCGTAGGGGTAGAGCTTGAAGGCGAGTTGATAGCGGTCATGGATCATGTCGGTTCCTCCTTGTCCGACGGCGATGGGTCAATGACCCATCCTACGCATGTGGGGCGAGAGGGCGCGCGAGGCGCGCCCGTTGCCGTTCAGCCTTGCAGGCTTGCCCACATTTCCTTGTCCCGCTGCGCCGTCCAGACGCGGGGCGTGTCGATGCCGCGGGCCTCGTCATAGGCGCGGGCGACGTTGAACGGCAGGCAGTGTTCGTAGATCGCGTAGTCCTTGAACTTGGGGTCGCATTCGGCGCGCACCGCGTCCCATGCCTCTTTCAACGTGCCGCCACGGCCCACGACCTTTTCCACCGGCTTGTAGGTCGAACGGACGAAATCCTCGGTCGCGGCGATGGCCTTGGCGACCATCTCCGGCCCGACCAGCGCGTCGCCCCGGCCCGGGGCAATCGCCTGCGGCTCAAACGCGGCGATATTGGCCAGGGTCTCGCCCCAGTCGTTGAAATGGCCATCGCCGCAGTAGCAGGCCGAGTGGTATTCGACGATGTCGCCGGTGAACATGACCTCTTGATCCGGCACCCAGATCACCGCGTCACCGGCGGTATGGGCGCGGCCCAGGTGCATGATGTCGACGCGGCGGTTGCCCAGGTAGACGGTCATCGAGTCCGAGAAAGTGGTGGTGGGCCAGGTCAGGCCGGGGATTTCCTCATGTCCCTGGAAGAGGCGCGGGAAGCGGTCGAACTCGCTGTCCCAGTCTTCCTGCCCACGTTCGGCCACCATCGCGCGGGCCACGTCGGACATGATGATTTCCCGCGCGCCATAGGCCGAGGCGCCCAGCACGCGGACCGCGTGGTAGTGGGTCAGCACGAGGTGGGAAATCGGCTTGTCGGTGACTTCGCGGACGTGGTCGATCACCTTGCGGGCCAGGCGCGGGGTGGCCTGCGCCTCGACGATCATCACGCTGTCGTCGCCGATGATGACGCCGGTGTTGGGATCGCCCTCGGCGGTGAAGGCATAGAGCCCGTCGCCGACCTGCGTGAACGAGGTCTTTTTCTCTTCCATGTCTCCGGCGGATGCAAAGGCCTTGGTCATTGGTTCCCTCTCATGTCTCTGGACGCCCTCGCGTCTTTGTGATTCCATCGCGGGTCATGAGCAACGCCCAGCGACCCGTCCTGATTTTCCTGATCGTGACCGCCCTTATGGCGGTCACGCTGTTCCTGATGGGGCGCGATCCGATCTGCCCCTGCGGCTACGTCTCTTTCTGGACCGGGCCGGGTGCCCCGCCGCGCGAGGGCAGCCAGCACCTCTTCGATCTCTATTCGCCCAGCCACCTGATCCACGGTCTGGTCTTCTACGGTGTCCTGGCGCTGGTCGCCCGGCGCCTCAGCGTGAACCTGCGGCTGGGGATCGCGCTGGTGGTCGAGGCAGGCTGGGAGATCCTCGAGAACACGCCGATGGTGATCGAACGCTATCGCGCGGTAACGGTGTCCTTCGACTACAACGGCGACAGCATCATCAACTCCGTCTTCGACGTGATCGCGATGGTCGTGGGGTTCTACCTTGCGCGCTGGATCCCGATCTGGGCCAGCGTTGCCGTGGCCCTGGGGTTCGAGGCGCTGACCATCGCGCTGATCCGCGATGGCCTGGCCCTGAACATCCTCATGCTGTTCTGGCCCACCGAGGCGGTGCTCCAGTGGCAGCAGGGCGGGTGACATCAGCCCCGGCCCCCGTAAGGATCGTCGAGCGCCGGCAGCACCTTGCCGGTGCACTCCCCGAACCCGATGCGATAACCGTCCCCCTGGGCGGCGCCGCGCAGGGTCAGCGTATCGCCATCTTCCAGGAAGCTGCGGGTTTCGCCGGTATCCAGTGTGACCGGCTCCTTGCCGCCCCAGGCCAGTTCCAGCAGTGCGCCGCGCGCGCCCTTGTCCGGGCCGGAAATCGTGCCGGAGCCCAGCAGGTCCCCCACGGACATGGGGCAGCCCGACGTCGTGTGATGGGCCAGTTGCTGTGCCGACGAATAGTACATCTCGCGATAGTTGGTCCGGGCGATGACCGTTTCGGGTTTGCCCTCGGGGGCAAGGCCCACCTCCAGCTGGATGTCATAAAGCATCGGGCCGGGTTCGCGCAGGTAGGGCAGCAATTCGCGCTCGCGTTCCGGCGTCGTGGTGCGGAAGGGTTCCAGCGCCGCCTTGGGCACGATCCAGGGGCTGATGGTGGTGGCCGTGGCCTTGGCCTGGAAGGGGCCAAGCGGCTGGTATTCCCAGGCCTGGATGTCGCGCGCCGACCAGTCATTGAGCAGCACGTAGCCAAAGATCATCTCGTCGGCTTCGCCCACCGTCACCGGTCCTTCGGAATCCTGGCCCACGATGGCGCCCATTTCCAGTTCCAGGTCGAACCGTTTGCAGGGGGCAAAGACCGGCAGCTCGGCGTCCGGCGCCTTGAGCTGGCCCCAGGGACGGCGCACGTCGGTGCCCGACACCACGACCGAAGAGGCGCGACCGTTGTAGCCGATGGGGATCGACAGCCAGTTCGGCGGCAGCGCGTTTTCCGCGCCCCGAAACATGGTGCCCACGTTGGTGGCATGGTTCTTCGAGGCATAGAAATCGGTATATTCGCTGACCGCGAAGGGCATTAGCATTTTCGCGTCCGCCTGTGGGACAAGGTAGGCGGCCAGCCCCTCGGCATCCGGGGCGCCTTCGGCCAGCATCTCGGTCACGGTTTCGCGGAACGCGGCCCAGGCGGCGGGGCCAAGGGCCATGAATTCCGTCCAGTCACCGAAGAAAAAGACCTCCTCTTCGGCATCGAGCGAGAGCAGGCCCTCGGCCTCGAGCGCGGTGATGTCGAGGATCATCTCGCCGATGGCGATTCCGCAATGGGCCTCGCCGTCCGCGGCGCGGAAGCTGCCGCAGGGCAGGTTGTTGAGAGGGAAATCCGTGTCGGGGGAGTTGGCTGACTCCACCCAGGAGCGTTTCAGGGGCATGTGTCGTCCTGTCTTTCAGTGCGTCTTTCAGCGATGTTTCTTGTGTCCAGAAGAAGACGTGGGGCGCATCGTGTGGAATTGTCCGCCGGGACTATCCGCAGTCCACGCCACCACAGTCAGCCCCGGTGTCATGTCTTGTGGCGATGGCCGGGGCAGCGACGTTTGCACCGCTGATCGTGGTGTCCTTGCTCCGACCTCGGCGGCGGTCTTCTCGATGCCCGGCCCACCCGACCAGCAGCAGCAGGCAGAAAAAGGGACCGAAGACCAAAAAGAACACGATTTCGCCGGTCGTCATGGGGACTCCAGTTCGAGCTCGAAACGCAGGTGAGCGCGCGTAAAGCAAGCTTACTTCTTACCCGGCGTGCCGTCGAATTTCTTTTCCAGGCTGTCCCAGCAGTCGATGTAATCGTCCTGCAGCGGCGCCTCTTTCCCGGCGAACTGGGTGAGGTGCTGCGGGAAGCGGGTCTCGAACATGAAGGACATGGTGTTGTCCAGCTTCTCGGGCCCGAGGTTGGAATTCGACGCGCCCTCAAAGGCGTTCCGGTCCGGTCCGTGCGGCAGCATCATGTTGTGCAGGCTCATGCCGCCGGGGACAAAGCCCTGCGGCTTGGCGTCGTACTGGCCGTAGATGTTGCCCATCAGCTCGGACATGATGTTCTTGTGGTACCAGGGCGGGCGGAAGGTGTTTTCCGCTACCATCCAGCGTTCGCGGAACAGCACGAAGTCGATGTTGGCCGTCCCCGGCACGCCCGAGGGCGCGGTCAGCACGGTAAAGATTGACGGGTCCGGGTGGTCGAAGAGGATCGCGCCCACCGGGCAATAGGTCCGCAGGTCGTACTTGTAGGGGGCGTAGTTGCCATGCCAGGCGACCACGTCCAGCGGGCTTTGCGGGATCTTGGTTTCGTGGAACTGGCCACACCATTTCACGGTCAGGGTCGAGGGCACCTCGCGGTCTTCAAAGGCGGCCACGGGCGCCTTGAAATCGCGCGGGTTGGCCATGCAGTTCGCGCCGATCGGTCCACGGCCGGGCAGCTCGAACTTCTGGCCGTAGTTCTCGCAGACGAAGCCGCGACAGGGCCCTTCGAGCACCTCGACGCGATAGACCAGCCCGCGCGGGATGATGGCGATTTCCTTTGGCTCGATGTCAATGATGCCCAGCTCGGTGGCAAAGCGCAGCTTGCCTTCCTGCGGGACAACCAGCAACTCGCTGTCGGCGGAGAAGAAATAGGCGTCCTGCATCGACTCTGTGACCAGGTAGATGTGGCTGGCCATGCCGACCTGCGTGTTCACGTCGCCGGCGGTGGTCATGGTGCGCATGCCGGTCAGCCAGGTCAGGCCGTCCTGCGTCGGCACCGGGTCCCAACGGTACTGGCCCAGGCTGATGACGTCCGGATCGACGTTCGGCGCGCTCTTCCAGTAGGGCAGATCGATCTTGGTGTAGCGGGCCGAATGCTTGACCGAGGGGCGGATACGATAAGTCCATGTCCGCTCGGGCGGGTTGGCGGTAAAGGCGGTGCCGGAGAGCTGTTCGCCGTAAAGGCCGTAGTTGCATTTCTGCGGGCTGTTCATGCCCTGCGGCAGCGCGTCGGGCAGCGCCTCTGTCTCGAAGTCGTTGGCCCAGCCGGGCATGTAGCCTTCGTGCGTGCCGGTCGTGCCGGTGGCGCGGATCATGCCTTGCGGCAGTTCGTGACGGGTCATGTCGTACCTCCCTGGTGCGGTGAGAGCCGGATTCGGTCTTGCCGCCAATATTTGTTGCAACTGCAATGATGTCAAGTTAATCGTTGCGAATGATACCAATCTGGCGGAGCCTTGTCGCGGTTCCTGATCCCTTGAGGGAGATTTTCCATGATCCGACTGTTCGATTACTGGCGTTCGACGGCCAGCTACCGGGTGCGTATCGCGCTGGGCCTTGCCGGGCTGGAGTGGGAGAGCGTGCCGGTCAACCTTGTCGACGGGGCGCAGCGCGGGGATGAGCACCTTGAGCGGAACCCGCAGGGCCTGGTGCCTGTGCTGGAAATCGACGGGCTGCGGTTGACGCAATCGCTTGCCATCGTGGAATACTTGGACGAGACGCGGGGATTGGGTCTCTTGCCCGAAGACGCGGCAGGTCGTGCCCGTGTGCGGGGGCTGGCACAGGCGATCGCGATGGAGATCCACGCAGTCTGCAACTTGCGCGTTGCGAAACATGCGGTGGCCCATTCCGATGGCGGGATCACGATGGAAAGCTGGATGCAGGCTTTCATCGGGCCGGGTCTGGCAGCGGTGGAAGAGATGCTGGACGGAGGCGATACCTGTTTTGGCAAGGAAGTCACGCTGGCCGACGTCTGCCTGATCCCGCAACTTTACAATGCCCACCGCTGGGGCGTGGCCCTGGATGGCTTGTCAAAGATACGGCGGGTGGAGGCGGCGCTGGCTGACCACCCCGCCTTTGCCGCCGCTCATCCGGACCGCGTGGCGCAATAGGGGGCGCAGGGGCGCCCCCGTCGCAAGTCACCCCTGCGCTGACAGGCCCGCATCCAGGGCCGAGAGGATCGTGTTCACATGCGCCTCGGTCAGGACCAGCGGGGGCGACAGGATGATGTTCGGCCCCGAGACGCGCAGCATGGCACCGTTTTCATAGGCGACGCGGTGCACTGCGCCGATGGTCTTCTTGTCGATGGGGGCCTTGGTGGACCGGTTTGAGACCAGTTCCACCGCGCACATCAACCCGTGTCCGCCGCGTACGTCACCCACCAGCGCGTGTTTCTCCTGCAGCGCCTTGAGGCCCTCCCAGAGCTGCGCACCGCGGGCGGCGGCGTTGTCCTTGACTTGCAGCCGCTCGGTTTCCTTCAGGCAGGCGATGGCCGCCGCCGCGCCGACCGGATGCCCGGAGTAGGTATAGCCAGATCCGATGGCCGCCTTGCCGCTAGTGTCGTTTTCAAAGACCTCGGCCACGGCGCCGGAGATCATGACGGCGCCGAAGGGGAAATAGCCGTTGGTGATCGCCTTGGCGGTGCACATCATGTCCGGCTGCACGCCCCAATGGCGCGAGCCTGACCAGCTTCCGGTTCGGCCAAAGGCGGTGATGACCTCGTCCGCGATCAGCAGGATGCCGTGTTTCGAACAGATCTCGCGCACGCCGGGCATGAAGCTTTCATGTGGCGGAATCACCCCGCCGGCGCCAAGGATCGGCTCCATGATCATGGCGGCGATGGTTTCGGCGCCCTGGAAGGCGATTTCGTCCTCCAGCGCCGACAGGCAGAGCTGCGCCAGCTTTTCCGGATCGGTCTCGCCGAACGGATTGCGATAGGGGTAGGGCGCCGGGATGTGATAACAGCCGGGCATCAGCGGTTCGTACTGGGTGCGGAAGTTGGCGTTGCCATTGACGCTGGCGCCCAGGGTATGTGTGCCGTGATAGCCCTTTTTCAACGAGAGGTATTTCACCCGCCCGCCCTCGCCACGCACCTTGTGGTATTGCCGCGCCAGACGCAGGGCGATTTCCACGCTGTCCGACCCGCCCGAGGTGAAAAAGGCGCGTGTCAGCCCGTCCGGCTCGAAGAAATCGCGCAACATCAGGCTCAGTTCGATCACCGCGTCGTTCGTGGTGCCGCGAAAGATCGAGTAATAGGGCAGGCGGTCCAGCTGCTCGGCGATGGCCTTTTTGACCGGTTCGCAGGAATAGCCCAGGTTGACGTTCCAGAGGCCGCCGACGGCATCCACCATGCGGTGTCCGTCCACATCCGTGATCTCGACCCCGTCGCCGCCGGTGATGATGTCCGGCGGATTGGCCAGGCTGTCGGCAGGATGCGCCATCGGGTGCCAGAGGTGGCGGGCGTTGTTCTCGGTCAGGAAGTTCGAATCCTTCATGTCAGTCCTCGTTGGTCTGTGAGTGTCGGGGCGGGGGCATTGGCCCAGAGCGCCGCGGTCTCGCGCGGCAGGGTGCCCCCGGTGGAAACGGTTGCCTGTCGGATCGCGCCGCGCAGGGCGGTGCGGATCTCGTCGATCTTGGCCCGCTTGGCGCGGACGGCGGGCACCGCGACGGACATGGCGCCGATGGGGATGCCCTCGGGGCCGAACAGTGGACCTCCGACCGAACAGACCTCGCTGTCGAAGGCCTGGTCGAGGTTGCACAGCCCGTCCTGCCGCACGTCCGCCAGGACAGAGCGCAGGAAGGACGGGTCCGTCAGGGTCAGATCCGTATAGGCCGGCAGCGGACGGCCCAGCACATGTTCTGCCAGTGCGGGCGGCGAGAAGGCCAGCAGGGCCAGCCCGGATGAGGTCGCGTGCAGCGGCAGCATCTCGGCCTCGTCGAAATGCACCTGCGTGCCGTGGATCATCGGGTCGGCGTGGTAGACCGGGGACAGCATGTCGCCCTGCAAGAGCGAACAGTGGCAGAGCTCGCCGACCTCCTGCGCCAACGTGTCGACAATGGGGCGCAGGATGCGGCGCACCGGGTGCGTCGCTTCGCGTACGGCGGTCAGGCGCAGGATCGCGGGGCCAAGCCGGTAGGCGCGAGACTGTGGATGCTGTTCGACGAATCCGTTTTCCTCCAGTTCGGTCAGGTGCCGATGCACTGTCGCCTTGTCGCGTCCCGACAGGCGCGCGAATTCCATCAGCCCGATCTCGGGCTTCGTGCGCGAGAAAAGGTTCAGAAGTTCAAGGGCTTTGGTGATCGTTCCCATCGCTTTTCGGCGGCCTTTCGAAACGGGGTCACGGTGTCGATGAAAGAAATGTTGACAGAGTTTCATTGCAATGGCAACAATAAATGCACCAGTGGTTCGAATAATGAACCAACCCACAGGAGGATGGTATGAAAACGTTTCTCAAGGCAGGTGTCGCCGCGCTGGCGCTTGCCCTCCCGCTGGCCGCGCAGGCCGAGTATCCCGAAAAGCCCGTCGAATTCGTTGTGCCCTGGCCGCCGGGCGATCTTGAGGATGTGCTGACCCGGATGATCGCTGAGCAGTTCCAGGAGACCTACGGCGTGCCCGCGGCGGTGGTGAACAAGCCCGGCGGCGGCGGCGGTCCCTTCCCCGGCGCGGCAGAGGTGGCCGGCGCCGATCCGGACGGCTACACCGTCGGCTCCTTCGTCATCGGCGTGCCGCTGGTGGGACCGGAAACCGGCATCCCGGCGCTGAACCCCAACCCGTTCGAGCCGGTGGGCATCTTCCTGACCTATCCCTTCGTCATCGCGGCCTCGGGCGACGCGCCTTATTCCACGATGGAGGAACTGGCCGACTACGCGCAGGACAATGACGTGGCGCTGGGCCACTTCGGGTCTTTCCTGATCCCGACGCAGGTGACCTTTGCCCTGTCGCAGGAAATGGGGTTCGACTACGCCGCCGAAGCGGCCTTCGACGCGCTGGACTGCAACACCCTGGCCTCGGGCGACGTGGACGTGATCAACACCACGCTGCAACTGATCAAGCCCTGCCTCGACGACCTGAACGTGCTGGCCTCGATCGGGGCCGAACGCACCGCGCTGACGCCAGACTCGCGTACGGTCGGAGAGATTGCGCCTTCGCTGGACATCTCTTTGTGGAACGGGCTTTTCGTCCACAAGGACACGCCCGCCGATGTGCGCGAGAAGATCGCAGCAGTCGCGGCAGAGGTCGTGATGTCCGACGCCGCGCAAAAGCTGGCCTCCGAGACCGGCGCGCTGATCTACTGGCAGGACGCCGAAGCGGCGACGGCGCAGATCGAAAAGGATGCCGTGACGCTGGGCACCGTGGCCGAGCTGATCGGCGACTGATCCTGACGGGCGTCCCCACGGTGGGGGCGCCCTTTTCACATGGAGGGGCAGGATGCGCCGGTTCCAGACATTCCAGGACCTGTTCAAACGCTACCGGCGGCCCGGGGACTTGGTCTTTGCCAGCCTGTTCTGCCTGTTCGCGGTCTTTCTGCTGGTGATGCTGCCCTACGAGACGCAGTGGGTGAAGCGGACCAAGCTGTTTGCCCAGCCAGCCTTCTGGCCGGCGGTGTCGGTGGGTGCAATGGCGCTGTTTGGCGTTCTGCACCTGCTGGGCGCCCTGGCGTCCGAGCGTATCCCGGGCCGCGGAGCCGAGGTTCTGGCCTGGCTGAAATCGGTCGAATACGCGCTGTGGTTCATGGCCTATGTCGCCGTGGTGCCGATTGTCGGCTACCTCGCCGGCTCGATCCTCTTTGCCTGTGTGTTGGCCTGGCGGCTGGGCTATCGGTCGGCGCGTTGGCTGCTCACGGCCGCGGGATTTGCCGTTGTGGTCGTCGTGGTCTTCAAAGGCCTCCTGCAGGTCAAGATCCCGGCGGGACTGGTCTATGAACTGCTGCCTTCGGGTGCCCTGCGCACCTTCCTCATGACCTATCTCTGAAAGGGGCCAAGAATGGACGCTTTGCTGTCCGGACTCGACATGCTGGCGCGTTTCGACGTGGCGCTGGCGCTGCTCATCGGCTCTATCGGCGGGGTCATCATCGGGGCCATTCCCGGCGTTGGCCCGCCGGTGGCCATCGCAATCCTGCTGCCGGCCACCTTCTCGCTGGACCCGTTGGTTGGGCTGGTCATGCTGCTGGGTATCTACGGCTCGTCGATGTTCGGTGGTGCGCTGCCCGCGATCCTGATCAACACGCCCGGCACGGCGGTCAACGCGCTGACAACCTATGACGGACACCCGATGACCGAACGGGGCGAGGCGCTGCGGGCGCTTGGCCTCGCCTATGGTGCCTCTTTCGTCTCCGGCATCCTGTCGATCGTCGCGCTGATCCTCTTTGCGCCTTTCCTGGCCAAGATCGCGCCGATGTTCGGATCACGCGAGATCTTCCTTGCCGCGCTTCTGGGCATCGTTCTGGTGATCCTGGCCCACCGAGGGCAGACCTTTGCCGCCGGGATGCTGGCTGCCTTCGGGATCTTTCTCGGCACCGTGGGGCTGGAGCCGGTGAAATACACCCAACGCTACACCTTCGGGCAGGACTGGCTGGTGGGCGGTTTCGACCTGATCGTGGTCGTGCTGGGACTGTTTGCCCTGTCACAGGCGTTTCAACTGCTCAGCGGAGAGGACAGCGCGCCGGATGCGCAGCCGATCAAGGGTTCGATGTTCCGCGCCATCGGCGAGGTATTCCGGTTCAAGCGGCTTGCGGCGGTCGGGTCCGGGTTCGGTGTGCTGATGGGCATGATCCCCGGCGTGGGCGAGTTCACCGCACAATTCCTCAGCTATACCTACGCGCAGAAGACATCGAAGAAACCAGAGGATTTCGGCAAGGGCTCACCCGAGGGGCTGGTGGCCTCGGAGGCGGCGAACAACGCCGTCCCTGCTGCCGCGATGATCCCGCTCTTGGCGCTGGGCATCCCGGGCGAGGCGCTGACCGCGATGATGCTCTCGGTCTTTTACGTCCACAACGTGACACCGGGGCCGGGGCTGTTCCAGAACCAGCTGGATTTCGTCTACGCGCTGTATATCGCGATGATCCTGCTGAACGTGATCGTCGTCGTCTTCATGTGTTTCTCGTCCAACCTGCTGCTGCGGATCATCCGCATTCCGACACGGTTCCTGGGCCTGACGATCCTGATCCTCAGCTTTGTCGGGGTCTATTCTCTGCGCAACTCCATGACCGATTGCGCGATTGCTGCGGGCTTCGGCCTGTTCGGTCTGATCCTGAAGCGGCAGAACCTGCCCGTGGTGCCGATCATCCTCGGCATGGTTCTGGGCGGCATCATGGAGGTCAAGCTGCGCAGCGCGATGGCGCGGGTCAAGACGCCGCTGGATTTTGTCGACCGGCCCATCGCCGCCTTCATCGCCTTCGCCATCGTCGCGCTGATCGTCCTGCACATCTGGGGCGTGGTGCGCGAACGGCGGGCGGGACTGAAGGAATTCGAACACGATCACGACATGCACGACACGCAAGGAAACTGAGAATGCTGGATCTTTCGCGGATCGAAGAGCTGCGCCACGCCGATGTGCCGCCCGCCCGCCACCTGATTGACGGCAGCTTTGTGCCTGCTTCCGACGGGGGCGAGATGGAGGTGATCTCTCCGTTGGACGGCACACGGCTGACGCTCATGGCACGGGGTACGGTCGCGGACGCCGAGGCCGCCGTGGCGGCGGCCCGGCGCGCCTTTGACGACGGGCGTTGGGCGGACATGGCGCCGGCGGCGCGCAAGGCGGTGTTGCTGAAGTGGGCCGCGTTGATCGAGGATAATGCACTGGACCTGGCAGTGCTGGGCGTGCGCGACAACGGCACCGAGATCGGCATGGCATTGAAGGCGGAACCGCTCTCGGCCGCCCAGACCATCCGCTATTACGCCGAGGCCATCGACAAGCTTTACGGAGAGATCGCGCCGACCGCGCCAGGTTCGCTTGGACTTGTCCACCGCGAACCTGCGGGTGTCGTGGGCGCGATTGTTCCCTGGAACTTTCCGCTGATGATCGGCGCCTGGAAGCTGGGCCCGGCCCTGGCGGCGGGCTGTTCGGTGGTGCTGAAACCGGCGGAAACCGCCTCGTTGACCCTTCTCCGGATGGCCGAATTGGCGATGGAGGCGGGTCTGCCCGCAGGTGTCCTGAACGTGGTGACGGGCGAAGGGGCCGTTGTCGGCGCGTCCATTGCCGAGTCGATGGATGTGGACGTCCTGGTCTTTACCGGCTCGGGCGCGACCGGGCGCCGCCTGCTGGAGGCTTCGGCCCGGTCGAACCTGAAACGCGTCTACCTGGAGCTTGGAGGCAAATCCCCCAACATCGTCTTCGCCGATGCGCCGGACATGGACGAGGCGGTCAAGGTCTCCGCCAACGGCATCTTCCGCAACGCGGGGCAAGTCTGTGTCGCGGGCTCGCGCCTGTTGGTCGAACGGTCGATCCACGACGCGTTCGTGGCTCGTCTGACCGAGTTCGTTCAAGGCATGAAGGTCGGCGACCCGCTGGACCCTTCGACAGCGGCGGGCGCGGTCAACAGCCTGCGGCAGCTGGAGCAGAACCTCGGCTTTGTCGCCGAGGCCCGCGCGGCCGGGCGCGACATCCGCACCGGCGGGGCGCGCATCCTTGAGGAAACCGGCGGCTATTTCATGGAGCCGACCATCGTGACCGGCGTTGATCCCTCGGACCGGCTGGCGCGCGAGGAGGTGTTCGGCCCGGTGCTGGCAGTGATCCCCTTCGACACCGAGGATGAGGCGGTGGCGATCGCCAATGGCACCGACTTTGGACTGGCGGCAGCGGTCTGGACCGCGAACCTGAGCCGGGCGCACCGGATGATCCGACGGGTCAAGGCCGGGGTGGTCCATGTCAACACTTACGGTGGGTCCGACCTGACCGTGCCGCTGGGCGGCGTGAAACAGTCCGGCAACGGGCACGACAAGTCCCTGCACGCCTTCGACAAGTACCTCGACCTCAAGACCGCGTGGATCAAGCTATGAGCGACCGGACCATCCTGATCGTCGGCACCTATGACACCAAGGACGACGAGCTGAATTACCTCGCCGAAGTGATCCGGGGGCAGGGCGGCGGCGTCATGACGATGGATGTCAGCGTGCTGGGCGATCCCTCGGCGCCTTGCGACATTTCCAAACATGCGGTCGCCGAGGCAGGCGGGCATTCCATCCAGGAAGCCATCGATGGCGGGGACGAGAACCTTGCCATGCAGATCATGGCCAAGGGATCGGCCCTGCTGGCGGCGCGACTGCAGGCCGAGGGCCGCATCGACGGGGTGATCGTGCTGGGCGGGACGATGGGCACGGACCTGGCGCTGGATCTCTGTTCGGCGCTGCCGCTGGGGGTGCCGAAATACATCGTATCGACGGTCTCCTTCTCGCCGCTGATCCCGCCCGAACGCTTGCCGGCGGACGTGCAGATGATCCTCTGGGCCGGTGGGCTCTACGGGTTGAACTCGGTCTGCAAGGCCTCGCTTAGCCAGGCGGCGGGCGCGGTTCTGGGCGCCGCGCGGGCGGTGGAGCGGCCCGACCGGACGCGCCCGCTGATCGGCATGACCAGTTTCGGCAAGACGGTGCTGCGCTACATGGTGGCGCTGAAACCGGCACTGGAGGAGCGCGGCTTCGAGGTGGCGGTGTTCCACGCGACCGGCATGGGCGGGCGCGCGTTCGAGAGCCTTGCTGCCGAGGGTGCCTTTGCCGCCGTGATGGATTTTGCACCGCAGGAGGTGGGCAATCACCTGATGGGCTCGACCATCAGCGCAGGCGCCGACCGGATGACCAACGCGGGCCGCAGTGGCACGCCTCAGATCGTGTCCATCGGCTGCTACGACCTCGTGGATTTCGTCGGTTGGCAGGACGCTCCGGTCAAGCTGGCGGGACAGGAACAGCATGCCCACAACCGCCTGCTGTCATCGGTCATGATGACCGCTGACCAGCGGCGCGAGATGGCGCAAACGATCTGCGGCAAGCTGGCAGGGGCCGACGGCCCGGTGGTGCTGATCCTGCCGTTGCAGGGGGGAAACGAATGGGACCGGCCCGGCGGACCGTTGAGCGATCCCGAGGGGCTAGAGGCCTTTATCGCCGAAATCCGCGCGCAGTGTCCCGCCAATGTGCAGCTGGTCGAGCTGGACGCGCACATCAATGACCCCGCCTTTGCGGAAACGGCGCTGGAGGTGTTCGACGGTTGGCAGGCGGGGGGAGCCTTGCGCAGAGCCTGACGCGCCGGGTCGACCGGGGTCACGCTTTCCTCTACCGTCCTGTTCCAGAGGTTGGTTCAGGGCATTGAGAGGAGCAGGCGCATGTCGCAACTCCGGCGGCTTTGGGATGCGGGTCTGGTTTTTGCGGCGGCGGTTGCCCTTGGTGGCGCCGCAGTGGCGCAGGGGCTGCCGCTGTTCGACGGAGCGGATTTCGATCGCCTTGTGATGCAGGTGCCCGAGCGGGACCGCGACCGGATCGAGGCCACAGGCGCCAAGCCGATCATCCGCTACACCGCGCCCACCGCAATCCGACGCGCCGGGCAGGCCGTGGGTCAGCTCCGGGTCATGGTAGAGACCGAGGGCGGTCCGGCGGTCGTTGCCTGCACGGGTGTCCTGATTGCGGAAAACCTCGTGCTGACGGCCTTTCGCTGTGTGACGGGCGTGCTGGCCGAGCCAGACCTGGCCGCGCGCGGGCCAAAGCGGATCACGCGCGTCGAATTCGTCGCAGGCTTTGACGCGCCGCGGGTCGAGGAGCAGGGACGGAGGGTCGCACTCGATCCCGAGCCATTTGAGGCGCATGCGGACCTTGGGTTTGTCGTGTTGCGGGCGGATGGTCCCTTGGGGGCAGAGGACGCGGTTCTGACGCTCGATCCGCCGGTTCCGTCAGCGGGGATGCCGCTGGCGATTGTCGGTCACCCATTCGGAACGTCGAAACAGGTGGTTCGTGAGGACTGTTCCCTGCGCGGGGCCGTCACCGATGGCGGTCGGTTGACACATGGGTGCGCGGCCTTGCCAGGAAGCGCGGGGGCACCGGTGCTGGACGGCGCAGGCCGGATGATCGGTCTGCACCTGCAGGAAGAGCCTCGGGCGACCGGTGGGCGTGGTGTCACGATCGCGGCCATGCTGGACGCCTCCGCTCTCCTGCGGGCGGTCGCCGCGGGCGAGGATTGTGCGGGAGAGGCGGCCCTGCGCTGCGGACGCAGCACCACTGCCGACCCCAGGCCAGTTGCCCCCGAAGCGGCAAAGCCCGCATCGGTTGCCACGCCTGTTCCGGAACCTGCCGCGCCGCCCGATGCCGAGATCGTGGAACCTGACGAAGAAGCCGAAGACCCGGTCGATGTCTTTCCGGTGGGCGTCGGCGCGGATGGTCCGGCGGTCTACGGTGTTGCACTGCCTTACCTGCCGCCAGGCACGGGGATCGAACTGTTGACCGGCCCGCTGGGCGATCTGGACGGCTCCGGTGGATTGTTGGCGGCAGGTCAGGGAATTGCAGCGACACTCACCGACATTGGCAGAGGGCAATCGGCGCTGTCGCTTTGGCGGCTGGACGACGGCGCCTTGCAAGCCCGGAGGTTCCTGCCGCAGGGCGTCCGCGCGCTCGCACTCAGCCGGGATGGCGGGAAGCTCGCTTTGGCGCGGGAGGGCGAGGTCGAGGTCATGGACCTGCCGCTGATGGAGGTCACGGGGCGCATCGCCACCGAGGGTGCCGATGGGGTCACACACATGGCGCTGTTCACGGATGGCTCACGGGTGGCAACGGTGCAGGGCGATGCGGTCTCGCTCTGGCAGGCGTCGGACGGGGCGCGCCTGTGGGCCACGACGGCAGAGGACGGACCTGTTGGGGCGGTGGCCTTCAACGCAGAGGGAGACATCCTGGCGCTGGCGGGCGTCGAGGGCGTCAGCCTGCACCGGGTGGCGGATGGATCGATCTTGCAGCGCTTGCCGACCGGGACGCCTGTCGACGGGCTGGCTTTCCTTCCCGAAGGTGATCTGGCGTCCGGTCACGCCGAAGGGCGCGGGTATCGCTGGAACGTCTCCACCGGGCAGGTGAGTGGTCGGATCGGCGGTGAAGGAAGAGAGACCCTGTTGGGGCCGGTCGGGCCGGACAGGTTGGCCATGCAGGATCGCGAGAATGGCAAGGTTCGGATCTATGGACCGGACGGCTCTGTCCGGACAATCCTTTCCGGTCGACGGTTCAGCCGCGCGGTGCTGGAGCCGGGCGGTGCAAGGCTGTTTGGCCATGTGGCCGAACCGCAGGCCGCTGCCGTGTTGGCAGACCTGGCAACCGGGCAGGTCCTGCGCGAAGCGCCTCGGCAGGCCGACGCGATTACGACGCTGGCCTTCAGCCCCGACAGTACCCGCCTGGCACTGGGCGGATCGGCCGGCGTCCCCTTGCAGGTCTGGGCCTGGGAGGACGGGCAGGTGACCTATCGTGTGGACGAGGCGCAGGGGCTTGCCGCGCTGGCGTGGCAACCGCATGGCGCAGGACTGGCTGTGCAGGGCGCGGAAGACCAGCCCCTGCGGCTGCTGGATTTCGGGGAGGAGACCCGGTCTGCCCTCCTGCCCGGAGATGTGCGCGTTTTGAGGTTCGACCCGACGGGGGCCTACCTTGCACGGAGCGATTCCCGAGGCCAGGTGACACTGTTGGACGCGGCGACCGGCGAGGTGCTGCGCGATATCGAAGGGGACGGCGCCGCTTTTTCGCGCGATGGCCGGGTCCTGGCCGTGGCCCGAAACAGGCCGAAACCGGAGATTGCCCTGATCGACCCGGAGATCGGTGAACACGGTCAGATCCTTCAGATGCCGTTTTCCCGGGTCGGTCCGCTGGGTTTTCGGGGCGCATCGCAAGAGGTGGTGGCGGTGGTACAGGGCCGGGGCGTTACGGCGCGCTGGATGCTTGCCTTGTGGAACGCCGAGGATGGCACCTTGATCCGCCGCTTTGGCCAGTTGGACAACCCGCCGCACGCGATGGCCGTCAGCCCTGACGGACGCTTTGTCGCCGTTGCTGAAGAAGGCAGCCCCGAGGTCCTGCTTTGGGACATGTCGGTGGGGCGTTTCCTGTGGCGGCTGCAGACCGGCGGCGCCGAGGTTCGGGCGCTGGATTTCGCCCCGGACGGCCTGCGGATTGCGGCCGCGCTGGCGCCGGGGGGCGTGGTGCTGTGGGACATGATCAATGGCCAGGTCAAGGGGCGGTTGGCGGTTTACCCGGATGGGACGGCGGCGCAGGTGGGCGCGACACTGTTCCTGTCCAGCCCCGTCATGCTGGACCGCGTCGCGGTGCGCCTGCCCGACGGAACCTTCCTGCCCGCGCGTCAGGTGCTGCTGGAGGGGTTGCCCGATTTCGTGCCTGCCGATCTGCCGCTGGCAGAACAGGTGCAGGTCTTGCTTGGTCGACTGCGCGAAGGCGACGAGGATGCGCACCTATTGCTGGTCGACGGTCGAGCGCTGGCCTTTGATCTGGAATTCCGCAAGGAGATGCAGCGCCAGCTCAAGGCCGGAGAGTTCTACACCGGCCCCATCGATGGTGACATCGGCCGTGGCAGTCGCCGGGCGCTGCAACTGTTCGCGGCGGGGGCCGAGGACTAGGAAAGGGGTGAAACGTCTGCCCCTCGCGTCAGGCCCCCGCATCCGGTCCCTCTCGGGAAAGGTTTCGTCTGGCTGGAAAGAGAAGGCGCCCTGTCAGTTCCGACCGGGCCACCCGGCGCACCTGTTCGGCCCTGCGCAGGATCGCGGCATCCTGTTGCCAATCGGCAAAGGCACCGGTGTCATGCAGCAGGGCCATGACTTCATCATAGAGATCGTCCATCTGTGGCCCCCGGGGTGATGCCCTTCAAGGCTGGCCGGTCCAGGTGAAGACCGGGTTAAAACGGACGGATGGGGGCGGGGGCCTGCGCCTCGGCAAAGCCGTGCGCCGCTGCCAGTGGCATGGCCGAGCCGCGCAGTTCCTGCGCCAGGGCGCGCAGGGATTTCGCTGTCTCGAAAAAGCCTTGCGCCTCGCAATCGGTGGCCGACTGGATTGCGCGTTCGATGAGATCTTCGGGGTACATGTTTTTGCTTCCTTACCGCTCGATTTTTTTCATCAAAATGACATCTTCCTCTTAATGAGGCGTTAATCTGGATGACATTGCGGTTAAGCGGGTGCGAAAAACCGCCGGTTTCCGGCTGCGCGGCGGGTCAGTCCCCCGGCGTGGCCTTGCGGGCCAGCTCCAGGAAGACACGGTGTTCCGCCTCGGTGAGGCCCGGCAGGATCTCGGCCTGCAAGGCGGTGATCACGGGCAGCGCGCGCCGGAACATCTCTGCCCCCTCCGGCGTCAATGTCACCTCCCGGGCGCGGCGGTCGCGCCGCGACACCTGCCGTCTGACCCAGCCTTTCTGTTCCAGCCGGTCGATGACGCCGCCGATGGTGGCGCGGTCATAGGCGATGCGCGCGCCGATGGTGGCCTGGTCGATGCCGGGTTCGTCATGCACCGCTTTCATTGCCGCGAACTGCACCGGCGTCAGCTCCAGCCCGGCGGCGCGGGTGCGGGTGTGAAAGACATTGGTCGAGGCCTGGTGCAAGCGGCGGATCAGGTGCCCGGCCAGGGATTCCAGCGGCATGTCTTCCGCCTCCTCTCGATCCGGTGTGCCTGCATCCATCATTCCGGTCCCCTTCGGTGCCTTTCGCTGGTTTTGTAAGTGTACGGATCTTTTTCTTGACGCGCAATGATCCGTATGCAAATCATATGTCCACATATCAGTTGTCCGAGTCAGGGGAATGATAGGGGCAGGATCCGGCCTTGGGCCGACCTGCGGAGGAGAGAGGACCAGAGCCATGAGTGATCTTCCCATCATCATCGCCGGCGGCGGCATCGGCGGCCTGGCGGCTGCCTGTGGGCTGGCCCGCAAGGGACAGCGCAGCATCGTCGTCGAGCAGGCGCCGCAACTGGGCGAGATCGGCGCCGGCATCCAGATCGGCCCCAACGCCTTTCACTGTTTCGATTACCTCGGTGTCGGGGACGAGGCGCGCAGCAAGGCCGTCTACATCGACGCGCTGCGCCTGATGGACGCCCAGACCGCCGAGGATATCACCCGCATCCCGTTGGATGAGCCGTTCCGCAAGTTCTACGGCAACCCCTACGCCGTGGTGCACCGGGCCGACCTGCATGGCGTCCTGCTGAAATACTGCGAGGACAGCCCGCTGATCGACCTGCGCACGGATCACAAGGTGCTGGGCTATGAACAGGACGGCGCCAGCGTCACCCTGCTGCTGGACGGGCGCGACCCCATAAAGGGGCGTTTCCTGATCGGCGCCGAGGGGCTGCGCTCTCCGATCCGGTCGCAGATGATCGGCGATGGCGAGCCGCGCATTTCCGGCCACACCACCTATCGCAGCGTCATCCCGACCGAGCAGATGCCCGAGGACCTGCGCTGGAACGCGGCGACGCTCTGGGCCGGGCCCAAGTGCCATATCGTGCACTACCCGCTGAAAGGCTGGAAGGTTTTCAACCTTGTCGTGACCTATCACCGCGACGTGCGGGAGGCGATCGCCGGCAAGCCCGTCAGCAAGGAAGAGGTCGCGCAGGGGTTCGAACACATTCACCCCAAGGCGCGGCAGGTGATCGAGCATGGCGACAACTGGAAACTCTGGGTCCTCTGCGATCGTGACCCGATTTCCAACTGGGTGGACGGACGCGTGGCGCTTCTGGGCGATGCGGCGCACCCGATGCTGCAATATTTTGCCCAGGGCGCCTGCATGGCGATGGAGGACGCGGTGGCGCTCTCCCATTGCATCGAGCATTTCGGTGAGGACACCGAGGACGCGCTGCAACGCTACCAGGAGATGCGCAAGGTCCGCACCGCGCGCGTCCAGATGAACTCGCGCCTGATCGGCGAATACATCTACCACCCCGGCGACGCACAGGCCGCGGTCCGCAATTCCGTCATGCGCTCGATGAGCGCGGACGACTGGTACAACCAGCTGAACTGGCTTTACGGCTCGAACGGGCTGGACACGGGCGCGGCGACATCCGCCGCCGCCGAATGACTTGAGGAAGGATCACTTCATGGGCTTTGTCTTTGAACCCGCCGTCACCCCCAGCGTCGCCGTTGCAGGCAGCGGGGACCGTATTCCGGTGCGGCGCATCTTCTGCATCGGGCGCAACTATGCCGCCCACGCGCGCGAGATGGGCAAGGACCCGGACCGCGATCCGCCGTTTTTCTTTCTCAA
>NZ_JAANYX010000006.1:0-126770 GCF_012274245.1 Mameliella sp. LZ-28 | reverse complement strand
AGCAAAACACCCGGATCCATTCCGAACCCGGCCGTTAAGTGCCACCGCGCCAATGGTACTGCGTCTCAAGACGTGGGAGAGTAGGTCGCCGCCAAACCTAGTAAAAACCAAATCCCTCTATGCAAAATATGAAACAAGAGCCCCTTCCGGTTTATCCGGCGGGGCTTTTCCTGTTTCGGATCAGAAATTTCGAGCTGCCTCTTTCAGCAGATCCAGCATGCGGCGTTGGGCGGTGGTCGGCATCCAGTCGCGGCGAAGTGTGACGCCGATCTGGCGTGCGGGAACATCCGGTTGAATCGGAAGTGCTGTCATCAGGCCGTGTTGTACCTCGGCGGCAGCCTGCCAGCCGGAAATGCAGCCAAGCATCTCGCTCTGACGCAGCGTTTCCCGCATCAAGAGGACAGAGCCGCTTTCGATGACGTTCTCCGGCGGTCTCAACCCGTGTTTGGCAAAGAACTCTTCGAATTGACGCCGGGCAGGGGCGCCCAGGCGGGGGACGATCCAGGGCCATTGAACCAGGCTTGCGATTGTCGGAGCGGATTCCTTTGTCAGCGGATGCCCGGGTCCGGACACGAAACACAGACGATCGTCGAAGAGCGGGTGTTGTTCGACCTCCGCGACCGGAGCGGGATCTCGCAACGCTCCGATGATGGCATCGACCTCGCCGGCAACGAGGCCGGCCAGGAGATCCTCATAGCGACTGTCGTGTACGATGACCGGCGTTTCGGGTCGTTCCTGCCGGAAGGCGACCAGTGCCGCGGGCAGGAGGTTGGTTCGCGAGAGGGGCAGGGCGCCCAGAACCACGCGCCCGCCTTCGCGCCCGTCGAACTCTGCCAGGTCCGCCTCTGCCTGGTCCAGCTCGGCAAAGGCGAGCCGCGCGGCCCGGCAAAGCGACAGGCAGGCCCGTCGGGGGACCAATCCACTGCGCGCCCGGTCGAACAAGGTTCGACCTGCCGCACGTTCCAGTTCGGTCACGGCGCGATGGACCGTCGGTTGCGCCAGGCCCAGTTGCCGTGCGGCCAGGGTGACATTGCCGCTCTGGGCGGTTGCGATCAGCGCGATCAACTGGGAATGCGTCACCACGCGCGACAGGCCGGGGGCAAGGGCATCGAGGGCCGGGTCCAGCCGGTCCAGAGCACGCCGGACCCTTGCCAGCAGTACCTGACCGCGATCCGTCGGAAAGGCTCCGGTACTGTTGCGGTCGAACAGGGCGCTGCCCACGGCCGTTTCCACCTTGTGCAAGGCGTGCGTCACGGCGGTCTGGGACAGGCCGCTGACCTGGGCCGCTCCGGTCAGCGAACGGTGTTCTGCTATCGCAGGCAAGAGACGCAGATGTCTCAGGTTGCGCGGGATCGACTGGCCTTCTGTCACGTCAGTTGAACATCGTATTTGGCAGGATCAGCGAGATTTGCGGGAAGGCAATCAGTACCGCCAGCGTCGCGATCATCGCCAGCCAGAAGGGCAGGACCCCGCGAAAGATTGTCCCCAGTTCGACCTTGGGCGCCACCGACTTGACGATGAAGACGTTGATCCCCACGGGGGGCGAAATCAATCCCATTTCAAGTGTCAGGACCACCAGCACGCCGAACCAGATCGGGTCGATCCCCAGGTCGACAATGACGGGAAAGAAGATCGGCAGGGTCAGGACCAGCATGGCAAAGCCTTCGAGAAAGCAGCCCAGCACAAGGTAGACGAAGAGGATCACCACGAGGGTTCCGATTGTCCCTGCTTCAAGCCCGGCAAGGAACTCTCCGACGACGGTGGGAATATGGCTGAGGGCCAGGAAGGGGTTGATCATATGCGCCGCGATCAGAATCAGCATCACCGTCGCGGTGGTCACGATGCTGTCCTTGGAGGCCTCCCAGAAAGCGCGGACCGTCAGGGTGCGGGTGACGATCCCGTAGAGGATCACCAGACCGGCGCCGACCCCCGCTGCCTCCGTCGGTGAGAAGAGACCGGCGTAGATGCCGCCGATGGTCAACAGGATCACCACGAGGATCGGCAGGGCGCCCAGCAGCTTGCGGCTTTTCTCGTCGATCGTGGTGCGGGGACCGGCAGGGCCAAAGGCGGGGCGCACCCAGCACATGATGGTGATGGTCAGGATAAAGGCGCTCAGCAGCAGCAGGCCGGGCAGGACACCTGCAAGGAACAGCCGCCCGATGCTCTGTTCGGTCAGGATGGCATAGATGACAAAGCCGGTGGACGGCGGGATCAGGATGCCCAGCGTGCCACCGGCGGCGACCACGCCCGTCGACAGGCGCGGGTCATAATCGAAACGGTCCATCTCTCGCAGGGACACCTTGCCCATCGTCAGGGCCGAGGCGACGGAAGACCCCGACAGGGCCGCGAAGCCGCCGCAGCCGATCACCGTGGCCGAGGCCAGTCCGCCGCGGACCTGCCCGATCACCGCGTAGGCGGCGTCGTAGAGCTGTCGGCTCATCCCCGTGACTGTGGCGATATTGCCCATCAGGATGAACAGCGGAATGATGACCAGTTCCGGGTTCGAGGCCAGCGTGAAGGTTTCCGAGGCCAAGAGCCCCATCGCCGCGTTCCAGCCGTTCAGGTGCCAGATCCCCAGGAAACCCACCAGGAACATGGCAAAGGCCACGGGAATGCGCAGCATCAGCAGGATCAACAGGGCGGCGATGCCCAGCAGGCCGATGGCGCCGATTGTCATGTGGTCTTGCTCCATTCACCGCGCACGTCGCGTCGGGACAGGGTCAGTTCCACCGCCCGCAGGAACATGCCCAGAGCGGTCAGAACGGCAAAGCCGCACAGGCCCCACTGGAACCAGGCCTTGGGCAGGCGCAGCAGGTTTGTCGACAGGTTCAGCATCTGGCTCAGCTTGGCACTTTCCCAGACCGCCCAGGCGATGAAGGCAAAGATCACGGCACCAAGGAGGGCAGAGAAGATGTCGATGACGAGGTTCATCAAAGGCGGATAGGTCTTCTGGAACAGGTCGACCGCGATATGCCCGCCGTTGCGGTCACAGAGCGCCATGCCGCCAAAGACAAGCATGACCATGATCATGGTGATCAGGTCCTGGCTGCCGAACATAGGATGACCGAAGGCCCGCCCGATCACGTCCACCAGGATCACGCCGACCTCCGCCATCAGTGCCAGGGCGCCGATCGCCGCGGACAGGCGGATCAGCCCGTCCGCGGTTTTCCTGAGGGCGGTCAGCACTCACTCGCCCCGCATCTTGGCAAGCGCGGCCTCTCCGCTGACTTCAGCGACATAGCCGTTCACCACATCGGCGACGGCATCCGCAAAGGCCTGAGCCTCTTCCGGGCTGAGGTCGATCACCACGTTGGTGTCGTCGGCGCGGGCCGCTTCCAGCGCGGCATCGGCGGTCGCGTTCCAGGCCATTTCGGCCGATTTGGAAACCTCCATGCCGGCGACGGCGTCGACAGCGGCCTTGGCATCTGCCGACAGCTTGTCATAGGACGACTGGCCCATCACAGTGTAAAAAGCGAGGCGGCCAAGGTTGGCACCCACGGTATAGCTGTTGGCGACCTCGTCCAGCTTGAAGTCCGACAGGGTCGAGGCGCCGGTGATCACGCCGTCGATCAGGCCGGTCTGCAAGGCGTTGTAGACCTGGTTGATCGGCATTTGCACCGGGGTCGCACCAAGGGCCTCGGCCACTTCGGCGGCTGTGGCGCCGGCGACGCGGACCTTCAACCCCGCAAGGTCCGCAGGGGTGCGGATCTGCACGTCCTTCATGATGAAAATATTCGGTTCCGAGGTCCAGAGAGCGATCGGCTTGGTGGCCGGGAACTCTCCCTTGATCTCGTCGAAGGCGGCCCAGAGCGCCTCGTACCCCGGCTGGTCCAGTGGGATGGCATTGGGCAATTCGACGATCATGGTCTTGCCGAACTGCGAAGAGGTGTACCCCGGCAGCCCCCAGACCATGTCGGCCACGCCCTGAACGGCGCGGACGTATTGTTCGACCGGACCGGCTCCCAGCTCGCCGCCGTGATAGCCGCGCACGCTGACTGCGCCATCGGTGGCCGCCGAAAGATCGGCGTTCAGCTTTTCGATCACGCTGGCGTTGATGGTGTGGAAAGGCGGGGTGAAATTGGCGAATTTCAGCTCCTGCGCCTGGGCGCTCATGGCAGAGGCGACGGCAAGTGCGGCGCCCGCGATCAGATGGGTCATTTTCATTAAATTATCCTCCCGGTTGGTACGACCGGCCCTCCCCGGCGCGGTCCATCCCCGGGCAAAGTAGTGCATGACCTTGCCCGGGACACAAATTCATTCCGCCCGAAGGCGCATGAATCCTTTTTATTCCGCCGCCTTCGTCCGCCAGCTGTCGGCGTAGTTCTCGCGGGCTTCTTTTGCATAGGGCGTGGGCGAGACGCGTACCCGGATCTCTGCCTGCTTGTGCTTTTCGGTCGAGGTCTTGGCAGTATCGTCCGGTTCACCCCAGTGCAGCGTCAGCACGTCGCCAACCTGCACGTCCTTGTGCACCACACCCAGCGACAGCATGCAGCGTTCGTTCCAGCTATAGCCGTTGAACATCGACATGCCGACCATCTGGTCGCCCTGCATCACCATGTCGGCGCTGGAGGAGGCATAGTTGGGCTGCGGGAAGTCGATCCACTTGTAGGGCGTGCCCTCTTCGAACCCGCTGGCGATGACCTTCAGCACGTCCTCGCGGTTCCACTCAAAGGTAACCTTCTTGCGGTGGGCGCCCTGGGCCTTGATCTTTTCCAGTGCCGCCTTGCCGATGAAGTCGTCCTTTTTCCAGCCGATGTAGAAATCGTAGCCCAGCTCGAACGGGTTGACGTAGTAGTCCTCGATGTTGTCGCTGACAAAGCTGCCGCCGATGGCGCCTGCCGCTTCGTACATGTCGGCACCCAGCCAGTCGCGGTAGTCCGCAAGCATCCCGTCGCCGGTGTAGATGCCCGGCAGGGGAGAGGGGATCCAGCCGGATTCCAGCGTGTTGGTCGAATAGGCCCGGCTGCCGCATTGCACGATGTTCACGCCGGCCTCTTTCGCGGACTCCAGGATCACCGAGTGGATGTAATCCTTGTCCTTGTAGGGGCCCCAGACCTCCAGCCCCGGCGCGCCGGACATGCCGTGGCGCAGCGCCTGCACCTTCTTGGAGCCGATGTTGATCCAGTCGACGTGAAAGAACTTGATGTCCGGGATCGGGCCGCCGTTCATCTTCTCGAAGATCTTGTAGGCCTCGGGCCCCTGGATCTGATAGCGGTAGTGCTCGCGCAGCACGCGCTCGCCCTCGGGGCGCGACGGCGAACGGGGATCGTGGCGCAGGCGCACGTTCCACTTGCCCCAGGCGGCTGCGAACATCAGCCAGTTCGAGGTCGGCGCGCGACCGACGAGGATGTATTTGTCCTCGCGCTCGCGGAAAATGATGTGGTCGCCGATGACATGGCCGTTGGGCGTGACCGGAACAAAGTGCTTGGCCCGGTTCAGGTCGAAATTGGCGAAGGAGTTGATGCCGTGGTGCGACAGGAACTCCGTCGCCTGCGGGCCTTCGACGATGACCTCGTCCATATGGTGGCTCTGGTCGAACAGCACCGCGCTTTCGCGCCAGGCGGCCTGTTCATTGCGCCAGTTCTGGAATTCCGGCGTCACCACCGGGTAGACATACATCCCGGCCTGGCTGTTGCGCAGCATCTCGACCGGGGTGTTCCACTTCTTCATTGCGTCGTTCAGACTGGGCATTGTTGGTTCCTCTCTCCCTGTGTCAGTCGTGTCACTCCGCGATCAGCGATAGGCCCGGCACCTTTTCCGCAAGGGCCGGCTCTTCCCTGGTCACGTATTCAAGGTTGGTGCGCGCCAGGCGCGCGTGTTCGCGCGCCAGCGCCTCGGCGCGGCTGCCCTGGCGGTCCATGATCGCCTCAAAGATGGCGCGGTGTTGTCGCTGCGCGCGGGTCAGGCTTTCGCGGAAATCCGGGATCAGTTCCTGCCCCTGCATGAAGGCCGAGGGGGATGCGGCAGGCAGGCGTCCGGCGCGCGCGACCTCGCGCGCCACGACGGGACTGCCTGCAAGGTTGGCCAGCAGGTCGTGGAATTCGCCGTTCAGGGCGACATAGGCTTTGAAATCAAGCGTGCCTGACACCGCTTCGTCCAGTTGCGTCAGGACGGTTTCCATGCGCTCGGCCAGTTCCGGGACGGCTCCGCGTTCGGCGGCAAGGCGGGCCGCTGTGCCTTCAAGCACGCCGCGCATCTCGATCGCGTCGTGGATGTCGGCCCGCGTGAATTGCGCCACGCGGCAGCCACCGGTTTCGATGCGTTCCAGCAGGCCCTCGTCCACCAGCCGGTCCATCGCCTGCCGCAAGGGAGTGCGAGACAGGTCCAGCCGCTCGGCCAGCGCGGTTTCGGCCAGCCGCTCTCCCCCGGCGTAGCTTCCGTTCAGCACCAGCGACCGTAGCTCGATCAGGGCCCGCGCAAATTGCACGCTGCGTTCCTGGCGATTCATGGGTCTCCTCCCCCAAGTCTCGCCGGGAAAGGTATTCTGTATACATCATCTGTCAAAGAACTTTTTTCGGGGGCTATTTTGGGTCCATTTCGTCGTTTCTGTATACAGTGTGCTTCGAGCCAAGAGGGCTGAGCAACCTCGCGTCAGCGGGCGAGAGCTTTCGTTTCTGAGTTTCCGATGGGACTCAAGGCGCCGCAGTGGTGTTCCGCGATGTATCAATGGCGTCTGAACCGGCGCCTCTTGGGCGCCGTATTCAGGCGTCGCGCCGGATCATTTCCTTGTAGAGCGTACGGATGCGGTGAAACACCGGTCCCGCCTTGCCGCCGCCGATCACCCGCCCGTCGATCTCGAACACCGGGGTCTGTGCGCCGAAGGTGCCGGTCAGAAAGGCCTCGTCGGCGCCATAGGTGTCGACCAGAGAGTAGTTGCGTTCATGGACTGGGATGCCGTTCTGGCGGCAGATGTCGATCACCTTTTGCCGCGTGATCCCGTTCATGCAGTAGTCCCCGGTCGAGGTCCAGACCGCGCCCTTGCGCACGATGAAGAAGTTGCAGGCATTGGTCGTGTTCACGAATCCGAAGGGGTCCAGCATCAGCGCCTCATCGGCGCCCGCGCGGACGGCATGGTTCAGCGCGATGATGCAGTTCAGCTTGGAATGCGAGTTCAGCTTGGCATCCTGCGTCAGTGGCAGCCCGCGATGATGCGGTACGGTGAACAGGGAAATGCCCCTGTCGATGACGCTGTCGTCGGGTTTCGAGTGCTCGGCGATGATGACGATCGTCGGGCCATAGACGCTGAGATGCGGATGCTGAAAGGGTTTGCGCTTGCGCCCGCGTGTCACCATCAGCCGGATGTGCACATCCGTGGTCATGTCGTTGGCCGCCAGCGTGTCCCATATGGCCTGGGTCAGTTCCTCGCGCGTCTTGCCGATCTCCAGCTCCAGGTAGAGCGCGGCCTCGTAGAGCCGGTCGAGGTGGTCATCCAGAAAGGGAATCTTGCCGTCATAGAGCCGCAGCCCCTCCCATATGCCGTCCCCCAACAGGAATCCGCTGTCGTAGACGGACACCCGCGCCTCGTCCCGGTGGTGGATCTCGCCGTCGACGTAGATCCGGATATCATCGTTGCGCGCATCCGGCGCGGCGTCATGGGTCGAAACATGGTCGTCGGTCATCTTGTTCCCCTCTGGTTCGGCGCGATGCTGACATGGCGCGATGCCAGAGGAAAGCGGGCTTGCCCGGCGTGCGGCGCGGCGGTATTCCTCCGGTATGACGGAAGACACTGACGCCATCTTGGCCAAACTCCCCGCCCGGCTGCGCGAGGCGCGCCGGGCACAGGGGCTATCTCTGGACGCCGTGGCCAAGCTGTCGGGGGTCTCCCGCAGCATGGTCAGCCAGATCGAACGGGGCGAGTCCTCGCCCACCATCGCGACGCTCTGGAACCTGACACGGGCGTTGCAAGTGGACTTTGCGGGCCTGCTCGAAGAAGGCCCGGCGCGCCAGATCGAGGTGCTTCGGTCCGGGGACGTGCCCACGATCGAGCAGCGCGGCAGTGGCTGCACGATCCGCATCCTGTCCCCGCCTGAAGAGGCCGGCCGGCACGAGGTCTACGAGCTGCGCCTTTCCGCCGGCGGCGTCCTGGACAGCCTGCCCCATGCGCGGGGCGCGCGCGAGCATCTCAGCGTGATCGAAGGTGAGGTCGAAGTGACCAGCGGTTCGGGCAGCGATCGGCTTGGTCCCGGCGATACCGCGCGCTATGCGGCGGACGTGGCGCACCGGATCGCGGCGCTGAGCCCGGCACGCGCCTTTCTCGTGGTTCAGGATGCGTGATTTGACAGTATAGCGGAAAAAAATCCGTAATTACGAAAATCCCCTATTTCGGAATTTTGTCCGTCATGTTAGCTTGTTCGCAATGGAGGCTGACATGACACACCGATTCCTGACCCATCTGACCGAGACCCTGAGCCAGATCGAGGCCGACGGCATGATGAAGCGCGAGCGCCTCATCACCTCGCCGCAGGGCGGTGAGATCATGGTCGATGGCGAGACGAAAATCTGTCTCTGTGCCAACAACTACCTTGGCCTGGCCGATCACCCCGACCTCATTGCCGCGGCTCAGGCGGCGATGGAGCCGAAGGGCTATGGCATGGCCTCTGTCCGCTTCATCTGCGGTACGCAGGACCTGCACCGCGCGTTGGAAACCCGGCTGGCGCAGTTCCTGGGCAAGGACGACTCGATCCTCTTCGCGGCCTGTTTCGACGCCAATGGCGGACTTTTCGAGCCGCTGCTGGGACCGGAAGACGCCGTTATCTCGGACGCGCTCAACCACGCCTCGATCATCGACGGGATCCGCCTGTGCAAGGCGCGGCGCTATCGCTACGCCAATTCCGACATGGCGGACCTGGAGGCACAGTTGAAACAGGCGCGTGCGGATGGTGCTCGGTTCGTCATGATCGCCACGGATGGCGTATTCTCGATGGATGGCTACCTGGCGAAGCTGCCCGAGATCACGGCGCTGGCTGAAAAATACGAGGCGCTTGTGATGGTCGATGACTGTCACGCCACCGGCTTCATGGGGCCGAAGGGGCAGGGGACGCCGGCACATTTCGGTGTCGACGTCGACATCCTGACCGGCACGCTGGGCAAGGCCCTGGGCGGGGCCATCGGTGGCTATATCGCCGGGCCGCAACCGGTGATCGACCTGTTGCGCCAGCGCGCGCGGCCCTATCTGTTTTCCAACGCCTTGCCGCCTGCGGTCGTGGCCGCGGGGATCGAGGCCATCCGGTTGGTCGAGGAAGGCGACGCCTTGCGCGCGCGGCTCTTCGACAACGCGGCCTACTGGCGCGCGGGCCTGACCGACCTGGGGTTCGACCTGCTGCCGGGGGAGCATCCCATCATTCCGGTCATGCTGGGCGAGGCAAAGGTGGCGCAGGAGATGGCGGCGAAACTGTTCGACAGGGGCGTCTATGTTTCAGGCTTCTTCTTTCCGGTGGTGCCCAAGGGGCAGGCGCGTATCCGCACGCAGATGAGCGCGGACCTGACGCGCGAGAACCTGGACAAGGCTCTTGGGGCCTTTGGCGCGGTGGGGCGCGAACTTGGGGTGATCAAATGACCAGTAACCAGATGAAGGCGCTTGTGAAGGCGAAACCCGAGGAAGGGTTGTGGATGGAGCGTGTGCCGGTGCCGGAAATCGGGCCGGATGACGTGCTGATCAAGATCAGGGCGACGGGCATCTGCGGCACGGACATCCATATCTGGAACTGGGACGACTGGGCGCAAAAGACGGTGCCCGTTCCCCTGGTGACCGGGCATGAGTTCGCCGGCGAAATCGTCGAGATCGGGCGCAACGTGGATGACCTGACCATCGGCCAGCGGTGCAGCGGCGAAGGGCATCTGATCGGCAAGCACTCGCGCCAGTCGCGGGCCGGAAAGTTCCACCTCGATCCCGAAACACGGGGCATCGGCGTGAACGAGCAGGGGGCCTTTGCCCAGTACCTGCGCCTGCCGGCCTTCAACGTGGTGCCCCTGCCGGACAGCATCCCGGACGAGATCGGGGCGATCCTCGATCCGCTGGGCAACGCGGTGCACACGGCGCTGAGCTTCGACCTCGTGGGTGAGGACGTGCTGATCACGGGTGCGGGGCCGATCGGGATCATGGCGGCGGCCGTCGCGCGGCATGTCGGCGCCCGGCATGTCGTCATCACGGATGTGAACCCGGACCGGCTGGCGCTGGCGGGGCAGGTGGCGGACGTGGTGCCGGTGAACGTGGGTGAGGAAGACCTGAAGGATGTGGTGGCACGACTGGGCATGAAGGAAGGTTTCGACGTGGGCCTTGAGATGTCCGGCAACCAGCGGGCGCTGGACCAGATGGTCGAGACGCTGGTGATGGGCGGGCGCATCGCGCTCTTGGGCATTCCGCCGGGCAAATCGCCGGTCGACTGGTCGCGCATCGTCTTCAAGGCGATCACGATCAAGGGCGTCTACGGTCGGGAAATCTTTGAGACCTGGTACAAGATGATCGCCATGCTGGAAAACGGGTTGGATGTCAGCCGGGTCATCACGCACCGGTTCCCGGTCGACAGCTTCGAAGAGGGATTTGCGGTGATGAAATCGGGCAAGTCCGGCAAGGTGGTGCTGGACTGGGCGTGACGGGATTCCCTGTACGTTTTGTACAAAACGTACAGGGAATCCGGCATTTTGTACAAAGCGGCAAGGTCTTGTTAACGGGCGGCCTCAGACGGCGTAGCGCGTCGCGCCGCGGCGGTTCTCGTCCACCGGCTCGGAGAGGACCACCGCCTGGTGCGCGCGCTGATCGCAGTTGGCGCGCGGGCAGACCCGGCAGTTGATGCCGATTTCGGCCGCATGCGGCTGCCGGACGTTCAGGTCCTCGGCGTAGCCGATGCTGCCGACGTGTTCCATCGCGCAGCCCATCGCCACCGCCAGCCGCACGTCCTGCCTGTGGCGGGCAAAGCTGGGGCGGTCCACGGTGCGGGCAAAGACGAAGAACTGCGAGCGGTCCGGCATCTCGGCCACCTGGGGCAGAATCAGGCCCGGTGTCCGGAAACAGGTGTGCACCTCCAGCCGGGGGCAGGCGCCGCCATATTCGGCCAGGTGGAAGTCGGTCGAGTTGAATCGCTTGGTGACGTTGCCGGCCTTGTCGATCCGCAGGAAGAAGAACGGCACACCCCGCGCGCCGCTGCGTTGCAGCGTGGTGGCGCGGTGGCAGGCCTGTTCGAAACTGACACCGAACCGCGTGGCCAGGTGGTCGAAGTCGTATTTGCTCTGCAGCGCCTCGGCCAGAAAGCGGTCATAGGGCATCAGCACGGCGGCGGCAAAGTAGTTGGCCAGCTCCACCCGGCAGCGCGCGCGCCCCTTGGCGTCGGTCAGCCCGCTGCGGCCAAGGATGTCGTCCAGCAGGTCCTTCTGTTCCACCAACGCGGCCACATGGACCAGCTGGAACACCCGGTTGGGATGGTCCAGCGCCTCGGACAGGCGGACTTCGCGGCGCTCTTCGTCATATTCCCTGAGCGAGGTCGGCATCTCGGCCACCGGGACCAGCCGAACCCGCAGGTCCAACCGGTGTCGCAGCCGCAGTTTCAGCGCCGGATAGATGTCGTCGGGCGCCACGTTCTCGCCGAACCAGAACCCTTCGGCGGCCTGTTCAAGTGCCTCGAAGTGGTTGCGGTTGCTGCGGAAAAAGTTGTGGACCACGGCCTCGGAGGTCTGCGGCAGGACGCGCTGCCCGGTCTCGCCGGAGCTGGCCACGCTCATCAGCTGGTCATTCGTCGCCATGAAGGCGCGGTGCAGTTTCAGAAAGCAGGCGGCCAGGTCCGGACTGTGCGCCAGCGCGGCGCGCAGCTGCGGCAGGTCGGGGCGGGCCCCCTCGAACAACGGGTCCTGGAGGACGGCGCGGATGTCGGCCAGTTGCGCGGTGTCGTCGTCCTCGGCGATGTCGCGCCAGTCGACGCCATAGGCCTCGAAAAGCTTGAGCAGGACCGGCACCGACACGCTGCGCTCGTTCTTTTCCAGGAGGTTCACGTAAGAGGTCGAGATGCCCAGGCGCTTGGCCATCTGCACCTGGGTCTGGCCGTGTTCGATGCGCAGCCGGCGCAGGCGGGGTCCGATGAAGGTCTTCATGGTATTTTACAGTATACTAAATTTTACATTTTGACAATTGTGGGCGTTTGTAAAATCTCGCATTTACAGCAGGACCCGGCTTTGTTTCCAGTTTCTGAATGTCTGGCGCATGGTGTCTCTCAACCGCAAGGGAGGAGCACCATGCGCACCGGACAGACCCATCTTTTCATCCCCGGCCCGACCAATGTGCCGGAGGCCGTGCGCCAGGCGATGAACGTCCCGCAGCAGGACATGCGCGCCAGCGACTTTGGCAGCCTGACCCTTGGCCTGTTTTCCGACCTCAAGCGCGTGTTCAAGACCGCGACCGGCGAGGTCATGCTGTTCCCCGGCTCCGGCACCTCGGCTTGGGAGGCGGCGATCACCAACACGCTGAACCCCGGCGACAAGGTGCTGATGGCGCGTTATGGCCAGTTCTCGACTCTCTGGGTCAAGATGGCCGAGATGCTGGGCCTGGAACCCATCGTCGTCGATCTTCCCTGGGGTGCCAGCGCGCCGGTGGGCGAGTTCGAGCGGATCCTGGGCCGCGACGTGCACGATGAGATCAAGGCCGTCTTTGTCACCCACAACGAAACCGCGACCGGCGTCGTGTCGGACGTGGCGGCGGTGCGCCGCGCGCTCGACAGCACGTTCCACGATGCGCTGCTGTTCGTCGATGGCGTCTCCTCGATCGGGTCCATGGATTTCCGGATGGACGACTGGGGTGTCGACCTGGCCGTGACCGGCAGCCAGAAGGGCATGATGATGCCGGCGGGCCTGGGGATCCTGGGTGTCAGCCAGAAGGCGCTGGAGGCGTCAAAGACGGCCACCATGCGCCGCGCCTACTACGATTTCGCCGACATGCGCGCCTTCAATGCCGACGGCTATTTCCCCTACACCCCGCCGACGCCGCTTCTGCACGGGCTGCGCGCTTCGCTGGACCGGATCTTTGCCGAGGGGTTGGAGGCGGTTTTTGCCCGCCACGCGCGTCTCGCCGAGGGCATCCGCCGCGGGGTGAAGGCCTGGGGGCTGGAACTGGTGGCCGAGCATCACAGCTATTACTCGAACACCGTCAGCGCGATCCGCGTGCCCGAGGGCGTGGATGCCCGCGAGGTGCTGCGCATCGCCTATGACGATCTCAACGCCTCTTTCGGGTCCGGCCTTGGCCGTCTGAACGGCAAGGTTTTCCGCATCGGCCACCTGGGCGATTTCAACGAGGGCATGGCGCTGACCGCGCTCAGCCTCGCCGAACTTTCCCTGATGCGCGCGGGCGCCGCCGTGGTCCCCGGCTCTGGCGTCGGTGCGGCGCAGGCCTGGTTCGCGGGCGATATCGAGTACCGGCAGCCCTTCGCGGTGGCCGCCGAGTAACCCCATCCCGACACCCGGGACCCTATGAACGCGCCCCTGCACGGGACGCGGCCGGTCCCCTCATGTTTTGAAGAAAGGTAAGATCCATGTCCCACACGCTGCACCCGCTGCGCAAACAGCGCCTGCACCGCTCTGAACTGGCGGTGCCCGCGTCGAACCCCGCGATGGTCGAAAAGGCCGCCGACAGCGCCGCCGATTACGTCTTTCTGGATCTCGAGGACGCGGTGGCGCCCCCCGAAAAGGACCAGGCGCGCAAGAATGCCGTCGAGCTGCTGAACGACATCGACTGGGCCGGCAAGGGCAAGACGGTTTCGGTGCGGATCAACGGGCTGGACACGCATTACATGTACCGCGACGTGGTCGATATCATGGAAAAGGCCGGCGACCGGGTCGAGACGATCCTGGTGCCCAAGGTGGGCGTGCCCGCCGACCTCTACATGGTCGAGGCGATGATCAACCAGATCGAACAGGCCTGCGGCCTGACCCATCGCGTCGGCCTGGAGGCGCTGATCGAAACCGCGCTGGGCATGGCGAATGTCGAGGCGATTGCACAATTCGGCGGCCGGCTGGAGGCGCTGCACTTTGGCGTGGCCGATTACGCGGCCTCGATGCGGGCGCGCACCGTGAACATCGGCGGGCTGAACCCGAACTACCCGGGTGACCAGTGGCATGCCTCGATCACCCGCATGGTCATCGCCTGCCGCGCCTACGGGCTGCGTGCCATCGACGGGCCCTTTGGCGATTTCGCGGACGGGCAGGGCTTTGTCGATGCGGCGCGCCGTGCCGCCGCCCTGGGCTGCGAGGGCAAATGGGCCATCCACCCCAGCCAGATCGCGATGGCCAACGATGTTTTCAGCCCGCCCGAGGCCGAGGTTTCCAAGGCCGAGCGGATCATCGAAGAGCTCAAGGCCGCAGAGGCCGCGGGCAAGGGGGCGGCCAGCCTCGACGGCAAGATGATCGACGCGGCCAGCGAAAAGATGGCCCGCAACGTGATCGACATGGCGCAGGCGATTGCCGCCAAGGAAACCGGCATCGCCGCAGAATAACCCGCGCAGAGGGAGGATGAGAAATGGACATTCATGAACACCAGGCCAAGGAAATCCTGAAGAGCTTTGGCGTCCCGGTGCCGCGCGGCGGGCTGGCCTATTCGCCGGAACAGGCGGCCTACCGCGCCCGTGAACTGGGCGGGAACGCCTGGGTCGTCAAGGCGCAGATCCATTCCGGCGGGCGCGGCGAAGTGGGCGGCGTCAAGGTCTGCAAGTCCGAGCAGGAAGTGGCCGACTTCGCCCGTGGCCTGCTTGGCCGGCAGCTTGTCACCAAGCAGACCGACGCCAACGGCAAGGGCGTGTTCCGGCTCTGGGTCGAGGAAGCTTCTGACATCGCGCAGGAACTCTACCTGGGCTTTGTCCTGGACCGGAAGACCGAGCGCATCATGATCGTCGCCTCCGGCCACGGCGGGATGGAGATCGAGGACCTCGCCGAGGAAGATCCCGACAGCCTGGTGCGGTCGGTGGTCGATCCGGCGGTGGGGCTGGCCCTGTACCAGGCGCGCGAGCTGGGCTTCCGGCTGGGGCTTGAGCCCAAGCAGGTCGACCAGTTCTCGACCTTCCTGCGGGCTTGCTATCGCGCCTACCGCGATCTTGACGCCATGATGGTCGAGATCAACCCGCTGGTCATCACCGGGTCGGGCGATCTGGTGGCGCTGGATGCGAAAATGTCCTTTGACAGCAACGCACTGTACAAGCATCCTGCCATCGCCTCGCTGCGCGACCCGTCGCAGGAAGACCCGCGCGAGGCGACCGCCTATGACAACGGTCTGGCCTATGTCGGCCTTGATGGCGACATCGGCTGCATCATCAACGGCGCCGGGCTGGCGATGGCCTCGATGGACATGATCCAGCTGGCAGGAGGGCAGCCGGCGAACTTTCTCGACATCGGCGGCGGCGCTTCGCCCGAACGGGTCTGCCAGGCCTTCCGCACGGTTTTGTCGGACCAGAATGTCTCGGTGATCCTCGTGAACATCTTTGCTGGCATCAACCGTTGCGACTGGATCGCGAAGGGGGTGATCCAGGCCTACAAGGAGGTCGGTATCGACCTGCCCGTGGTGGTGCGCCTGAGCGGCACCAACGTCGAGGAAGGGCAGAAGATCATTCGCGAAAGCGGTCTGCCGATCATCTCTGCCGACACGCTGGAGGAAGCGGCCGAGAAGGCCGTCGCCGCCCGCCCGCAATCCGCCGCAGCCTGAGGAGTACGCGATATGGCTATCCTGATTGATGAAAACACTAAGGTCGTCGTCCAGGGCCTCTCGGGCCGGATCGGCCAGTTCCACGCCCAGGAGATGATCGAATACGGCACCAAGGTCGTCGCCGGCGTCACCCCCGGCAAGGGTGGCACCACGGTGCTCAACCGCCCGGTCTTCAACACCGTCCGCGAGGCGGTGGAGGCGACCGGCGCCGAGGCCTCCCTGCTTTTCGTGCCGCCGGCCTTTGCCGCCGATGCGATGATGGAAGCCGCCGATGCGGGCATCAAGACGGCGGTTTGCGTGACCGACGGCATCCCGGCGCAGGACATGATGCGGGTGAAACGCTTTCTCCGTCGCTACCCGCGGGAGCGCAAGATGCGCCTGATCGGGCCGAACTGCGCGGGCATCATCAGCCCCGGCAAGGGTTTCATGGGCATCATGCCGCCGCATATCTACATGCCGGGCCGCGTGGGCATCGTCGGACGCTCGGGCACATTGGGGTACGAGGCCGCCAGCCAGATGAAATCGCTGGGCATCGGCATTTCCTCTTCCATCGGTATCGGCGGCGATCCGATCAACGGATCCAGCTTCAAGGACATCCTGGAACTCTTTGAAAACGATCCGGAAACCGATGCGATCATGATGATCGGCGAGATCGGTGGCCCGCAAGAGGCAGAGGCCGCCGCCTATGTCCGCGATCACATGACCAAGCCGGTGGCCGCCTATATCGCGGGCCTGGCCGCGCCCAAGGGGCGGCAGATGGGCCATGCGGGCGCGATCATCAGCGCCTTTGGCGAAAGCGCGCAGGAAAAGGTCGAGATCCTCTCCTCTGCCGGGATCACCGTCGCGCCGAACCCTTCGGCGATGGGGCGGACGATGGCCGAGGTCCTGGGCATGAAGGCTGCAGCATGAGCGCCGCGTCCCTCATGGAGCCGGACTATACCGACTGGATCGGGCGGACAGAGACCCGCGAGGGGGGCGTCACGCCCAACCTCGCGGGGATGCTGAACGCCGCCGTCAGCCACGACCTGTCCCCGGAGCGCGATGTGCGCCCGGGGATGGAACTGCCAAGCCTTTGGCATTGGGTCGCTTTCCCGGAATTCGTCCCGATGAGCGACCTGGGCGAGGACGGGCATCCGGCGCTGGGCGGCTTCCTGCCGCCCTTGCCGTTCCGGCGCCGCATGTGGGCGGGAGGCGATGTGCGGTTCGCCGGTGTATTCCACGTCGGAGAGCGGCTGACCAAGGTCTCGACCATCCGGGCGGTGACGCAGAAGGAAGGCAAGACAGGGCCGATGGCCTTTGTCACCGTGGACCACGTGACCACCGGCGATCAGGGCGGCGTGATCGAAGAAGAACAGAACATCGTCTACCTCGACATCCCGCCGGTCTTTCGTCCGCCGCGCCAGGTGCCGGTGCCCGAACGCATGGCCTACGATGAGCGTGTGCCGATGAACGAGGTTCGGCTTTTCCGTTATTCTGCAGCGACTTACAACGCACACCGCATCCACTATGACCTGCCGTACGCGCAACAGGTGGAGAAATACCCGGCGCTTGTCGTGCATGGCCCCATGCAAGCGACAATGGCAATCGAGGCCGCCGAGCGGCACACGGGCAAGGCGCCCGCGCGCTTCACCTACCGAGTGGTGCATCCGATGTTCCACGACGCCGACCTGCGCCTTGTGGGCGCTCTTGATCCGGCGGGCGGGGCCATCGAGGTCGGGACGGCCACCTTCGAGGACTACCTGGGCCTGCAGGCAAGAATGGAGTGGACGACATGAGCGGCATTCTGGACGGCATGCGCGTGGTCGAAAGCTCGGCCTTCGTGGCGGTGCCCCTGGCGGGCATGACCCTGGCGCAGATGGGCGCGGACGTGATCCGGTTCGACCTGCCGCAGGGCGGTATGGACTATAAGCGTTGGCCTGTAACCACCTCCGGAGAAAGCCTTTTCTGGGCGGGGATGAACAAGGGGAAACGCTCTGTCGCGCTGGATGTGAAGTGCCCGCGCGGGCGGGAGATCGCGCAGGAAATCATCTGTGCCCCGGGCGAAGATGCGGGGCTGTTCATCACCAACCTCGCGGCTAAGGGCTGGACCGACTACGAGACACTGAAGGCCCGCCGCGAGGACCTGTGCATGGTCTCCCTGCGTGGCGACCGGCACGGGAAACCGGCGGTGGATTACACCGTGAACCCCTCTCTAGGGTTTCCGATGGCGACGGGACCGGAAGGGTCGTCCGACCCGGTCGCCCATGTCCTGCCGGCCTGGGACTGCATCGCCGGGAATATGGTGGTGTCCGGTCTCCTGGCGGCGGAAAGAGCACGCCTTCGCAAAGGGTTGGGGCAGTTTGTTGATCTGACTCTGAAGGATGCGGCGGCGGCGATGCTGGGCAACCTGGGCATCATCGGCGAGGTCGCGGTCAACGGGACCGACCGGGCCAAGGCGGGCAATTCGCTCTACGGTGCCTACGGGCAGGACTTCGTCTGTGCCGACGGTCGGCGTGTCATGGTGATTGCCCTGACCCCGCGCCAGTGGAAGAACCTGATGAAGGTCACCGGCACCGAGCAGGACATGGGATATCTTGCGGCGCGACTGGGCGTCGACCTGATGCAGGAGGGGGTCCGCTGGACTTATCGGGCCGAGATCACAAAAGTGCTAGCCCCCTGGTTCTCACGGCGCAAGGTGAGCGAGTTTTCATCGGATTTCGACAAGGGTGGCGTGACCTGGTCGCAGTTCCGCAGCTTTGCCCAGGCGCTGCGCGAGGACCCGGACCTGTCGACCGAGAACCCGATGTTCTCGGAAATCGAGCAGCCGGGGATCGGTCGCTACCGTGTGCCCGGTTCGCCGTTCAGTTTCGCCGGGATCGCGCGTGAGGCGCCCCGTCCCGCGCCGCAACTGGGCCAGCACACAGAGGAGGTCCTGGCCGATGTGGCGAAACTGCCGGAGGGCGAGATCGGCAAGCTGATGGACGAGGGCGTGGCGGTTCAGCCGCGCGGCGATTTCCGCCTGGCCTCATGACCATCGCCTGTTGAAATGGTGGTCAGGTTGCTCCCCGCCAAACAGAAGATCTGACCATAACACCCCGGGAAGCCACGGTTTCCCGGGGTCTCTGCATCAATTCGGTGACAGCCGCTCGACCATCGCCGCGGTGCGGACGGTTTCCGAGAAATGGCGGAACTGCTCGGACAGGGGGCTGGAATTGCGCCAGACCATGCCGATCGTGCGTGTCGGTTGCGGCTCGGCGAACCGGGCGATGGAGACACGGGCGGCGGGCGTCTCGACGGGCACCGCCATTTCCGGGATCAGGGTCACGCCCAGCCCGGCCCCGACCATCTGCACCAGTGTCGTCAGCGATGACCCGTCCAGCCCGTCGCGCGGGGTGGCGGAACTCAGCTTGCAGAAACTCAGCGCCTGGTCGCGAAAGCAATGCCCCTCTTCCAGCAGCAGAAGGCGCATTTTTTTCAGGGCCTCCCCGTCGGGCACGGGGGCGTCCGCATCGGCCTCTGGCCGGACGAAGACAAAGCTCTCGTCGAAGAGCGCCACCTCGTGCAGCCCGGTTTCCCCGACCGGCAGGGCCAGGATGGCGGCGTCGATCTTGCCCTCGTGCAATTCCACCAGCAGGCGGGGCGTCAGCGTTTCGCGCACATGCAGGTCAAGCCCGGCGTTGTTGCGGTTCAGCTCGGCAAAGAGGGCGGGCAGCAGGTAGGGCGCGACGGTCGGGATCACACCCAGGCGCAACCGGCCGACCAGATCGCCTTGGGCGGCGCGGGCGAGGTCGTCGAACTCGTCCACGGCGCGCAGGATGTCGACCGCCCGGCTGAGACAAGCCTCGCCCAGGGCGGTCAGCCGCACCTGCCGCGCGCCGCGTTCGAAAAGCGGCGCGCCAAGGTCAGCCTCCAGATCCCGGATCTGCACCGACAGGGCGGGCTGCGAGATCGAACAGGCTGCGGCGGCGCGCCCGAAATGGCCATGCCGGGCCAGCGCCTCGAAATAGCGGAGTTGGCGGAGCGTTAGGTTCTTCATAGGAGAAAGTTATGTCGATGATGAGAAAATACAACTTAAACATATGATCATCCCTTGTTAGAAACATTCTAGGGTATGAGGGAGCGAGTCGCCCTGCCGGCCGGCGAGGGCCCCGCGCGGCGCGCGTCCTCCCCAGAGAGAGACAAGGAACAGGTCGGGCCGCAAAGGCCCGGACCGACGTTTATGACCAAGGGAGAACATCATGGACGGCAATGATATGGCGGGCAAATGCCCGGTCATGCACGGTGCGATCACCGAGACCGGCACATCGGTCACGGACTGGTGGCCGAAGACGCTGAACCTGGACATCCTGCACCAGCATGACAGCAAGTCGAACCCGCTGGGCGCGGATTTCGACTACCGTGAAGAGGTCAAGAGCCTCGACTTCGAGGCAGTCAAGGCAGACGTCAAGGCGCTGATGACCGAGAGCCAGGACTGGTGGCCGGCGGACTATGGCCATTACGGCGGCTTGATGATCCGTCTGGCATGGCACTCGGCGGGGTCCTATCGCCTGGCGGACGGTCGCGGTGGCGGCGGTCACGGCAACATCCGTTTCGCGCCGCTGAACAGCTGGCCGGACAACGGCAACCTCGACAAGGCGCGCCGCCTGCTGTGGCCGGTCAAGAAGAAGTATGGCAACAAGCTGAGCTGGGCCGACCTGATCCTGCTGGCCGGCAACATGGCCTATGAGTCGATGGGCCTGAAGACCTATGGCTTTTCCTTTGGCCGCGAGGACATCTGGCACCCGGAGAAAGACACCTACTGGGGTGCAGAGCGCGAGTGGCTGGCGCCGTCCGACAACCGGTATGACGACGTGGCCAAGCCGGACACGATGGAGAACCCGCTGGCAGCGGTCCAGATGGGCCTGATCTACGTGAACCCGGAAGGCGTGAACGGCCAGCCCGACCCGATCAAGACCGGCGCGCAGGTCCGCGAGACCTTTGCCCGCATGGCGATGAACGACGAGGAAACCGCGGCCCTGACCTGTGGCGGCCACACCGTCGGCAAGGCACATGGCAACGGTGACGCCGGCGCGCTGGGTGCCGAGCCCGAGGGCGCGGACGTCGAGACCCAGGGTTTTGGCTGGATCAACCCCAACCTGGACGGCAAGGCGACCAATGCCGTGACCTCCGGCATCGAGGGCGCCTGGACCACCAACCCCACCAAGTGGGACATGGGCTATTTCAAGCTGCTGTTCGGCTACGAGTGGGAACTGACCAAGTCGCCCGCAGGCGCGAACCAGTGGCGCCCGATCGACATCAAGGAAGAGGACATGCCGGTCGATCCCACGGATTCGTCCAAGCGTGTCATGCCGATGATGACCGACGCCGACATGGCGATGAAGATGGACCCGATCTACAACGAAATCTGCCAGAAGTTCATGGCGGACCAGGCGTATTTCGAGGACTGCTTTGCCCGCGCATGGTTCAAGCTGACCCACCGCGACATGGGCAACCGTGATCGCTACATCGGCCCCGACGCCCCGGCCGAGGAGCTGATCTGGCAGGATCCGATCCCCGCCGGTTCGACCGGCTACGATGTGGCCGCCGTCAAGGCCAAGATCGCGGCAAGCGGCCTGTCGACCGCCGAGATGGTCGCCACCGCATGGGACAGCGCGCGGACCTTCCGCCAGTCCGACCTGCGCGGCGGTGCCAACGGTGCGCGCATCCGGCTTGCCCCGCAAAAGGACTGGGAGGGCAACGAGCCGGCCCGCCTGGCGAAAGTGCTGAAGGCGCTGGAGCCTATCGCGGCCGAGACCGGCGCCTCGGTTGCCGACGTCATCGTGCTGGCGGGCAACGTCGGTGTGGAACAGGCCGCGAAGGCGGCGGGTTTCGACATCGAGGTGCCGTTCACGCCGGGCCGTGGCGATGCCAGTGCCGAGATGACCGACGCCGATAGCTTTGACGTGCTCGAGCCGGTCGCGGACGGGTTCCGCAACTGGCAGAAGAAGGACTACATCGTCAGCGCCGAGGAACTGCTTCTGGACCGGGCGCAGCTGTTGGGGCTGACCGGGCCGGAAATGACCTGCCTGCTGGGTGGCATGCGTGTCATGGGCACCAACCACGGCGGCACGGCGCATGGCGTCTTTACCGACCGCGCGGGGGCGCTGACCACCGACTTCTTCGTCAACCTGACGGACATGGGCTTCAAGTGGGTGCCCGGTGGGGACGGCACCTACGAGATCCAGGACCGCAAGACGGGCGAGGTCAAGTTCACCGCGACGCGCGTGGACCTGGTGTTCGGCTCGAACTCGATCCTGCGGGCCTATGCCGAGGTCTACGCCCAGGACGATGGCGCCGAGAAGTTCGTGAAGGACTTTGTCGCGGCCTGGACCAAGGTGATGAACGCCGACCGTATCGACGCCTGATCACGGCGGGTTGGATGAGATGAAGGGGCGCTCCGGGAGACCGGGGCGCCCTTTTTCGTTTTGCGGTCGCCGGGACGGGACTGTTTGCGGCTGCGCCGCAAAGACGCCCGCCCGCCAACCCCTTTGCACAGGCTGCGCCTGTTCTTCGCTTTCGGAGTCACCAGGGAACAAGCATCGCCTGTTCTCCTGCGCCCGCCCTCGCTTTTTTGCTGCCTGAGCCCGCCGTCACCGTAGCGCAAGGGCAAGCCGCCTGCCGGCGGGGCTGCGCCCCCTTGCGCTTCGGCGCCGCCCGGCTCTCATCGGCATCAAGCGAGGGAGGGCTCCGGGGAACAGGCTGAGCGCGGGTCCGATGCGGGTGGGATGCGTTGGGGATGAAACGTTACCAAAATGGCCAGTAGTGAGAATAGTGTAACTTTTTCTTGCGCGAATCTCTGAGCTGACGTATTCCGACCGCGTGGTCGATTAATGGGAGGAGTGTCGGTCATGGACGCTTTCATCTGTGACGGGGTACGGACGCCGATCGGACGTTATGGCGGGGCGCTGTCCTCGGTCAGGGCGGATGACCTGGCGGCGCTGCCGATCAGCGCGCTGATGGCGCGCAACCCTTCGGTGGACTGGAGCGCCGTGGACGAAGTCATCTATGGCTCGGCCAACCAGGCGGGCGAGGACAACCGCAACGTGGCACGCATGGCGGCCCTGCTGGCCGGGCTGCCCGAGGGCGTGCCGGGGACGACCGTGAACCGGCTTTGTGCCTCTGGCATGGATGCGGTGGGGTTTGCCGCGCGCGGGATCAAGGCGGGGGACTACGACCTGTGCATCGCCGGCGGGGTCGAAAGCATGAGCCGCGCGCCTTTCGTGATGCCCAAGGCGACCAGTGCCTTTACCCGCGCCAACGCCGTCTACGACACCACCATCGGCTGGCGCTTTGTGAACCCGAAGATGAAGGCGATGTATGGCACCGACTCGATGCCCGAGACCGCTGACAACGTGGCCGCCGATTATGGCGTGAGCCGCGCGGACCAGGATGCTTTTGCGGCGCGGTCGCAGGCCCGCTGGGAAGCGGCGCAGGCGGCGGGGCTGTTCGCGGATGAGATCGTTCCCGTCGAGGTGCCGCAGCGCAAGGGCGATCCGGTCATCGTCGATACGGACGAACATCCGCGCCCCGGCACGACGGCAGAGAAACTGGGCAAGCTGAAGGGCGTGAACGGGCCGGACCTGAGCGTCACCGCCGGCAATGCCAGTGGCGTGAACGACGGGGCGGCGGCGCTGCTGCTGGCCGGTGAAGCGGCGGTCAAGGCGCAGGGGCTGACACCCATCGCCCGCGTGCTGGGCATGGCATCGGCCGGTGTGGCGCCGCGCGTCATGGGCATCGGCCCCGTGCCCGCCAGCCGCAAGGTGCTGGATCGCTGCGGGCTGAGCATCGACCAGATGGATGTGATAGAATTGAACGAGGCCTTTGCCAGCCAAGGCCTGGCGACGCTGCGCGAGCTTGGCGTGGCGGATGACGATCCGCGCGTGAACGCGCAGGGTGGCGCCATCGCGTTGGGGCACCCGCTGGGCATGTCGGGCGCACGTCTTGTCTTGACCGCGGCCCACCAGTTGCGGCGCAATGGGGGACGTTACGCGCTCTGCACCATGTGTGTCGGCGTGGGGCAGGGGGCGGCCATCGTCCTCGAACGGGTTTGAAGTCGATCAGCAGGGAGGTTCTGCCATGTATGCACAGATGATCAAGTCGGAGGCGACGCAGGAAGACCCCGAGAAGCTTGCCGCCTTCCAGGCCCGCATCGACGCGGGTGAGAAGATCGAGCCCAAGGACTGGATGCCGCTGGGCTATCGCAAGACGCTGATCCGCCAGATCGGCCAGCACGCGCATTCGGAAATCGTCGGCCAGCTGCCCGAGGGCAACTGGATCACCCGCGCGCCGACGCTGGAGCGCAAGGCGATCCTGCTGGCCAAGGTGCAGGACGAGGCGGGGCACGGGCTGTACCTGTATTGCGCCGCCGAGACGCTGGGTGTGACCCGCGACGAGATCACCGAGATGCTACTCGACGGGCGGATGAAATATTCGTCCATCTTCAACTATCCCACGCTGACCTGGGCCGACATGGGCGCGGTCGGCTGGCTGGTGGATGGCGCGGCGATCATGAACCAGGTGCCGCTGCAGCGGACATCTTTTGGCCCCTACAGCCGCGCGATGATCCGGATCTGCAAGGAGGAGTCCTTCCACCAGCGGCAGGGCTACGACATCATGATGAAGATGGCCTCTGGCACGCCGGCGCAGAAGAAGATGGCGCAGGATGCGCTGAACCGCTTCTGGTACCCGTCCCTGATGATGTTCGGACCGTCGGACAAGGAATCCGTGCATTCCGAGCAGTCCATGGCCTGGAAGATCAAGATGAACACCAATGACGAGCTGCGTCAGAAGTTCGTCGACCAGACCGTGCCGCAGGCCGAATACCTTGGGCTGACCGTTCCGGACGAGAACCTGAAATGGAACGAGGAGACCGGGCACTACGATTTCTCGCAGCCCGACTGGTCCGAGTTCTTTGACGTGCTCAAGGGCAACGGGCCGTGCAACCGCGAACGCCTGGCGGCGCGGAACAAGGCCTGGGACGATGGCAAATGGGTGCGCGACGGGCTGCTGGCCCATGCCGAGAAGAAGGCCGCGCGCAAGGTCGCGGCCGAGTGATGGCCCCCCGGGTGCGCCCGGTATCGAGATTGGGAGGAAGTTGAGATGAGTTCCCCGAACGCAGCCTATCCGGACACGCCGGATCAAGCCACGAAACCCAAGCGCCACGAATGGCCGCTCTGGGAGGTCTTCATCCGTGGCCAGCACGGCATGAGCCACCGCCACGTCGGGTCGCTGCACGCGCCGGACGCGGACATGGCCGTCAAGAACGCCCGCGACGTCTATACCCGCCGCAACGAGGGTGTCAGCATCTGGGTGGTCGAGGCGCGGCATATCGCGGCCTCCTCGCCTTCGGACAAGGGGCCGCTCTACGAGCCGTCGGAGTCCAAGGTCTATCGTCACCCGACCTTCTTCGACATCCCCGAAGAAGTGGGGGCGATGTAATGACTCGCGACATGGCGTTTTTCGAATTCCTCTGCCGGATGGGGGACAATACCCTCGTGCTTGGTCACAGGGTCAGCGAATGGTGCGGACATGCGCCGGTGCTGGAAGAGGATATCGCGCTGGCCAACACCGCGCTGGACCTGATCGGGCAGACGCAGATGTGGCTGGGCCTTGCCGGAGAGGTCGAGGGCGAGGGCCGGTCCGCCGACGATCTGGCGATGCTGCGCGACGCCTGGGATTTCCGCAACGTGCTGCTGGCGGAACAGCCGAACGGCGATTTCGGCCAGACGATGATGCGGCAGTATCTCTTTGACCAGGCGCATGTTCTGCTGCTGCAAAAGCTGGCCCAGTCCTCGGACGAGAGGGTGGCGGGGATCGCGGCGAAGGCGGTCAAGGAAGTGGCCTATCACGTCGAACGCTCGCGCGACACGGTGATCGGCCTGGGCGACGGCACCAGCGAGAGCCACCGGCGGATGCAGGCGGCGCTGGACCTGCTCTGGCCCTACGCGGGCGAGATGTTCACCGATGACGAGGTCAGCGGGATCATGGCGGGTGAAGGCATCGCGCCGGAACCGTCGTCCTTGCGCGCGGCCTGGGACGCGGCGGTGCAGGAGACCATGAGCGAGGCCACGCTGGTCATCCCCGACAGCGATTTTGCCCATGCGGGCGGCAAGACCGGGTTCCGGCATTCCGAACACCTGGGACACATGCTGACGCAGATGCAGTGGCTGCAACGGGCCTATCCGGGCGCGCGCTGGTAAACCGCCATGACCGTGAGTGTGGATCAGATCTGGGGCTGGCTGGACGAGGTGCCGGACCCCGAGATCCCCGTGATCTCTGTCGTCGACCTGGGCATCGTGCGCGAGGTGATGCTGGAGGGCGAGACCGTCAAGGTGGCGGTGACGCCGACCTATTCGGGCTGTCCGGCGACCAGCGTGATCTCGATGGATATCGAGACAGCGCTGCGCGACCGGGGCATCAAGGACGTGAAGATCGAGACGCGGATCGCTCCGCCCTGGACGACGGACTGGCTGAGCGAGAAGGGGCGGTCCCGGCTGGAGGACTACGGGATCGCCCCTCCGCAACCTGCGGGCGGGCCGGAAAAGTGCCCGCATTGCGCGTCCAGGAACGTCACCCGTGTGAGCCAGTTCGGCTCGACTCCCTGCAAGGCGCATTGGCGGTGTACCGACTGCCTGGAGCCTTTCGACTATTTCAAGTGCATCTGAGGAGGGTGGCCGATGCCGCGCTTTCATGAACTGACCGTCCGTGACGTGAAAAAGACCATCCGCGATGCGGTTGTCGTGACGCTGGAACCGGCGAACGGCGAAAGCTTCGACTTCATCCAGGGGCAGTACCTGACCTTCCGCCGCGATTTCGACGGCACAGAGGTGCGCCGTTCCTATTCCATCTGTGCCGGCCGGGGAGAGGGCCTGTTGCAGGTGGGGATCAAGAAGGTCGACGGCGGCGCCTTTTCGACCTGGGCCAACGAGGACCTGCAACCGGGCATGGTGCTGGAAGCGATGGAGCCGATGGGCAGCTTTCACACCCCGCTCGACCCGGCGGTCAGCCGCAGCTACCTGGGCTTTGCCGGCGGGTCGGGGATCACCCCGGTGTTGTCGATCCTCAAGACCGTCCTGTCGACGGAGCCGCGGTCGGATTTCACGCTGGTCTATGCCAACCGGGGCGTGAACTCGATCATGTTCCGCGAGGAACTGGAAGATCTGAAAAACCTCTACATGGGGCGGCTCAACATCATCCACGTCCTGGAATCGGACGCGATGGACATCGACCTGTTCCAGGGCCGCGTCGATGCCGAGAAGTGTGATGCCCTGTTCGAACACTGGATCGACGTCGAAAACGTCGACACGGCGTTCATCTGCGGGCCGGAGCCGATGATGCTGGGCATTGCCAAGGCGCTGAAGGATCACGGCCTGACCGAGGAGCAGATCAAGTTCGAGCTGTTTGCAAGCGCCCAGCCCGGACGGCTGGCGCGCAAGGCCACCAGTACCGAGGCGGGCACACAGGCGGCGCGTACGCAGGCGACCGTCACGCTGGACGGCACCACGCGCAGCTTTGAGATGGACAAGGACCTTTCGGTTCTCGACGCGGCTTTGGAAAACGCGCTGGACGCGCCCTATGCCTGCAAGGCCGGGGTCTGCTCCACCTGCAAGTGCCGGGTGATCGAGGGCGAGGTCGAGATGATCGCCAATCACGCGCTGGAGGATTACGAGGTCGAACGTGGCTACGTCCTGTCCTGCCAGTCCTACCCGCTCACCGACCGCGTGGTCGTGGACTACGACCAGTAAGGGGGATGCCATGACGGACGAGATGAACATTGCCGACTACCTGGCCCAGGGTGGGCGGCTGACCAATCCGGCCAATGTGCCGCCCCGTTACCGCGCCGAGTTGATGAAGCTGATGAGTATCTTCGTCGACAGCGAGTTGGCGGGGGCGGCGGGCTTTGCCGATGTGATCAACGACGGGCCGGGGATCAAGGAACGCATCGCCGCCGCGCGGATCGTGCTGGAAAAGACCGATCACGCGGACAGGGTGTTGCGCCTGATGGGCGAATTCGGGGCCAATACCGACCGCTACGTCGGCCACCACCCCTGGACCGACCGCCTGCCGCGCGACACGGCGCCGGGATCGACACGGTCCACCCATGACATGCGCCTGTCGGTCTTCAACTACCCGCTGGACGGCTGGGCCGACGCGGTGGTGATGAACCTCTGCATGGGCCATGCGGTCTCCGTGCAGCTGGAGGACATGGCGCGCGTCACCTACCAGCCGCTGGCCGAGGCGCTGCGCGAGGTCCTGCCCGTGGAACGGCGCCACACCGAACTGGCCGAAGAAGGGCTGGAGCGGCTGGGGGCCGAGGGGCAGGGGGCGGCGATTGCCAAGAGCCTGGCCTACTGGCGCCCGCGCGTGGCGGCGGTCTTTGGCGACCCGTCAGAGACGCGCATGGCGCAACTGAAGGCCTGGGGCCTGCGCCATGCCAGCGCGCCCGAGATGCGGGCCGAATGGGAAAAGCGGCTGGATGCCGCGCTGACCCGGCTGGGCCTGACAGAGACGGCCTGAACAAACGGGCCTGAGACAGAGATTCAATGAACCGCCGGGCGCGACCGGCAGGACAGGGGGGAAGGATGAGCCTTCTTGAGATCAAGAGCTATGCGGCGGGCCAATGGGTTGCACCGGGCACCGGCGCACGCAGCTTTGAAAACGCGGTCACCGGCGAGGTGCTGGGCCACGCGGGCAACGACGCGCTGGACGTGGAGGCGATGTTGGCCTTCGCCCGCGACAAAGGCGGCCCGGCGCTGCGCGCGATGACCTTCCACCAGCGGGCCAAGATGCTCAAGGCGCTGGCGCAGCACCTGTCGCAGCACAAACAGGAGCTATATGACCTGTCGTTCAACACCGGGGCGACGGCGCGCGATCACGGGCTGGACATCGACGGCGGCATTGCCACGCTCTTCGTCTTTGCCTCGAAGGGGCGGCGCGAGATGCCGGACGGGCATGTCTATCTCGACGGCGATGTCGAACAGATGTCGCGCTCGGGGCAGTTCCTTGGCCATCACATCTGCACGCCGCTGCAGGGTGTCGCGGTGCATATCAACGCCTTCAACTTCCCGGTCTGGGGGATGCTGGAAAAGCTGGGGCCGACCCTGCTGGCGGGGGTGCCTGCCATCGTGAAGCCGGCCACCGCCACTTGCTACGTCACCGAACTGGCGGTGCGGCTGATGCTGGAAAGCGGTCTGCTGCCCGAGGGCGCGCTGCAATTCGTGGCGGGCGGCCTGGGCGACATGCTGGACCGGCTGACCTGCCAGGACGCGGTGAGTTTCACCGGCTCGGCGGACACGGCGCTCAAACTGCGGTCGAACCCGCACCTGTTGCGTGAATCGGTGCGCTTCGTGGCCGAACAGGACAGCCTGAACGCCTCGATCCTGGGGCCGGACGCGGAACCCGGCACGCCCGAGTTCGATCTCTTCGTCAAGGAAGTGCACCGCGAGATGACCGTGAAGGCCGGGCAGAAATGCACCGCGATCCGCCGCATCATCGCGCCCGAGGCACATGTTCCGGCGGTGATCGAGGCGCTGAGCGCGCGGCTGGCCAAGACGCCGATCGGCGATCCCCGGGCAGAGGCCACGCGCATGGGGGCGCTGGTCTCCAACGGCCAGAAACGCGATGTGCTGGAAAAGGCAAAGGTGATCGGCGCCGAGGCAGAGCGGGTCTTTGGCGATCCCGACGCCTTCGAGGTGCATGGCGCGGATGGGGCCAAGGGTGCCTTCCTGCCGCCGATGCTGTTCCACTGCGCCGACCCGGACAAGGCGGAGCGCATCCACGACACCGAGGCCTTTGGCCCTGTGTCCACCGTCATGGGCTATCGCGACCTGGGGCACGCGGTGCAGATCGCCAATCGCGGCGGCGGGTCGCTGGTGGCCTCTGTCATCACCCATGATCCGGCGGTCGCGCGCGAGGTTGCGCTGGGCGCGGGCGCCTTCCACGGGCGGCTGTACTTCAACGACCGCAACAGCATGAAGGAAAGCACCGGGCATGGTTCGCCGATGCCGCATCTTGTCCACGGCGGCCCCGGTCGCGCGGGCGGCGGCGAGGAAATGGGCGGCGTGCGCGGCGTGATGCACTACATGCAGCGGACCTCGATCCAGGGCAGCCCGGACATGCTGAGCGCCATCGGCAACCGCTGGGTGCCCGGCGCGGCAGAAGTCGAGGCCCCGGCGCATCCCTTTACCCGCGGTTTCGACGACCTGGCGATTGGCGAGACGCTGCATGCGGGCCCGCGTGAGATCACGCTTGCCGACATCGAGCATTTCGCGGAATTCACCGGCGACACCTTCTATGCCCACATGGACGAGGAGGCCGCCGCGCGGAATCCCTTCTTCCCGGGGCGTGTCGCGCATGGCTACCTGCTGTTGAGTTTTGCGGCGGGCATGTTCGTCGAGCCGAACGAAGGCCCTGTGCTGGCCAATACCGGGCTGGACGGGCTACGCTTCATGAAGCCGGTGGTGGCCGGGGATGCGCTGAACGTGCGCCTGACCGTCAAGCAGAAGACGCGCCGGACGGATGACTATGGCGAGGTGCGCTGGCACGTGACGCTGACCAACCAGGATGGCGAGTCGGTGGCGGAATACGAGCTGCTGACGATGAACGCCTACAGCGCCTGAGCGCAGACAGGAGACGATGGACAGCACGGCCTTCGAAGCAGCGGTCAGCGACCTGCGGGGGGAGATCCCCCCGCGCGTCTGGTCGCTGCTTGTCACCGTCTTCGGTGATCTTGCGCAGGATGGCTCGGCCCTGCCGGGCACTGTCCTGGGCGAGATCATGAGCCGTGTCGGGATAAAACCCGAAGCCATGCGCGTGGCCCTGCACCGCCTGCGCAAGGACGGCTGGATCGAAAGCGAGCGCGCGGGCCGGTCCAGTCTTTACCGCCTGACGCCCGAGGGCCGGGCGCAGACCGTGGCCGCCAGCCCGCGCATCTATGCCACCGATCCACCCGCCGAGGCGGCCTTTCTGGTGCTGACCGATCCGGCCTCTCCGCTGGAATGGACGCGCAACGATGTCTGGGTCACGCCGCACGCGGTGTTGACCGCGCATCCGCCCGCCGGGGCAGAGGCCTTTGCCACGCCGATCGACCCCGACAGGCCCTTGCCGCGCTGGATGCGCGACAAGACCTGCGATGCCATGACCGTGGCGCTGTCGGCTGACCTGGCGGCCCGGCTGACGCGGGCCGAGGCGGCGCTGGCGGCCGCCGGTGCGCCGGACCCGCTGCAAACCGCCGCCCTGCGGGTGCTGATCGTGCACAGCTGGCGGCGCATCGTGCTGAAAGTGCCGGAACTTCCGGATTTCGTGCTGCCCGCGGCCTGGGCCGGTCCGGCCTGTCGGGCCGGGACGGCGCGGCTGTTGCAGCGCCTGCCCGCGCCGGGGCTGGACAGGCTGTCGGCGGCGGCCTGAGGAGGCCGGGTCCTGTCCGATGTTGTCACCGACCATTCGGTCAGTTAATTTCCCCGCCAAACCCCGGTAAAGGATCGGGACAGGGAGCGAGGAGAGACCGTGGCACGCCCCATCGCCAAGGATCACGACGAGAAACGCGCGCAAATCCTGAACTGCGCGGCACAGGTCTTTGCCGCCGAAGGATTCGACCGCGCCTCGATGAACCGGATTGCGGCGGGCTGCGGCATCTCGAAGGCCAATATCTACCACTACTACGCGGGCAAGGACGCGCTGCTGTTCGACCTGCTGGACAGCTACCTGTCGGCCCTGCACGCCCGTGTCTGCGTTGATCCCGCGCCGGGTGCCACCCCGCAGGATCGTCTGCTGGACACCGTGCGCGCGGTGTTGCGGGCCTACCAGGGCGCCGACGACCACCACAAGGTGCAGATTTCCGCGCTGGAGGCCCTGCCCGAGGACAAGCAGAAGGTGCTGCGCGCCTACCAGCGCGACATGGTCAACCATCTCTCGGCCATCCTGGCCGAGATCGCGCCAGATCCGCTGGCGGCGGATGCGCGCAAGCTGCGCTCTGTCACCATGTCCGTCTTTGGCATGTTGAACTGGTACTACATGTGGAACGGCGGTGCCGGCAGCGATGCCCGCGAGGAATACGCCCAGCTTGTCACCAACTTGACGCTGAAGGGGATTGAAGGTGTCTGAGACACCTTTGCCCGCGACCATGAAAGCGGTCGTCACCACGGGCAACGGCGGTTACGACCGGCTGGAATATCGCGACGTCCCGGTGCCCGTCCCCGGCCCCGGCGAGGTACTGTTGAAAGTTCTGGCCGCTGGTGTGAACAACACCGAGATCAACACGCGCCTGGGCTGGTATTCCTCCGGGGTCAAGACGGACACGGCGGCCACCTCCGATGGACCGCCCGAGGAGCGCGCCGATGGGGGCTGGAACGCGGCCACGCCCTTTCCGCTGATCCAGGGCACTGATTGCTGCGGACGGGTCGTGCAGGCGGCGCCGGATGCGGACCAGAAACTGATCGGTCGGCGGGTCCTGGTGCGGCCCTGCATGCGGACGCGCGGTTTCGATCATATGGACACGGTGTGGATGGCGTCGGATTTCGACGGTGCCTTTGCCCAATACGTCAAGGTGCCCGCGACCGAGGTCTTTTCCGTCGGCTGCGACTGGAGCGATGCGGAACTGGCCTCTGTGCCCTGCGCCTACGGCACGGCCGAGAACATGCTGCAGCGTGCGGGACTGCGCGCCGGAGAGCGTGTGCTGGTCAGCGGCGCCTCGGGCGGGGTGGGCTCGGCCACGGTGCAACTGGCCGCGCGGCGCGGTGCCGAGGTCATTGCCCAGACCAGCCCCGGCAAGATGGAGCTGCTGTACGAGCTGGGGGCATCCCGGTGCATCGCACGGGCGGATGACCCGGAAAAGGTGCTGGGCGCGGGCAGCATCGACCTGGTGGTCGACAATGTCGCCGGGGACGGGTTTCCGGGCAGGCTCGCGGTGCTGCGGCGGGGCGGGCGGCTGGTGAGCTCCGGGGCCATCGCCGGGCCGGTGGTGCCGCTGGACATGCGCGAGCTGTACCTGCACGACCGGCAGGTGATCGGCACCACGGCCTGGGATGAGACGGTCTTTCCCGACCTCATCGGCTATGTCGAACGGGGCGAGATCCGCCCGCTGGTGGCCCGGACCTATCCGCTGCACCAGATCGTGACGGCGCAGAGGGATTTCCTGGCCAAGACCCATGTCGGCAAGTTCGTCCTGATCCCGCCCGGGGTCTGATCCCCCGGGCCGGGTGTTTGGCGATCGATGTGCGGGTCAGGAGCGGGCCGCGGTCATGAAGGCGTCGAACTCGGCGTCCTGGATCGTGACGCTGTGCTGATCCGCCGGATACCCGCCACTGTCCACGTCGGCCTTGTATTCCCTGAAGGCGGCGATGCGTTCGGCCTGCAGTCTTTCCAGCTCGGGCGCGAAGTTGCGGTAGGTCTTGCCGTGGCGCGGCTTGTGGGTCTTGCCATAGCCACAGACATCCTCGGTAAAGAGATACTGCGCATCGGCGTATTTACCCGCCCCCATGCCCAGCATGACCAGCGAGGAGTTCTCGGTCAGGTACCTGGCCACGCGGTCCGGCACGACTTCCAGCTCGGCGCCGAAGACGCCGATACGTTCCAGCATCTGCGTATGGTGCCACAGGGCCAGCGCCTCGTCGGCGGTCTTGCCCACCGCGCGCCAGCCGGTCCAGGTGATGTAGGACGGGATCAGGCCGATGTGGCCCACCACCGCGATGTGATTGTCGCACAGCAGTTTCTGGATGTCGTAGGAGGCCGCGCAATAGACCGCGTCGCCGCCAAGCGCCGCGTAGTGGAAGGCGGCGCGCAAGTAGTCCTCTCCGGTGGCCAGAGGACGGCCCTGGAAACTGCCCCAGCCGCCGTAGGGCAGGCCGACCTGGACGAAACAGTCGCCCGCCGCCTCGCGCATTTCAGCGTCGAAGAACCGGCCCTCGATCGACAGCATGTGGATGCCGGCTTCGGCGGCCGCGGCGGCCTCGTCGGGGGTGGTGACGAAAAGCATCGAGATCTTTTCGCCGCGTTTCTTCATGGCGCGGATGTCCGAGACAAGCGGACGGTTGTGGTAGATGCTCATGGGATCGTTCCTTGACGTCAGACCGTGAAGGCCGCGCGGAAGGCCTCCAGCGCGGTTTCGGGATCGGTCTTGGCATAGCCCTCGAAGGCGACCGGGCCATCATAGCCCATTTTGGTCAGCGCGCGGGCGATGACGGGATAGTTCATCTCTCCGGTCCCCGGCTCGAACCGGCCCGGGTTGTCGGCGACCTGGTATTCTCCGATCCAGGGCAGGCAGGCCTCGGCCCAGCGGATCACGTCACCCTCGCCGATCTGAGTGTGGTACAGATCGAGGTTGATGCGCAGCTGCGGCCGGTCCACCGCCGAGACCAGCGACAGCACGTCGGCGGTCGTGTTGAAGGGACAGCCCGGATGTTCGCGCAGGTTGAGGTTTTCGAGGGTGAAGGTCACGCCCTCTTCCTCGGCCATGTCGCAGATCCGGTGCAGCGTATCGCGCGCGCGCAGCCACATGCCGGGGGCAAAGGCCGTGTGCTGCGGGATCGGCAGGCCGCCGTCGCCCAGGCCGGTGCCGTGCAGGTTCAGCCGCGCGACGCCCAGCCGCTTGCCGACCTGCGCGGTTTCACGGGCGGAGTTCACCAGCAGGTCGGCGCCTTCGGCATCCGACAGGCGACCGCGCAGATAGCCGTTCATGATGGTGAAACTGGCGCCGGTTTTTTCCAGTGCATCGAGGTCCCATTCGGGCCAGTTCCAGAGACCGACGCCAAAGCCCATCTCGTGCAGGCGCGCGGCGCGCCAGGCGATGGGCTTGTCCAGCCAGAGCATTTCCGCGCAGGCGGCGAGTTGGAAGGTCATGCGCTTTCCTTTCGTGTGGGTGGGCCGACGGACCGGACCGTCAGATTGGCCCGCGGCCCCGGGTCGGGTCCAAGGCGGGGTCGTCGCCTCACAGTTCGACGAAGACGCGGCCGTTCTCGACCTTGGTGGGATAGGTGTGCAGGTTCTCGCAGGCGGGCGGCGTTTCCACCTCTCCGGTGGAACAGTCGAAGATCGACGAATGCTTGGGGCATTCGATGGTCGCCTCGACCACCAGCCCATCTTCAAGGTGCACGTCCTCGTGGGTGCACAGCCCGTCGGTGCAATAGTAGTTGTCCTGGTGGTCGCGCACTATCACGAAAGTCCGGCTGCCGTGATCGAAACGGATCACGTCCTCTTCGTCGATGTCGCTTGCGGCACAGGCGTCAATCCAGTCTGCCATTGGGGTCTCCTTGGTCTGTCAGCCGGCGCTGGCGCGCGGGCCGTCGTGGTAGGGGTGGGCGCTGTCGGGCAGGGGACGGCGCAGGTGGAAATCGGGGTCGTGCCGCTGGCGCCAGAGCACCGGCAGCATCTCGGCAAAGGCCTGCGGGATCGACCGGTTCGGCGCCGGGAAATCAAAGGCGCAGACCCGGTGCAGCTCCGGCAGGCGGTAATAGGGCACCAGCGGGAACATGTGGTGTTCGACGTGGTAGTTCATGTTCCAGTAGATGAAGCGGCTGACCGGGTTCATGTAGACCGTGCGGCTGTTGAGCCGATGATCCAGCGCGTTGTCGTCCAGCCCGCCGTGTTGCAGCCAGCCGGTCAGGACCATGTGCCAGCAGCCGTACAGGCGCGGCAGGCCGATCAGCAGCAGCGGGACCCAGGACTGGAACAGGACGGCGGTCAGGACGGTCAGCGCGTAGATCGCCAGCCAGATCCGCGCGGTGCGGAAGGTTTTCGGGTAAAAGACCGCTTCGACATAGGTCTCCTCGTCCGGCAGCATCCGGCCAGAGGCATGGACGACCATGCGGCGCAGCCCGTCGGGCACATCGATCAGCCCCAGAAGGTTCGAGGCGACCTTGAGCGCCACGACCGGCCGCATGATGGCGATTTCCGGATCGCGGCCCACGATGATCGTGTCGGAATGGTGCCGGGCGTGGCTGTATTTCCAGCACCACGGGTCGCGCATCATGCAGAAACAGGCGACCTGGTAGACAAGCTGGTTCATCCAGCGCGTCTTGAAGGCGGTACCGTGCCCGCATTCGTGCCAGCGCGAGTCCATCGCCGACCCATAAAGCACGCCATAGGCCAGCCAGAAGGGCACGGACCACCATGAGGGCATCAGCGCGATGGCGATCCCCGCAAGGCCCACCATCAGCCCGAACAGGATCACCGTGTCACGGATGGCGGGTTGGTCGGCACGTTTCATCAGCGCCTTCATCTCCTTGCGGTCGATGGGCGTTCTGTACCAGTCCTCGGTCACCAGCCCCGCATCGACGGCGCGGCGGGCATCCGGCCCGGTCAGGCTGTAGTCGCGGGGCATTGGCTCAGATCTCCTGCGGTTTGAAATCGGCCGGGGCCGAGGGCATCACGTTCTGCAGGAGCGCCACGGATTTCTCCAACCCTTCGAGCGCGTTCAGCAGGACGTCCTCGTGTTCGATCGACAGCCAGCCGTCGTAACCCGCCATCCGCAGCCGGTAGCAGAACTGCCGCCACCATTCCTCGCCGTGGCCGAAACCCAGCGTGATGTAGGACCAGCTGCGCGCCGGGATATCCATGAGTGAGCCGTTTTCCAGCAGCGATGTCGTTGCCTGCACCGGCGCGTTCAGGAGCGTGTCCTTGGCGTGGACGTGGTAGATGGCCTCTCCCAGCGCCTCGGCGGCGACCAGCGGGTCGGCGCCCATCCACATCAGGTGGCTGGGGTCCAGGTTGGCGCCGATCACCGGGCCGATGGCCTCGCGCAGCTTGAACAGCGAGGGCACGTTGTAGACGCATTGGTTGCCGTGCAGCTCCAGCGCAATCCGTTTCACGCCGCTTTCGCGGGCGACGGCGGTGACGCCCTCCCAGAACGGCAAAAGCACATCGTCCCATTGAAAGCGCAGGATCTCCTGCGTCTCCGGCGGCCAGGAGGAGACCACCCAGTTCGGCATGGTGTCGCCGGGTGCGCCCGCGGGCAGGCCGGACATGGTGCAGACCGTCTCGATCCCCATTTCGCCGGCGGTGCGTATCGTGTCCAGCAGGGCATCCCCCTGGGTCCGGTCGGTGGGATGCAGCGGGTTGCCGTTGGCATTCAGGCTGATGATCTCCAGCCCGTGATCCGCGAATTTCTGTCGATAGGCCTTTTGCGCGGCGCTATTGCCCAGCATCTTGGCCAGGTCGAAATGCGGTGCGGTGGTCCAGCCGCAGGTGTTCACCTCGATGCCGGATACACCCATGCGCCGGGCATGGGCCAGCATGTCGTCCAGCGACATGGCGCCGAGACTGTCGGAGACAAAGCCAAGTTTCATGCGTAGAACTCCGGTTTGGCGATCATCTCGACCGCGCATTTCCGACCTGTTTCCAGCGCGGTGACGCCGGTCTGCGCGACCTGCGCGGCGCAGTAGCCGTCCCAGCAATCCGCAGCCGTCGCCGGGAAGGCGCCGGTTTCGACAAAGCGCAGGAAGTCGCGGTTCTGGCGGACGTAGGCCTCGTGGTAGCGCCCGCGCCAGTCGGCCTCGTAGCGGGTGGCGGCGGCCAGTTTCATGTCGGTGCGGGTGTAGGCGACGTTGTTCGTGGCGATGCTGCCCTGCTCGCCCACCAGTTCCGCGCGCACGTCGTAGCCATAGGCGGCGTTGTTGTTGACCTCGATGGTCACAAGCTGGCCGTCATCGGTTTCCAGCACCATGACGACCGGGGCCACCACGGAATCCGATCGCTGGGGCTGGTAGGCAGAGATCGCGGTGTAGTCGCAGGTCAGGACGTGGCGGACCACGTCGAACTCATGCGGTGCGGAATTGGTGATCGCCATCGCGCCGGTGAAATCGGCCGCCGGGGTTTCCACGTTGCGGTGAAAGTTGTGCATCATCAGCGCGCGGCCCAGCTGGCCGCCTGTCAGCGCCTCTTTCATCTCGATGTAGGACTGGTCGTAGCGGCGCATGAAGCCCAGCATGACGTGTTTCGCCCCCGCGGCCCCTTCGGCTTGCATGACCTCGACGCATTCCTGTGGCGATTGCGACAGGGGTTTCTCGCAGAGCACCCGCTTGCCCGCGCGGATAGAGGCTGTGCTGAGCGGCGCATGGGTGAAATCGGGGCTGGCAATGATGACCGCGTCGACATCGTCGCGGGTGATGGCGGCCTCTGGATCGGTCGAGACATCGGTGGCGCCCAGCCTGTCAGCCACCGCGCGCGCGCGGGCGGCGTCCATGTCGCAGACCAGTTGAAGGGTGGCCCCGGGCAGGTCCTCTGCCACGATTGCGGCGTGATCGGCCCCCATCAGTCCCGCGCCGATCACGGCGATGCGAATGCTCATCTTGTGCTCCGTCATGATATTGGGTTCGCGAAGGATGCCCGCGAACACGTTGCCGTCAAACGCCACGAGGGCGTTTGCATGATGTGAAAGACCTCAGTGCACCGGCGGCGGCACATGGCCGTCATGGCTTTCCATGTAGCCTTCGATGCTGGATTCCAGGTCGGCCATGCTTTCGCCGCCGGCCATCAGGTCGGCGATTTCCTCGCGGGTCTTCTCTCCCTTGCGGAAGTCGGCGGCGATGGCGCCACGGATCAGGACGGCGAAATGATCGCCCACGGCCATCGCGTGCATGACCTGGTGGGTGATGAAGATCACCGCCAGCCCGCGTCGCTTGGCCTCGTTCACGATGCGCAGGACATGGGCGGCCTGTTTCACCCCCAGCGCGGCGGTCGGCTCGTCGAGGATCAGCACGCGGGCGCCGAAATGCACCGCGCGGGCGATGGCCAGCGACTGCCGTTCCCCGCCCGACAGGCCGCCGACCAGGCGGTCGCCGTCGTCGATGCGGGTGATGCCGAAGTTCTGCACCGCCTCGACGGCGATCCGGTTGGCGGTCTTGCGGTCGTAGACCTTGAACGGCCCCCAGCCCCGGGTCGGTTCGACTCCGGCGAAAAAGCTGCGCCCGATGGACATCAGGGGAAAGGTGCCGCCGAACTGGTGCACCGTGGCAATGCCCATTTCCTGTGCCTGCTTGGGCCGGGAAAAGCGCACCGGCTGGCCGTCCAGCAGGATCTCTCCGCGGGTGGGTTGATGCACGCCGGCCAGTGTCTTGATCAGCGTCGACTTGCCGGCGCCATTGTCGCCCAGCAGGCAGAGCACCTCGCCCTCGTTCACCTTGAGCGAGATTTCATGCAACACGTCGATGGGGCCGAAACTCTTGTCGACATTGCGAAGTTCGATCACGGGGGTCTTGTCAGCCATTGGTCCGGGCCTCCCTCTCAAGCGGGTTTCTTCTTGCGGACGGCGGTCATCGCCAGGGTCCGGAAGTTTTCGTTCATGGCGACGGCCACCAGCAGCATCACCCCGATGATCAGGTTCGACCAGTTGCGGTCGATCTGGGTAAAGTAGATGCCCTGGTTGACCACCGCGAAGGTGAGCGTGCCAAAGAAGATCCCGGCCACGGAGCCAAAGCCGCCGGTCAGCAGGGTGCCGCCGACGACGACGCTGACGATCACGTTGAAGATGATGTTCATGCCGCCCGAGACCTGGGCCGAATTGAACAGGATCGCCTGGCACATGCCGGTAAAACTGGCGGCCGTGGCTGACAGGATGAAGAGCGCGACGGTCATCTGGCGGACGGGAATGCCGGCGTTGCGGGCGCTGTCCTTGTCGCCGCCCATCGCGAAGATCCAGTTGCCGTAGCGCGTGGCATGCATCACGAACCACAGGACCAGCGCCAGCGCGATCCACCACAGGATGATGACCTGGTGGCTGCCGCCGATCAGCTGGCCAAAGGTGAACTTGGCCCCGCCCGGGGCGGTCAGCGCGACGCTGGCCTTGCCGGTCAGGATCTTGGCGGCGGCCAGGACGACACCCTGCATGGCGACCAGCGTGCCCAGCGTGATGATCAGCGAGGGGACCGTGGTGCGATTGGCCAGCACGCCGTTGATCGTGCCCACGATCACGCCCAGGCCCAGCGCGCAGATCATGCCGACGGCGATGGGCAGTTCGTAATGGCCCGAGACGATGGCGGTGGTCATCGACCCCGCCGGGATCATCGCCCCGATCGAGATGTCCAGCTCGCCCGCGATCATAAGCATGCCCACCGGGATGGCCACGATCCCGAGGTTGGCTGCAAAGTTCACCCAGCTGGCGGCGCCCGCCAGTTTGCCCAGGTCCACGCCGCCGAAGATCACGAAGAAGGCGATCACGCCGACCAGGCTGAGGATGGCGCCCGCGGCGGGCTTGCGCAGGAAGGTTCCGAAGAGGTCTGTCATGGTCCCGGCCTCACTTCTTTGTCGCGTAGCTCAGGGCGAGCTTGCGGAAGGTGTCGTTGGACATCACCGCGATCAGCAGGAGCGCCCCGATGATGATGCTGCCGTAGTTCGGATCGAGTCCGCTGAAGAAGATGCCCTGGTTGACGATGGAAAAGGTCAGCGTGCCCAGCACGATGCCCACCACCGACCCGGCGCCGCCGGTCAGCAGCACGCCGCCGATGACCACGCACATGATCGAATTGAAGATGAAGGCTTGTCCCGCCGCGACCTGCGCGCTGCCGAAGGTCAGCACCTGGCTGACGCCGACAAAGGCCGCCGCAAAACCGCTGAGCATGTAGAGGCTGATGGTCACACGGCGGATCGGGATGCCGGCATTGCGCGCGCTGTCGCGGTCGCCGCCCAGGGCAAAGACCCAGTTCCCCCAGGGCGCGACATGCAGCAGGTAGTAGATCACCAGGGCAAAGCCCAGCCACCAGAAAATGGTGACGCGGAACATGAAGTTGATGGACTCGCCCAGCATCAGCTTGGCCACCGGGTCGGGCGTCATGAAGACCCCGGTCGATCCCGCGATCAGCACCGTCAGTCCCAGGGTCAGGCCCATCGTGCCGAACATCGTGCCGATGGTGATGATGAGCGAGGGGATCGCGGTGCGCGACACCAGGTAGCCGTTGATGAAACCGATCATCAGCCCGACCGCGAGCCCGGCAAGGACGCCGTACCAGGTGGGCAGGTCGTAGTGGCCGGACACCAACGCGCAGGTCAGCGCGGCGGCGGGCACGATGGCGCCCACGGAAATGTCCAGCTCTCCGGCGATCATCAGCAGGCCGACGGGCAGGGCGATGATGCCGACCTCGGCCGCCATCGTCAGGAAGGCGGACCAGCCGGGCGCGCCGAGAAAGACCTTGCCGCCGAGGCTGGCGAAGAAGATGTAGACGACGATCGTCCCGATCAGGGTTCCGAACTCGGGCCGGCGGATCAGGTTGCCGATGCTTGCGGCTGGGCCGCTGGTTCTTGGCGCGTCAGGTGACATGTCTCTCCCGTTCCGGTCGCGTCAAAGGCGCCCGGCCTCCCGTTTGTCGTGATGGATGGGCCGCGCGGCGGCGCGGCCCGGTGCCCGTGGGGGCGCTCAGCGCGTGCCCTTGCCTGCGCCCAGCATGGTCGCGTCGATGTTCGACGCATCGACGACGCCGGGGCCGGTCAGGATCTCGCGGGTCGGGATCGACAGGCCGTAGTTGATGTGACCGTTCAGGATCGACACGGCGTAGAAGCCCTGCTGATACCCCTGCTGGTCGATGGCGCAGGCCTGCTGACCGTTCTTGATGTTGGTCAGGATCGCCTCGTCGAAGTTGATGCCGCAGATCTGCACCTGGCCGGCCTTGCCCGCCTGCTGGATGCCCTGGACGATGCCGACGGCATCGAGGTTCGCGGTGGCGAAGACGGCGTTGATGTCCGGGTTCTGCAGCAGGTGCGCGCGCACGGCCTGGGCCACGGCGGCGACGTTGCCCTGAGCGGTCGCGGGCAGGGGCAGGGTGGTCGCGATGTGGCCGGTGTTCTCCATGCCCTCGGCGAAGCCGTTGCAGTAATCCTCGATATTGGCCGCGCCGGGCAGCGAGTTGACGCAGAGCCCGACGGTCCCGCCGTTGTTGCCCAGCCATTCGCCGCCGGCGACACCGGCCAGGTAATCGACCGCGCCGACGTAGTTCAGCGCGCCCAGCCGGTCGGCGGCCTCGAGGCCGCCGGCGTTGTAGATGACCAGCGGGATGCCCGCGTCCACGACCGCCTGAAAGGCCGGGTCCATCGCCTCGGGCACCCAGTTCGGGCCGACGACGCCGTCGGCGCCCTGGTCGATGGCCTGGCGGATCAGTTCCGCCGCGTCTACGCCGAGGTTGTCGTAATTCTGCGGGCCCAGCCAGGTGACAGAGCCGCCCTGTGCCTCGACCACGAGGGCCGCGTCTTCGGCGCCGCGCTTGACGATCGACCAGAACGGATCGTCGGGCTTGCCGCCGATGACGAAGATGTCCGCGCCTTCGGCGTAGGCGGCCGATGCGCCGATGGCGAGGGCGGCGGTGGTCGCAAGGAACGTGCTCAGTTTCATTTAGGGTCTCCTCCCCTGTTTGCCGTCGTCGGTCGGACGGCATTGGTCAGTCGTGATGGATTTTGCGGATCGCCCGGGTGCCTCCTCGCACGCCTGGGCGGGTCGCTCCTTATTCGGCGGGCATGCCGCCTTTCCGGGCGTTTGCGCGGGCCTTCTTGTCCCGGAAACGCGCCTTCATCTTTTCGTCTGCCTGTTTGGTGCCGTCGTGCCAGGTGCCGAACAGCGCGTCGAAGGGCACGATGCCGTCGCCGTAGTTCACCTCGAAATACTTGTGGTGCAGGTAGTGGGCGTAGGCGTGCATATCGATCGCCCGGTCGCCGCCCAGTTCCATCTTGTCAAAGCCGACGTGCCCCGGGATCGCCCCGAATGCCGCGCGGTGCATCTGGAACAACATGATGAAGGGGTTGGACGGCAGGATCAGGTGCCACAGGCCGACACCGAAGTAGAGCAGGTGTTCCACCGGGTGCATGGCCAGCGACGACCAGGGCGAGGGGTTGACCGAGTTGTGGTGCACCGAATGCACGTGCTTGTAGAGAAAGGGCACATGGATCAGCCGGTGGATGCAGTAGAAATGCGCCTCCTGGATGAAAGGCACCAGGAAGACCATCAGTGCCAGCCAGACCGGGTGATCGGCCCAGGCCAGCCAGGGCGCATAGCCGTTGGCATAGGCCCAGAGCGCGCCGACCTCTAGCGCGGTCCAGATCGGCACGCCGTGCAGAAAGGTGCGCAGGGCGCCGTCGATCTGCTGGTCATTGAACCAGAACACGCCGGATTTCTGGTCGGCGGGGAACTTGGCGTTGTACTTGAACCGGGTGTGCTGTGCCCGCTGCATGTAGAGGCGCAGCTCGAAGGCGCCGTAGAACAGGGCGATGCCGAGCGCGTTGATCGCAAGGAGTTTCAGCACCCAGCCCCAGGCCAGGGTCTGCATGACCGCCACCGGCGGGATCACGCAGGCCCAGTAGACCAGTGCCGAGATGAAAAAGAGAAGGTTCCAGGGAAAGAGGTAGCCCTTGAGCCAGGCCAGCAGCTCCATCGGTTTCGGCGGCAGGGCGTAGAAGGGGGCCACCCCGGCGACGGGGTCCCTGGGGGCCCAGTTGCCACGCTTGTCGCGGGTGCCGTGTTTCAGATCGTCCATCGCTTGGTCCTCCCTGGCGTCGGCTTGCTCACTCGGCGGCGGTGGCGCCGGTCTTCCGGGCCTTCATGCGCTCTTTCTTCTTGCGGAACCGCTCTTTCATGCGTTCGTCCGCTTCCTTGGTGCCGTCGTGCCAGTAGCCCAGCCACTTATCGAGCGGGACCAGCCCGTCGGCGCCATAGTTCACCTCGAAATACTTGTGGTGCAGGTAATGAGCGTAGGCGTGGCTATCGAGCGCGGTCTCGTCCGTGATCTCCAGCTTGTCAAAGCCGATATGCCCGTTGATGGCGCCGTAGCCGACGGCATGACTGTTGAACATCATCACGATCGGGTTCGACGGGATCAGCAGGTGCCAGACGATCTCGCCGAAATAGAGCGTGTGTTCGATCCAGTGCATCGACAGCGACGACCAGGGCGACGGGTTGATCGAGTTGTGATGCACCGAATGGATGTGCTTGTAGAGAAACGGCGTGTGGATCAGGCGGTGGATGCAGAAAAAGTGGATCTCGTGGATGGCGGGCACCAGCAGCGTCAGCGCCACCAGCCACAGCCAGTTGTCCTGCCAGTCGACCCAGCCGAAGGCGTGGATGCCATTGCCGTAGCACCAGAGCATCAGCACCTCGACCGCGGTCCAGATCGGGATGCCGATGAGGAAACTGCGCAGGAAGTTGTCCAGGTTCTGGCTCTTGAACCAGAACACGTCAGAGGGCGTCTCGGCGGGGAACTTGGCGTTGTACTTGAACCGCGTGCCCTGCCTGCGCCGAACGTAGTAGAACAGCTCGATGGCGCCATACATCGCGAAGATGCCCGCCATGTTCACGACCAACAGGTAGAGCGGCCAGCCCCAGCTGAGCGTCGCCAGCGTCTGGGCATCGGGGATCACGAAGACCCAGTAGAGCAGGGCCGTCGCCATGTGAAAGGCGTTCCAGGGCCAGAGGTAGTCGACCAGGAAAGCACCCATCTTGTTGAACTTGCCAAGCCAGAAGGGGGCGATTTCCAAAGGCGCGTTCGGGGCCCAGTTGCCGCGTTTGTCACGGGTGCCGTACTGCAGATCATCCATGAGTGCGCCCTCCCCAGCGTCTCATCGGCGCTGGCAGAAAACTGCGCCGACCGATGCATGTTTTCTTGACGAATTGACCTGCATCAAATCAAGCTTGCTGATGTGATGAGAGTGATTTCATATCATTTCAGTTCACGCGCCAATCAAGATGAAACGAAATGAAGTGACCCCGACATGGTGAAACGACCGACAATTCCTGACCTGGCAGAGGCTGCGGGCGTCTCGGTATCGACGGTCAACAGGGTGATCAACAAGGCCGACAGCGTGCGCCAGCCGACCCGGGAAAGGGTGCTGCGGGCGGCGCAGGAGATCGGGTTCTATGGCCTTGGGGCAATTGAATATTCCGTCCATGCCGGCCGGGAGGTGCATCGCCCGGGCGTGTTGCTCTTGCAAGAGCGGCGCCCGTTCTACCGCGACCTTGGCGCGGCCTTTCGGCAGGCCGCCGAAGAGCACACCGATGGCCGGATCGAACTGACACTGGAGTTTCTGGACGACCTTTCGCCCGAGGTCGTGGCAGACCGGCTGAGACAGCTTGGCGCGAATTGCGATTCGGTGGCCCTGGTGGCGGCGGAACATCCTCTCATCACCGATGCGATCGATTCCCTGCTGCTGCGGGGCACCCCGGTCATGGGGCTGATCACCCCCCTGACCGCGCGGGGGAATGTCGGCTACGTGGGGCTGGACAGTTTCAAGGTGGGGCGCACCGCTGCCTGGGCCTTTGACAAGATCTGCCACCATAGGGGCGAAATAGGCATCCTTGTCGGCAACACGCGCTACCGCAACCAGGACCTGAACGAGAGCGGCTTTCGCTCTTATTTCCGCGAGAACGCCTCCGGTTTCACCCTGTTGGAGCCGCGCGCGACCTTTGAATCGGCAGATGTGGCGCGCGAGATGACCGAAGACCTGTTTGCCCAGCACCCCGAGATGTGCGGGATTTTCATCTCGGGCGGGGGGATCACCGGGTCATTGGCTGCCCTGCGCGAGGCGCCCCGGCGTCCCGGCTTTGTCGCGGTGGGCTATGAACTGATGGATGTCACGCGCAGGGCGCTTTTCGACGGTACGCTGACGATGGCGATATCGCACCCGATGGAGGCCCTGGCCCGTCAAACCCTGGCCGCGCTGGTCAAGTCCAAACGCGCCGGGCCGGACGCCGGGGCGCAGAACGTCATGCTGGATTTCGACATTCATACGTCCGAAAATCTGTGACCCGTCCCGATGTGGCCAGAACTTATGCCTCTTGAATCTATCATGATGAATTGCTTGTCTCTGGCAATGTCGTCACGGACCCGTTCCAAATGACCGGCCTGCAAGGCCCCGGCCCCCTGACACGCGATGGCTCGCGCCGGTCGCGCCCGGTGCGCGTGGCCGAGGCCATCAAGGACTGGGTGGTCGAACGCGGGTTGCAACCCGGCGACCGTCTGCCCGGCGAGGCAGAGCTGATCGCCGAATTCGGCATGTCCAAGGGCACGATCCGCGAGGCGATGCGCCTGTTGCAGGCGCAGGGCCTGGTGGTGACCAAGACCGGTCCGGGCGGTGGCAGTTTCGTGGGCGAGGTCGGCAAGGACCGGGCCCATGCGCTGCTGGGCAATTACTTCTACTTCCGCAATATCTCGATCGACGACATCTACCAGGTGCGCATCGCGCTGGAACCGGAGCTGGCGGCCTCGCTGGCCGGGCGGCTGACGCCGGAACAACTGGCAGAGCTTGGGCGGATCATGACCACCTACGCCGAACCCGCCGAAGATGCCGAGGGCGAACGCGCACAGCATGTCGCCTCGCTGGTGTTCCACGCGCGCCTGGCAGAGTTTGCGGACAATGCCTTGCTGGGGTTCTTCATCGGCTTCATGGCGCAGATCCTGGCCGACCTGACCGTCTACAAACGCCTCTATTCCAAGCCGAACCACGAACTCTGGCGGCAGGGACGCGACCACCAGGCGGGCCTGGTCGAGGCGCTGCGCAACGGCGATGCCGAGGCCGCCCGGGCCATCATGCGCGAACACATGGAAATGGCACGCCGCCTGATGGAGGACCAGGAGGCGGTGGTCATGAAACGATTCATGGCGGAATGAGCATGGACGGACTGGCGAAAGAGCTGGAACGCCTCGTGGCCGAGGCGCGGGGCGCGGGCGACTGGGGCCGTCCGGCGGATTACATCCCCGAACTGGCCAAGGTCGATCCGGCGCAGGTAGGGGTTGCCCTCTGTCTGGCCGACGGGACGGAGCTCGGGGCAGGGGAGGCGGACAGGCCCTTTTCGATCCAGAGCATCTCGAAGGTGTTTTCGCTGGCGGCCGTTCTGGGGCGGCTGGGGGATGACCTTTGGCGCAGGGTCGGGCGCGAACCCTCCGGCACCGCCTTCGACAGCATCTTTCTGCTGGAGCATGAGAACGGCCGCCCACGCAATCCTTTCATCAACGCGGGGGCCCTGGTGACAACGGACGCGCTTTTGGGCGGGCGTGAACCCCGGCAGGCGCTATCCGAAATCATGCACCTTGTCCGTGCCGCGGCCGAGGATGACGACATCCATATCGACAAGGCGGTGGCGGAGTCGGAAAAGGCCACGGCCAGCCGCAATATGGCGCTGCTGTACTACCTGCAATCGCATGACAACCTGCTGAACCCGCCCGAGATGGTCATGGGCACCTATGCCCATCAATGCGCCATCGAGATGACCTGTCGCCAACTGGCGCGGGCGGGGCGGATGCTGGCGATGCTGCCCGGCGTGCCGGCGATGATCTCACCGCTCCGGGCGCGGCGGATCAATGCGCTGATGATGACCTGCGGGCAATATGACGGCTCGGGCAATTTCGCCTTTCGCGTCGGCCTGCCGGGCAAGAGCGGGGTGGGCGGGGGGATTCTGCTGGTGGCGCCGGGCGTCGCCTCGATCGCGGTCTGGTCGCCTGGGCTGGACGGCTATGGCAACTCGCAGGTGGGCACCTGGCTGGCCGAACGGATCGCAGGTTACACCGGCTGGTCGGTCTTCGCACCGTAGGGGGTGGCGCGCTCGGGGTCGTCGAGCGTCGGCACCATGATGGCCCAGTCGGCATAGTCGCCGCTGGTGGCGCGCTGGTGCAGCGCCCGCAGATCGGCGAGAGGTGTCGCCGAATGATCCACGCGCAGGGTCAGCGGCGCCATGTCCCGCCCGACGATCAGCAGCGCGGCAGAGAGCAGCCCCCGGCTGTCGCCCCCGGCGGCCGCGGCCGCATCCAGCGCGGCCAGCAGGCGCAGATCGAATGCGCCCTCGGCGGCGAGGAACCCGTCCAGCATCGCTTGCAGCACCTCCTCGGAAGAGAGCAGGTTGCCCGTGACGATCACCTTGTCCGCACTGCGCGCGCCCGCCGCCTGGATGCTGTCGGCGCCGGTAAAGCTGGCGGTGCCGCCTGTCGGGTCCAGCGTCGCCAGCTGCCGCTGGCCGCGGCCGCTGTCGGCGCCGGTCACACGCTCCACGGCGTCCCGTGCGGAAAGCCCGGATTTCATCAGGGCGAGCGTCTCTGTCCCCCACATGGTCGAGGGCAGGGACCCCTGTGAGGCCGACATCCCCGATTCGGCATCCCCGCGCAGAACCCAGCCGCCGACACAGAGACTGCCCGTGGTGGCGGCACCGCCGTAGCGGCCTGTTTTTTCATCGTATGCAAGGATCGAAATCGTCATGCGGGAGCCTCCTCATCATGAGACTTGAATTTATCATGAAAATTTGGCCTCATGCAATTTATCATGAAAAATAAAAAATGAAGAAAAAGACCCAAGGACAACAGCGGAGGTAACGCAATGTCGCTCTTCTCTTTCACCCGCCGAGGGCTGCTTGCCGCCGGGACGGCGCTTGCGCTGACAGTCGGCACACTGACCGGGGCCCAGGCGCAGACGCCTCCGGGCGTCCTGATCGTCGGCCAGATCGCCGAGCCCAAGGCGCTGGACCCGGCGGCGGTCACGGCGGTCAACGACTTCCGCATCCTGATGAACGTCTACGACGGGCTGGTGCGCTACAAGGATGGCACGCTGGAGGTCGAGCCGGCGCTGGCGACCGATTGGACCATCTCGGAGGACGGCACCGAATACACCTTTGACCTGCGCGAGGGTGTGAGCTTTCACGACGGCAGCCCGTTCAACGCCGAGGCGGTGAAATTCAACTTCGAGCGGATGCTGAACGAGGACCACCCCTATCACGACACGGGTCCCTTCCCGCTGGCCTTCTTCTTCTCGGCGGTGGAAACCATCGAGGTGGTGGATGACCTGACGGTGAAATTCACCCTGAACGCGCCCTATGCGCCGTTCCTGTCGAACCTTGCCTATCCCACGGGCCTGATCGTTTCGCCCGCCGCGGTCGAACAGCACGGATCGGATTTCGGGCGCAATCCCTCGGGCACCGGCCCGTTCACCTTTGCCGAATGGCGGTCGAACGAAGCGGTGGTGATCGAGGGCAACCCCGACTACTGGGGCGGGGCACCGGATTTGCAGGCGGTGGTGTTCCGCCCGATCACCGATGCCAATACCCGCACGGCGGAAATGCTGGCCGGGGGTATCGACCTGATGGTCGAGGTGCCGCCCGTGGCCCTGTCCGAATTCCAGGGCGCGGAATACACGGTGCACGAGCAGGCTGGCCCGCATGTCTGGTTCCTGATCCTGAACGCCAAGGAAGGCCCCTTTGCCGACAAGTTGGTGCGCCAGGCGGCGAACTACGCGGTCAACAAGACCGCGCTGGTGGACGACGTGCTGGAAGGGACCGCTGCCGTGGCCGCAGGCCCGACGCCGCCGGCCTTCGCCTGGGCCTACAACGAGGATCTCGAGCCCTATCCCTATGATCCCGACAAGGCCCGCGCGTTGCTGGCCGAGGCAGGCGCCGAGGGGGCGGAGCTGACATTCTTCGTGACCGAGGGCGGGTCCGGCATGCTGGACCCGATCGCGATGGGCACGGCGATCCAGGCGGACCTGGAAGCCGTCGGCTTTGACGTCACGATCGAGACCTACGAGTGGAACACCTTCCTGGGCGAGGTGAACCCGGGTCTGGCGGGCAAGGCGGACATGGCCGAGATGGCCTGGATGACCAACGACCCCGACACGCTGCCCTTCCTCGCGCTGCGCACAGATGCCTGGCCCGAGGCGGGCGGGTTCAACTCTGGCTATTATTCGAACCCGAAGGTGGATGAACTGCTGGAGGCGGCCCGCGTCGCCACCGACCAGGACGAGCGCGCGCGTCTTTACAAGGAGATGCAGACCATCGTTCAGGAAGATGCGCCCTGGGTCTTTGTCGCCAACTGGAAGCAGAACGCGGTGACGAGCGACCGGGTCGAGGGCTTTTCCTTGCAACCGTCCTTCTTCCTGCTGCTGGATGACGTGGTGAAGAACTGATCGCGAGTCGGGCGGGGCCGGGCATCGAGCCCGGCCCCGCCCGCCGGGGGCTCTGCCCCCGAAGTGCGCCTGCGGCGCACACCCCCGGAGGTATTTCTTGCCCAAAGAAGCCAGGGGTCGTTTTCCCGCCAGACAAAGGGGGTGCGCATGGGGCGCTATATCCTCGGACGACTGATTTCCGCCATTCCGGTGCTGCTGGGCATTACCGTGATCGTCTTCCTGATCATGGCGCTGATCCCGGGCGATCCGGCGACGGCGATCCTGGGCAGCTACGCGACGCCGGAGAACGTGGAAAAACTGAACCGCGACCTTGGCTTGGACAAGCCGCTGGTGGCGCAGTATTTCATCTGGCTCGGCAACATGCTGCAGGGCGATTTCGGCACCAGTTTCTCGCTCAACCGGCCTGTGATCGACGAGGTTCTGGAGCGGTTCAACGGGACGCTGATCCTGGCCGGGACGTCCTTTGTCATCTGTTCGGTGCTGGGCATCATGGCCGGCGTGATCTCGGCCGCCAACCAGTATGGCTGGGCGGACAAGGGCATCACCTTTGTCGTGCTGCTGGGGATCTCGATCCCGAGTTTCTTTCTCGGCATGATGATGATCCTGTTCTTCTCGGTGAACCTTAGGATATTCCCGGTTTCCGGCATGTGGCCGATCTATGGCACGCGGGATATCTGGGCGCTGCTCAATCACCTGGTCCTGCCGGCCAGTGCGCTGGCGGTGGTCGCCACCGGCGTGATCGCGCGCCTGTCGCGTTCCGCCATGCTGGAGGTGCTGCGACAGGATTTCATCCGTACCGCGCGGGCCAAGGGCGTGAATGAGCGCGGCGTGATCTGGCGCCATGCGTTGAAGGCGGCGATGGTCTCGATCATCCCTGTCCTTGGCATCCAGGCCGGGTTCGTCCTGTCGGGCGCGGTCTATATCGAGATCGTCTTTCAGTGGCCCGGCGTGGGCCGGATGCTGGTCGACGCGATCCTGAAACGCGACATCCTGCTGGTACAGGGGGGCGTGGTCTTTGTCGCCGCCTGTTACGTCCTGTTCAACATCGTGGTGGACGTGGCGCAGAGCCTGCTGGACCCGAGGATCAAGACATGATGGCCTTTCTCAAACTCCTTGCCCGCAACCGGCTGGCGCTGGCCGGGGGCATTGTCCTGAGCTTCGTCGTTCTGCTGGCGCTGATCACGCCGCTCCTGCCCTTGGCGGAGCCGAACGTGACCAATACCGCCGCGCGGTTCCAGAAGCCCTTTACCGAGGGCGCGCTCCTGGGCACCGATCACCTTGGCCGGGACCTGCTGTCGCGGCTGATGTGGGGCACGCGGTTGTCGCTGGCCGTGGGGTTTGCCGCAGCCGTGGTCGCCGCAACGCTGGGCGCGGCCATCGGCATCGTCGCCGGGTTCTACGGCGGGCGAACCGATAACCTGATCATGCGCGGCGTCGACATGCTGATGGCCTTTCCCTACATCCTGCTGGCGCTGGCCATCGTCGCCGCCCTTGGGCCGGGCCTGTTCAACGCGCTGATCGCCGTGGCCGCCGTGAACGTGCCTTTCTTTGCGCGCAACATCCGGGGCATCACCGTGGGCATCGCGCACAAGGAATTCGTCGATGCGGCGCGTCTGGCGGGCTTGTCGAACAGCCGCATCATCCTGACGGAAATCCTGCCCAACGTGATCCCGGTGATCGTCATCGCCATGTCCACCACCATCGGCTGGATGATCCTGGAAACCGCCGGGCTCTCCTTCCTCGGCCTCGGCTCGCAGCCGCCGCAGGCGGACCTGGGCTCGATGCTGGGCGAAGCGCGCTCGGCGCTGATCACCAACCCGCATACCTCGGTCGTGCCGGGCGTCATGATCCTCATCATCGTCATGTCGATCAACCTCTTGGGCGACGGCGTGCGCGACGCGCTGGACCCGCGCCTGAAATCCGGCGCCCTGTCGCGCCCGATGGCCTCCACGATGGTCCGCCGCAAGGACCCGGTGCCCCAAGCCGAGGGCAAGGGCCTGCTGGAAGTGCAGGAGTTGCAGACCCAGTTCCACGTCAAGGATCGCGTCTATCGGGCGGTGGGCGGCGTGTCCCTGCATGTCAAGCCGGGGGAGTGCCTGGGCGTGATCGGTGAAAGCGGGTCGGGCAAATCCGTCACCGCGCTGTCGGTCATGGGGCTGGTGGCCTCGCCGCCCGGGGTCATCACCGGGGGCGCGGTGCGCTATGATGGCGAGGACCTGATCGGCGCGCCGTATCGCAAGCTGCGCGAGATGCGGGGCCGCAACGTCGCCTATATCTTCCAGGATCCGCTGGCCACGTTGCACCCGCTCTACAAGGTGGGTGACCAGTTGATCGAGGCGATCCGCGCGCATCGGCCCATCAGCAAGAGCGAGGGGCAGGCGCGGGCCATCGAACTGCTGAAGGCGGTGCGTATTCCCAACGCCGAAAAGCGCATCACCGACTATCCGCACGAGATGTCGGGCGGGATGCGCCAGCGCGTGGGGATCGCGATGGCGCTGGCCAATGATCCCGACATCATCATCGCGGATGAGCCGACAACGGCGCTGGACGTGACCGTTCAGGCGCAGATCCTGTCGCTGCTGGATGACCTGCGCCGCTCGCGCGGGCTGGCCATCGTGTTCATCACCCATGATTTCGGCGTGGTGGGGCAGCTGTGTGACCGGGTGGCCGTAATGTACGCGGGCCGCATCGTCGAAGAAGGGCCGACGCAGTCGGTGCTGGAAACGCCGACGCATCCCTATACCGCCCGGCTGATGGCCTGTGTTCCGGAACTGGGCGAGGGCAAGCGGCGGCTGGAGGCGATCCCGGGCCTGCCACCGGTGGTGGACAAGCTGCCCGCAGGTTGTGCCTTTGCCGACCGTTGCGACCGGGTGCAGGCGGACTGCCGACAGGGCGAGATCGACCTCGAGCGTGAAGGCGCGCGCGCCGTGCGCTGTATCCATCCCGTGACCCCGCTGAAGGAGGCCGCAGAATGACAGAGGCGCTGAAACTGACAGAGCTGTCCAAGAGTTTCCCGGTGGGAGGTGGCTTCCTTGCGGCGTCCAGGGGGACGGTCAAGGCGGTGCATCCGATTTCCCTGAGCGTGGAACAGGGAGAGACGCTTGGCATCGTTGGGGAATCCGGCTGTGGCAAGTCCACGCTGGCCCGGATGCTGGTGGGCCTGCTGGAACCGACGACCGGCACCATCGAGATCGACGGTGCGGCGCTGGACAACGCCGACCCGGCGGTTTTTGGCAAGCGCATCCAGTATGTTTTTCAGGATCCGATTTCCTCGCTCAACCCGCGCAAGACGATCCGGCAGATCATGGAGGCCCCGCTGAAACGCCTCTACGGCATGGACCGTTCGCAGCGCGATCTGCGGATTTCCGAGATATTCGCCAGCGTGAACCTGCGCGAGGAGTTCCTGGAGCGCTATCCGCATGAATTTTCGGGCGGGCAGGCGCAGCGGATCGGGATCGCCCGGGCGCTGGCCGCCAATGCGCGCATCCTGATCCTGGATGAGCCGGTGTCGGCGCTGGATGTCTCTGTGCAGGCGCAGGTGCTGAACCTGCTGGCGGATCTGAAAAAGGAATTCAGCCTCACCTACCTGTTCATCAGCCATGACCTTGCGGTGGTCGAGGCGGTCAGCGACCGGATCGCGGTGCTTTACTTTGGGTCCGTGGTCGAACTTGGCCCGGCCGAAGAGATTTTCCGTGCCCCGCGTCACCCCTACACCAAGCTGCTGGCCGACAGTGCGCCGGTGGTCGGGCGGCCGTTGACGGCGCCGGAATCGAAGGAGACCGAGCTGCCAGACCCGTTGAACCCGCCGCCCGGCTGCGCCTTTGCCGCGCGCTGCCCGCGCGCCAGCGACCGCTGCCGCAAGGAGGTGCCCCGGCTGGAAGGCGACCGCGTACAGGCGGCCTGTTTTCATCCGCTGGACGGCGACTGACGGTGCCGGTCAATCCAGCCGTGAAAACCCCTTCTTGATGCGCCGGATGGGGATCGAGGACTCGATAGAGGCCACGCCCGGCACCTTGGTCAGCCGGCGGGTCAGGAAGCCTTCGAACTCGACCAGGTCGGCGACCGCGACACGCAGCAGGTAATCCCGGTCATCAGCCAGCAGTCGATCACCTCGGGATAGGCGTTGACTGCCTGTTCGAAGGCTTGCAGCCGGTCGTCGACCTGGTGAGCCAGCTTGACCGAGACAAAGACGCTGAAGGGATAGCCCAGTTTGGCCTCGTCCAGATGCGCGTGATAGCCGCTGATGTATCCACGCTCTTCAAGGATGCGAACCCGCCGGGCGCAGGGCGACGGCGACAGGTTCACCCGCCCGCTCAGCTCTTGCAGGGTCAGGCGGGCATCACGCTGGACCTCGCGCAGGATGGCGTGGTCGATGGAATCGAGGCTGTCGGCGCTCATGGTGAATCTTGCAAGGTATTGCGAAATTATTGACGGATTCCTCCAAAGATCAACCTAACCAGTGATGGGTTTGACGCCAATTGCCCCGCGCGCCTGTCTGGGTCTGGCCAAAGGCAGGAGTGAATGATGACCCGGCACCAGACCCGTTTTGACCGTATCCCCCAGGATCCGGATCCCGCAGAAACCGCTGAGTGGATCGAGGCGCTGGAAAGTCTCACCCACCATGATGGCCCTGAACGGGCGCATTTCGTGATGAACGCGGTGCTGGACCCGGCGCGCCGGCTGGGGGTGACGACCCGTGGCTTGCCCTATTCGGCCTAACGCAACACGATCCCGCTGGCCCGGCAGCCCGACTATCCTGGTGACCTTGCGCTGGAAGAGAGCATCACCTCGATCATCCGCAGGAACGCTCTGGCGATGGTCGTGCGGGCGAACCGGGCCTATGGCGAACTGGGCGGACACATCGCCTCTTACGCCTCGGCAGCCGAGATCTTCGAGGTGGGTTTCAACCATTTCTTCCGGGTGCGGGACGGCGATTTCGGCGGCGACCTCGTCTATTTTCAGCCGCATTCGGCGCCGGGTGTCTACGCCCGGGCCTTCCTGGAGGGGCGGCTGACCGAGCAGGAGATCGCCAACTACCGGCAAGAGGTGCCGGGCAAGGGCCTGTGTTCCTACCCGCATCCCTGGTTGATGCCGGATTTCTGGCAGGTGCCGACGGGGTCGATGGGGATCGGGCCGCTCAGCGCGGTGGTTCATGCGCTATCTGCAGGCGCGTGGCCTGGCCCGGACCGAGGATCGCCATGTCTGGGGCGACTTTGGCGACGGCGAGATGGAAGAGCCGGAATCCATCGCCGGGCTGACACTGGCCGCGCGGGAACGGCTGGACAACCTGTTCCGCCAGATCGGCATCTACGCCCCCGACGGGCAGTTGTACGATCCCGAGGACAAGGGCGCGATGATGTTCTACAAGGAGGCGGCGAATAGCCAGTTGCTGGAAGAAGGCATCACCGAGGCCGGCGCGATCAGTTCCTGGACCGCTGCCGGGACGGCCTATTCCGTGCATGATACCGAGCTGTTGCCGGTCTACATCTTCTATTCGATGTTCGGTTTTCAACGCGTGGGGGACCTGATCTGGGCGGCGGCCGATCAGCGCACGCGGGGTTTCCTGCTGGGGGCGACGGCGGGGCGGACAACGCTGTCGGGGGAGGGGTTGCAGCACCAGGATGGCTCCAGCCACATGGCGGCGGCGGCGATCCCGAATTGCCGCGCATGGGATCCCTGCTTTGCCTATGAACTGGCGGTTATCATGGATCACGGCATGGCGCGGATGCTGGACGAACAGCGTGACGAGTTCTTCTACTTCACCGTGATGAACGAGATCTACGACCAGCCCTCGATGCCCGAGGGGGCGGAGACGGCCATCCTGAAGGGCCTCTACAAGCTGCGCTGCGTCGGGGAAACCGGCCCCCGCGTGCGGCTGGTGGGATCGGGGACGATCCTGGTCGAGGTTCTTGCCGCCGCGGAACTGTTGCAGGACTTCGGCGTCGTGGCAGAGGTTTTCTCGGCCACCTCCTATACCGAACTTGCCCGCGAGGCGATGGAGGTCGCGCGGCGCAACCGCTTCAAGGCGCCCGATCTGCGAGAGACCAGTCACGTCGAAACCCTGCTGGGAGGAGAGGTGCCCGTCGTGGCGGCCAGCGACTACGTCCGGGCCTTTCCCGGCCAGATCGCGCCCTATCTGCGTGCCCCGATGACCCTGCTGGGAACCGATGGCTTTGGACGTTCCGCCAATCGCCAGGCGTTGCGCCGGTTCTTCGAGGTCGACCGGCAGAATATCGCGCTTGCGGCGATCGAGGCGTTGGTGCGTGACGGCGACCTGCCGCCAGAGACCCTGCGCGCGGCGATCAAGGCATGGGACATCGACCCCGAAACTTGGGTCCCGTGGAGCTGTTAGCGGGCAGGGGCGGGCAGCCCCTTGGCAAGCGCCTGCTCGACCAAGTCGGCGTGGGCGTTGGCCTCATCGCTGGACAGGAAGGCCAGCGCTGGTGGATCGCCCGCGACCATCAGCGCCATGCCGATGCTCCGATCAAGCTTGTCTTCGATCACGAACAGGCCCGAAGCGGCGCCGCGAAAGCGGTGCCGTTCGACAAAGCCGGGCAGGGCCTCCGCCGTTGGCCAGGGCGGCGTGGCGCCTGGCAGCATCAGCGCAAGCGTCGGCACGTCCTTCTGGCGCGCCGGACGCAGGCTCAGTCCGTCCAGGTCATAGCGAGGCGGGTTGAGCAGGTGCCATTGTTCCGGCGCCATCAGGAAGTCGTGGCAGGGATGGGACTGACCGCTTGCCTGAAAGAACATGCGCCGCGATCCCGGGCAGCGGGCAAAGCCAAGGCGCGCCAGCAGCGACAAAGAGGCCGCATTGTCCGTGCGGCAGGCGGCCAGCAGGGGCGGCGCCGGACGAGAGAACCACTCGGCAAGGGCCAGGTGCAAGGCCGTGCTCATGACCCCGCGACCCTGAAAGGCAGGGTCCAGCCAGTACCACAGGCCCGCGCCAAGGCAGATACAGCCTGCGGCAGCCCCCTGGATCTCGATGATGCGCAGGTGCTCGCCGGGGTGCTGACCGTGTTCCAGCAGCGCCTGTGCCTCGGTGGGGCCGAATGGCTGGGCGACGGCTGCAAGCCAGGGCGCGACACGCTCGTCCGATAGCTGCCGAACAACCTCGGGGAGGTCGCCCTCGGACATCGGTCTGAGGCAGAACTCCTCTGACACCAGTCGCACCGGGAAGTCATGAACCGTCACCGCCCGTCACCCCTGGCCGCAGGCCGCCCGATCAGTCGCGCGGAATGCCATATTGCTTGATCTTGCGGTAAAGCGTCGGTCGTGAGATGCCTAGTTGCTCGGCCACGCGGGTCAGGTTGCCCTTTTCCGCCTGGATGGCGCGCCGGATGGTCATCGCCTCCATGTTTTCGAGGTTTATGGGGGCCTCTTCGACGTCGACGTAATGGCTGAACCCCAGCCCGTCCGCCGGTTCGATGATCTCTGGCGGCAGATCGTTCAGGCCGACCTCGGGGCCGGATTTCAGCAGGTAGAGCCGTTCCACTAGGTTGCGCAACTCGCGCACGTTGCCGGGCCAGCGGTATTCTTTCAGCCGGTCCATCACCGCCGGGGCAAAGACCAGCCGGGGGCGAGAGAACCGGTCTGAAAAGACGCTGTTGAAATGGTCGATCAGCAGGGCAACGTCACCGCTGCGCTGGCGCAGGGGCGGCACGTCGATCGCGACGATGCCGATCCGGTAGAAGAGGTCGCGGCGGAACCGCCCCTGTTCGACGTCGCTGCGCAGGTTGCGGTTGGTCATCGCCACAAGCTGGACATTGACCGGGCGGCGCTGGTCGTCGCCGATCCGGTAGACCGCGCGCTGTTCCAGTGCCCGCAGCAGGTAGGGCTGCAATTCCACCGGCATGTCGCCGATCTCGTCCAGGCAAAGCACTCCGCCGTCCGCCTGTTCGAACTTGCCCGGCTTGCCGCCGCGCAGGGCGCCGGTAAAGGCCCCTTCGACATGGCCGAACAGCTCGGCCCCGATCAGTTCCTTGGAGATCGCGGCGCAGTTGACCGTGACATAGGGTGCGTTCTTGCGGTCGATCCGGTTGTGGACCAGCCGCGCAAAAAGTTCCTTGCCGACGCCGGTTTCACCCTGGATCAGCACCGTCACCCCGGCAGAGGCGGCGCGTTCGGCCAGTTCGATGGCTTCCAGCATCTTGGGCGCGTTGCCTACGATCACGATCTCGTCCTCGTCGACATTGGCGCGCGGCTTGATGCGCACGGCAACCGTGTCCTGCGGCCGGATGGCGGTAGAGCGTTTCAGCGACAGGGCCGCACCGCGCAGGCTGCCGTCGAATTCCAGCCGGGTGATGCCGTCTGTTTCGATGTCTCGGGGCAGGGCGGCGCGGATGTCGCCCTCTGTCATGTTGGCGCTCAGCGGCAGCAACTGGTGGCCGACCGCGAAATCCGGGCGTGGCAGGTGCAGCCTGTCGTCCAGCCCGCGGCGGAACATGATGCGGCCGACCTTGTCCAGCAACAGGACGCTGGTGTCCGGGCGGCTGGCATCGGAGTTCAGGAAGGTTTCCAGCAGGCGGGTCCGTTCCTCGCGCTGCTGTTCGGCCAGGGCGATCTCGATTTCGCGGGCGGCAGCGACCACCAGCGCGATGTTGTGGCGGCGAAAGATGTCGGGCGGGCCGGACAGGTCCACCACCCCGATCACCGAACGGTCGAACGGGTCAAAGATCGGGACACCGGCGCAGGTCCAGGCCTGCACGCCCTGGCAGAAATGTTCGGCCGCGTGGACATATGTCGGCTTGCCGGTCTTCAGCGCGGTGCCGATGCCGTTAGTGCCGATCACGTCTTCGTTCCAGACGCCGCCGATTTCCAGGTGGATGTTCTGCCCGGCGTCCAGCACATCGTGATCGCCGATGGCGTCGATGATCACGCCGTTGTTGTCGGTCAGGATCAGGATCACCTGCGCCCCGGCCAGGTGCGGTTCAAGCCGGGCAAAGGCGGCGCGGGCGGCCTGTCGCAGGCTGGCGTTGCGGCGGCGCAGCTTTCGCAGTTCCTCGTCGCGTTCGATCTTGCGCGACTGCAACCGCGTCGCATCGACACCCAGGTTCATGCTGCGTTGCCAGGACTGGACGATCTCGCTGCGCACCTCGCCAGTCTCGGGCTGGCCGGTGACATAGTTTTCCCAGGCGCGCCGGGTTTCTCCTTCCGAGTACTCGGGGAAGAGGCCGGCATCGTCGTTGCCACCTTGCGTGGCCTTGAAATATCTAGGTCGCCCCATCGGTCACTCTGTCAGGGCCGCGCGCGGGTCTGCGGCGGCGGTGAAGGTTTGTCGGTCAGGCAAGCGGCGCCCCTGCGGGCCGGGCGCGAACCGGGCTGGCGATGGCATCGTCGAACATGGCTCCTTTGGCGTCATGTTGATAAGGGCGCCGACTGGCGCCCGTCGTAAAGATGTCCATTTCCACGTCTCCCCGCCCAAAAGATTATCATGTCATAAACATTTTGCATAGCGCCGCCCGGAGGCCCCGGAATGGCGCCCGGCTCGTGGGGGCTAAGTGACACTGAATTGCTGCCGTTGCGTCAAGTCCCCGGATGGTCGGTATCTTCTGTATCGGGGTGTGGGGCGGACCGGGCGTGCCCTCTTGCAAGTGGTTCATGTCAAAGGCCTTGCCCATCGCGCGCGAGGGCCGTTCGCGCCGTGCCGGTCAGAGAGGGAACGGGTCATGGATAGCCGTTGCCGGTCCGGCGTTGAGGCTGTCCGGCATGGGATTGCCGACAGGTCGGGAAACGCCGCCGGGCGACTGCGGGAAACCGGCGCAGAAGCGGCCATCTCAGGTGCAACGATTCGCCGCATCGCGGCAGATTCGCCCCTGGTCGCGGATCGGTCGAAGCGGAGTCGAAACAGATTTTTACGATACGTCCCGGACAGTGTAACGAAGCTTTACGACTTTTTGTCCACTCGTCCACTTGTGGCCTAATAACTTGAATTTTCAAAGGTTTTCGTTGCGTCGGAAGTCGCGAAAGGTAGCATGTCGCGACCATGACACGTCTCGCCCAACACCGCCCGACCCTGACCGGCACGCCGCATTTGCCCGGCACCGGAACCTGCTTGACCCGCTCTGAGAGACCTCGGCGACGCGGGTGTCCCAGGTCAATTCATGCGCCCGCCCGAGGGGGCGCCGGGCATCTGGTCCCAGATCGCCGAAAGGTCCGTGGCCAGGCGCCTGTGCGTCTCTGCCATCAGCCTGTCACGCTTGTCCGCGGGCAGGTCGTTCAGCGCCTGACGGGCCGCGCGCAGGTCGTCCGGGGCGCCGGTCCGGGCGGCCTTGCGGGCGATCTCGATGGTGCTGTCCTGCGGGTCCAGCACCTGGGCCGCGACCTCTGCGAGGGTGGCGAAGAAACGTGTGTCGAAGGGGCTGAGCATTCGGAGGCGACCTCTCTGTTCCGGCTGGGCGGGCACTATAGGGGGCAGGCATGAGCGATCAACGGCGAACCGTCCAAGACATCCTGATGGAGCGTCTGGAGACGATCCAGGGGATCTCCGAGATCACGGCAGAGCACCTTCGGCTGACCCAGAAACAGAGCGGGATGCAGGTTCTGGACATGGCCGAAGACGACGAGAACCCGGGCGTTGCCCGCGAGATGGGGCGCACCGAGGGCGCGCTGGAAACCTGTGAGGAAAAGATCGACGCGCTCGAGCGGCGTCTGGCCGAGCTGGACGAAGAACTCGAGGCCAAGGTCGAAGGAGGAGAGACATGATCGAGACGAAACCACCCCAGGCGCTCAGCCTGTTCGACCTGATCGGCCGGGAATGGACGCTGTCCGCCCCTGTGCAACAGGTCGGGTTCAACGCCAGCGGCTCTGCCGTGGCCTGCCGTATGGAAGGCGGCGGGCTGGCGCTATTGCCGATGGCCGATGCGGAACATCCCGAAAAGCGGATCCGGATGGAATTCGACACCGGGCGGACAACCATCCGCCCGCGTGAAAATCCGGTGGCTCCGCCCGTCGGGGCCGAGGTGTCGCTGTCAGAGGCGCCGGGGTTTTGCGCGCTGGGCGAACAGGGGTTTGCCGTCGTCGATCAGGCCGGCGCCCTGACGCGGGTGACGGCGCGGGGACAGGTGGTCAAGCTGGCACAGGCTGGCGCCGGGCCGGTCACGGCCCTGTGCGCGGTCCCGAGGCAAGAGGCGATCTGCGTGGCCCGGGGCGGCGCGCTGGCGCTCTTGCGGGCAGAGGATCTTGCGCCCTTGGCGGACTGCGACCTGGGGGAGCCGGTCACGCAACTGGCCGCCTCCGGCGACGGTGTCCTGATCGCTGCGCGATGCGGCGAGCGGATTGTCGTGCTCAAGGCCGAAACGCTGGAGACGCGAGCCGACATCCCCGCGAAAGGCACGCTGGACAGCCTCGCCTGGTCGCCGGACCGCAAGTGGATCGTCGCCGGATGCCGGGAAACATCGCTGGTGGTCGTCAATGTCCTGCGCGGCGAAGCGGACGTGATCGAGGGGTTCCCGGCGCCGGTCGGCTCTGCCGCTTTCAGCGACAAGGCCAACGTGCTGGTGGCCTCTGGCGCCTTCCGCGTGGTCGGCTGGCGCTGTCCAGACTTGCCCTTCGGCAAGTACGAAGGCGACCCGATCCACACCGGAAAGCCGGGTCTGACCCTGGTGGACCGTGTCGCCCCCAACCCGACGCGGGACAGCTGTGCCGTGGGGTATGCCAACGGGTTGGTGACGCTTTGCCCGCTAGGCCAGCCGGATGAGCTGATGCTGGTCGAGGGCAAGGGCGCCTCGGTCACGGCGATGGAGTGGTCCGCCGACGGCCAGCACCTTGCGCTGGGCTTTGCCGATGGCCGCGCGGCCATCCTGACCTTTCCCAAGGTCATGTTCAAGTAACTGACACAAAACGAAAACGGGAGGAAATCATGAAACTCGAACTGTCCAAGGAAGAGCAGAGCAAGGACCGTTATTTCTCGGAGATCGCCAAGATGGCCGAGGAAATGATGGACGAGCATGGCAAGGACTTCGCGATGGGCGCCTTTGTCCTGGCGGCCCGCTGGATTGCCGAGGGCAAGCTCGGCAAGTCCGAGGAAAGCATGCACTGACGCATGCGGCCCCGATCGGGGCTTGGCCTCGCGCCCGTGGGGGCGGGGCCGTGGCTGCCGCACCCGTCGTCATGGCGGCTGACCCGGCAGCCGCGCGGACCCGCCCTAGTGGCGGGTCGCGCCACCGGCCGAAGGGGCGGGGCCGGGTTGTGACAGGCTTTGTATCTGGTTGACGACGATCGCGCTCAGCGGAGCGGCGAGGCCGGCCTGCGGGTCGCTCTCGGGCGGCTCTGTCGCGGCGCGTGTCAGAGCCTCGACCAGGTCCGGCTTGATCAATTGGGCATAGGCACAGAGTTCATGGATCCGGAAGGTCGCGAAATGCAGGCTGTTGTCATTTCCCAGATGGACGCCGGGCTGGCGGTCCGTTCCGGGCATGGCCAGCGCATTGCTGTGAACGGCAGCCCCGAGATTGGCCAGCACGTCCTTGCGCCAGCGCCCGTAATCCGTGTCGGGCGAGTAATCCAGCCCGATTTCATAAAGTTTCTCGGTCAGCGCGCGAAAGGCCCGGCCACCCGCGATGTGGCGGCGCCAGAAGCTGCTGGCCTCCTCGACGGTGCGACAGGCGATGAAACGCGCCGCCAGCTTGCGCCGCACCAGCAGCACCAGCAACATGTCCACGTCTTCCGAGACAGAGCGCGCGATCTGCATCGCGGGCAGCGGCAGATCGGTCAGCGCCAGCATCCTGAGCGCTGTCATCTGTTCGGTCAGCCGCGCGGACAAGGCCGCCAGCCCGTGCCATTGCGCGGGATCGAGGCCCGGCACCCCATGGTCGTATCCACGGCGGGCGGCGGCATGGATCGCTTTCACCCAGATCAGCCCTTGATCGAACAGAAAGACCAGGTCGACCTGCGCGCTGGTCGCGGTGTCGTCGATGCGGGGCAGGGCGCGGAACCCCGGCATCTGCCGGATCGCTCGGCGCCAGGCGTCGTCGAAATCCAGTCCGCGCACCGACCACAGCTGGCGCGTGCGCGCCAGCAACTGCGGAGAGAGGCCGGGATAGGACATCTCGGGCGGGGCCGTGCCCAGGGTGGCGATGTCGCCGAAGGGGAATTTCTGGCTCATGTCCGGTGTTTCGCCGTTGCGGTTAGGACCAGTCTAGGCGCGGGCAGGGCTTTGCGGCCAGAAAAAACCACGGATGCCGTGCAAAAGACGGGGCGGGCATGACCCCGGCGCTGGGACATGTCACGCGGCAGGCGCAGACATTTGTCCTGCATCAGTCGATGGCGCTCTTGCGTTTGACGGCGGCGGAAGTGACTGAGCTTCTGACCCAGGCGGCCGAGGTCAATCCGCACCTGCTGGTGCGCCGGCCAAGGCGGCGCTTTCTTGTCGGTCTTGGCGCCAGTGAGGCGTTGGAGGCAACACTGGCAGACGGCGCGTACAGCCTGATTGCTCATGTACAAACAGAGCTGTCCGACCTCATATCGCGCGGCGGGTTGATGGAGCGGATCATCACCCGGCTGATGGAAGACCTCGAACCCAGCGGATGGATCAATACGGACCTCGGACGGATCGCGCGGGACCTGGGCATTCGTGAAACACTGGTCGAGGCGACGCTGAGGCTGGTGCAGGAACGGGTTTCGCCCACCGGGCTGTTCGCGCGGGATCTGCGCGAGTGCCTGCACCTGCAGCTGGCGGAACGGGGCGAGGTTTCCCCCGAGATGGAGGCGGTCCTTTCGCATCTGGACCTGTTGCAGACCGGCGGTGCGGATGCGCTGGCGGACAAGGTGGGGCTGTCTCCCGGGACCGTGGCCGCATGCCTGGCCCGGATCCGCACCTTGGACCCGAAACCTGGCGCCCGGTTCGATGCCGACCCGGCCCTGACACGCGAACCCGACGCGCGGGTGACGCGCGAGGGCGGGGCCTGGAAGGTCCGGTTCAACCGCGACACCGAACCCTCCGTCGAGATCGCCGCCATCCCGCGCGCCGGGGACAACCCCGATCTGGCCGAGGCGCTGAAACAGGCGCGCAGTCTGAAATTCGCGCTGCACCTGCGCCAGTCCGCGACGCGGCAAGTGGTCGAGGCGCTGATCGCCCGCCAGACCGGCTTTCTGGACAGGGGCGACGCGGCTCTGCGCCCCCTGACACAGGCCGACCTGGCCGAGGCGACCGGTTTTCACACCAGCACGGTCAGCCGGGTGATGAACGGCTACCTGATCGAGACACCGCAGGGGGTGATCCCCGCGCGGACCCTTTGCCCCGGATCGGTTTCCCGGATCGACGGGGCACATTGCAAGGCACAGGTCCAGGCCCGAATCCGGGCGCTTGTCCAGGCCGAAGACCCGGCCAGCCCCCTGTCCGACGGTGATCTTGCCCAGCACCTGCGCCAAGAGGGCATCGCCGTCTCGCGCCGTGTGGCCGCGAAATACCGCCAGGAATGCGGTATCGCCCGTGCTGCGCTGCGGCGTAAATCGGCCTGAAAACACCCATCTTCCCAAGAGCTTGCGCGTCACTCGCCGGAGCGAGTGTAACGCCCTAGTACGGTCGTCCGTAATGTCCAGCGTCCACTGTAACGTCCGGGTGTAACACGACGTGACACTGCGGCGGGCTGACGCAGTTTCCCAGGAAACAGACCTGCGGTGCCGAAGAAAAAATCAAAAAATAAAAAACAGGAAAAGCAGCACCTTGGAGTGATGTTTTGTCTTTTTTGGGCCTGCTGGATCCGGTCTGGAACGCGGCTTGCCTATTGGATTGGCACAACATGACGCCTCGCCCCGTTGGCAGGCGCACAAGAACGAAGGAGTGGAAGCCGCACCGCAGCATTTCCTCGCAGCCGGATACAGGCCGGAGGCGCTGACGGAGACCCGGACTTTCCAACCTTTGCCGTGATCCGTGCCGGGCGCTGTGTCGTCCGGCCAATGAACCGGCGACGCCTGTCGCCTGAAACAGCGGTCGGTCTACCGGCCGCAGAGCTTGAAAGGAGGCTCATGGCATGACTTTGACGTTGAACAAAATCACGTCTCAGCGTGGCATTTCGGTCGGGGAGGCCACCAAGAAGATCTCGGATCTCGGGTGGAACCCCACGTATGTCCAGGAGGCCAACACCTTCCCCACGGACTACAAGATCACCAAGGCCCCGCGTGACCCGATGAAACAGGTCCTGCGTTCCTACTTCCCGATGGAAGAGGAAAAGGACAACCGGGTTTACGGCGCGCTCGACGCCGCCCTGCGCGGCGACATGTTCCGCAACGTGGAACCGCGCTGGATCGAGTGGATGAAGCTCTTCCTAGCCATCATCCCCTTCCCGGAAATTTCGGCCGCGCGTTCGATGGCGATGGTTGCACGGCTGTCGCCGGGCGAAGACCTGCGCACCGGCTTTACCATGCAGATGGTCGATGAATTCCGTCACTCCACGATTCAGATGAACCTGAAGAAGTGGTACATGGAGAACTACATCGACCCGGCGGGCTTCGACATCACAGAAGAAGCCTTTGGCAAGTGCTACGCCACCACCATCGGTCGCCAGTTCGGCGAAGGGTTCATCACCGGCGACACCATGACCGCCGCCTGCATGTACCTGACCGTGGTTGCCGAAACCGCCTTCACCAACACGCTCTTCGTGGCCATGCCGTCGGAAGCCGCCCGTAACGGCGACTACGCGCTGCCCACGGTGTTCCTGTCGGTGCAGTCGGACGAAAGCCGCCACATCGGCAACGGCCACTCTCTGCTGATGGCCGCGCTGAAGGAGCCGGAGAACCACCTGCTGCTGGAGCGCGACCTGCGGTACGCCTTCTGGCAGAACCACGCCATCGTGGACGCCGCCATCGGCACGTTCATCGAGTACGGCACCACCAACCGCGACAAGGAGAAAGAGTCCTACGCGGAGATGTGGCACCGGTGGATCTTTGAAGACTACTACCGGACCTACATGCTGCCGCTCGAAAAGTACGGCGTGAAGGTGCACCACGACGATGTGCAGGAAGCCTGGAAGCGGATCACCGAAAAGAACTACGTTCACAAGGTCGCCCAGTTCTTCGCCGTCGGCTGGCCCGTCAACTTCTGGCGGATCGAAGCCCAGACCGAGAAGGACTTCGAGTGGTTCGAGCACAAGTACCCGGGCTGGTACGCCGAGTTCGGCGAATTCTGGAAGTGGTACGACAAGCTCAGCAAGCCGGGCGAGAAGATTGTCACATTCAACGAGGACGTGGGCTACGTCTATCCGCACCGCTGCTGGTCGTGCCTGGTGCCTTGCCTGATCCGCGAGGACATGGTCGTCGACGAGATCGATGGGCAGCTGCACACCTTCGCCCACGAACTGGACCGCTGGACCGCCGTCGAGGCCTTCTCGGACGAGTACCAGGGCCGGCCGACCCCGGCGATGGGCAAGTTCTCGGGCAAGCGCGAGTGGGAGTCGATGTACGACGGCTGGGACCTGGCCGACGCCATCAAGGACCTCAACTTCGTCCGCGAAGACGGCGAGACGCTGGTGCCGCAGCCGCACCTGCGGTTCGACGACAAGGACATGTGGAAGCTGGAGCACGTCCGCGGCCACACCCTTGCCTCGCCGCTCAACGCCCTGCGCGGCATGAGCCCGGCAGAGCGTGAGGCCCACATCGCGGAATACCGCGCGGGCTTCACCATCAATCCCTGCAACTGACGCAGAAAAACCGGGAAGGCCGTGCGCGGCCTTCCCCACCAGACCCGGCGCCCGCACGGGGCGTGAGAAGGATCAGGGAGAAGAAAAGATGACGGACGTCCACACAGTCCGACTGGAACCGGTTGGCGTGGAATTCGAGGTCGAGGAGAACGAGACTATCCTCGACGCCGCCTTCCGCCAGGGCATTGCCCTGCCGCACGGTTGCAAGGAAGGACAATGTTCGGCCTGCAAATGCGTCCAGCTGGACGGCGAGACCGAGATGCTGAAATACTCGACCTTCGCGCTCAACGACATGGAAAAGGACAGCGGCCACGTCCTGATGTGCCGCACCCTGGCCTGGAGCGACGTCGAGATCGAACTGCTCAACTACGACGAGGAGGTGCTTTCGAAGTCCATCCCGGTCAAGACGTTCACCGGCAAGATCACCGACTTTGAAAAGCTGACCCACGACATCCGTGGCGTCCAGATCGAACTGGATGCGCCTTTGAAATTCTGGGCGGGCCAATATGTCGACATCACGGTCAGGACCGAAGCGGGGGAGGAGATTACACGTTCGTTCTCCATGGCAAATCCGCCGAGCGAAACCCAAAAACTCTCCTTCATCATCAAGAAATACCCCGACGGACGGTTCTCCAACGAACTCGACGACGGAGGAATCAAGGCCGGGGCCGAAGTCTCCGTCGAGGGACCCTACGGGATGTGCTTCCGACGCGAAGAACGGGAAGGACCGGTAGTGCTGGTGGGCGCGGGGTCCGGCATGTCGCCGGTCTGGTCGATCCTGAACGATCACCTGACCAGCGGCGAGGACCGCCCGGTCTACTTCTTCTACGGTGCGCGGTCGCAATCCGACCTGTTCAAACTGGATGAGATCGGCGCCCTGACCGACGCGCATCCCAGTGTCGAATTCATCCCCGTGCTCAGCCACGAGGAAGAGGGCAATGGCTGGGCCGGTGAGCGCGGCTTTGTCCATGAATGCGTCGACCGCCGGCTCAAGGAGCTGGGGATCGACGGCGAGGGCGACGTCTACGCCTGTGGGCCGCCGCCGATGATCGACGCGCTGACGCCGGTCCTGTTCATGCACGACTTCGATACGGACCGCATCTTCTACGACAAGTTCACGCCCACTTCCGGTTCTTCGGGCCACTGATACCGGCCCGAACGCAAGTGACGCGAACGTAAAACCAGACAAGGGAGGCTACTATGGTAGCAACATCAAGCTCGGTGGGATCCGGGGCAGCAGGCGCGGCCGTCTTCGTCGGCTCGAAAAGCCGCAAGTACAACTACTTTGAACCGCGCGGCAAACGGGCGACCCACTACGAGGACGTCACCGTCGACGTCCAGCCCGATCCCGAACGCTACCTGATCCAGAACTGGATCATCGAATTCGAAGGCGGCAAGGGCGGTGGCGCCTACCGCAAGGACAACACCGCGGCGCTGTCGTCGAACTGGCACGCCTTCCGCGCGCCCGACCAGGAATGGGAACGCACCCACTACCAGCGTCAGGCCAAGATCGAGACGATGGTGCAGAGCGTCATCTCGAACGCCCGCAAGGCCGGCGCGCCCGCGGCCTTCGACAAGGTCTGGACCAAGATCCTGCAAAAGCACCTGGGCGCATGGAAGCACGCCGAATTCGGCCTTGGCACCTCGCTCATGCAGGCGCAGCGCTACGGCTACACCCAGATGATCAACAACGCCACGTTGACCAACTCGTCCTACAAGATGCGCCTGACCCAGGACATCACCCTGTACCTGGCCGAGATCGGCATGGACATCGAGGGCTGGGACGACACGCTGGGCAAGCAGGCCTGGCTGGAAGATCCGATCTGGCAGCCTTGCCGCGAGGCGATCGAGACGATCATGGGCTGCGAGGACTACCTCGAACAGTATTTCGCCATCAACATCGTCTTTGAACCGCTGGTGGGCGAGCTGTTCCGCTCGGGCTTCCTGATGCAGGCGGCGGCGGCGAACAACGACTTCATCACGCCCCCGGTGATCTCGGCGGCAGAGGCCGACTACGAGCGCAACCTCGCGAACACGATCGACCTGATCTACCTGCTGGTCAACGACGAACAGCACGCCGCCCACAACAAGGCGCTGTTCCAGTCCTGGCTGAAAAAGCACGGCGACCTGGCCGACAAGGCTGCCGCCGCACTGCAGCCGATCTGGTCGCAGCCGCATTCCAAACCCGTCTCCTTCGAGGATGTGAAGGCCGTCTCGCAGGAGCGCATTGGCCAGATCCTCGGGGAACTCGGCCTCAGCCGCTAATCGCAACACAAGAAGGAAAAGACTGATGTCAAACGTAGCGCGTGACGCGACAAAACAGAACATCTTCAAGTCGATGAAGGACATCGACCTGAGCTCGCGCGAGGTCTCGCACCAGTGCGGCGTCACCATGAACGACAGCGTCGAGGCCCGCGCCATCGCCGAGTTCATGGAAGAGCACGATCCCAATGTCACGATCACCTACAACCCGGCGACCATCCGGATCGACGGCGAAGGCAAGCTGGTCTTCAAGATGAGCGAGATCACGGAGTTTCTGGGCCGCGAGATGACCGCCGAGACTTTCGAGGTCAACACCTCAACCCACTACGGCCGCATGGTCCGGGTCGATGACGACACCGTCATCCTCTTCGGCGACATGAACGAGGTCATGGAATACATCTAAGGGCTTTGCCCTGATCGGGGGCCGGGCGCGGTCCGGCCCCCTGACACCCAGCCAATCCGACAGAATTCCAGGGAGGATCTCATGTACAAGACACCGGACGGCAAGGAAATCTTCGTTCTCGATGGCCACACCCATTTCTGGGACGGCAGCCCCGAGAACCAGGCCAACGTGCATGGCAAGCAGTTCATCGAGTGTTTCTACGCCTATCACACCAACCTCAGCCCGCAGGAAGAGTTGTGGGAAAAGTCGCGGTTCGAGAAGTACTCCGAGGACGACATCTATCGCGACCTCTTTGTTGACGGGCCGAATGATATGGCGGTCATCCAGACCACCGTGCTGAAGGACTTCTACAAGAACGGTTTCGGCTGCCTCGAACGCTCGACCGAGATGGCCAAGCGTCACCCCGAACGGTTCATCGTCAACGGCAGCTTCGACCCGCGCGATGGCGAGAAGGCGCTGGAATACATCCACTGGATGAAGGAAAACTTCGATATCCAGGGCGTAAAGATGTACACGGCAGAATGGAACGGCGACAGCAAGGGCTGGGCGCTGAATGATCCGTCCGCCTACAAGTGCTTCGAGCTGTGCGAGAAGCTGGGCATCAACAACATCCACGTCCACAAGGGCCCGACCATCATCCCGCTGTCCAAGGACGCGTTCAACGTCGATGACGTCGACTATGCGGCCACCGACTTCCAGAACCTGAACTGGATCGTCGAACACTGCGGTTTGCCGCGCTTGGACGATTTCTGCTGGATCGCCGTGCAGGAAACCAACGTCTACGCCGGCCTTGCCGTTGCGCTGCCCTTCATCCATGCCCGCCCGCGCTATTTCGCCGAGGTCATGGCGGAACTGCTGTTCTGGGTCGGCGAGGACAAGATCCTGTTCGGTTCGGACTACGCGATCTGGACGCCCAAGTGGCTGGTCGAGAAGTTCTGGAACTTCCAGATCCCCGACGACATCGCCGAGGAACGCGGCGTGCAGCTGACCGACGAGATCAAGGAAAAGATCCTGGGTCTGAACGCGGCGCGGCTTTACGGCATCGACGTCGAGGCCAAGAAGCGGCAGCTGGCCGGCGCCCCGGTGCAGATCGCGGCGGAGTGAGACCATGCTGACGGACATCATCAAGGCCGACCTCGAGTGCGAGCTCTGGGAAAGCCTTGAGGCGGTGACCGATCCGGAGCTCGACGAACCCATCACCGACATGGGTTTCGTCGAGCGTGCCGAGGTCATCGGCTCCAAGCGCGTCGAGGTCGAGTTTCGCCTGCCGACCTACTGGTGCTCGCCCAACTTTGCCTTCCTCATGGCCTTTGGCATCCGCGCAGAGGTCTGCGCGCTGCCCTGGGTGCAGGAGGTGCAGGTCACGCTGAACGACCATTGTTTTGGCGACGAGGTCAACGAAGGCGTGAACAGCGGCAAGCCGTTCGAAGAGGTCTTTGCGCAATACTGCGACGGGGCCAACCTGGCCGAGGTGGTCGACACTTTCCGCGCCAAGGCCTTTGACCGGCGGCAGGAAGTCATGCTGCTGGCGCTGCAGGCCCAGGGAATGACCGAGGCGGAGATCGTCTCGCTGACGCTGGCTGGCTTCGACCGGATCACCATGCACGGTGAAGAGGAAGAGCGGCAGAAGCCGCGTTATCGTGACCTGCTGCTTGACCAGGGATTGGCGGAAAACCCGGAGGATCTGGCTTTTCCGACCTGGGAAGGGCAGGCCATCGAGGCGCAGGAACTGGCGACGCATCTGGTGCGGCTGAAAGGCACGCGGATCAACATGGAATTCAACGGCGCGTTGTGCCGTGGACTGGCATCGACCCGGTACAAGGAGGTCGAGATCGGCCCCGAGGGACCGACGCTGGTGGATTTCATCGCGGGCCGCGTACCGCCGCGAGAGGATCACGCCACCCGGCGCTGACCAACTGAAGAACCAAGAGAAATCAGGGAGACGCCCACGGACCCCCGTGCGGCGAAGGAGGAAGACATGGCCAAATTGCTTGTACACGGAAAATTCGCCCGCAAGGCGCTGGCACGCGGTGTCGCACGGTTGGCGGCGGCGGTGGAACCGACATTGGGACCCAAGGGCCTGAACGCGATGGTGGATCGCCCCGTGGGCACCCCGCTGATCACCCGTGACGGCGTGTCGATCGCGTCGGAGATCGAGCTGACCGACCGTTTCGAGAACATGGGCGCGCAAGTGGTGCGCGAGGTCTCGATGCAGACAAACGAGGTTGCCGGTGACGGCACCACCACCGCCATCGTGCTGGCCAACGCGCTGATCCAGAAGGGCGTTGCGCTGACGGACAACGGCGTCAAGCCGGTCGATCTGTGCAAGGGCATCGACATGGCGGTCAGCCGCATCGTGGCAGAGATCGACGAGACCTCGCGCGATTGCGAGGACCACCCCGAGTACCTGGAGGCCGTGGCGCGCGTGTCCGCCACCGATCCCGAGCTTGGCAACCTGGTGGCCGAAGCCTGGCGCCGCGTGGGCCGCGAAGGTGTCATCTCGGCCGATTTCGGCGTCACCATCGACACCACGATGGAAGTCATGGAAGGCATGTCCTTCGAGCGCGGCTACATCTCGCACCACATGGTCACCGACCGTGAGCACATGGAGGCGGTGCTGCGCAACCCGCTGATCCTGATGACGGATCAGAAGATCCTGCAGCCTTCGGTGCTGGACAAGGCAATCGAGATCGCCGAGGGCGAAGGCCGCCCGCTGGCCATCATCGCCGAGGAGATCGCGCCCGAGGTGGTCATCCGCCTGCTGGAAAACGGCGGCGCGGGCAAGTTCCTGATCGTGCACCCGCCGGAATACGGCCACTGGCGCACCGCCATGATGGACGACCTGGCCATCATCACCGGCGGCGAGGTGCTGTCGCGCGACCTGGGCAAGAAGCTGGAGAACGTGACCCTGGCGCAGCTGGGCGGCGCAGAGATGGTGCGCTCGACCTCCTCGTCGACCAGCGTTCTGCGCGGCGAAGGCGATCACGACGCCGTTGTCGCCCGCCGCAACCAGGTGCAGCGCATGTACGAGGTGGCCCCGCCCAACATCGAGCAGGACAAGCTGCGCGAGCGGCTGGCCAAGCTCTCGGGCGGCAGCGCGATCATCTACGCGGGCGGCTTCACCCCGGTCGAGCAGAAACGCAAGATCCAGCTGATCGAGGACGCGCTCTGTGCCGTGCGCGCGGCGGCCGAGGACGGCGTTGTCGCCGGGGGCGGCACGGCTCTGGCGCAGGCGGCGCCGGTTCTGGAGAACCTCTCGGCCATCGGGGACATCGGCAAGGGGATCGAACTGGTCCGATCCGTCCTGACGCAGCCCGTTCGGCGCATCGCGGCGAACGCGGGGGCCGATCCCGAAACCGTGGCCGATACGGTGACCGGCGGCGCGAAGGGCCACGGCTACAACGCGGCCACCGGAGCCTTCGGCGACATGTACGAAGACGGGATCATCGACCCTGCGCGCGTGCCGGCCTCGGCGTTGGTTAACGCCGCCTCCGTCGCGACCCTGATCCTGACCACCGAGACCCTGGTGGGCGATCTGGACGAAGGCGAGGCCGACCCGACCGAGGGCCCGGCCCTGGGCGGCGGTGCCGAACTGCTGGGCCGTCCCTAACCCCGTCACGCGGCGCGTCGGGCCGGACCCGCCGCGCCGCCTCATCCCTCAGATCAGGAGACAAGACCATGAAGGCTGCAAGACTGTACGAATACGACCCCGCGATGAACGTGGAGCTGAAGATTGAAGACGTTCCTCCCCCCACAATCACAGCCCCCAACGAGGTGGTCGTCAAGGTCGGTGCGGCGGGTCTCTGCCGGACCGACCTCCATATCATCGAAGGTGTCTGGAAGGACATCATGGACACCCAGGGCAGCCTGTTGCCCTATGTCATGGGCCACGAAAACGCCGGCTGGGTCGAGGACGTGGGCAGCGCCGTGACCTCGGTCAAACCGGGCGACGCGGTGATCTGCCACCCCTTCCAGAGCTGCGGCATCTGCCTGAACTGTCGATACGGTCATGACATGTACTGCGATCACGGCACCTTTCCGGGGCTGGGGATCGACGGTGGGTTCGCCGAGTATTTCAAGACCTCGGAAAGCTCTCTGATCAAGCTGAACACCGGCATCACGCCACTGTCGGTGGCGCCTATGGCCGATGCGGGCATTACCGCCTATCGGGCGGCGAAAAAGGCCGCGCGCCTGTCCTATCCCGGATCATGGACAGTGCTGCTGGGCATCGGCGGACTGGGCCATATCGCGCTGCAATGCCTCAAGCACATCAGCGGCGGTCGTGTGATCGCGGTGGACCGGGAACCGGCGGCTCAGAAACTGGCCAAGGACCTGGGCGCCGATGTGGTGCTGGACGGCGGTCCCGACCTGATCGAACAGGTCAAGGACATCACCGGCGGCGGCGCCCATGTGGTGATCGACTTTGTCGGCGAGCTGGGCGTCGAGAACATCTGCTGGAAGCTGCTCCGCCAGGGCGGCGAGCTGATCATGGTCGGTTATGGCGGCAAGATCGAGATCCCGACGCTGGATCTGGTAGCCAACGAAATCAAGATCGGCGGCAGCCTGGTGGGTGACTATATCGAGCTGGTCGAACTGATGGAGTTGAACGCCGACGGCAAGGTGATGATGCACCAGACCGAATACAAGCTGGCGAACATCAACCAGGCCATCGACGACTTCAAGAACCGCCGCTTTACCGGGCGCGGTGTGATCGTTCCCTGAGGTTACTCCCCGACCGCCTTTCCCGGCGCCGTAAGGCGCGGGGTGGGGCGGTCCTGCCCTGCGGCGTCCTCCCCACGGCCACGCCGCAGGGCCCCTTATACCCAAATACCGAGGACAGACATGGCCAAGGCAATTCATTCCATGATCCGCGTGCTGGACGCGGACCGCTCTATCGCCTTTTACCGCGAGGCATTCGGGCTGGAGGTGGCACAGCGCGTCGATTTCGAGGGGTTCTCGCTGATCTACCTGTCCAACGACGAGTCCGGTTTCGAACTGGAACTGACCGTCAACGCGGGCGCAACCGACCCCTATGACCTGGGCAATGGCTATGGCCACCTGGCTTTCAGCGTCGAGGACGTCGATGCCGAGCACGCACGGTTCACGGCTGCCGGTCTCTCGCCGCGCAAGCTGGTCAGCTTCGATTACGACGGCAAGCCCTTCGCCCGCTTCTTTTTCGTGGCCGATCCGGACGGCTACCAGATCGAAGTGCTTCAGCGCGGCGGCCGTTTCCAGTGACCCGCATCCAAGGAGGAGGAGAGACGATGTCCAACACAATGAAAACCCTGACACGCCGCCAGTTGCTGTCGCAAAGCGCGGCGCTCGGCGCCAGCTTTGCCATCGGCGCGGGCTTTGTCGCCGGTCGGGCAGAGGCCGAGAACTGGGCGATGGAGGTGGACCACCTGGCGCCCGGGACAATGGCGGTGCTGATCCAGATGGCGCGGGACATCTACCCGCACGACCAGGTGGCGGATCGGTTCTACGCCTTGGCGGTCAAGGGCTACGACACCGCCGAGGCCGCCCCGGCCATCGAGGCCGGTGTCGCCATGCTGAACGAGGCGGCGCGCGAAACCGGGCATGCCGGATACCTCGATATCGGCTGGGAACGTGACCGAGTCGCGGTGCTGCGTGGCATCGAGGACAGCGCCTTTTTCCAGCAGGTCCGGGGCGGCCTGGTGACCGGGCTTTATAACCAGAAGGCCGTCTGGCCGATCTTCGGCTACGAGGGCGAGAGCTACTCCGAAGGCGGTTACCTGTATCGCGGTTTCGACGACATCAACTGGCTTTGAGGGGGCAAGAGCAATGACTGCACCATTTGACCTGACAGACGACGGGGTCGTCGTCATCATCGGGACCGGCGCGGGCGGCGGTGTCCTGGCCAATGAACTGGCCCAGAAGGGCGTATCCGTCGTCGCGCTGGAGGCGGGCGGGCGCTATCTGCCGGACGATTACATCAACGACGAGTGGGACAGCTTTGGCCAGCTGGCCTGGACCGATCCGCGCACGACTTCCGGTGACTGGCGGGTGGCCAAGGATTTCAGCGGCTTGCCCGCATGGATCGTCAAGGCGGTCGGCGGCACCACGACCCATTGGGCGGGGGCCAGCCTGCGGTTCCAGGACCATGAGTGGAAGGCAAAAACCACCTATGGCGAGGTCGCGGGCGCCAACCTGCTGGACTGGCCGATCGACCCGCGCGAGATGGACGACTATTACACCAAGGCCGAGGACAAGCTGGGCGTGACCCGCACCAATGGTCGCGCGGGCCTGCCGGGCAACAACAACTTCAAGGTCTTCGAAAAGGGTGCGCGGGCGCTGGGCTACGAAGAGGTCCACACCGGGCGCATGGCGATCAACTCGGCCGACAACGACGGCCGCATGGCCTGCCAGCAGACCGGGTTCTGTTTCCAGGGCTGCAAGTGGGGCGCCAAGTGGTCGGCGGCCTATACCGACATCCCGCGCGGCGAGGCGACCGGATACCTCGAAGTGCGCGAGAATTGCCACGCCGCGCGCATCCTGCACGATGCGGACGGCAAGGTGACCGGGGTCGAGTATTTCGACGCGGATGGCAACCTTCAGCTGCAGAAGGCGCGGGTGGTCTGCGTCGCGGGCAACTCCTTCGAGAGCCCGCGGCTGCTGCTGAACTCGGCCTCTTCGATGTTCCCGGACGGGCTGGCCAACAGCTCGGGCCAGGTGGGGCGCAACTACATGCGCCACACCACCGGGTCGGTCTACGCGGTCTTCGACCAGCCGGTGCGCATGTGGCGGGGCACAACGATGGCGGGGATCATCCAGGATGAGGCCCGGCACGATCCCTCGCGCGGGTTCGTCGGCGGGTACGAGCTGGAGACGCTGGCGCTGGGCCTGCCCTTCATGGCGGCCTTCCTCGATCCGGGCGCCTGGGGACGCGAGTTCACCACTGCGCTGGACCACTACGAGAACATGGCCGGCATGTGGATCGTGGGCGAGGACATGCCGCAGGAAACCAACCGCGTGACCCTGAACAGCGATGTGAAGGACGCGCATGGCCTGCCGGTGGTCAACGTGCATTTCGACGACCACCCCAACGACATCGCCATGCGCGACCATGCCTACAAGCAGGGCATGGCGATCTATGATGCGGTGGGCGCGACGCGGGTCTTCCCGACGCCGCCCTATCCGTCGACGCACAACCTGGGCACCAACCGCATGTCGGCAAATGCGCAGGACGGGGTCGTGAACGCGCATGGCCAGTCGCATGACATTGCCAATCTCTTTGTCTCTGACGGCAGCCAGTTCACCACCGGCGCGGCGGAAAACCCGACGCTGACCATCGTGGCGCTGGCGATCCGACAGGCGGATTTCATCGCCGCGGAGATGAGCCGACAGAACATCTGATCACGCTTTCGGCGGCCCGCCGCGTGTGGGCCGCCCCCAGGTCCCCCGGATCGCGGGGGCAAGAAACCAACAGAATTCCGAACGAGGGAGACAATGATGGACGGAAACGACATGCGTCAGGCGGGGCAGTGCCCCGTGATGCACGGGGCAACCAACGTGGCGGGGACCGGAAACAGGGAATGGTGGCCGAACCAGCTCAACCTGGCGATCCTGCACCAGCATCAGCCCGTGGCCGATCCGGCGCCCGATGGCTTTGACTATGCCGAGGCGTTCAAGGCCCTGGATCTGGACGCGGTCAAGGCGGACCTGACCGCGCTGATGACCGACAGCAAGGACTGGTGGCCCGCTGACTACGGTCACTACGGTCCGTTCTTCATCCGAATGGCCTGGCACAGCGCGGGCACCTATCGCACCGCGGACGGGCGCGGCGGTGCCTCGACAGGGACACAGCGATTTGCGCCGCTGAACTCCTGGCCCGACAACGGCAACCTGGATAAGGCGCGCCGCCTGCTGTGGCCGATCAAGGAGAAATACGGCAACGCCATTTCCTGGGCCGACCTGATGATCCTGGCCGGAAACGTCGCCATCGAAAGCATGGGCGGCCGCACCTTCGGCTTCGCCGGCGGGCGTGAGGATGTCTGGGCGCCCGAAGAGGACATTTTCTGGGGGACGGAAACCGAATGGCTGGGCGACCGGCGCTATTCCGGCGACCGCGACCTGGCCAACCCGCTGGCCGCCGTGCAGATGGGCCTGATCTACGTCAACCCCGAAGGGCCGAACGGCAACCCCGATCCGCTCGCCTCGGGCCGCGACATCCGCGAGACATTCGGCCGGATGGCGATGAACGACGAGGAAACCGTGGCGCTGGTCGCGGGCGGGCATACGTTTGGCAAGGCTCATGGCGCAGGGGATCCGGCACTTGTGGGCGCCGAGCCGGAGGCCGCCGCCCTGCAGGAAATGGGCTTTGGCTGGAAGAACGCGCACAAGAGCGGCAAGGGCGTGGACACCACGACCTCGGGCATCGAGGGACCTTGGACGGCGAACCCGACGCAATGGGACAATGGCTATTTCGACGTGCTCTTCGGCTACGACTGGGAGCTGACGAAAAGCCCGGCAGGTGCCCATATCTGGCACGCCAAGGGGCTGGCGGACGAGGATCACGCTCCGCAGGTCGATGCCTCTGTCGCCAAGGTGCCGGTCATGATGACCACCGCCGACATGGCCATGCGCATGGACCCGATCTATGGCCCGATCTCGAAGCGGTTCCACGAGAACCCGGATGAATTCGCCGAGGCCTTTGCCCGGGCCTGGTTCAAGCTGACCCACCGCGACATGGGGCCGAAGGCCTGCTACCTGGGCAAGGAGGTGCCCGACGAAGAGCTGATCTGGCAGGACCCGGTGCCGCCGGTCGATCACGCGCTGATCGATTGCGATGACACCGCGCGCCTCAAGGAACAGATCCTGGCGTCCGGCCTGTCGGTGGCCGATCTGGTCTGGACGGCCTGGGCCTCGGCCTCGACCTTCCGGCGCTCGGACAAGCGCGGCGGCGCCAATGGTGCCCGCATCCGCCTTGCCCCGCAAAAGGATTGGGAGGCAAACGAGCCGGCGCGGCTGGCCCAGGTGCTGGAGGTGCTCGAGGGCATTCGCAGCGCCTTCAATCGCGATGCTTCGGGGGGCAAGAGGGTTTCGCTCGCCGATCTGATCGTGCTGGGCGGGTCCGCCGCCATCGAAAAGGCAGCCCGTGACGGCGGCCGCGATGTTCGGGTGCCCTTTACCCCGGGGCGCACAGATGCCAGCGCAGACCAGACCGACGCCGCGTCCTTTGAGCCGATGGAACCGGCCACGGACGGGTTCCGCAACTACGAGAAGACCGCCTTTACCTACCCGGCGGAGGCGCTTCTGGTGGACAAGGCGCAACTGTTGGGCCTGAGCGCGCCGGAAATGACGGTGCTTGTCGGCGGCTTGCGCGTCCTTGGCGCGACCTATCAATCCTCGGCCACCGGCGTGTTGACCGACCGCCCGGGCGTTCTGGGTAACGATTTCTTCCGCAACATCCTGGACATGAACACCGAGTGGCTGCCCGTGGATGCATCCGAGCGGCTGTTCGAAGGCTGCGACCGGACAAGCGGCGCGAAGAAATGGTCCGGGTCGCGGGTGGATCTTGTCTTTGGCTCGAACTCGCAGTTGCGGGCGCTCAGCGAATACTACGCCAGTGGCCGCAACGAAGATCATTTCGTCAGCGATTTCATCGCCGCCTGGGTCAAGGTCATGAACGCGGATCGCTTCGACCTGGTCTGAGGCAGCGCAACAGGGGGATCCGCAAGTCGCGGGTTCCCCATTCTCAAGGGAGGAACAGGGATGGACATCTTTTCAAAGCGCGACGGCCCACGCCCCGAGGACGTCAAGGCCCGGAAGCTGTTGCAGGACAACGCCGGCACCATCCGGCGGTTGGCCGATACGATCAGCAACGGCGGCTTTACCAAGATGAAGCAGGACCAGGCGCGCCGGCGTGAAGAGCCAAAGCCCGAGGGCTTGATGATCCACGATCTCAAGGCACCCTCGAAAAGCGAGCTGCCAGAGCCCTACGTCAAGGTCAGTCTCAACAACCGCGTCGTCCTCGCGGACAAGTCCAACGGGCGCCAATTGCAGATGCTGGGAGAGATCCGGGGCAATTCCTTTGCGCGCCGCTTTGTCCTTGCGACCTCGGAAAACGGGTTTTTCTCACCCATCGACGATGAGATGCGTGCCGCAATCGGGGTCCTGGACAACCAGGAGATCGGCGGGACCATGTCCGAAAAGGATCTTGCCCGGCGGTTGACTGAACTCCTGGGACTGGAACAGAGCTAGTCGCGCATCACAGGTCCGCCGCCACGCGGAACCCGCAATTCCCAGTCGTGCTGTCGGGATCGTTCCGCGTGCGGGAATGGACGTGGTAGCGGTCACAATAGCTTTCGTGGCAGAGGTAAGAGCCGCCGCGCTGAACCCGGGCAAGGCCCGTTTCAGCCCCGGTCGGGTCGCGCGCCGGAAGCCTACCGGGTTCAGGCAAGGGGCCGAACCGGTCTGCCACCCATTCCCAGACATTTCCGCACATGTTGAAAAGGCCGTAGCCGTTCGGCCTGTAGGCGGTGACGGGGGCCGTGGCGACATATCCGTCATCGGCAGTGTTCTCATCCGGGAACCGCCCCTGCCATGTGTTCATGGCAAACCCCTCTGGAGGAATAAGCGCATTGCCCCAGGGGAATTTCATCCGGGCCAGCCCACCGCGGGCGGCGCGTTCCCATTCCGCCTCACGCGGCAGGCGCAGCCCGCCCCAGTGGGCATAGGCCAGCGCATCATACCAGGCGATATGCACGACCGGGTGATCCTCAAGCCCGTCGAGGCCCGATCCCGGTCCTGTTGGGGCCGCCCAGGAAGCACCATCGACCTTGCGCCACCAGGACAGACCGGGGGGATGATCGGGATGACGGGCCGGGTCTTCCAGTAAGCTGTGAAAGACGTATGTCCATCCTTCCTGCTCGGCCACGGTGCGATAGCCCGTCGCGACGACAAAGCGACCAAACTCCGCGTTTGTCACCGTCGTGGGCGACAGCAGAAAGCCCGAGACCCGCACCTTGCGGCGGGGGCTGTCCCGGTCATCGGGAAAGCGTGACTTTCGCGCCCCCATCTCGAAGATGCCGCCCGGGACGGACACGAGGATGGACCGCAGCTCGGCCCGGATGCCGGGCGGGGCAGGGGGGATTGCCTCAGCTTGTTCCAAGAAAACCCGATCCGCCTCTGGCAGGTCGGCGCTGGAGGGCACAGAGCAGCAGGTCTTGGCGTCAGGCATCACGATCCCACAGCGAAGGTCTGGATGATTGACCCTCTTCTACAGCAACGCGGAGGGGCGCGCCACACGGGCCGTTTGGGAATCGCGCGAGGGTCAAGGCGCAGATAGGGATTGTCGAGGTGCCCGGCGGGGGGCTGGCCCAGAAGAGGCGACCCACTCGGCAAGGTGAGGTCGTGGTGTTCCGAGGTTTCAGGGAATTTGGAGGCGAGTACCGGAATCGAACCGGTGTACACGGATTTGCAATCCGCTGCGTCACCACTCCGCCAACTCGCCAGAGTGGCCGCCTGATTAGGCGGAACGCGCGTGGCCGTCAAGCAGATATCTCGATCTATCGTGCGGCGGGTCATGCGGTCACATTCGCAAAGTTTGGTGGCTTGGGTCATTGCCGCTTCAGGGCAGTTGTGGCACAACCTGTATCAAGCTTCTGAACGAAAGAGTTTAGTGCATGACTGACTTCGCCACCCGCCGCCGGATGATGGTCGACACACAGGTACGCCCGTCGGACGTCACGGAATTTCCGATCATCGACGCGATGCTGAGCGTTCCGCGTGAGGCCTTCGTGCCCAGTGACCGCATCGAGGCCGCCTATGCCAGCGAGCATGTGGACCTCGGAGAAGGGCGCGTCCTGCTGGATCCGCGGGTTTTCGCCAAGATCCTGGATGCGCTGAACCTGACCAACGCGGACCTCGTTCTGGATATCGGTGCAGGCTATGGATATTCCTCTGCGGTCATCGCCCATATCGCCGAGGCCGTGGTCGCGGTCGAAGAGGATGAAAGCCTGGTGGACGAGGCGCAGGCGCTGCTGACGGAACATCACGCGGACAACGTCGTGCTGCAGGCCGGCGCCCTGACCGAAGGCGCGGCGGAACACGGGCCCTACGACGCCATCGTGATCGAAGGCGGTGTCGAAGTCCTGCCCGAAGGGTTGGAGGCGCAACTCAAGGATGGTGGGCGCATCGCGGTCATCTTCATGGAAAACGCCTTGGGCACGGTGAAGATCGGGCACAAGCTGGACGGTCACATCAACTGGCGCTTTGCTTTCAACGGCACGGCGCCGGTCATTCAGGGTTTTGAGAAAAAGGCCGAATTCGCTCTCTAGTTCGGGGCGGATGAAACAGGCCGGGGTAGTCGGGACAGTGGGGATAGCGGTGCTGGGCAGGATTCGCAGAACATGCATTCGGGGGGCTGCCGGCATCGCGCTTGTCGCGGCAATGGCGGCACCCTCCTGGTCGGAAACCCTCGCCGAGGCTCTGACCGCGGCCTACATGAACAGTGGATTGCTGGACCAGAACCGCGCCACCCTGCGCGCCGCGGACGAGGATGTGGCCCAGGCACTGGCCGAACTGCGCCCGGTGCTGCGCTGGACCGGGAACATCCGTCGCGAATACGGTTATAGCGGCGGCACCAATACCTTCGGGATCTTCGTGGAAAACGGGCGGGTCAACCAGACCGCCAGCATCAACCTGATCGCCGAGATCGTGCTTTATGCCGGCGGCCGCAACAAGCTGGGGCTGGACGCGGCCAAGGAGCAGGTGCTGGCCACGCGGGCGCAACTGGTCGCGATCGAGCAGCAGGTGCTCTTGCGTGCTGCCGCTGCCTTCATGAACATCCGCCGCTTTGCCGAAACCACGGCGCTGCGCGAAAACAACGTGCGGGTCATCCAGCAGGAATTGCGCGCCGCGCGCGACCGGTTCGAAGTTGGGGAAGTGACGCGGACCGATGTCGCCCTGGCCGAGGCGCGCCTGGCCCAGGCGCGCGCCGCGCTGGCGGCCGCGCAGGGTGACCTGATCGTCGCGGGCGAGGAGTACCTCGCAGCCGTCGGGGTCAAGCCGCGCAACCTGGTGAACCCGCGTTCCCTGCCAAAGCTGCCCGCCAGTGTGGCAGAGGCGAAGAAGCAGGCGCTTTACCAGCATCCGGAACTGATTTCCCAACAGCACGCGGTCACTGCGGCGGAACTGGCCATCCTGATTGCCAAGGGCGCCAAGAAACCGACCGTGAGCCTTGAAGGCAGCTACGGGGTGACTGAAAACTTTGACAACTCCGCCTATTCGCGCGGTGGGTCGATCACGCTGGGCGCCAGCGGTCCGATCTATTCCGGCGGTGCGCTTGATTCTTCGGAACGCCAGGCCGTGGCAAACCGCGATGCACAGCGGGGGCGGCTGCATGTTGTGCTGGCGGAAATCGAGCAGAACGTCGGTCAGGCCTATGCCAACCTGCGCGTCGCCCGTGCCAACCGGACCTCGTTCGAGGAGCAGGTGCGTGCGGCCACCGTTGCCTTCCGGGGCGTTCGGGAAGAGGCCAAGCTGGGCGCGCGAACCACGCTGGACGTGCTGGACGCCGAACAGGAATTGCTCGATGCCCGCGCCAGCCTTGTCGGCGCACAGGTGGACGAGGCCATCGCCTCGTACCAGGTGCTGTCGTCTCTGGGTCTGCTGACCGCCGAGGCGCTGCACCTGGATGTGCCTTCGTTCGATCCATCGGCTTATTACAACCTGGTCAAGAAAGCGCCGCGCAATCGGTCGAAACAGGGGGCCGAGCTGGACCGTGTCCTGAAGGCTCTGGGAAAAGAGTAGTTTTTTTCGCATCTGTTGTGCGCGATCCCGCTTTGCAGGTACACTCTGGCCCGAGGCAAGAGTGGCAGGAACAATGTCGAATTCCGTAACGAACGTCGAAATAGAGGACGTGCTGTCCTCGATCCGCCGCTTGGTGTCCGAAGAAGGGCGCCCGCGCCGGGGCGCCCCGCCGCAGGCGGCAGAGCGGCTGGTTTTGTCGCCGGCGCTGCGCGTGCCGGAGGATGAAGAAGATCATCAGCCAGATGCGCCGATGATGCTGACGGATGTCACGGATCTGCCTGAAGCCCAGGATGAACCGCCCGCGCCCGTGGCGACCCTTGTCCTTGGGCAGGGTGATGCCGTCCGGGACCTGCCGGAAGTTGCCGACTGGACAGAGACCCGCATTGCAGAGCCGGTCGATACCGCGCCTGCGTCTGACGGCGACCTGCTGCCCGACGATGAGGGCGCGGCAGTCCCGCTCGATCTGCCAGAGGACCCGGTGCCCGAAGACTTGGCAGAGGCCGAACAGATCGCCGCGTTGCGGTCCAGCCTGACCGATCTTCTCGATCACGACGACCCCGTCAAGACAGGGGAGGCACCCGGCCTTGCCGCCGATTACGCCGACTGGACCGAAGACGGCGAACCGCTGGACCTGGACGAGGTCCTTGCCGGCGAAGAGGCGGAAGTCGTCGAGGATACGCTTGAAACCAAGATCGCCACGCTGGAAGCGATGCTTCAGCGCCAGTCGCAGGACTGGACACCGGCATCCGGTGACGATCCGTCTGATGAGGAAGTCGCGATCGAGGATGGCATTTTCGCCCCCGGATCCGACGAGGGAGAGTCGCCGGACAGCGATGATGTGATCGAAGAGCTGGTGGCTGCCGCCGCGCTGGAGACCGTCACGGAACAGCTTGGCGAAACGATCGAGAGAGAAACGCAGGAGCCGGAACCCGAGGACGGGCTTGTATCAGCTGATCCGTCAGAGACGGCGTCCGACACGCCGGAACCGGAGGCCCTGCATGCAAAACCCGCCTTTGTCCGCCATGCGGAAACGGCAGAGACGCTGGACTGGGAAGATCACGAACCGGAAGAGCCGTCGGCAGCGCCTGTGAGTGAGACCGACGCGCCTCGCGCCGACAATCCGCTGGCCGAGGCGCCGGAACACACCGCCGTGGCGGAATTGAGCGAAGAAGCACTGCAAGGCATGGTTGCCGATATCGTTCGGCGGGAATTGCAGGGCGCACTTGGAGAGCGGATCACCCGCAACGTGCGCAAACTGGTGAGGCGCGAAATTCACCGCGTCATGATGAACCAGGACTTCGACTGAGCCCGACGTAAGGGCCGCTGACGCTTTCGCAGGTTCACGCCACGTCATCCATGATGCCATGAAAAAACGCGCCCTTTGAAGGGCGCGTCAGTTCATAGGTCTTCGAATGGTCTTGGATCAGGCGGCTTCGGCCTGCTGCGCCGCATGGCGGCGCTCGCTTTCTTCACGCGACAGGGCAACCGAGGTGCGTACACCCTTGCCCACGAATTCCATCAGTCCCGAAACCACACGCTCATTGGGGTCGATCCCGGCGCAGGACAGCACTTCGCGACCATCGCGCGAGCGCGCCCAGCGGGCGATCTGTTCGGGGCCATTGCCGTACTTCTTGTCGTCGGCGATTGCATCGTCCAGGGCAGCCAGCACCACGGCGGCGAACAGCTTGCGGGCGCGGTTGCCTTGCTCAGCGTTGAACGCGGTGCTGTCAACGAAATCCTTCATGTTTCGACCTTTGATTATTGCTCTTGTGTTTTCTGGCGTAACGGGGGTTATGGACCATTCGTTCCGATTCGGATACCCCGATTTAGCATAGCTACCATGCGCTTGGTGCATGGCTTTCTGCGTGTGCAGCACGACATACGTTGCCTTGCCAGACGCTAACAGGCCAGATATAGGAACCGTCAACTTATCATCAACCTTTTGCCACGGTTCTGACCATGCCCAAGATCAACGGTAACGAAATCCGCCCCGGCAACGTGCTGGAACACAACGACGGTCTCTGGGTCGCGGTCAAGGTCGACCACGTCAAGCCCGGCAAGGGCGGCGCCTTTGCCCAGGTCGAGATGAAGAACCTGCGCAACGGGTCCAAGCTGAACGAACGCTTCCGCAGCGCCGACAAGGTCGAACGCGTGCGCCTGGAACAGAAGGACATGCAGTTCCTCTACGAGAGCGACGGCATGCTGACCTTCATGGACACCGAGACATTCGACCAGGTCGAACTGCCCGCGGACATCCTCGGCGAACGCCGCCCCTTCCTGCAGGACGGCATGACCATCGTCGTGGAATTCTACGACACCGAGGCGCTGAACGCGACGCTGCCGCAAAAGGTGGTCTGCAAGATCGCCGAGACAGAGCCGGTGGTCAAAGGTCAGACTGCGGCCAACAGCTTCAAGCCCGCCGTGCTGGACAACGGCGTGCGCATCACGGTGCCGCCCTTCGTGGCGCAGGACGAGGACATCGTCGTGAACACCGAAACGATGGAATATTCCGAGCGCGCCTGACCTCGGGGCCCGCGCGCACATACCCCCGTAATTGCCGGGGGTGAAAAATCATTGACGAAAGGGCCTCCGGCGCAACGCCAGGAGGCCTTTTTCATGATCGACACTGCAACTGATCGCGACATTCCCGCATTGGCGGAGATGCTGTTTTCGCTCAACGCCCACCACGCCGACGATGTGCCGGAGCGATTCCACACCGAGGGACCGCAGGAGGACCTGCAGGGCTTTCTGGCGGAGAGGATGGCCGAAGGCGCCCGCGCGCTGGTCTATCGGACCGAAGGCGTGGCGCGGGCCTACCTGCTGTGGCAGGTGATCGACCAGCCGGCGACGGCACTGGAAAAGGCCCGCAAGATGGCCGTTCTGGATCATATCTACGTTGCGCCGATCTGGCGGCATCGCGGGTTGGCCCGTCGCCTGATTGCCCGGTTCGAGGCTGAAAGTTCGGCGCTGGGCTGTACCTCGTGGATGACCCGCGTGCATGCCTTCAACCAGGCCAGTGCCGCGATGATGCAGGGTGCCGGGGCGCGGTTGGCGGTGCAGGTCTTCGAAAAGCCGCTTCAGGCGCCAAGCTGATCCAGCAAGCCTTCGACCAGGCCGCGATAGCCCGCGCCGAACAGGGACAGGTGAACCAGTGCTGGCCACAACTGGTAGACGGGGCGGCGTGCCTCGCGTCCCGGGTCGCAAGCGTGGTATCCGGCCCAGAAACCCGCGTCGGGCCGGCCGAAAAGTTCCAGCATGGCGAGGTCGACCTCGTCGTGGCCGTGATAGCAGGCGGGGTCGATCAGGTAGGCTTGATCGCCCGAGAAAAGCGCGTTGCCGGTCCATAGATCGCCATGCAAAAGCGCCGGGGCAGGGGATGCGGGCAGATGTTCGGGCAGGCGCAGCGCCAGCGCCTCGATACGTCGCGCCAGCGGGACGGGCAGATCGGGGACGAAGGGCATCAGCCGACGGTCGGCCCAGAAATCCGGCCAGCTGTCGCAAGGCGCATTTGCGATCCGCACCCGGCCAAAGGCATGGTCCGCGTCCCAGCCATAGCGAGGCCCCCGGACCGCGTGCAGCCGGGCCAGCGTTTCGCCCAGGGCTTGCCACCCGTCTGGCGAGGGCCGCGTTTCGTCCAGCCATTCAAGGCATAGCAGACCGTCGCAGGACCAGATCACCTTGGGCACTGCCGCGCCACTGGCCTGCATGGCGGCCAGCATCCGCGCTTCTGTTCCCACCAGCGTGCCCAGCTTGACCGCAACCCGGCGGCCATCCGCCAGTTCGACCCGGAACACCTGCGAGAGGTCGCCGCCCTGCAAGGGGCGGGCGTCGGAAACGGGGGCCCCCAGCGCCTTGGCGATGCGGGCCTGCCAGGTCATGACACCATGCGCACCACGGCATCCCCGGCCCGCATGTCCTCCTTGGCCCGGTCGAACCGCAGGTAGGCGATGCCGCGTCCCTCGGCCTGGGTGTAGAGCGTGCCCGCCGGTTTTTCACCGGCCATGATCTCGGTGCCCACGGGCGCGTTGCCCTCGACCTCGACCGTGACCAGACCCTTGCGCAGCTCGGTCTTGTGTTTCATCCGCGCGGTCACTTCCTGGCCCACGAAACAGCCCTTGCGGAAATCGACCCCGTGCAGCCGTTCGAACCCGGCCTCGAGGATGAAGGTGTCGGGCGTCAGTTCGACCCCGGTTTCCGGGACACAGGCGGCCACGCGCAGGGCCTCCCAGTCCGCCGACTCGCCCGTCTGCCCGGCGTAGCCGCGCCAACCCAGAGAGGCGTGGCGGGGATCGGCAAAGGCGCCCTCCGGCGGCTCTCCTGTGCCCCGGCTGACGCAGAGGTCGGTTTCCTCGATCTCCAGCGGGCGGCGCAGCTTGTACATGGTCAGCCGTTGCAGCACCGATGGCGCCAGTTCCGCGTCGAGGTCCAGCAGCACATTCTCGCCCTCGGGCACCATGAAGAAATCGGCCAGGTACTTGCCCTGCGGTGTCAGCAGGGCGGTATAGACCAGCCCCCGGTCCAGCCCGGAGACGTCATTTGTCACCAAGCCCTGAAGGAAGTCGCGTGCCTCGGCGCCGCGTACCCGCAGGACCTTTCGCTTTTCGTCTGCCATTCGCTTTTCCTTTTGCCTTTGGGTCGCATATAGGCGCCCAGGCAACAAGCGAACAGGCCAATGCGTGCACCGATTTCCATTGTGATCCCCACCCTCGACGCCGAGGGCGGCCTGCCGGCCTGTCTGGGCAGCCTCGGAGAGGGGCTGCAGGCGGGGCTGATCCGCGAACTGGTCATCAGCGATGGCGGCTCGCGCGATGCGACGTTGCAGATCGCGGGGCAGGCGGGTGCGCGGGTCGTGACCGGCCCGCCCTCGCGCGGGGGGCAGGTCAGGCGCGGAATCGCCGCGACAGAGGGCGACTGGCTGCTTGTGCTTCATGCCGATACCCACCTGGCCGAGGGATGGACGCAGGCGGTTCTGCCTGTCCTGACCCAACCAGGCGCCTGGCACTTCCGGTTGCGCTTTGATGCTCGGGGGGTGATGCCGTTCTGGGTGGCGGGCTGGGCCAACCTGCGGTCGCGGCTGTTTCACCTGCCCTACGGCGACCAGGGGTTGCTGATTCACCGCGAGGTGCTGGAGGATGTCGGCGGCTATCCGGACCTGGCCCTGATGGAGGACGTGGCGTTGGCACGGCGTCTGAAAACCCGCCTGCGCGGCCTGCCGGCGACCGCCGTGACCTCGGCGGACAAGTACCGCCGCCACGGCTGGCTGCGGCGCGGGGCGCGCAACCTTGTCACGCTGGCGCGCTATTTCGCAGGGGCAGACGTGTCCGCCCTGGCCCGCCGCTACCGGCGCTGAGCGCCGGATCCCTCGGTCAAGACAGCCAGGATCACTCGGCTTCGTCGAACTGCAAACGGTATAGATCGGCATAGGCCCCGCCCCGGACGATCAACTCATCATGGGTGCCGGTCTCGACGACCTTGCCGGCGTCCATGACGACGATCCGGTCGGCATTCCGCACGGTTGACAGGCGGTGTGCGATCACCAGCGTCGTCCTGCCCTGGGACAGGCGTTCCAGGGCCGCCTGCACCACCGCCTCGGACTGGGCGTCCAGCGCGCTGGTCGCCTCGTCCAGAAGCAGCACGGGCGTGTCACGCAACAGTGCCCGGGCAATGGCGACACGCTGCCGTTGACCACCGGACAGGCGAGAGCCACGCGTGCCGACCTGCGTGTCCAGGCCCGCCTCCAGCCGGGGCAGGAAGTCCGAGACATGGGCTGCGTCCAGCGCCTGTTGCAGCTCTGCCTCTGGCACCTCGCGGTCCAGCACGATGTTGTCGCGCAGGCTTTCGTCAAAGAGCAGCGCCTCCTGGCTGACGACAGAGATCATGCCGCGCAGATCGTCCAGCCGCAGCGCGGACACCGGCACGCCCCCGATGTCCACCGTGCCCGCCTGCGGGTCGGCCATGCGGGTCAGCAGGTTGAAGACCGTCGATTTCCCCGCGCCGGAGGCACCGACCAGCGCCGTGGTCTGTCCCGGTGCCGCTTCAAGCGTCAGGCCGCGCAGGACCTGTGCCTCGCCATAGCTGAGGTCGACGTCCCGCAGGCTGATCCCGGGGACGCCCTCGGGCGGGGGCAGGGGGCTGTCCGGATCACGCATGGCGGGCCGCGTTTCCAGCATCTCGATGATCCGCTCGATCGAGGCCGCGGCCACCTGCCAGACGCCGGACACGGCGCCCAGCCGGCGCAGCGGTTCAAAGGCCAGCCCGATGGCGGTAAAGAAGGCCATGAAATCGCCCACGGTCTTTTCGCCGGCCAGGATCTCTCCGCCGCCGAACCAGAGCACGCCGACAAAGCCGATCCCCGACATCAGGTCGATCAACCCGGGCAGCGAGGCCTGCCCGGCGGCGCTGCGCGTCTCGGCCCGGATGCGGGCCCGTGTCAGGTGGCGGTATTTCCCGGCCATCCAGCCTTCCAGCCGGTTGAGCTTGACCGGGGTGATGCCGTGAAAGACCTCGTTCAGGCGGGTCGACAGGCGCGCGGCGATATCGCGGACCTCGCGCGCGTTGCCGCGCACGAAACGCTGCAACAACACCGAGGGAAAGACCAGCAGCGGCGCGCCGATCAAGGCCACAAGCGTCCAGCGCCAGTCGATCGCCAGCGCCACGCCGAAAAGAGAGATCAGCGCGACGACGTCACGCCCGGCGCCGGTGACAAGCGTGTTCCAGACCTTGGCAATCGCGTTCACGTCGCCTTCGACCCGCTGGATCAGGTAGCCGGGGCCGTGGTCCTGGTGAAAGCCGGGGTCCAGCCGCATCAGGTGTTCCAGCAGGTCCTGCCGAATGTCGCCCATCGACATCTGGGAGACCCGCGTCAGCAGCACCTTCTGCATCACGCTGGTCAAGGCCCGCACGAAAAAGATCGTCATGACCGCCAGCCCGACCCAGACCAGCGCATCCGAATTGCCGCCGACAAAGACATCGTCGAACATCGGCTTCATCATGTAGCTGAGCAGGCCGAACATGCTGCCCTCGATGGACATGAAGACCATCGCCAGCGCCATCAGCCCGGCATAGCGTTTCAGGTAGCGCCGCCAGAGCCAGAGAAACAGGCCCTTTCGGTTGGGTTCGCCCTTTGGCCTAGCCACCCATCAACTCCCGCGCGCAGTCAATTTCGGGGCGGCGTGCCTCCCACGCGGACTGGATCGCCTTGGCCTGGTACTCGGTCCTGATCCAGTCCTCGAAGCCGATTTCGCCGAGCTCCTGACGCGCCTCGAAGACCCGCAGAACATAGTCCTGCACCCCGGTCTTGGTGAAATCCAGATGCATGTAGCGGAGGCCAAGCTGTTTCTTGGCTGCGGCGATGGGGGCGTTCTCGAAGACCAGCAAGTACATGGCGGCCACGAACCCGGCCCGGTCGGCGCCGGACTTGCAGTGGAACATCATCGGCCGTTCCGCCGCCCGCAGGGCGTCGATGACGCCGATGATCCTCTTGCGGGGGGCCGCTTCGCGCGCCCAGAGCTTGGCATTGACCAGGGTCATGCCAAGGGCTTCGACGCTTTCCTTTTCAAAGAGGTAATGTGCGTGCTTGTCCTCTCCGCGCAGGTTGACCACCGTGCGGATCCCCATCGCGGCATAGCGTTCGAACCGCCGGTGCGTTGGCTGGTTCGAGCGATAGACCCCCGGCGCGATCTGGAAGAAGTTGGTCCAGAACACCCGCAGGAAGGCATGGTCGAAGAGGTTGTAGTGCAGGGAAGACCAGCGCCGCGCCGAGGGGGTCGAAATGTCCCGCCCGAAGGAATGGCGCAGGCGGCGTTCGGCCGCGTCCAGTCTGCTCCAGAGTTTTGCCAGCATACGCGATAGGATCCCCGACGTTCAGGCGCGCGGTTTACGCGGCATTCCGCGGCCTGTCCAGCAAGGGCAGATATTGACGGCAGGGCGCCGCCCGTTAACGTCGCGCCGCACAGTTACAGGAGTCGCCCATGCCCTTGTCCAACGGCCGTCCCCACATGGCCCTGCCGGGGCCGTCGATGATGCCCGACCGCGTCTTGCAGGCGATGCACCGCCCGGCGCCCGACATCTATTCGCCGGAGCTGCATCAGATGGTCGCCGGTATCGTGCCGGACCTCGCCTATGTGGCGCAGACGGACGGACAGTTGGCGATGTACATCTGCAACGGCCACGGCGCCTGGGAGGCGGCCCTGTCGAACACCGTGGCCCCGGGCGAGGCGGTGCTTGCGCCCACCACCGGTGCCTTCGGTCACGGTTGGGCCGAGATGGCCCAGGGGCTGGGCGCCGAGGTCGAGATCATTGACCACGGTCGCACGGCACCGATTGACCCGGAGCGGGTCCGCGCCGCCCTGCTGGCGGACAAGGGCCAGCGCATCAAGGCGGTGCTGGCGGTGCATGTCGACACCTCGTCTTCCGTGCGGTCGGACATCGCCGCGTTGCGCGCCGTACTGGACGAGACCGGACACCCGGCGCTCTTGATGGTCGACTGTATCGCCTCGCTGGGCTGTGACGAGTTTCGCATGGATGCCTGGGGCGCCGACGTGATGGTGACCGGCTCTCAAAAAGGGCTGATGGTGCCGCCCGGGCTGGGCTTTGTCTTTTTCAACGCCCGTGCGGCAGAGGTGCGGCGTGCCATGCCGCGTGTCTCGCGCTATTGGGATTGGGGACCGCGCGCGGACCCGGCGATGTTCTACCAGTATTTTGGCGGCACCGCGCCCACGCATCACCTCTATGGCCTGCGCGCCGCGCTGGACATGATCCGCGAAGAGGGGATCGAGGCGGTCTGGGCGCGTCATGCCCGGCTGGCGCAGGCGATCTGGGCGGCGGGCGAGGCCTGGGCCGAGGACGGGCCGTTCCGGTTGAACGTGCCGGATCGGGCGCACCGTTCGCATGCGGTGACGGCGGCACAACTGGGCGCTCCTCTGGGCGACCGTTTGCGGGAGTGGTGCCGTGAAGAGGCTGGGCTGGTTCTGGGCGTCGGGCTACGGGTGGGGGATCCGGACGATCCCACCGGCTCGGGCTATTTCCGTTTCGGGCACATGGGGCATGTGAACGCGCACGGCATCCTCGGCCTGATCGGCACGGTCGAGGCGGGGCTGACGGCGCTGGACATCCCGCACGGTGCCGGGGCGGTCGAGGCCGCGGTCAAGGTCGTGACGGAGTAAACAGCGCGACCTGTCCCTGATATTCCCGGGGCAGGCGGATCACTCCGCCTGCAACCCGCCGGAGTCCAGCCGCAACTGCCGGTCCATCCTGGCCGCCAGGTCCAGGTTGTGGGTGGCGATGAGGCAGGACAGGCCGGTTTCGCGCACCAGCGTCATCAGCGCGCCGAACACCCGGTCCGAGGTCGAGGGATCAAGGTTGCCCGTCGGTTCGTCTGCCAGCAACAGGCGCGGTGCATTGGCCATCGCCCGGCAAAAGGCCACCCGTTGCTGTTCGCCGCCCGACAAGGCCGCAGGCCGGTGGGTGGCGCGGTCCTTGACGCCGACGCTGTCCAGGAGGGCCAGTGCCCGCTCCTCGGCGGCACCGCGGGCCACGCCGTTGGCCAGCTGCGGCAGCACGATGTTTTCCAGCGCCGTGAACTCGGGCAGCAGGTGGTGGAACTGGTAGACAAAGCCCACATCCGCGCGCCGGACCGCCGTGCGGCGCCGGTCGCTGCGGTCCTGCATCTCTTCGCCCCCGATCTCGACGGTGCCGGCGTCCGGCGTGTCCAGCAGTCCGGCGATATGAAGAAGCGTCGACTTGCCCGCACCAGAGGGGGCCACCAATGCCACGACCTCGCCACGGGTGACTTCCAGGTCGATGCCGCGCAGGACCTGCACCTCGTTAGGCAGCCCCTTGTTGTAACTCTTCTCGATGCCCGTCAGGCGCAGGACCGTGTCACTCATAGCGCAGCGCCTCCACCGGGTTCATCCGGGCCGCGCGTCGGGCCGGAAAGATCGTGACGATGAAACTCAGCCCCAGCGACAGGCCTACGGCAGACAGTACGTCCTTCAGGTGCAGTTCCGCGGGCAGGGCATAGATGCCCCGGATCGACGGATCCCAGACCCCGCCCCCCGACAGGTAGTTCACGGCGGCAAAGATCGGGTCGATGTAGATGGCGAAGAGGCAGCCCAGAAGCACCCCCAGCGCCGTCCCGATCAGCCCGGTGAAGGAGCCGCAAATGAAGAAGACCCGCATGACCGACCCCTCGGTCAGTCCCATCGTGCGCAGGATGCCGATGTCGCGGCCTTTGTTCTTGACCAGCATAATCAGGCCCGAAACGATGTTCATCGTCGCGATCAGAACCAGCACCGAGAGGATCACGAACATCACGTTGTCTTCGATGTCCAACGCCCGCAGGAAACCGCCAGAGGCATCCTGCCATGTCCAGACCAGCGCGCCGGTGCCCGCCGCCTGGCCGATGGCGCGGGTGTACCTTTCGACCTGTTCGGGGTCCTCGACGGTGATCTCCAGTTCGTCTGCCACGCCCTCGCGGTTGAAATACAGCTGCGCCTCTTCGAAGGGCATGTAGACCCGCGTCCGGTCGATGTCATAGCGCCCGGCGGTAAAGATATAGGTGACCTGGTAGCTCTTGACCCTGGGGCTGACCCCGAACGGCGTCTTGACCCCGTTGGGAGAGATCAGGTCGATCGTGTCGCCCAGTCCCACGCCCAGCATCTGCGCCACGCCCGACCCGATGGCGATCCCCGTGTCGAAATCCACGATATTGCCGATGCCGGTTTCCATGTCGGCGATGCGTGGGATCTCGATCAGGTCGGCCTCTGCGATGCCGAAGACCTCGACACCCGCGTTTCGGCCCTTGCCTGTGGCCATGACCTGGCCCTTGACCAGCGGGGCCACGCGGGTCACGCCGGGAACCTCGCGCACGCGCTCGGCCATGGCCTCGTGGTCGGGCAGGGTGCGGGTCGGTTGCCCGTCCTCGCCGGTGCGCTGGATGTGGTAGACGGTGACATGGGCGTTGGCGCCCACGATGGTGTCGACGAATTCCGCCCGGAACCCCGACCGGACCGCCAGTGTCGCGATCAGCGCAAAGACCGCAAGCGTGATGCCGATGAGGGAAATCCAGGTCATGACAGAGACGCCCCCTTCGGCGCGCTTGGCGCGCAGATAGCGCCAGGCGATCATCCATTCGAAAGGGGCGAAGGGCGGCGGCTGGCGCGTCATCGGCGATCTTTCTTGTCCTGCTCGCGGCGGAAACTGGCCTTTTGCCCCGCCGGGGTCAAGCTGTGGCGGCACTTGTGAGCGGGGCGCCGCAGGTCTATCCTGGCTTTGTGACAAGGGGGAAGCTGCCCGATGCCAAACTTTGATCGTCTGACAGAGGCGCAGATCCGCAAGGCCGAGGCGGAAGGCAAGCTGAAGAACCTCGAAGGCGAGGGTAGGCCGTTGCCACATCGCCCCGGCGATGCGCTGATCGACCCGGGTGAGGCGGTGGGCTATCGCATCATGGCGGAGGCCGGAGCCTTGCCAGAGGAAGTGGGCCTGAAGGCGCAGATGGATGCCGCCCGTGCCGACTGGCAGGCCGCAACCGATCCTGACGAGAAGAAGCGCCTCATGGCCCGTATCGCGGACTTGCAGATGCGCTATGAAATCGCCCGTGACGCGCGGCGCAAATTCATGCGTTGACGCGGGCCACGCGCGGTTCATAAATGCGCCATGACCGGACCTCGTTACCCTGACCTGATCGCCGCCCTGCCCGAAACCGTGCCCTTCGTTGGGCCCGAGGTACAGGAGCGCGCCCGCGGTGCCCTGTTCAAGGCCCGCCTTGGTGCCAACGAAAGCGTTTTCGGCCCGTCCCCCTTTGCCATTGCCGCGATCCAGGACGAGGCCGCCGAGGTCTGGAAATATGCCGATCCCTCGCATCTGGATCTCAAGGGCGCGCTGGCTGCGAAAATGGCCTGTGCTCCGGAAAACATCCTGATTGGCGAGGGGATCGACGGGCTGCTGGGCTATCTCGTCCGGCTGCTGGTGGCGCCGGGCGACGCGGTCGTGACCTCCGACGGGGCTTATCCGACCTTCAACTACCATGTGAACGGCTATGGCGGCGTGCTGCACAAGATTCCCTATGCCGGCGATCACGAGAACCTGGGCGGGCTGATCGAGAAGGCGGCGGAGGTCGACGCCAAGCTGATCTACCTTGCCAACCCCGACAACCCGATGGGCAGCTGGCATTCGGGCGCTGCGATCGAGGCGGCGCTGGATACGCTTCCCGATGGCTGCGTGCTGGCCCTGGACGAGGCCTATATCGAGTTCGCGCCCGAGGGCACCGCGCCCCGGATCGACCCCGAAGACGACCGGGTCGTGCGCCTGCGCACCTTTTCCAAGGCCTATGGCATGGCGGGTGCGCGCATCGGCTATGCGATCTCGGCTGCGTCGGTGATCCGTGCCTTTGACAAGATCCGCAACCATTTCGGCATGAACCGGATGGCGCTGGCCGGGGCGCTGGCGGCCCTGCAGGACACCGAGTGGCTCGAAGAGGTCTTGCGCCTGACCGAGGACGCGCGGGGCGAGATTGCCCGCATCGCCGAGGCGAACGGGCTGACCACGCTGCCGTCGGCCACGAATTTCGTTGCCGTGGATTGCGGGCGCGACGGGGATTTTGCCCGCGCGGTGCTGGCTGGACTGATCGACCGCGGGGTCTTTGTCCGCATGCCCTTCGTGGCGCCGCAGGACCGCTGTATCCGCATCAGCGCCGGTCGGTCCGAGGACCTGGCGGTTCTGGAAGAGACCTTGCCGGCCGCGCTGGCCGTTGCGCGAGAAACCGTCTCCGCCTAGGCGAAACGGCGCGCATTAACCGGAAATTCAACGGATCGCGGAATCCTGACCTGACTTGCAGGCCGGATGCGCTAAACTCTTGCCTGCATGCAGCCGCAAGCAGGAGGCACCGCGATGGAGAACCGTCACCCGCAACCGGTCGAGGATTACACCTCCGCCAACATGGTCTTGATCTTCGTCAACTTGCTTTGGGTCTTTGTTCTGCTGTGGTCGTGGTGGGGCCTGGGGCCGGTCCTGATCGTCGCGGTTCTTCTCAACCACCTGATCACCCGGCTGGAGCTGGCGCGACGCCGCCATGAACAGCGCTTTGACCGCTTCTGACCCCTCTCTTTTCGTTTCGGTCAACGCGGATTAGGGTCCTGCCAAACACGCAGGAGCCCTTCATGCCCGAAATTTCCGTTGCCGAAATCCAGCGCCTTTCAGAAACCGCCCTGGCCACGCATGGCGCCGGTCCGGCCATCGCCGCGGAAATGGCCCGCGCCATCGCCTGGGCCGAGGCGCGCGGGAACCGTATCTGTGGCCTTTACTACCTGGAAAGCTATTGCCAGCAGCTGACTTCGGGGCGGGTCGATGGCCGCGCGGTGCCGGGTATCAGCCGTCCGCGTGCCTCGGAAATCCGTGTCGATGCCGCGCATGGCTTTGCCCAACCCGCCTTTGCCGCGGCCCTGCCGCTGGCGCTGGAGGCAGCGCATGAGACGGGGGTGGTCAGCCTTGCCCTGCATCACGCGCATACATGTACCGCGCTGGGCTATTTCACCGAACAGATCGCTCGGGGTGGTGCGCTTGGGCTGGGGCTGACCAATGCCTCGCCCATCGTGGCCGCGCCGGGGGGCAAGACCCGCGTGATCGGCACCAATCCCATCGCCTTTGCCGTGCCCGACGGCCAGGGCGGCGTGGCGATGATGTTCGACCAGAGCACCACGACCGTGGCGCTGGGCCATATCACGATGGCCAAGGCGGCGGGCCGTCCCATCCCCGAGGGCTGGGCCGTCGATTCGGAGGGGCGGCCAACAACCGACCCCGAGGCGGCGCTGACCGGGTCGCTGACCAGTGCCGGAGGCTACAAGGGCTGGGGCTTTGGCCTGATGGCCGAGATCCTCGCCGCCTGTCTGGGCGGCGGAGTGCTGAGCTCGGAAGTCGCCCCGCTCAAGGCGCCAGAAGGCGCGCCGCATGATCTTGGCCAGTACTTCCTGCTGATCGATCCGGGGCAGGGGGCGTTCTACGACCGGCTGGCAGAGCTGGGCCGGGTGGTCACGCAGGACGAGGGCGCGAGAATGCCCGGCGCGGGCCGGGCCGTGCAGGAGGCAATCGACGTCCCCGATGCCCTCTGGCACCAGCTGCAGTCGCTCGCCGGGGCCTGAGATCTGCGGTCAGGCGCGCTGGGTGATCCAGACCCCCAGCGCCATGACCGCGATACCCGTCGCTCGGGTCAGGGTCAGGGGAGAGACCCGCGCGCCGAACAGCCCGAAATGGTCGATCGCCGCCGCGCTGATGAGCTGCCCGATCAGCACGAAGAAGACCGCGTTGCCGACACCGAAATGCGGCGCGATATAGGTGACGGACAGAACGTAGAAGGCCACCAGGCAGCCGCCAAGAAGCAGGTGCCGGGGCGCCGAGGTCAGCCCGCCAAAGCCCTTGGCGCCCAGCAGTGCCCAGACCGCCCCGGTCGACAGCAGCGCAACGCAGAACAGGACCACAGCCGCTGCCGCCGGAGACCCGAGCCGCTGCCCCAGCGCCGCATTGAGCGCGGCCAGCGTGGGAATGCCGATTCCCGCCAGCAGCATGATCACCGCGTATTGTGTCATCCCGGACCCCTTCATGATGGCAGGTAGAAGGTGGCGCTGGCCGCGGCCACCGTGGCCGCGTCCGGCAGCCGGATCAGCAGCGCCTCGGCAAAGATCATCGCCCGCCCGGCCTTGATCACCCGGGCGGTGCAGCGCACGGCATCGCCGCGGGCCGCGCTGAGGAAACGCGTCTCGAGGTTGGTGGTGGCCACCGGCTCGAACCGGCCCAGCCGCCCCGCACAGGCAAAGACCATCGCCGTATCCGCCAGCGTCGCCAGGGCCTGGCCGCAGACGATGCCGCCCATGCGGGCGATCTCGGGGCGCACGGGGATTTCCAGCACCGCCTGATCGGGGCCGATCTCGGTGATCTCCGGCTGCAGGGCCTGGACCCAGGGTGCGAAATTCTCTTTCAACAGGTGCTGCGCGGTGGCAGGATCGAGCATGTGGACCTCCCGTCTTTCCGGCGCGACTATGACCGGAGGCGCGGGCACTGTCACGCGCCCTTGGGGGGGCGGTTCGCCGGGCGGACTTGCAGTCCATGAACCGGACAGGAAGATGGAGCGGGACATGCACATGAGGGTACTGGCCGGGGTTGCGCTGATGACGCTGACCGGCTGCGCGGTTTTCTGGCCGGGACAGGGGGGAACGAGCCGGAGCTGGTTCAGCCCGTCTCAGGACAGGGTCGACGTGGTGGACCCGGGGGCACGGATCTATGCGGCCAATTGCGCGGGGTGCCACGGGGCAAGGGGGCTTGGCGATGGCGCATTGGGCGCAGACCTGCCCGTGACCCCGCCGGATCTGACCGGATTGACCCTGGCCAACGGCGGCATCTTTCCCGCCGAACAAGTGATGGAAACCATCCACGGCTACCCGGGCAAGTTCCACCGCGGTTCGATGCCCGAGTTCGCGTCCGAACTGGGTGGCCCCGTGGTGGAGTGGCGCGCGCCGTCGGGCGAGGTGATCATGACCCCAAGGGGGCTGCTGGACGTGGTGGCTCATGTCGAGGGGCTGCAGGCCGACGGCTGAACGGGCTTGCCGAGGCGCTGGCGCTTTGGCAGGAAGCGGGGAGAGCAGGCATGAAAGGGGCAGGAATGGTCAGAATGACTCTCGGGCTGGTGGCGGCACTGGCGCTGGCGGGCTGCGTCGAGGAAACCGCGATGCCGGGTCCTTCGGATGGACGGTCGTTGTTCATGGAAAATTGCGCGGTTTGTCATGGCGCGGATGGCAAGGGCGATGGACAGATGGCGCGGGCCATGAGTGTCGCGCCGAAGAACCTGACTTTGATCAAGGTGCGCCACGGCAACGTCTTTCCACGGGCCAAGGTGATGTCGATCATCGACGGCTATGCACGGTCGGACCGGTCTGCATCATGGATGCCGGAGTTCGGTGCGCTGTTGGAGGGCGACCTGGTGCCCTATGACAGTGGCGACGGCAAACCGACACCGACGCCGCGCAAGCTGGTGGCGCTGGCGGAATACCTGGAATCGATTCAAGCGGAGCGCTGAGGGCCGCCGGAACGGGACTGTTTGCGGCTTGCGCCGCAAAGGCGCCCGCCCGCCGACCCTTTGGACAGGCTGCGCCTGTTTTTCGCTTCCGGAGTCACCAAGGAACAGGCTGAGCCCGGGTTCGGGACGGGGGGGCGGACGGCGCGCCGTCAGGCGGAGACCGACTTGCGCACCATGTCCCAGTAGAGATCCTGCACCTCGGGGACACTCAGGCGGCCGTCCGGGCGATACCAGGTGGTGACGCCGGTCAGCATGGCGATCACGGCCAGCGTCGCGAGCTTGGTGTCGGCGACCTCGAAACTGCCCGCGGCGACGCCGTCGCTCAGGATCCGTTCCAGCGCGTCTTCGTAGTCGCGGCGCAGGCCTTCGATCACCCGGAAATTCTCGGGCGTGAGGTTGCGCAGTTCCATGTAGGCGATGAAGACCAGTTCCGGACGGTCCAGGTGAAAGGCGATGTGGAACCGGACGAATGATTCAAGACGGGCCTGCGGCGCGTCCTGCGACGGCAGGCGGGAGAGATCGCCCAGCAGGTCGTCCATGTGTTCCTTCATCAGGGAGAACAGCAGCGCCTGCTTGTCGGGCGTGTAGTTGTAGAGAGCGCCTGCCTGCAGCCCCACCGCCGAGGCGATCTGGCGCATCGAGACGGCGGCAAATCCGTGTTCGGCAAAGAGGCGCAGTGCCGCTTCGCGGATGCGAGGGCCGGTGATCCCGGCGTGGCTTCCCTGGGTGCGTGCCATGATGCCATCAATATCTGAACAGGCGTTCAGATCAACCCGGATGCTTGCCAGCCCGCGCGGGCTGGGGCATGACTGGCACATGGCGGTTCGGTTCCATCATCCCCTGCTTTGCGCTGCTGTCATTGCGGCACTGACCGGCTGCACCCAGTTCCCGGAACTGGATGCGCGGCAGACGCCGGGCGTGGCGGACGCCCCCTATCCCGATCTCTTGCCGCTGGATGCGCTGCTGAACGGCGCCGTGCCGAGGGCCACCCCCGGCGAGGCCGCCGTGGTCGAGGGGCGCGTGGCGGCGCTGAAGGCACGGGCCAGCCGGCTGCAACGGGTGGATATCGCGCCGCGCGGTGTCGATGGCCGCCTGGCAAGGCTGCGGCAGAAGGCGGCGGCGCTGCGCGCCGAGTAGGCCCCCGGCTGCGGTGTCTTTGCGCATCACTCGGGCGGATGACACGGTCGAAAGCCCGCGCTACGCCGGACGCCCTTGTCCCCGGCGAGGCTTGGCGATAACCCCGACCCGGAACTGACCCCGAGGGAAAAAGGAGCCCGCCCATGTCCCAGCCACTCCGTCTAGGTATTGCCGGTCTGGGGACCGTGGGCACGGGTGTCGTCAAGATCGTGCGCCAAAAGGCACCGCTCTTGACCGAACGCTCGGGCCGCAGCATCGAGATCAGCGCCGTCTCCGCCCGCACCCGCGACAAGGATCGCGGCGTGAACCTGTCCAGCTATGCCTGGGAGGATGACCCGGTGGCACTGGCCACGCGCGAGGACGTGGATGTCTTTGTCGAACTCATGGGCGGCAGCGACGGACCGGCCAAGGCCGCTGTCGAGGCCGCGCTGAAGGCGGGCAAGGACGTGGTCACCGCCAACAAGGCGATGCTGGCGCATCACGGTCAGGCGCTGGCGGCGCTGGCCGAGGCACATGGCGCGGTGCTGCGCTTCGAGGCGGCGGTGGCCGGCGGCATTCCCGTCATCAAGGCGCTGACCGAGGGCCTGGCCGGCAATGACATCGAGCGCGTAATGGGGGTGATGAACGGCACCTGCAACTACATCCTGACCCGGATGGAGGACGGCGGCCTGACCTATGACGAGGCCTTTGCCGAGGCTGACGCCCTGGGCTTCCTCGAGGCCGATCCGCAATTGGACGTGGGCGGGATCGACGCCGGGCACAAGCTGTCGCTGTTGTCCTCCATCGCCTTCGGCACCCAGGTCAATTTCGACGCGGTCGAGCTGGAAGGCATCGGCAGCGTCACCATCGAGGACATTCGCCAGGCCGCCGACATGGGATTCCGGATCAAGCTGCTGGGCGTCGCGCGGATGACCGGACGGGGGCTGGAACAGAGCATGGCGCCCTGCCTGGTGCCGGCGAACTCTCCGCTGGGGCAGTTGCAGGGCGGCACCAACATGGTGGTGATCGAGGGCGACCAGGTGGGCCAGATCGTCATGCGCGGCGCCGGCGCCGGTGAAGGCCCGACGGCCAGCGCCGTCATGGGCGATGTCATGGACGTGGCACGGGGTCTGCGGGTGTCGACCTTTGGCCGTCCGGCCGCAAGCCTGATCGAGGCCGTCCCGGCCCGCGCCTCGACGCCGGCGCCCTACTACCTGCGCATGACCCTGGCGGACAAGCCGGGGGCGCTGGCCAAGGTGGCCACCGCGCTGGGCGAGGCGGGCGTTTCCATCAATCGCATGCGCCAGTATGGCCACAACGATGACAGCGCCCCGGTGCTGATCGTCACGCACAAGACGACGCGCAATGCGCTGGACCAGGCGCTGGCCGCGATGGAGGCGACAGGCGTCGTCATCACCGCACCCGTGGCGCTGCGGATCGAGGAAGTCTGACCGGCCGGCCCGCCTGCCAAATTGACGTTGCGTAATCAAAGTGTTTTGAAGAAACGCTTTCCTGGGTTAACCTTTCTTCACGATTTTTTGGCTGGCGCCTTTTTTGCCGACGCGGACAGCACGTGTCCGCGTCGGGCCCATGGTCGTGAGGCATGGACTGACGCCAAGGCCCGGGGGGAAAGCGATGGCCAGGGATACATTTGGCAAGCCGGTCAATGGCACGGACGAAGACGATATCCTGACACCGCCGGACCGGACCGAAGCGACGAAATTCAACGGGGGTGATGGCAACGACTGGGTTACCGGATCCGACGAGGACGACGAGATCAACGCCGGTGACGGAGATGACACCGTCGAAGGCGGTGGCGGAAATGACCTGATCCGGGGCAATGATGGCGACGATACGGCGGTCTACCAGGGATCGGTGCTGGATTTCCTGTTTTCGGACGGGCAGGGGAACACCACGATCGTCGAGGATACCCGGCCTGACGATGGCGACGAGGGCATCGATACGCTCAAGCATATCGGCACGCTCGAATTCCCGGATTTCATTTACCATGTCGGGGTCAACAACCCGCCGCTGGTGCGGTTGACCGACCAGACCGCGAACGAGGACGATCCGCTCGACATCACGTTCGACGCTTTCGACCTGGATGGCGGCACAGTGGTGCTGGACAGCATGTCGGTGACCGGCGGCAGCCTGTCCGTGCCGGTCGCGACCCCGGTCACAGTGGGCAATTACACCGGCGTCTCTTTCGATGTGACCTTCGATCCGGGAACCTCCTACCAGGGACTGGCGGTGAACGAATTCGCGCTTGAAACGCTGAGTGTGCAGGTGTCGGATGGTCAGGGCGGCGTGACGACGCTGACCAGGGAGCTGGTGATAGAGGGGCGCAACGACCCGGTTTTGATCGACCTGGCGGCCTCGGATTTCAGCGCGGCGGTGACTGAGGACGACAGCACGCCCTATCTGACCGACACCGGAGAGATCGCCTTCGGGGATGTCGATCTTTTGGACACCCATAGCGTCGAGGTGGTGCTGACCGGCATGGACGGGCCGGTTCAGGGATTCAACGAAGAGGATGCTCTCGGCTTTCTCGGCGTGGTCCTTTCGGACACTGCGGGTGTGGCTCTGGGTACCGCAACCTGGACTTTCTCGGTTCAGAACGATGAATTCCAGTATCTCGGCGCGACTGACGTTCTGACCTTCACTTATGACGTGACCATCAGTGACGGCAACGGCAGCTTCGCGACCGAAACCGTCACCGCGACGATCACGGGTCTCAACGACGCTCCTGAAATCACCGGCGACATCACGGGGAGGGTGACCGAGGACACGATCCTGACTGTTTTTGGCAAGCTTCTGGGCGAGGATGTGGACATCGGCACCGGGCGGCTTGAATGGTCCATCGAAGGGGGCGGTATCGGCGACTACGGCACCATCGAGGTGGACCTCTTCGGCGGCTGGACCTACCGGCTGGAGAACACCAATCCCGAAGTGCAGGACCTGAACCTCGGCGATATGCTGAGCGATATCTTCATCTTCGCGGTCGAGGATGGCGAGGGCGGCCGCACAACGCAGCCCGTCACGATAAATATCTTCGGGCTCGACGACGGCGAAAATGCCATCAACCCGCTGCTGCAGACCTTTGAGAACGGCGTCTCGGGCGGGCCGGGCGGGCTGCGCTTCGCAGGGTCATGGGGGACGGTCAATGCCCTGGATTACCTCAGCGACGGGCGCGCCAACAATCCCTACAATCCCGCGCTGCAATCGGGCATGTTCGTGGCCAACAACAACGCCGGAGACGTCTCGGTCCTGCGCGAAACCAACTTCGATCTCGAAAGCGCCTATTTCACCTCGCCTTTCGCCAGCAGTTTGACGCTGGAGGTCTCGGCCTATGACGATGGTGCGCTGCTAGGCACCCAGACGGTTTCGCTGGTCAGGGGGGACACGACTTTTGTCGAGTTCGACGATGCGCTTTTCGACAGCGTGGACGAGGTGCGCTTTGCGGCATCGGGCAATTTCTTCGCCATGGATGACCTTCTGATCATCGGATGACTCCGCCCCTTTCGGCGAATGGGCACAGCCGTCGGTGCAGGCGGTTCTATCCCCTTGCGGCCCTTGCCTGCGGCGGGGTACTCACGAGGTGACGCGGCACTCACGAAGGATTACCGGCGATGTCCACCCCGATCGATTTCAATGACCGAATGTTGTCCCTGGGCCTGGCCCGCGTGGCCGAGCAGGCCGCCATCGCCAGCGCCGACTGGATCGGTCGTGGCGACGAGAAGGCCGCCGACCAGGCCGCCGTCAATGCCATGCGCGACCAGCTCAACAAACTGGACATCAAGGGTGTCGTCGTCATCGGCGAGGGCGAGCGCGACGAGGCGCCGATGCTGTACATCGGCGAGGAGGTCGGCAATGGCGAAGGCCCCGGCGTGGACATCGCGCTTGACCCGCTCGAAGGCACCACGCTGACTGCCAAGGACATGCCCAATGCCCTGACCGTGATTGCGATGGGACCGCGCGGCAGCATGCTTCACGCGCCGGATGTCTACATGGACAAGCTGGCCATCGGCCCGGGTTACCCCGAGGGGATCGTGACGCTGGACATGCCGCCCGCGACCCGCGTGTCGGCCCTGGCCACGGAAAAGGGCTGTGGCCCCAGCGACATCACCGTCTGCATCCTTGAACGGCCCCGCCACGAGGACATGATCGCAGAGGTCCGCGCCACCGGCGCCTCTATCCGCCTGATCACCGACGGCGACGTGGCCGGTGTCATGCATTGCGCCGAACCGCATATGACCGGCATCGACATGTACATGGGGTCCGGCGGCGCACCCGAGGGCGTTCTGGCGGCAGCGGCACTGAAATGCATGGGTGGCCAGATCTATGGCCGTCTGCTGTTCCGCAACGACGACGAACGGGGCCGTGCGGCCAAGGCGGGGATCACCGACCTGGACAAGATCTATGCCCGGGACGAGATGGTGACCGCCGATGTGATCTTTGCCGCCACCGGCGTGACCGGCGGATCGCTCTTGCCGGGGATCAAGCGCGAGATCGGCTGGATCACCACCGAAACGCTGCTGATGCGCTCCAAGACCGGCTCTGTCCGGCGCATGAGCTATCGCAACCCGGTCAAGCCCAAGGGGTGAGCGGGGCGGGAGCGGTTGCAGGTTGGGGGCGCTGCCCCCGTCTCCCTGCGGTCGACTCCCCCGGGTATTTTTACCAAGAAGAAGCCGGGAGAGGGTTTGACTTATCTGGGGGTCGAAAGCAGTCTGACCGGGCGGCGCTGGGTCGGTCCCGGCCCCGAGGAAACCCGGCAGGCCGAGGCGCTGGTGCAGCGCACCGGGTTGAATCACGCGCTTTGCGCCGTGCTGGCCCGCTTGGGCGTCGGCGCCGAGGAGGCCGAGTCCTACCTGGCGCCAAAACTGCGCGAACTACTGCCGGATCCGCGATCGCTCAAGGACATGGAGCGCGCTTCGGAGCGGTTCCTGAAAGCTGTGCGAGATCGCGAACGGATCGCTGTCTTTGCCGATTACGACGTGGACGGTGGCAGCTCTGCGGCACTGCTGCTGGACTGGCTGCGGCAGATGGGCCGGCAGGCGACTCTTTATGTCCCTGACCGGATCGACGAGGGCTATGGCCCCAATGTGCCTGCCATGCAGGCGTTGGCCGCCGAACATGACCTGATCATCTGCGTCGATTGCGGCACGCTTTCGCATGAACCCATTGCCGCGGCCAAGGGCGCGGCGGATGTCGTGGTACTGGACCACCACCTGGGGGGAGAGACGCTGCCCGATTGCGTGGCCGTGGTGAACCCCAACCGCCAGGACGAGGATGGCGCGCTGGCGCATCTCTGCGCGGCGGCAGTGGTCTTCCTGATGCTGGTCGAGGCCGGGCGCCAGTTGCGCGAGGCCGGGGCCAAGGGGCCCGATCTCATGGCGGCACTCGACCTGGTGGCGCTGGCCACGGTGGCCGACGTGGCGCCCCTGAAAGGTGTCAACAGGGCCTTCGTGCACCAGGGGCTGAGGGTCATGGCGGGCCGGGCCCGTCCGGGCCTTGTGGCGCTGTCGGACGTGGGGCGGCTGGAACGGGCGCCCGCCGCTTATCACCTGGGCTATGTCATGGGGCCGCGCGTGAACGCGGGCGGGCGGATCGGCAAGGCGGATCTCGGGGCGCGCCTGCTGGCCTGTGACAACCCGTCAGAGGCGCAGGCGATGGCCGAACGCCTGGACCAGCTCAACACCGAACGGCGCGAGATCGAGGCCAGTGTCCGCGAGGCCGCGTTGGCACAGGCCGAGGCGCGCGGGCTGGAGGCGCCGCTGGTCTGGGCGGCGGAGGACGGCTGGCACCCCGGCGTCGTGGGCATCGTCGCCTCGCGCCTCAAGGAACAGACCAACAGGCCCTCCATCGTGATCGGTTTCGAAGGGGACGAGGGCAAGGGGTCGGGCCGGTCGGTGCCCGGTGTCGATCTTGGCGCGGCAATCCAGAAGCTGGCCGCCGAGGGGCTGCTGCTCAAGGGCGGCGGGCACAAGATGGCCGCCGGACTGACGGTGCTGCGCGACCAGCTGGAACCGGCGATGGCACGCCTCTCCGAGCTTCTGGAGCGGCAGGGGGCGGGGCAGGGCGGTGCCGCCGACCTGCGCGTTGACGGTCTGCTGATGCCGGGCGCGGCCAGCGTGGAGCTGGTCGAACAACTGGAACGCGCCGGGCCCTTTGGCGCGGCGGTGCCGGGTCCGCGATTCGTGCTGCCCGACATGCAGATCCGCTACGTGCGCCGGGTCGGGAAGGGACACCTGAAGCTGACGGTCTCTGACGGGTTGGGGGCCTCTCTGGACGCCATTCTCTTCTCGGCCTTCGACGGACTGCTGGGGCCTGCGCTGGAGGACCACAAGGGGGCCCGATTCCACCTTGCAGGCAAGCTGGACGTGAATTTCTGGCAGGGACGGTCGACGGTACAGATGCGCCTCGACGACGCTGCGCCGGCCTCTGTTCAGGGCTGAAAAGGGGGGTCTTTTCGACTTTGTTTCGGGGCCGCGAAAATTTCTGAATTTTGTGCTTGCAAGCACCGCGCGCTTTTCATAGAACCCGGCTCACGCCGCAGCGATGGTCACACAGACAGCGCCGCAGCAGACCAGAGTGGCCCGTTCGTCTATCGGTTAGGACGCCAGGTTTTCAACCTGGAAAGAGGGGTTCGATTCCCCTACGGGCTGCCACTTATCCCAAAATGGAAATCTCGCAAGTCACTGGAAACAAGGTGGTTTCGCCGGAAGCGTGTCGGCCCTGGCGCCTAGCGGTGCTGATTTTGCACTACGTTTTGCACCACTGGCAGGCGGCATAGCCCGCCATGTCTTTTCGTGGCATCTCCTTCCAAAAGGAGACCAAGCATGCCCGGCTATCTCCGGGGGGGCGACCTATCATCTCAAGCGGCGCGTCCCGACTCGCTATGCGAAAGTCGAACGACGCACTTTCATCAAGATGTCTCTCAAGACGGACAGCCTCGGTGTCGCGCGGCACAAGGCCGAAGAGGTATGGGATCAACTGCTGGCCCACAGTGGGAGGCCCTGCTCAAGGGCGATATGAACCTGGCCAAGGTTCGTTACGAAGCGGCACAGGTTCTCGCCAAGGCCCGAAAGCTGAACCGCCCCGGGTTTACCTTAGATTTTCTGGTTCAATGACTAGGCAGCTTTTTCGGGAGCGTTCAAGCTTTCGTAGAATGCCTCCTCTGCTTTTCGCGGGGTGAGGGATCCGATGGCGCTGTGCAGGCGCCGGTTGTTGTACCAGTCGACCCATTTCAGGGTTTCCCATTCGACCTGCGTCATGGATTTCCACGGGCCAAGGAAGTCGATGACCTCGGTCTTGAACAGGCCGATGGTGCTTTCGGCGAGAGCGTTGTCGTAGCTGTCGCCAACGTTGCCCCCAGAGGTGTCGATGCCGGCTTCGGCCAGACGCTCGGTATACTTGATCGACAGGTATTGGGATCCCCTGCCGGAATGATGGATCAACGCGTCGGCGTCTGACGGCGTTCTCTGGCAGATCGCCTGGTTCAGGGCATCAAGCACGAACCCCGTGGTCATCGAGATGGAGACGCGCCAGCCCACGATCCGGCGGGCGAAGATGTCGATCACGAAGGCGACATAGACCATCCCCTGCCAGGTCGAGACATAGGTGAAATCGCTGACCCAGAGCTGGTTCGGCGTCCGGGCCTCGAAGACGCGGGTCACCTTGTCGTCGGACAGGGCTGTGAGGTATCCGGATTGGTCGTCAGCACCGTCTTCCCGCGCACAACACCCTGTAATCCCATCACTTTCATCAGTCTTTCCACGATGCGGCGCGCGATGTCGTATCCTTCCCGGCGCAGCGCATGCCAAACCTTGCGCGCCCCGAAACGGCCGCCGCTTTCGCTGAGTGCACGCCGGATTTCCCGGCTGTCGCGTTCATCCTGCTGCGCCCGTTTCGATGCCCTGCAGGGATCGCGTCGGACGGCCAGCTGCGCGTAATAGGACGATGGCGCGATCAGCAGCACGCTGCAGATCGACCCGACGCTGAACTCGTCCCGGCATTCCTCAATGAATGCGATCATGTCCTGAACGGTGGGTCGAGTTCCGCCTGGGCGAAATACGCGCGCGCCTTCTTCAGGATCTCGTTGGCGGTCCGCAACTCCCGGACCTCGCGCTCCAACGCCTTGATCCGATCTCTCTCAGCCCTGGTCAGGCCGGGCCGTTCGCCGGCATCGCGTTCGGCGCGCTGGCACCAGACGCGCAGGCTGTCCGGCGAGCAGCCGAGCTTCGGCACACTCGCCCGATTGGCCGCGTTGTCACTGGCATACTCGGCGCCGCGTTCCTTGAAAAGCCGGACGCCGCGCTCACGCAGCTCGACCGGGTAGGACGGGGTGTGGGGGCTCTTGCTCATCACGGCTATCTTTCGAGCCTGTTACTCTCCGGTAAACCCGGGGCGGTTCAGGCGGCGGCGGGCCTGCTTTGACGCAGAGCGTTTCGATCGATCTTGCCGGTGCCGGTCTTGGGAAGTTCCGCCACATATTCGATGAGGCGAGGGGACTTGTACGGAGTCAGCTGTGTTTTCACGAATGTGCGCAATTTTGTGGTTTGCGCCTCGTCCATCGACACACCGTCTACGAGCTTGATGACAGCCCTCAATGCCATCCGCTTGTCTTCCAACTGATGCGCAAGCACCGCACATTCGTGGACGTCGGGATGTTCGTTCAGGCAGCGTTCGACTTCCAGCGGCCAGACCCATTGTCCGGACACCTTGATCAACTCGTCCGCGCGTCCCTGGAAATAATAGTAGCCATCGCGTTCGACAAATCGGTCACCTGTATAGATCCAGTCGCCGCGCATGGTTTCGGCGGTCTTGTCAGGCCGGTTCCAATACGTCGGCGCTGAAGAGTGTCCCCGAACGTACATGACACCTTCCTCTCCCGGCGCCGCAGGCGCGCCATCGGGTGTCTCGAGGCGGATCTCGTAACCCGGTACTCGGGCCCCCGCGGCGCCGATGCGATGATCGTCCTGCCTGTTGGACAAATAGACGTGCAGCATCTCTGTCGAGCCCAAACCTTCTGTCGGGCCATGCCCGGTCAAACTCTTCCAAGCGTTGTAGATGTCCTCTGACAGGATTTCGGCCGCGGACATGGACTGGCGCAGCGATGACAGATCGCATGCGCTGATCTCTTCAGACCGCGCCAGCGCGGTGTAGAGGGTCGGCAAACCGAACAGTACGGTCGGTCGGTGGGTCTCGATTGCATCGAGGACCACCTCTGGACGCGGTTGGCCCGGAATCCAGACCGAGCCTGCGCCGACGGAGAAGGGAAAGATGACCGAGTTTCCGAACCCATAGGCGAAATAGGCTTTCGGCACCGAATAACAGATGTCGTCGGGGGTCAGCTTGAGGACATGCTTTCCGAAACTGGCCTGCGCATAGGCCATATCGTGGTGCAGGTGGACGATACCCTTCGGGCGTCCCGTAGACCCAGAGGAATACATCCAGAATGCCATATCGTCGGGGCCGGTTCCCGTGGCTTGCAGGCTGACCGGCTGGTCTTTCAAGAACTCCATGGCGCTGATCTGGCCTGCGGACAGGGAAGGTCCGTTCGCAATCACGCTGGTCTCAAGCTGGGTTCCCTTCAGCGTCTCTTCGGAGAAGATCGTTGAGAGATCTCCATCGACCACGGCGTAGCGGGCGCCGCTGTCCTGCAGAAAATAATTCAGCACGTCGGGTTTCGTCTGGATGTTGAGCAGGACCGGGACGAACCCCGCCCGCACGGCGCCGAAGAAGGCGGCCGGGAATGTCGGTGTGTCGTCGAGGAAAAAGACGATCCGTTCGCCGCGTTCCAGCCCCGCCGCCGAAAAGGCATTGCCCCAGCGAGACGCTTCAGCGATCAATTCGGCGTAGGTCAACTGGCCCTGTGGGCTGATGACCGCGACGCTGTCCGGGTTGCGCTCCAGGTTTTGCCAGAGGATTTCAGAGCAATTCCGATGTTCTGATTTGACAAAGCCAATCTCTTTGGATCCGGGGGCCGTGTCGGTGACATGGTCGATAATCTGAAGGCCGATGTTCCGTTTTGTCATGTCGCTCATTGTTTGTGCCACAAATAGTTCGCTGTTTTGGACAGGGCGCCTGGCGCGCAATTGTCCGTTCAAATTTCGGGTTTCCTAAAGGCGGCGGCCGTTTTTGTCGGTTGTCAGCCGCCGGTCGCCTGGGCGTTCGCGTATTCGGCTGCAAAGCGGGGTGCGATCTTGCGCAGGCGTTCTTCAGTGATCCGACCGGACCGCATCAGGTAGTCATGGGCAAATGCCAATGGCGGTAGACGCATCTTCACGCCGAAGCTTTCGTACCATGTCGCAGAGGTATTGGCCGCATCCACGATCTTGCGGGCGATGGCGGGGCGACCCGCCTGATAGGCGGCAAGGGCGTCATCCAAGTCCGGATGATCTTTGAGGGCATGGACCAGTGCGATCGCGTCCTCCATGGCCAACCGCGTTCCGGACCCGATCGAGAAATGCGCGGTGTGAACGGCATCACCAAGCAGCACCTTGCGTCCGGCGACCCAGTTTTCGCACCATAGACGCGGGAACTGACGCCACATGGACTTGTTGGTGATCAACTCGGTGCCCTGCAGCACGTCTCCGAACAATTGGCTGCAGAGTTTCGCGCTCTCGTCTTCGGGCATCCTGTCAAAACCGTAGTTTTTGTAGGTCTCGTGCTCGCACTCGACGATGAAGGTCGAGCGGCCCGGCGCGAACCGGTAGTGGTGCGCGTTCAGTGGTCCCTTGTCGGTTTCAATGAAGGTCTGGGTCAGCGTATCGAAGGGGACCGTTGCTCCGAACCAGGCGAAATGATTGTCGAAATATTCAAGGGTTGGTTTGAACTGGTCTTCGAAGGAGCGCCGGACAAGGGAGTTCAGTCCATCGGCGCCGACCACCAGATCCGCTCCGAGCTCCTCAACCGTCCGGACCGCCGTGCCGAACCGAATCTCCACGTCTAGATCACGGGCACATCCCTTGAGGATCTCGATCAATTCGAGACGGCCCACTGCGGTGAAGCCGACACCGTCGAGCGTCACGGAGCCATTGGGCAGGTTCAGTGTCATGTCACGCCAACATTCCATGTGCGGAACGATCAATTCGTGAGTCTCGGGGTCGTCGGCTTTGAGAAAGTCGAGGGCTCGATCCGAAAAAACGACTCCGAATCCGAAGGTTGCGCCCTCGGGGTTTTGCTCAGTGACGCGCACTTTCACGTCGGGCAGCAGCCGGCGAACAAGTATCGCCGTATACAGCCCTCCCGGCCCTCCGCCCAGGATCTCGATGGTTTTCAACTCAGACATGGCTCCTCCCAAAGTCTCTGGACCTGCGGAAGGGGATAAGCTACAATTCTGAATTATGCAATTAATTGTACAATTCGGAAAGTTATGATGCGCGCTACGAACCCTGTCCAAGTTGTCTTCGGAGATTGTGATCCAGCGGCTATTGTCTTCTATCCAAACATTTTTCGCTGGATGGATGGGGCGTTCCACCACATGCTGCGCCCGCTGGGTGGACATCAGTATATTTGCGATGCTCTCGGCATTGTTGGCATCGGTCTTGTCGAAGTGGGCGCCAGATTTCGCAGCCCGATTCGGGATGGCGACACGCTCTTGGTCGAGGGGCATGTCTCTGAATGGGCGAGGCGCACCCTGACTCTGAGCTATACCGGGCGCGTCGGTGACAACCTTGCCTTCGAGGGCACGGAGGTTCGTTGCCTTTTCACGCGTGGCGAAAACGGTATTGTCGCTGGCGACACCACTGACTTCAGGGAAATGTTGAGTAGGCATTATGGCGGATGAGGCAGGCCAGGGCTTGAAATCCCTGGACACGGCGCTGGGTGTCCTGGGTTTCCTTTCGCGGCAGGATGGCGCCATGACGCTATCGGACATTGCCCGCGGTTGCGGGATGCCCCTCAGCAAGACGCATCGTTATCTCGCCTCTTTCGTTTTGGCCGGGCTGGTCAAGCAGGAGGGGCGTTCGGGCCGATACGATCTTGGCGCCGCAGCTATGCGGATTGGCCTCGCGGCCCTGGCCCGGCACGACTTTGTCAACACTGCTGCGGACGGTTTGTCGGACCTGGCCGCCGAGACTGGCATGACGGTGCTTCTGGCCGTTTGGGCAAATGAAGGTGCAACGGTCGTGCGTTGGCAAAGGGGGTTGTCGCCGACGGTGACCTCGATCGGCCTTGGGGCGACTTTGCCCCTTCTGACGTCGGCAACGGGCCGGATATTTCTGGCTTACGCGCCCCGGCCTGCGACCCAGAAGGCGCGTGAGACTGAGTTGCGCCGCGCGGTCCGAAATCCGGCCTTCCTGCCCGACGCGGTTCCGAGCAACAAGGGTCTCGAGGCGCTTGCCGCCTCGATCCGTAAGGCCGGATATGCGAGCGTGGATGGCCGGTTCATTCCAGGATTGGTCGCTGCTGCTGCGCCGATCCTCGACTGGCAGGAGGAAGTGCAGGCTGCGGTGACGCTTGTCGGCGTGGATCCGGCAGCCGTCCGCCCGGACGCGGCGCAGGTTGCCTGTCTGATGCGCTATTGCCAGAAGCTTTCGCTGGCCTCCCCGGTCGGGACGGGGCGCGCGGATGCTGACTGAAGAGGCCGCCGACATTTGCCGCAAAGGCTAATGGTCGAACCGCGACCGATGTTTGCCGGGTTTCTGAATTGTGAATTGTGCGTTTCGGCTTAGAGTTTTTTCATCGCCGAGATCAGGAGCCGGGCTGCTGGCGGTAGGACGCCATCGCCCCGATAGACGGCGCCCACTCTGCGCTCCCACTCCAGTCCCGGAACGAAGCGCTGGCAGAGGTTCGGCAAAACGCCCGGTGCGGGTAGGAATGACAGTAAATCGGTGCGCTCGACCAGGTGCTGGGCAAAGCGGTGGGCTGCGGTTTCGACGCGTATGCGCGGTGGTGGCAGGTCAAGGGTGGCGAATTTGTTCTCCAGCCATTTTCGAGTGAGATAGCTCGATTCCTGCATGACCCATTCATACTCTGTCAGGTCTCTGGGCTGGAGTGTTTCGCGGTCTTCCAGCGGGTGGCCCTTTCGGAACAGGATTACCATCGCATTGATGTCCAGGTCTTCGCTGCACAGTTGCGGCAGCTTGGGAACCTCGAATGTCGTGCAGAAGACCAAGTCCAGATCGCCCTCTTGCAGTCGGTCCAGCAGTTTGGTGTTCAGGTCTGCGATCACCGAGAACGACAGGTCGGGAAAGCGCTCGACCAGATCTGCGATTGCGGTGGGCAGGTATTCATCCGCAAAGATCGGTCCGGCGCCAACCCGAAGATTGCCGCGGGCTTGACCGCTCTGCATCGTCGCCTCGGCCACGGCGGCATCTATGTCGCCGAGAATAATGCGGGCGCGACTCGCAAAGACCTGACCGGCCTCGGTGAGTTCCACCGACCTGCGGTTGGACGACACGACCAGCTTGGCGCGTATCGTTTCCTCCAGTCTGCGGATGCCCTTACTGAGCGCGGGCTGCGTGATGCCAAGTTCTTCTGCGGCGCGGGTAAAATGCCGCGTCCGGCTGAGCATCACGAAATATCTCAGGTCCCGAGCGAGCATATTATTCCATTTGGTTATGGATCATGACGGTAAGTGATTTGACTTTGAGAGGGCCCTTCGCAACTTTCCCTCATGTGAACGCGAACATCAAGGGAGGACGATGAAGTGTTGGCTCGTTATTTTCTGAAATATGCAAAATATTCATCACTGGCGCTTGTGGCGCTGGCCGGTTCGGCCACGGCAGAAGGCTATCCGGAGCGGGTGGTCCGAATGGTCGTGCCGTTCGCGGCGGGTGGCGGTACGGACGTTCTGGGCCGGGCGTTTGCCAAGGAACTGACTGAAGCATTCGGGCAGAATGTGATTGTTGAAAACATCGGCGGAGCAGCCGGCTTCATCGGGACGCAGGATGTTGTCCGGTCGGATGCGGATGGCTACACCTTGCTTTTTGCTCCTACGGCGCCCTACACGATGGCCGAACATGCGACCCCGCCGGCAACCTACGATCCCGCCGAAGATCTGATCCCGGTGGCGCGTATCGCAGCACAGCCCATCCTGTTCTCGGTGCGCAGTGACTCCGGTTTCGACACGCTTGCGGATTTTCTTGCCGTGGCCAAGGATGATCCGGGCTACCTGAGCTTCTCATCTTCCGGCGCGGGGGGCGAGATGCATTTGACCGGAGAAAAACTCAAACAGGCCAGTGGCGTTGATCTCTTGCATGTCGGCTATCGCGGTGGCGGTCCGGCGATCTTGGCGCTGGTCAGTGGCGAGGTCGACATGATGCCTGTCGTGACCGGTTCGATTATGGCCTACATACAGGATGGGTCGGTCAAGGCGCTGGCCACGACGGCTCCCGAGCGGCTGGAAAAACTGCCCGATGTGCCGACGATGACAGAACTGGGCTACCCGGAGGTCGATCATATCCCGTCGTGGGGGGTATTCGTCCCGGCTGGCACGCCCGACGAGGTGGTCGCAGTCCTTCAAGAGGTCAGTGAAAAGACCGCCACATCGGTCGCTTTCGTGGAATACTTAGACACTCTGTCGATCAGTCCTGCCTATCTGCCCGGAGCGGACTTCTTGGAGGTGCTGAAAGTGCAGGCGGATGGGTTTGGCGAACTCATGTCCACACTCGACCTGGGCCAGTGACCCGACATGATCGATCGTCCAAATTTCATTCTGATCAGCACGGATCAGCAAAGAGCCGACCATGTCGGCTCTTACGGAAACCCGGTCCTTCGCACGCCTTCGATTGACCGGATCGCAGAAAACGGGGTCAGCTTTGACCGTTTCCATGTGGCGACGCCGATCTGCATGCCCAACCGTGCCACGATCATGACGGGGCGCATGCCGTCCCTGCACGGCGTGAAGCGGAATGGCGTTCCGCTCCGGCTCGACTCGACGACCATGTGCGATCTGTTGTCTGCAGGGGGATACCGCACCGCGCTGATCGGTAAATCGCATCTTCAGACCATGACCGACCTGCCACCTCAGATGGAGCGCGAGGCCGTTGATGGGACACCGCCACCAATCGACTTGCGCGAAGAACGGCACAAGGCCTGGTCCGAGGGGCCCTATGATCAGGAGGCCCTGGATCGTTGGCGCGACGACCCAGCGCATGTGATCAAACTGCCGTTCTACGGCTTTGATCACGTGGAACTCTGCACGATGCATGGCGACATGGTGCACGGCGACTATCACCGCTGGCTCGCCGAGCGCACCGAGGACCCCGACAGCTTGCGCGGTCCAGCCAACGCCTTGCCGGATGACCGATACACAATCCCGCAAGCCTATCGGACGAAGGTCCCAGAAGAACTCTACCCCACCCGCTACATCGAGGAGCGCAGTCTGGCTTGGCTGGACGAGGCCGCAGAGTCGGATCAGCCGTTCATGTTGCATTGTTCCTTTCCGGATCCGCATCACCCCTTCACACCGCCGGGCCACTACTGGGATCTCTACGATCCCGATGACATGCCCGTGCCCGAAAGCCTGCTCAAACTGGACGAGTCCAAGATGACACCGCCTGTCCGACAGATGCACCAGGCGTCGGGGGTCAATCGACAGAGCACCGTGGCCTTTACCGTGAACGAGCGCGAGGCCCGCGAGGCGATTGCCCTGACCTACGGCATGATCGCCATGATCGACGATGCCGTTGGCCGGCTTCTTGATCGGCTGGATTCACTTGGTCTGCGTGAAAATACCGTGGTGATTTTCACATCGGATCATGGTGACTTCATGGGCGACCACGGGCTGATGCTGAAGGCCGCGCTGCATTACCAGGGGTTGGTCCGGGTGCCGTTCATCTGGTCAGAACCGGATCACGCGGGCGGGCCGCGTCGCACCGAGGCGTTGAGCGGATCGCTCGATATCGCTCGTACGATCCTTGATCGGGCGGGTTTGGCCCCGAGCTACGGGATGCAGGGCCAGAGCTTGATGCCAGTAATCCGGGGAGAGCGACAAACCGCACATGAGGCCGTGCTGATCGAGGAAGACGGGCACGCGCCTGCCTTTGGGATGACGGTTCCCATTCGTGCACGCTCGGTGATCAGTGACCGATACCGGCTTTCGATCTACGATCCAGAGGATTGGGTCGAATTGTATGATCTGAAAGAGGACCCGCTGGAGATGCGAAACCTCGCTGACGACCCTGACTACCAGGATTTGCGTGCCCGAATGTTCGAGCTTCTGTCACGAAAGATGATGACGACGGTTGATGAAGCGCCATTCCCGTTGGCACGTGCCTGAAAACAAGCTTTGGGAGGAGGCTATGGACATCAAGGACATTTTGGGGCGGGCCGGACAGGGCCGCGTTGGGCAACGGCTGATCGGCAGCATCGCGATCACCGGCCTCGGCCTTCTGGCGATTGCCGAGGCAACGGGGTATCCGCTGGGCAGTCTCCGGCGGATCGGACCCGGCGCTGTGCCGATGGGGCTAGGCATTCTGCTGACCTGTCTCGGCCTCGCCTTCTTCTGGGATGTGCCGAAGTACGAGGATCGCGTGCCCGGCTTTCTTTGGCGTCCGTTGATCGCCATTTCGGCCGCGATGGCGTCATTTGCCTTCCTGGTCGAATATTCGGGCATGTTCGCCGCGATTTTCGGACTGATCGGCATCAGTGAATTTGCTGAACGCGAATATTCCTGGAAGAAAGTCCTGATCACCTCTGTCGGATTGTGTCTGTTTATCGCTGGCTTGAAGACCTTGCTGAGCGACAGCCTGATCCTGGACCTGTACTGAGGGGAACCGACTATGCTGGCCAATCTTCTTCAGGGTTTTGACGTCGTCCTGACGGTTTCGACCCTTTTCGCCTGTTTCATCGGTGCACTGATGGGAACCTTTATAGGTGTGCTGCCCGGGATCGGTACGCTTGCGGGCATGTCCCTGCTGTTGCCGCTGACCTTCACCCAGACACCGGTCGACGCCATTGTAATGCTGTCCGGAATCTATTTCGGAACGATGTATGGCGGATCGACGGCGGCGATCCTGTTGAACTTGCCCGGCAGCGAGCCCTCAGCGGTGGTTTGCCTCGACGGTTATCCGATGTCGCAACAAGGGCGGGCCGGTGTTGCGCTTACCCTGACCACTTTGGCGTCCTTCGTTGGCGGCTGTTCGGCAATCCTGTTGGTGATGGCCTTCGCCAAGCCGCTGGTCTCAGTAGCGCTGTCGTTCAGTTCGGTCGAGTATTTCTCTCTGATCCTGCTAGCTCTGATCGCGTCCAGCACGATCGCTGCGAGTTCGATCACCCGCAGCCTCGTCATGATCATTTTCGGACTGTTGATCGGACTTGTGGGCATCGAGGTTCAGACGGGCTACCCCAGGTTTACATTCGGCAGCGAAAGCCTGCTGGACGGGGTGAGCATGGTCGTGGTTGCCTTGGGATTGTTCGGCGTGACAGAGATCCTGTGGAAATTCGCCGATGGGGGAGACACTCGGCGTTCTCCCTCGATCGACGTCTCATGGCGGTCGATGATTCCAACCCGTCAGGATTGGCGCGAGGCCGCACGCCCGATCGGCCGCGGGACCGGGCTGGGGTCGCTCATCGGCATCCTGCCGGGCGCCGGAGCTGCGATCTCCTCCTTCGTCGCCTATGCTGTGGAAAAAAAGATCTCAAAGAACCCGTCGAAATTTGGCAAGGGCGCGGTCGAGGGCATATCCTCGGCCGAGGCTGCCAACAACGCTGCTGCGCAGGCGGCGTTCATTCCGACGCTTGCGCTCGGCATCCCCGGAAGTGCGACCATGGCGCTTATCCTCGGAACGTTGATGATCCACGGGATCCAGCCGGGTCCGCGCGTGATCTCGAACAACCCGGATCTTTTCTGGGGCGTAATCGCAGGGTTTTGGGTGGGCAACGTGATCCTCATCTTCCTGAACCTGCCGCTGATCGGTCTCTGGATCCGCCTTTTGAAGGTGCCCTACACGATCCTCTACCAGATCATCCTGTTCTTTATTTGTTTCGGGGCCTATTCGGTGTCGCGCAATGTCTTCGACGTCCTCCTTTGCATCGGGTTCGGCTTTGTCGGCTATTGCGCAAGGCGCATGGACCTGCCGGCCGCTCCGGTGCTTCTGGGCATGGTGTTGGGGCCGATGGCCGAAGAACACCTGAGGCGCGCGCTATTGCTGGGGCGTGGAGATTATACCATCTTCCTGACCAGCCCGGTCAGCCTTGTCTGCCTTGTTCTGGCGCTGGGAACGGTGGCCTTGAGTATCTACCAGGCGCACAAGCACCGCAGGATGCAACTGAAGACCCAGTAATCGCCCAAGGATCTCGCTCTCGCCATCGCCGTGCTTGAGGTTGGTAGTGGACCAAACAATGGTCGTCGGCGCAGCGGGGGCGGGATCATCGTCTTGGCCAAACCTCGACCTTGATCGTGGACCCTCGAGACAAAGCGACGTCGCCTTTTGACCGGAAAGGCCGAGCACCTGATCCGTCGCCGATCGTACTGGTTTCACGTTCTATCGCGGGGAGAAGCAGGGGGCGGTCCGGCCTCGTGGCGGAAACCTGTATTCGCTTCGATTGCGTCTTTTTGCAAAGGATGAAGGATGGACAACCGGATCAAACAGCGGCATCTCACCTGCTTCCTGGAGATCGTTCGAAGTGGGTCCATCATCGCAGCGGCCCATCAGCTCAACATCACACAGTCGGCCGCCTCCAGAACGCTGGGTGAACTAGAGGAAATCATCAATGCACGGTTGATGGAGAGAAACCGGGCGGGCATCGTGCTGACCTCGGCGGGTGAGACGTTCTATCGCCACGTTTCTGCCAGCGTGACGGCCCTGAAACAGGGGCTCGAACAAATTGCGCGAACCCGCAAGGATGCGCGCCAATCGGTGATCGTCGGCGTTCTGCCCAATGCCGCTGAACGCGTTCTTCCAACCGCGGTGGCACGGTTCAAGGCGCGAAATCCCGGCTGTCCGGTCTCCGTCGTGACTGGGACCAATCCTGTTCTGATGCAGGCGCTGAGGGTCGGTGAACTGGATTTCGTGATTGGTCGGCTTGCTGCGCCGGACGACATGGCCGGCATCGACTTCCAGATCCTCTACCAGGAACAACTGGCCGCAGTGGTTCGTCCGGGCCACCCGCTGCTCGTTCTCGAACTGCACGAAGAGTTCCTGGCGTCACTGGCAGAGCAAACCTTTGTCATCCCTCTTGCCGACACGATCATCCGCCGGGATGCCGAGCAACTGCTGATCGCGGCGGGTGTAAAAAAGGTGGCTGACGTGGTCGAGACCGTCTCATCGCCGTTTGCACGCGCCTATTGCCTGCAGACGGACGCGGTGTGGATTGCGCCATGGGGAGCCGTCGAAGGGGATCTACGCTCCGGCGTACTCAGTGCGTTGGCTGTGGACACGGCAGCCACGCAGGGAAACGTGGGCATCTCGACACGTAGTGAATCGGGGTTGACGCCGTTGGCGCGGTCCCTTGCAGCAGAACTCCAGGATGTCGCATCAGATACCGTGCAAAAATCTCAAGTAAGTGGCCGAAATCAACTTTGAGTCAATTTTCTGCGCAAGCGATATTGCCGCAGCGTTAACAGGGAGGAATCATCATGCGTATCTTCGCAGCTATTGCGGCGTTGTCCGGCGCCCTTTGGGCCGGGCAGGTTTCGGCACAGGCTCCAGTCGCTATCGGGACCAATCCACAGGGCTCCTTGGCCTATGTGTCGGGGTCGGCAATCGCCAACATCGTTGGCAAGAGCATCGGCCGATCGTTCATCGTCGTTCCTTTGGGCGGACCCAGCGCCATCATCCCTGCGATGGCCGACCGGGAGTTCGACTTCTCGTTTGCCAATATCACGGCCGCTGCCCAGGCCTACGCAGGAGTAGGGTCCTTCGAGGGGCGGCCCTATCCCGGACTGCGGATTGCGACGGTCGTCTACCCGCTCGAACTCGGCATCATTTCCCGGCAAGGCGATGGGATTGAGAAAATCGAAGACCTCGCAGGCAAACGCGTTGCCTCCGAGTACACCTCGCAGCGCAATTTGGACGTGTTCATGAACGCAGCCTTCATGGTTTCCGGCATGAGCTTCGACGACGTGCAGCCCATTCCCGTCCAGAACGGCGTTCAGGCCATCGACGAACTGATCGACGGATCGCTGGATGCATCAATCTTCTCGATTTCGGCCGGCGCGGTCGCCAAGGCGGATGCCTCAGTCGGTGTCACGTTTGTAAACCTCCCCGACGGCGAAGCTGAACAGGCTGCCCTGGCCGATCTCGCGCCGGGCGCTTCGATCGGCAGAACAACTGCCCGCACCGGGCAGGACGCGACTGTGATCACCGCCCCCTTCGTTATTCTCGTCACTGACGAAGTCGATGACGAGACCGTGTATCAGGTGGTCGCCGGTATCGCTAGGAATGCCGAACACCTGGCCAAGGCGGATCCGCAGTTTGGCAAGATGTCTCTCGACATGATGGCGGACCCCAAGCTTCCGATCCCCTACCACCCCGGCGCCATCCGCTTTTTCGAAGAACAAGGCGTCTGGGAATAAAGCCCGGCGGAACCCTGCGGGTCACCGCCCGCGGGGGCGCAGGCAGCACTCAAATGAGAATAGGAGGATCGAACATGACGACGGCTCGTCTCGTGAACGTCCTGGGTTTCTTGATGGTTGCGGCAGCGATCCTTTGGGCGCTCAGCGTCCAAAGGATGCTTGGCTTCAACTTCTTTGGCGGCCAGTACCTGTATTTTCTGATGGCACTGGCCACGGTTGTGATCTTTTTCACCCATCCGTTCCTCCGGTCTCGCCCGAAATTGTCTCGTTTCATCGACGTTCCGCTGGCTCTGATCGGTGCTGGAGCGATGATCACGACAATCGTCATGTTTCCCGAGCTCATCGACCAGGCCAATTTTCGCGACTACGGGACGCTGGGGCTGTCGCTGGCTGCCATCACCATCCTGGTTCTGATCGAAGGGATGCGGCGCACCGCGGGACCTGCGTTGACCATCATCGTGATCGGCGCGCTGTTGATTGCCATCTTTGCGCAATACCTGCCGTCGCCGTTGACCGGCCGCCCGTTCCGACCGGAAAGCTTCCTCTACAAGATGGCCTACATGGACGGCAACATCCTTGGCGCACCCCTGTCCATCGTCGGAGCCGTGGTGATCGCCTTCATCTTCATGGGGTCGATGCTGCAGGCCACGGGAGGCGGTGAGTTTTTCTCCGATCTTGCTGCTGCCCTGATGGGCAGATCCCGTGGTGGCTCTGCAAAGATCGCGGTGACCGCCTCCGGGTTCTTCGGAGCAATCTCCGGATCGGCCGTCTCCAACGTGGTGTCCACGGGAATGGTCACCATCCCGCTGATGAAGAAGGCGGGCTACAAGGCCCAGGTTGCCGGGGCCATCGAGGCCGTTGCATCCACTGGCGGCCAATTGGTTCCACCAGTCATGGGCGCCGCCGCCTTTCTTATGGCGGTGACGACGCAAACTGACTACTCCGTCATCGTCGTTGCCTCGCTGATCCCCGCGTTCCTCTACTATCTCGCACTCTTCCTCCAGATCGACCTGATGGCCGGACGGGATGGTATCAAGGGCGTTGAAGGGAAGGACCTGCCATCCGCGAGCGAGGCTCTGCGCCAGGGCTGGGTCTTCATCTTGCCCTTCGTGGTGCTGATCATCGGCCTCTTCTTCCTGGCATGGCGACCGGAATACGCGGCACTGGCGTCCACCGCTGCAATGTTCCTCGCCCTCGTGGTTTTTGGATACAGGGGCGCGCGGCCCGGTCTGGCGCAGATCGTGCAGGCGTTCCGCGATACTGCCGAAGCCTCAGTTGGCATCATCTTCATCGCCGCAGCGGCAGGGATCGTGATCGGGGCCTTGAACGACTCCGGCGTCCTCTTCGCGATCACCGGAGCAATCCTCGCCATCGGTGACTCTAGCTTGCCGCTACTGCTCATCCTCGCTGCGATCCTCTGCATCATTCTGGGAATGGGCATGCCGACCGTGGGAGTGTACGCCCTGCTTTCGACATTGGTCGCGGCGCCACTGGTCGAACTCGGGGTCAACCTGATCTCGGCGCATCTCTTCGTTCTCTACTTCGGCATGATGTCGATGATCACGCCGCCTGTCGCGGTCGCGTCTTTTGCTGCGGCGGCCATTTCGCGGACCGGCGCGATGCGGACGGGCTGGTCCGCGGTTCAGTTAGGATGGGCGGCCTATGTCATTCCCTTCGTCTTTGTCGTGAACCCTGCTCTTATCATGGACGGCTCGGTGATCGAGATCGTCTTTGCCGTCGCCCGCGCGACCATCGGTGTCTGGCTCGTCTCTGCCTGCATCATCGGGTATCTCAACCACCCGCTCTCGGCGCCGCTTCGTCTCAGCTACCTGGCTCTCGGCATCTTGCTGCTGGTGCCGGGACTTGTCCTCCCGGGCGGTCTGTGGGCCGGCGGCGGGCTGACCCTCGCGGCCGGGCTTGCGGTGCTCTCCTATGAATTCCTCATCGCACGACGGAAGGAGTTGGACCTTGTCTGACCGCCCCAGCTTTATCCTCTTCATCACCGACCAGCATCGCGCGGACTTCCTCGGGTGTTATGGACATCCGCTGGTGAAGACGCCGAACATCGACGCCATGGCGGCTCAGGGGGTCAGCTTTGACCGCTTCTATGTATCGAGCCCGGTCTGCATGCCGAACCGTGCCAGCCTCATGACCGCACGCATGCCGTCGAGCCACGGTGTAAGGTCAAACGGCATTCCCCTGTCCAAGGAGAACGTAACCTTCGTCGAACTTCTGAAAGACGCGGGTTATAAGACAGCCCTGATCGGCAAAAGCCACCTGCAGAACTTTACCGGAAAGCCCGCAATCCTGCCGCGGAGCGAGACGAGACCCGGTTTTTACCGTGCGTCAGGCGCGCTAGCCGAGGCCGTGCGCCACGATCTTTTGAGTCCGGTCTATTCCCAGGAAGAACCCGATTTCTGGGCCGGGCCGCAGCCGCGGGTGGAAACGCCATTCTACGGTTTCGATCATGTCGAGCTGGTGACCGGTCACGGTGACGAGGTCGGCGGCGACTATACCGCCTGGCTTCTGGAACGCTGTCCGGAGGCCGCCTCACTGGTTGGCCCTACCAACCAGTTGGACCACGACTACGTTTGTCCGCAAGCCGTGCGTACGGCGGTCCCCGAGGAACTCTATTCGACAAGCTACATCGCCGAACGGGCAATGGCCTGGCTTGAGGAAAATGGAGACCAAGAACAGCCTTTTTTCCTCATGGTCTCCTTCCCCGATCCGCATCATCCCTTCAACCCGCCTGGCCGGTTCTGGGACATGTATGCCCCAGAGAATTTTCCTGTCCCCGAGGCATTCCAGAGAAACGACTGGACACCACCGCCGCATGTGGCCGGCATCATGAAAGAACGTGAGACCGGGCGAGCCGCGCTGAAAGGTATGGGCACCATTGGCTGCAGTCCGCGCGAGGCGCAGGAAGCCCAGGCGCTGACCTGTGGGATGATCTCGATGATCGACGAGGCGGTGGGCCGCGTGCGGTCTCTTCCGGCGGCGCAGGAGGCGATCGGGATATTCACCTCGGATCACGGCGACCATTTGGGCGACCATCGCATGCTGCTGAAGGGCGCTGAACACTATGAACAGTTGATCCGGGTTCCCTTCATCTGGTCCGAGCCGGGGGATGGAAAGGCCGGAACGCGGGCAAACCAGATCGGGCAGACACATGACATTGGTCCGACCATTCTGGAACGCGCAAGGATCGAAAGTGCCATCGGGATGCAGGGGCGCCCCCTCTTGGAAGGTGGGCGCGACGCCGCGTTGGTCCAATATGACCACCAGAAGGAAAACCCCAACATCGGCATTGGCCCCCGCGTGCATACGCTGCGAACGGAGCGCTGGCGGCTCAGCCTGATTTGCGGTGTCGAATGGGGCGAACTCTACGATCTCGAAGCCGATCCCGGTGAGTTCGTGAACCTGTGGGACTGCCCCGATCATGCCGGTGTCCGCGCGCACCTGACCGAGCGGCTTGCGCGCGCCGAGATGGACGCTGTGGACCGGGCGCCATTTCCCACCGGTCTGGCATGAGGAGTACACGATGACGATCCGAAACATTCTCTGCGCCTATAGCGGCGAAGACGGCCAGGCCAGCGGCCTGGACCATGCCATCCGCATGGCCCGTCATCACGATGCATGGCTCACCGGCGTTCTTTGTCACGGCAGGCATGCACTGGAGCGCAGTTCGAGTGCAAGAATCCCTGAAGCGGTCCGCAGTATACTTCGCGAGGCAGACAATGCGCGCATCGCCGAGGCGCAGGCCCGGTTCCAAGCCGCAGTCGCCGAAGGATACAAACCGGACCGCGCCGAGTTCGTCGATCTCGATCCTGACGGTGCCGGGCCTCTGAGCGCGTTCGCGCGCTGTTTCGATATGGTCGTGACCGGCGCGCATTCCGCCCGACCGGACGAAGACCATCTGTCCGTCCACCCGGACACCTTGGCGCTGCAAAGCGGCCGGCCCGTTCTTGTCGTGCCTGACGATTACGAAGCCGCCGCGCTTGCCGACCATGCCGTGGTCGCCTGGGATGGCGGTCGTGCTGCGGCGCGGGCCATTGGCGATGCCGTGGACATTCTTGCCGAGAAGGCCCGGGTGACGATCCTCACAGTCGGTCGAAAACCAACCGCGCCGGACCATGTCGATGCTTTGCTCCGTCACCTGAAACGCCACGGCATCGAAGCGGTTTCCGAACACCGGGCTAAAGGCCATGCCTCGATTGCCCAGACGATCGAGATGTCGGCGAAGGAACTCGGCGCCCGGCTGATCGTCATGGGGGCCTTCGAGCATTCGAAGTTCCGCCACGATCTCTTTGGTGGAGTGACGACCGAAGTGATCGGTACCGCCACCGTCCCTGTCTTCATGTCCCACTGAAGGCAACAGGAGATTGGGGCATTTGGAATGACGACCACCCGAAAATGGATCGCCGCACTGGCGCCGGACTGGCGGTACAAAGTGTCGCCCAGCTCGGTTCGCTCGGACGTCATCGCAGGCCTGACTGGGGCCACCCTGGTCTTGCCGCAAGGCGTGGCCTTCGCGGCCATCGCCGGTCTGCCGCCGGAAACGGGCTTTTACACCGCGATGGTGCCCACGGTGATCGCAGCGCTGGTCGGCTCCAGCTGGCAAGCCGTTTCCGGGCCTGCGACGGCGATCTCGGTCTTGGTCTTTGGCGCGCTCTCGGGCAGCTTCGAGCCCGGCAGCCCGGAGTTCGTGTCGGCGGCCATTGCGCTGGCCTTCATGGTCGGTATTCTGCAATTGATAATGGGGTTGGCGCGCCTCGGTGAGGCCGTCGAGTTCGTCTCGCATTCGGTCATGACCGGTTTCGTGACAGGGGCTGCCATCCTGATCGCCTTCAGCCAAGCCAAACATGTCCTGGGAGTCGATCTCCCCAAGACTGCCAGCGTGGCCGATCTCGCAACCGAACTTTTTCGCGCGATCCCACAGGCGGACCCCCGGTCCGCGGTGATCGCCGCTGTTGCGATCATGACGGCCGTTGTCATTCGCTATTTCCGCGCCTCCTGGCCCAATTACCTTATCGCGCTTTGCGCCTCGACCGTTGCCAGCATCTTGTTGGGCGGTGCAGATGCCGGCATCGCCACGGTCGGCGCGATCGACAGCGTGATACCCCAGTTGGCCGCCCCGGCCCTTTCTTTCGGGTTTATCCGTGATTTCGGTGGTTCGGCCGCCGCCATTGCCATCGTCGGTCTGCTTGAGGCCATCTCTGTCGCGCGGGCCATGGCGCTCCGTTCCGGTCAGTTGGTCGATGCAAACCGGGAGTTCCTGGGGCAGGGGGCGTCGAACGTCGTTGGCGGGCTCTTCCAGTGCTACCCGTCCACCGTCTCTTTCACCCGGTCCGGGGTCAACCTCGACAGCGGCGCGGTCACACCGATGTCTGCCATCTTCTCGGCGTGCTTCCTGTTCCTGATACTTTTGCTCGTCGCGCCCCTGTTCGCCTATGTGCCGGTCCCCGGCATGGCCGGGGTTATCCTGCTCGTTGCATGGCGGCTGATCGACATGCGCGAGATTCGCCACATCGTGGCGGGTTCCTCGTCGGAAACCGCCATCGCGCTGGTGACCTTCGTGGTGGCGATGCTGGTGGATCTCGATATGGCGATCTTTGCCGGTGTCCTCTTGTCGCTCGCGCTGTTCCTGCGCGGGACATCCAGGCCTTTCCTCGGTGTCGGCGCCCCTGATCCGAGCACACCGGGCCGCACTTTCCGGCTGGCCGCCAGCCACCACTTGGCCAAGTGCCCGCAACTCATGGTGACACGCCTCGAAGGATCGCTCTATTTCGGGTCGGTCGAGTACCTCCGTCGGCAGTTTCGCCGGTTCGAGGTCGACAGGCCGCAGCAGAAGCACATGATCTTCATTCTGAAAGGAGTAGGGGAGGTGGACCTTCCAGGTGCCGATCTGATCCTCGAAGAGGCGGCTCGGCGGACATGTCGAGATGGCACGTTCCACTTGCAGATCAAGGCACCTCGCACGATTGCGAAACTTGCCCGCATGAAGGTTCTTTCAGTTCTGGGGCGGGACCGTATCCATCTCAGCAAGCACGATGCCATCGCCAAAGTGGTGCCTGCACTCGACCCTTCGGTGTGCGCGGGCTGCAGAGCACGCATCTTCCGGGAATGCGCCTCGATGCCCGGCCATCCTCCCGGTGGGTTGGACGACTGTGCATCACGATCCAGATCCGCAGAGATCGGTTCGGGCGCAAGGGATGCAGGCAGGGATGCGGTATGAACTCTGTATGTTGTCGGTGGCCAGACCCGCGGTCTTGTGCGGTCAATCATCAACTCCGAAAACAATCACGGACGGGAGCGGAAAGGCTCTACATCTCAAATGATCAAATTAGGAAAGGAAACTCAATGACTTATGTTTTCCCTCCCGCGCAGCAGGCTTCGATCGCCGTTGCAGGCAGCGGGGACCGTATTCCGGTGCGGCGCATCTTCTGCATCGGGCGCAACTATGCCGCCCACGCGCGCGAGATGGGCAAGGACCCGGACCGCGATCCGCCGTTTTTCTTTCTCAA
>NZ_JAANYX010000005.1:0-128125 GCF_012274245.1 Mameliella sp. LZ-28 | reverse complement strand
AGCGTAAGCGGTGCTCTGCCCCCACCTTCCCTGTGAGCGCGTGATCTGCGAGTCCCAGCGTTGTGTAGATTTGCAGGGATTTTCTCCATGGAGCACTCAGCGGAGTTTCTCAATGAGGTGATTGTCGGGCCTCGCGGTCAGAGGCGGTGGCCGGATGATGTGAAAGCGCGGATCGTGGCTGAGACGTTGGAGCCGGGGACGACGGTGAATGAGGTTGCCCGGCGATATGACATGCGGCCCAATCATCTTTCTGAATGGCGGCGGTTGGCACGGGAGGGGAAGCTGGTTCTGCCTGCTTTGCCAGAGCCCGAGGCGGATCCCGGGCCCATGTTCGCGCCAATGGTTATCGAAGGTTTAACCGACCGTGCGCAGGGGGCCGGGGACGCAACGCTTGAGATCGTCTGCGGTGATGTGGTGATCCGGCTGAACGGGTCGACCCCGGCGGCACGGATCGCGGAGATTGTGCGGGCACTGACTGAGGTGCACGGCGCATGATCTTCCCGTCGAACCGGGTGCGGATCGTTGTGGCGACCAGGCCGGTGGACTTTCGCAAAGGCCATGATGGGCTGGCGGCGCTGGTGAAGAATGAACTCAGGAAGGAGCCCTTTACGGGGACAGTGTTCGTGTTCCGCGCCAAGCGGGCTGACCGGTTGAAGCTCTTGTATTGGGACGGGACCGGCCTGGTGATGACCTACAAGCGGCTGGAAGAAACGACCTTCACCTGGCCAGCGATCCGCGACGGTCTGATGGCGCTCAATCACGCCCAGTTCGAGGCGCTGTTTGCCGGTCTCGACTGGCGCAAGGTGAAGGCTCTGGCGGCGCGTCCGCCGACTGCGGCAGAGTGACTCGGGGCAGCGTTTGAGCGGGTGTCTGAATGCTGGATTTAGTAGACCCCGGCCATGAACGCGGCGGCCAATCTTCCTGACGACATCGAGGCCCTGAAGGCCATCATCCTGGCCCAGCAGGAGCAGAACGCACGTCTGGAAGCTCTGGTTGCCGCCTTCAAACAGGCCATGTTCGGGCGCAAGTCCGAGAAGATGGATCCCGACCAGTTCGAGCTGGCGCTGGAGGATATCGAGACCGCGATTGCCCTGGTCGAGACCGAGGGCGAGGGCGAGGCCAACCCGCTGGTCACACCGACACGAGCCTCGGCGCCGCGCAAGACCAACCGGGGATCGCTGCCGAAACACCTGCCGCGCATCGAGGAAGTGATCGAACCGGAAAGCACGGTCTGCGACTGCGGCCACGAGCGGCATGTCATTGGCGAGGATACCAGCGAACGGCTGGATATCGTCCCTGCTCAGTTCAGGGTCATTGTCACGCGCCGCCCGAAGTATGCCTGCCGGGTCTGCGAGGGCGGGATCGTCCAGGCCCCGGCGCCCGCGCACCTGATCCCGGGCGGCATGCCGACAGAGGCCACGGTGGCGCATGTCATCGTTTCCAAATACGCCGACCACCTTCCCCTGTACCGGCAGGTCCAGATTTACAGCCGCCAGGGCATCGATCTCGACCGTTCGACACTGGCGGCCTGGGTCGGACGGGCGGCCTTCGAGCTCAAGCCGGTCTACGATGCCCTGCTGGCCAACCTGAAGCGGTCAGCCAAGTTGTTCATGGACGAGACCACGGCCCCGGTGCTCGACCCTGGGCGGCGCAAGGCCAAGACGGGGTACTTCTGGGCACTCGCCCGCGATGACCAGCCCTGGGGCGGGGAAGATCCGCCCGGCGTGGCGTTTACCTATGCACCGGGGCGATCCGGGCAATATGCGGAAGATATCCTGAAAGGGTTCTCCGGCACCCTGCAGGTCGATGGCTATGCGGGCTACAACCGGCTGCTCAAACGGCCCACTCAGGATATCCGGCTGGCCTACTGTTGGGCTCATGCCCGGCGCAAGCTGCACGAGGTCGCCCGGACCGGCACCACGCCCATCGCCGACGAGGGCCTTCGTCAGATCACCGCGCTCTACCGGATCGAAAAGGAACTCCGGGGACAAAAGCCCGAAGCGCGGCTGACTGCCCGGCAAGCACGTTCAAAACCGATTATCGATGATTTTGAGGCTTGGCTCACCGCCCACCGCGCCCGCGTCTCGGCCAAGTCTCCGCTCGGCGAGGCCCTCAAATACGTCGCCAAATACTGGGACGGGCTCTGCCGGTTCCTCGATGACGGCCACATCGAGATCGACAGCAACGCCGTCGAACGCACTATCCGCCCCATCGCGTTGAACCGCAAAAACGCTCTCTTCGCGGGGCACGATGCAGGGGCGCAAAACTGGGCAATGCTGGCGTCGCTGATCGAAACCTGCAAGCGCAATGCCATCGATCCCCACGCCTGGCTGACAGCCACTCTCCAAGCCATTGTCAACGGACATAAGCAATCCCGGATCGACGACCTCTTGCCCTGGAACTATGCCCCGACCGTGTGATCGGCGCACCGCTTACGTTCAGGCCGACTATATCACCGCGCGTTTGGCCAAATAGGTGCAGACCGCGCAGGCTACACTGACAACCAGCTCGGCCTCTGGCGTATCAACCTGCTGTCCTTCCAACCCGTGACGAGCATTATTGGACGCATAGCCCCACAGTTTCTCGGTTGCGGTATCAAGAGGTTTTGGAAGGTCCAATCGCTTTACAAGCTGGCCGAATGTTGCTTTGGAATCGCCGGCCAGATCCCGCGCGGTCGCTTCCATCGCAGCGCAGGCATGCTGGATTGCCCCGGTCACATCCGGCTCCGGCCGCCGAGAAATATCGCGCAGCGCTTCGTGGATCTCGCGTGCGGCGGCACTGCGCCCGGTTTGTTCGAGGATTTCGACGGCCTCTTGTGTCGCGCCGGTAAATGCTTCGGAGCCGCGATAGACTATCTGGCCGTCGTTCATATGCCAGCCGATGCCATTTTCGACAAAAAACTGATTCAGCCGGTCATCGAACCTGCTTGCATTGTCGTTGAACCCTTGCGCGAGTGCCGTATGGAACGCTTCAGCAATGTCATAGACCTTGTACCAAGGACAGTCGGCAACAAGCCCGACGACCTCTTCCCAGATGTTGGGGTGCTCCGACCAGTTGTTCCGGTCAGGCGGGACGAGCAACACCTGACAGATGATCCGGCGCATGACGGACGGGCTCATGCCGATGTCCTGCCCAATCAGCGGGATCGCATAGCGCAGGTTTTCGGGCGCGTCCTCGTGAACGGTTATCTCCGCGGCTGCGCTGCGGTAGCCGTGCCGGTTCGAAAAACTCTCTGCCATTCTGTCAATCCCCTACGCTATCGGCACTGCGTGCAAATGGGCTTCAATCGCCTTGATTGCATCCGCGGTCAGCGGCAGGTTTCCCTTTTCGGCCTGCCAGTGCTCATGGAAGCGCGCGACAGTCTCGCGTGCGGTTCCCAGAACCAGCTTCTCGGATAGACCGGCGTTTGCAGCCAGGTGCGACAGCTCGTCCTGCGAGAACCCGGAGAACTTCTTGGTGCGGCTAAAGGTGAGCGCCGCCTTGTCGTCGTCTATGTAGGCAATAGTCGAGACAAAATCGTAGCACGGCGCGAGCGCCGCCTGCCTTCGATCCGGATAGATCAGCGACCAGTTCTTGAGGTGCATGTCGGCATTGCCGATCAGCACATTGAAAGTCAGCCGCCGGATAAACTCTGCGATGTCGGCCTCTCCGCATTCAGCGGCCAGTACCTGTGCGATGTTGCGCTGGCTTGCCTTCTCGTACTTGTCCTTGGGATAAACGCGAAAGACCTGCGCGAAGTCTTCAATGTGGACGGCACTGCCATCACTCAGACGGTCAAATCTTTCGACAGCCAGCGCCTGACCGCTGACCTTGTCCATGCCTTCTGGCAGATTGCCGATCTCGGCAACATCGATCAACCTGATAGGCGGAACGTCCATGCCGCAGAGACGCGCGAGCGTCATCATCGAGAATTCATTCTCGGGGACAGCATCGAAGCCTTGCGCTGGTAACTTGACGATCCAGGACCCGCCGACCCCCTTGGCCGGAATCGCAAGACCGCCTTGTTTGTCTCCCAAAGCCGAGAACTTCAACTGAACGCCTGCCAGCGAGAACCTCAGCGCCTGATCTCGATGATCATCGTGATGATCTTCACCATCATCAGCGTCGGGGGGCCACGCCTCACCATCGGCGGGCCGAACAGTGATCGCACCGGGAAGGTCCTCGCCGAGAACCCAGAGCAGGAAAAATTCACGGACGGGCTTCACGCCCGCGCGCTCGGCGAGATAGTCCCGCATGTGACCTTCGGGCAGAAGATTTGAGAAGAAGGGCAGCAGGTGCATGTTCTGCGTACCGAAATCAGTGGTTAGTTCCCCAAGCTCATTCTTGAAGCCGAGGCTCAGAACCGGCCTGCCCGTATCGGCGACATAGCCTTCAGAGAAAGCAAAGAGCGAGGTATCACCGCTGACCCGCGTCAGCGTACCTATCGGCTCTCCGTAGAGCAGGACTTCAAGGACACTGACATCAGCCACGATCGTCACCGTCCAGACGATAGGCCGGACGCGGCAAGGATGGTGCAGATATACCCGCGCCATGGGCGAGTGCGTTGCGCAACATGCGCAACTGGCTCTGCGCCTGCTCGACCGCTTCCAAGTTGCGCGGATCGCTCAGAAACTCCTGCATGGCAGCAGACGCTTCTTGCAACTGAACAAGGTCATCGGCTGAAAGCTTGAAGTGCATCAATTCGCGCGCCCGGCGCTGCAATTCCTGAACGACAATCTCAGAGAGCGTTTCACTGGGAAGCGCTGCTATCTGGTCATCAAGGCGCTGCAATAGGTTCGTCGCCTTACGCGCGCTCTGAACGTCAAGGTGACCATCATCATCACCGCGAATGATCGCCCGAACGGCAGGCAGCTTCTTGCGCGGGACTAGAGTCAATTCCAGATCAAGTACACGTGCAAGCTCGACCAGGCTGGACAGACGCAGATCGACCGCCCCGTTCTCGATCTTGGAGATGTGGCTCTGTGGAACCCCAGCCTTCGCACTGAGCGCGCGCTGAGAGAGCCCCTTGCGTTCCCGCGCGACTTTGAGCGACTCTGCTATGTGCTCTGTTGCGTAACCCATGATCTATCTTGCTGCTTCGTTTTCCACCCATGATGTGCAAAAACATATCACTCACTGAAGCAGACTTCAAGATTGATGTAGATTTCTACATCAAGAGATGCGCATGATATGCTTTTATGCATCAAACGCCAGAGAAGTCACTTGCCGAAAAAGATCCGCTGGAAACTCGGGAGCTTCGAGGATCGACAATCAGATGCTCTTAACAGCAGCCATGGAGCCGACGGCGTGCTCCGTGTGCAGCTTCTAAATGTACTTCCGATAGTCACTGCTGACCCTTTGCCCCAAGGGAACGTATTTCAACACGTCACCAACCTTACGGGCTGCTCGGATCGGAATCGGCAAGCGTTGGTTCATCTGGGTCGAGTTCCAGTTCACCTTCGTGAGGCTGAAAACTTCCTTCGCAATCTGTTCGATCGTGCTCTCGCTTTGCGGGTGCGGACAGAGCAACAGGGGGTTCGGGACATAGAGGCCAGGATAGGTCCCATAGTAGGGAATGCTGCCGTTGGTATAGAGCAGCCCATTGCCGTCCAGTTCAACGAAGGTGCCGCGGAGGACAGGGAAGTCACCGTCGCGCAGCACCTTGACTGAATAGCTCTCATGAATCCAAACGAGATCGCGCAGTTCCACACCTGCCTCGTCGAGCGCCTTGCCAACACCCTCGGCCTCGTCCTCGCGAAAGCGCGACGTCTTCATGACGATCACGCGTGCCGGCATCGTTCTATGGACCGACTTGTAGGCAGCCAAGGCGCTCTCGGTGAGCTTGTGAGCCTCATCGATAGTGAGGAACGGGTGGCGACCCCGCGACTCTGACTGCGCAGGACCGCCTCTAAGAATGAACCCTCTGCCCCGCTCGTCGAACATTTGCGCAGCACTGGTCCATATCTCGTCGGTTTCGGCATCCTTGAAGAAGCTGATGCCAATGTAACAGGCGGTGAACTCGCCTTCTTCCGGCAATCTGCGCCAGGGCACCTTGCCGCTGCCCTTGTAGTAGAGCGTTGTCATAAGGTTCCATGCGAGATCTGCTCGATCTTGGGTTTGTCGGTCAGAGTTCTCCTTGATCTTGCGAGGAATCTTGGCATCGGGGTTGATGACATCCTCCCAGACAATCTGAATTGAGAATCTGAGATTCATCGCTCTGGCCTTGAGCAAGCCGCGGAAGTTCGGAGAGGTTTCCTTACCAGCTTTCGCCTCGGCTGCTTCGTACTCTACGACCTCGTCATCGCGCGCCTGCTCGTTCCTCCAGACTCGTTCGATCAGCTTGACATGGAGCGAAACCATGACCACGTCCGGCCGTTCATGATGCGCCTCCAGCTTTTCCAATTGCTCCATAACTGCATCGACCGCCATCTCCACAGCACGCGCATCGCTCGGTTCCTTGGCAATCTTCTCGATCTGACCTTTCGTCAGCAGACCGACGTCGGCAGCCACCATTTCGAACCGGCACCGATAGGGGTTCTGATTTCTCAACCCGGGAAAGTCCGGGTGCAGGTTCGGGTGCTTTTCGGTCTTCCCCTCGAACCCATCTTCGATCGCATCCAGAAATTCGCCTAATTTTTCGACGGTAAGAGCGCTGCCAACAACGCCGACTTTGATGGTGTCCCCCAGGTTTGTTTGCAGTGGGCCCGCCTGTAGCAACCCTAATCGCGGATCAGGATGATGGTGTTGGTCACCAAATTCCAGTTCAGGCTCAGAGAAGATTTTTGTCTTGAAGTCGCTCATAGGTCTAAGCTGCCTTGTTCATTCGAGCCGGACGGCTTCCTCGACTTCTGCGCCTTCGCGCCCCACACGTCCTCGGGCACACTCTTTGGCAGTTCAACGGAAGGCGGAAGACCAAACTTGATGATGCGATCCGTCTTGGTGTCGGGCGTCAGCAGTTCGCCGGCATCTTCAAAATCCATACCCGATAGCAATCGATGCCACATGATCACCTGGCCTCGAACTGTGCTGTTCGTGTCGAGGCGTTTCTTCCCGGACAACAAGGCATCTGGATAGTTGAGCGCGCGTTCTCCATCTGAAGTGAAGTAGTAGGATGGGTTGACGATCAGGTACCATTTATCCGCCAAGCGCTCGAACCGAGGGTGGAATGAATGGTGCCGTATATAGTCGACGGGCCCCTCCCCCTTTGACTTCTGATAGACGCTGACAACGTCGGCCTGCGTCTTCTGCTTCGCTCCAAGATAGCGGAACTTGCGCGCGACGCCTCCAGGTGATGGCAAGAAGTAGAACTGCTTTTTCTTTCGGTCCCACCCAAGCAAGTCCCGAAAGTCATGCGCCAGAGTATGTCGCAACAGGCCCGCAAATTTGTGCTGCTGATCTACGGCGTCGTGTTGCGCCAGAAAATCGGTTTCGATCCGTTCGACCTGATCCCGTTCGACCAAGTCGCGAACGGGTGTGGTTAATGGGTCGCAGAATGTCCAAAGCGAGGTTTCATCGATCATCCAATCGTACCGCTGGCCCTCCCGGACCTTATTCATCCGGGCGAGCGCCTTCTGGGTGGAGAGCTGAGTCTGTGCGACGAAGATTTCCTCAGGAAGCTGCAATGGCACCATGTTGATGATCGCTTCCTCCCCTCCCCCAAGTGGCGGGACGTAGTAGCCGTGTCCTTGCTTGGCGACGGTCAGGGCAGCAAGGCGATCCTTCGCACGTCCGTCCAAGACGTCGCGCTCTTTGTCGATCTGCAATGTGCGTTCGGCCTCGCCAACGAGGTTTTCGAGTGACTTCCAGAAGAACGTGTCATCCGATTGCCTGTAGAGAACGAGAATTACGGGTAGGTTGGAGCCGCGCCAGTACTCAAAGTCCGAAGCGCGGACACGATAGGTGAACCCGGCATCCGTCTCTCCAGCATAGCTGCCGCTCTCGGTAGCCTTAACCTGCACAGCAATCATCTTCGCCGTCGGTTGATCATTGTCCATCACCTCAGCGATGCCGTCTATCCCTGCTTCCAGCCGTGAACGCCCATCGAATTGGAACCCAATTCGCAAGAATTGAAGATTAGCCGCCTTCTCCCCGATTTCGCCAATGCGCTGACTGGCAGTAATCTTCTTGTTCACGCCAATAACCCGTACCTTCCATATGAAAGAGATAGCACTTCAATCAGCGTTTCGTAAGGCCTCGGATACTACATGTAGGCCATGATGGATTGAATGATCGCAGGTCAACAGGTCTATCAAGCTTTCCCGACCAGATTTCAACACGACTGACGTTGTCCTCACGATGGAATTCGTTGCTGCCGACGATGATGCCCCGAGGTAGCATCCGCGAGAGCAAAGTCGGGATGAATTCTATGCCGAGGATTCCAGTTCGTCAGCCGACGCCGACTTGAAGCAGCTACTCCACAACCCCCGCATCCTCCAACTGCTCCCGATCGGGAAGATCGCGCAGACTCTCCAACCCAAAAGCGACCAGGAACTGCTCGGTGGTGACGAAGGTATAGGGGGCCCCTCGCCTGGGCGACTTTGGCCCGGTCCCGATCAGGTTGCGCGAATGCAGCCGCCCTATCAGGTCGCGGCTGATCTCCTTGCCGAAGATGTCCTTGAGCCCGTCGCGCGTGATCGGTTGATGGTAGGCGATGGCGGCCAGGACCGCGACGTCGAACTCGCTCAGATCCAGAAACTGGTTCCCGACATCTGCCGCTGCGCGGATCGCGGGCGCGTAGGCGGCCCGCGTCCGGAACATCCAGCCGCCAGTGGCCCGAGCGATCTCGAAGGCCCGCCCTTCCAGATCGGCGGCAAGGTCCTCGACCAGCAATTCGACCGAAGCCGCCTGCCCCACCACGCGGGCAAGGTCTTCGCGCGGCACCGGCGAGGCAGAGGCAAAGAGCACCGCCTCGATCCGGCGCATCCATTCCCGCCAGCGCAGCTCGGGCGGCAGGTCGGCCAATTCGAGGTCCAGGTCAGGTTCCGAGCGATCCTTCGCCATGCTCACACCCCGTAGAGCCGGAAGGTGTCGCGCCCGGTCAGCTCGCGCACAGCGCCGAGGTCGACCAACCGATCGCAGAGCCGCCGCGCGGCGCGATCCGGCAAGGGCAGCGCCGAAGGGGCAACCGCATCGCTGGTCAGGAACAACTCGACCGCCTGCCCTGCCCCCTTGGCCCGGAGTTTCGGCGCGACGGATTTCAGATGCGTCGTTCGGCGCGCGAGGTCAGCGGCAAGGCGCACGGCCTCGACTGCCGATGAGACGAGCGCCCGATGACAGGCGAGACGCAGGTCTTCGCCATGCTTGCGCAGGTCGGCGCGTTTCAGGGCTGGGGCCAGCAGCGGCACGAGATGATCCCAGCCGAGGGCTTGAGCGAGGGCCGCATCCGCGAGGATCAGTCCTACTACATCTGCGCGCGGCACCTCGTGCAGTACCGCCTCCAACACCATCGCGGCCCGGGTTACCGGCGCCCCTTTCCCCACATCAAGCCACGCGGCAATTTGGCGGAGGTCGAAGCTGGGCAAGGCTCGACCCAGAGCCTTGATCGATACCGGCCGTTCCACAGCGCGCCGCCAGGCGAGGCTAGTTTCGCCCGCCGGTCCGGGCAGGTCTCCAGCTCGCAGAAGGTGCACCGCATCGCGCAACTCCCCTGCCCGCTCCGGCCGCCCAGAGAACGCGATACAAGCCTCGGCCGCGCGCAGCGCGAGCCGGTCCAGCAACAAGGCGTGGGGCACTTCCTCGCGTCCCAACACAAGATGCAGGTGGTTCAGCGCGGCGCCCGACAAAAACGCAACATCTTCAAGGGTTTCAGCGCGTGCAGAGGTGACCCAGACGGGCATCCGGGGTAAGGTGTCGAGGTCGCTGGTGTGATCCGGGTGGGCAAATGTCATGCCCAAAGACTACACTTGCGCGGCGCTTTCTGCCAGAAAATAACATATAAACCGCCCCACTCTGCGGCGCTCCGCTATGTCCAATAAGTTTGCCTTATCGGACATAGAAGAATATGCTCGGCGACATGTCAGAAAACACCGAGAAATCGAGCTCAGACGTGCTAATCGGGCCTTCGTCCAACGAGGACAACGAGAGAGATCGTCCTGACGGCGAGGCCTTGAGCCTTCCGACCTTTGTGGCCGGCTCCGGCACCCTCGATCGCCTGGTCGACACCGCCCGCGACTATGCGCGCGCGGCAGCGTCGGACAACACGCTGAAGGCCTATGCGAAGGATTGGGCGCACTTCGCGCGCTGGTGCCGGTTGAAGGGCGCGGAACCGCTGCCCCCGTCGCCGGAGATGATCGGGCTCTACCTTGCCGATCTGGCCTCCGGTTCAGGCCCCTCCCCTGCCCTATCGGTCTCGACGATCGACCGGCGTCTCTCGGGTCTCGCCTGGAACTACGCGCAACGAGGCTTTTCCCTCGATCGCAAGAACCGGCATATCGCCACGGTGTTGGCCGGGATCAAGCGAAAGCACGAGCGACCACCGGTTCAGAAGGAAGCCATCCTGGCCGAGGACATCCTCGCGATGGTCGCCACCCTGGCATATGATCTGCGCGGGCTGCGGGATCGGGCGATCCTGCTGGTGGGATACACCGGAGGCTTGCGCCGCTCGGAGATCGTCAGCCTCGACGTGCACAAAGACGATACACCCGATTCCTGTGGCTGGATCGATATCTTCGACAAAGGCGCCCTACTGACCCTCAATGCCAAAACCGGTTGGCGCGAAGTCGAGATCGGCCGCGGCTCCACGGATCAGACCTGCCCCGTGCACGCGCTGGAGCAATGGCTGCACTTTGCGAAGATCGACTTCGGCCCTGTCTTTGTCGGGACCTCGCGCGATGGCAACCGCGCCACCGAAACGCGACTGAACGACAAGCATGTCGCGCGGCTGATAAAGCGCACAGTTCTGGATGCCGGTATCCGCTCCGAATTGCCCGAAAAGGAACGCCTGGCGCTGTTCTCCGGCCATTCGCTGCGCGCCGGTCTCGCCAGCTCCGCCGAAGTCGATGAGCGCTACGTTCAAAAACAGCTTGGTCATGCCTCGGCCGAGATGACCCGCCGCTACCAGCGCCGGCGCGACCGGTTCCGCGTGAACCTGACCAAGGCCGCCGGACTCTGATCCCCTGCCCCATCACGCCGCCTGCCCACTGAGCCTGCCATAGAAGCTGCGCTCGAGATGCAGCTCCCCTGCCCCAGCCTTCTCGACCATGCCGCGCAGATATCCGCCCGGCGAGGAAACTTCGCCCGCGCAATGCTTCTCGAAGACAAGCGCCAGCGCCGCTGTCGCCACCTGTTTGCCCAGCCGGTCTTGCGCCACGTTCCACGCATGCTCGGACACCCCGATCATCGGCCTGAGCTGCCCGGCAACCCGGTGCAGATCACCCCAATCCTTCAGGAAACCGCCCATATTGCGCGCCCAGGACGCGAATTCCGGACAGGCCTGCATGACGGTGGGCAGATCCAGCGCGGCGCGCTTCTTGCGCACCTCGGCGACCCATTCTTCCAGATCCCTATCAACCTGATCTTCGGGCTGAGCATTGGGCACCACGGCCGCGACTTCCTCATTCTTTGAGGAATTACGAGTTACAGGATTAAGTTGGTTTGTAATTAGTATATGAGGGTCAGAAATGACCTCCCTGGGGTTCATTTCTTGAGTCTTCTCAGAAACTTGTTCCCTGGTTCCAGGCGTGTTTTCCACAGGCTGCACGACCTCAGTTGCCTTGAGATAGGCTGCTTCGACGCGGTCCTGCAGCTCCTTGAACCAGTGCAGCAGCCGTGCAAGCTGCTCAGACGCTTCATGGCAACGCGGAAGCCGGTCCAGAAGCTCCTCGAAAAGGCCTGTGAACTGCGTCCAAGGCCCGCGCAGCGCGCTGCTGACGGCCGCTTCGATCCGAGCGCGGATCATACGGCGTGCAACCGTGATCTGGCGCTTCAGGCGCTGACAGAGCTCACGTTCGGCCTGCAATTCGGCATGCAGTTCCTCGAACTCTTCGACGCGCGCCGACAGGGGCGACAGATCGAAACCGTAGGCCTCGACGATGCGCCCCTCGGCGTCCCTGCGGCCCCAACGCTTGCCGTTGGGGCTGTCTTGGAAGGAAATCACTCCGATTTCGGCCAGACGCCGTGCATGGCGCTTGAGAGCGGAGAGCGAGAACCCGGTCTGCTCCATCAGATAGGCGTTTGACGCCCAGACGATCGGGCGCTGCCCCTCCTCCCAGTCCTGGGCCTGGGTAAACGCCCCCAGCGTATCGAGGAGCATCATGTCTCCGGCCTTGAGGCCAATGTAGGCTCCTACCCGCTTCACAGCCACGAAGGCCCGCGTTTTGGGTACAGCTATCTGTTCACCGGCTTGGGCAAGCTGCTCTGCAATGCCAAGACCCGGTGTCGGCTTGCGCCAACCTGTATGTTTCATGCCTGTTTCTCACCTCCATTTATGTGGAGGCAAAAGAAAGCCGTTCGCCGAAGTGGCGTTCTTGTTGACAGTGATTCGCGGGAGAGATATCTTCTAAGCGACCAAACTTTTCAGATTAGCTCTCAGGCCACGCTGCTTGGGGGCTTTTCTTTTGCCTAGATCATTGTTCTGACTGCTCCTCTTTCGTCGCGAGGAATTCGCTGTACAGCTGATCAAGCCGACCCGAGAGAAAGTCCCCGAACTCGGTTGAATCTTGTGCCGTAAGCGAAATGCTAAATGCCTTTCCGGAACGACCGATGACGCCCTTGATGCGGCCTTTGCCGGCGGTCCAGGTTCGTTTCTTGGGTGTGGCACGCGTTTTTCGGCGCTTCGGCGCCCTGCCCGCTTCTGCCAGCTTGCTGTGTAGGAACTCAAAGCGAGCATCACTGTCGAGGTTCTGAAACCCGTCGAACTCCAAAGCTTCCTTGAGGATCTTGTCATTCGATGGCTCCGAAGCCAACTTCTTGAAATCTTCCCAGCGATCACGCCCAATCTGCTTGGCCGGACCAATCTGTTCGATGACGTGCCGCGGAACGTTCTGCGCCACTGACAGCATCCGTGAAAGCAACGTCCCATCGATGGTAAGGGCGGACTGGATCACGTCCTTCGCTTGCCCCATATCCAAGAGGCTCTTCGCAAATAGGGCCTTCTCAATAAAAGAGAGATCTGCGCGCGCAGTGTTTTCCTGCCCTTGAGCAAGAATGTGGGCCACATCGTCCATTGGTTTTACAACTGCGCGAACCCTACGGCCGAGCGCCGATGCAACTCGCACACGGCGATGCCCGAAGACGATCATATAGCGGCCATCCGCTTCCGGATGCGGTCGAAGCAATACCGGTGTGTCCTGGCGACCCGCTGCGATCGATGCTTTCAGTTCGTCAAAAGCAACATCGTCATCACTAAGCCGATCCGAAACGAATGACACATCGATCAATTGCGGATCGATCTCGACAATGGTTTCGCCTTCAAGGAGACGCTTCGAGTTCTCCGCGAGGCTATCAATCGAAACCTTCATCGATTTCGAAGCACCGCGCATTGCGTATCCAGAGCGACCGGAATCCTTGGGCTGCTCCGGCGAGCCGGCCATAACGCTCTTCAGGAGGTCTTTGCGAGCCATCAAGCCATCTCCCTTTCGTCCGTTTCCAACCGACGCGCAGCGCACATTTCGACAGTTGCACGGCTGTCAAAACTGGCGTTCTGCACGGCTGTCAAAACCACATTCATTCTCGCCCCCAAGCCTTGTGGATCAGTTCAGCGATTTCGTCGTTCACATCATTCAAAGACGTAACTGCGCGGTCGTAAGTAGTCCGCACGAACTGAGACCGTTCAACTTCGTAAAGCGTCTGCTTGGTGATCCCAGCGTCGGAGATCGCCGTAGATTTCAGCACAGGAGCCGACAGCATCTGATTTGGGAACATCGCCTGGAGGAACCCAACCATCTGCTTTTGGGGACCGTCCGTTGGTTCAAACCGCGTTACGAGGTAACGGAACCACTTCAGGCGCATGTTCGCTCCAGCGTCACGGATCGTCTTCATGATCCCGCCCAGCATCAGGAGAAACTGGCTCATCGACATGACGTCCAGCATCTGAGGATGGACTGTCACAATTACCGAAGATGAAGCCGTCAGAGCAGTGAGCGTGAGGTAGCCCAGCTGAGGAGGGCAATCGATTACGACCACGTCATAGCGGTCATCAACCTCGCTAAGCGCCTTCGATATACGAGTGAAAAAGGTACGGCCCTCATGGGGATCGCTGCTCGTCAAAGCAACCGGGGTATCGTATTCGTACTCTTGAAGCTCGAGACTTGCCGGAACGATATCTAGGTTGGGGAAGTTCGTTGGCCGGATCACCTCTGAGATCGGCTTGCGCTCGTCATCATACCGAAGTGTCTCGTAGAGCGAAGGCACGTCGTCGAGTTCAGGCTGAATGCCGTGCAAAGCTGTGAGCGAAGCTTGAGGGTCCAAGTCGATCGCAAGAACTCGATGCCCTTTCAACGCCAAGTGCTGCGCGAGGTGGGCGGCGGTAGTGGTCTTTCCAGAACCCCCTTTGAAGTTCACGACAGACACAACGTGCAGTTCTTCGTCAGGTTGGCGATAGGGGACATAACGGCGCTTGCCGGGGCGACCATGCTTGTCGAGATAGGCTCTCAGTTCCAACATTTGCTCAGCAGAGTAGCTACGCCTGCCGGAAGACGATGTTTCAGGTTCAGGACCTTTGCCTTCGAGATGAAGCTTCTTAATGGTCGACTGGGTCACGCCGAGATAGTAGGCAACCTCGGCCAATGAAAACTGACGTAGACCTTTTTGGGCGTCCGGAGGATACTGTTCCTGCCGCAACATATTGAGGCGGTCGGAAATCAGCTCTCCTTGCTGTAGGATGATCTCGTCGAAGGGTTGATCCTTCGTATCAGCCGCAAAAGACCGTTCTCGCATCCGCCTGTCCTCTAAATATCGCTTTTTCAGCGATTTCGCTCATTAAAGTGTCATCTACACGGAAAAACGAGTCTTAACAACGATTTTCGCCCGGCGGCTAGATCTTACCCAATCCACCAGAGTGGCTAGATGTCTCGACAAAGTGTAGCGATTGAGGAATGTAGCCACCCAATATCTAGGGGGAACTGTCATTAGCTCGGATGTGCAGTCAACTTTAACTTCGCGCCCGTTACACCTCAACTATCTGTTATTATTTTATTTTTCCGCACTGCACGGCTGTCAAAATGCAAAGTGCTCGAAGCTTCAGAACGCTAGGGGGACCACGAATCCGTCTCCTCCAAAACGGATTGCGTCATCATCACCTTGCGCCAATTCAGTGATCAGTTGCTTCCACCAAGCGCACCAACCACTGGCTGCAAAATGCGGGGAATGCGTGTCAGCGCGAAGGGAAACAGAAGAAATCGGCTGGGTTGCCCCAGCCGATTCTTTACGTCACGCGGCGTCTTTCGGCCCCCAGGGAATGACCGCCTGCAGGGACAGATCGTCCTGGTTCGCGGCCTTGCCGAGGTTAGCGTTGAAGCCGTGGTCGCGGATGGTCAGCGTGAAATAGTCGGCGCCGGTCTCTTTGTTCTGCTTCTTCCAGATGCCGCCGCACTCGACCAGCTTGCCGCGCGGGGAGCGGCCGAGCACACGGTGCGTGGGGGCCATCGGGTTCGTGCTTGCGACAGGTTCGACCGTGATGTCGAGATCAAAAGTCAGGGTCGAGATGGAGCCGACGCCCTTGGCGGTTTCGATGTCGGCACTGGTGAATTTGATGCAGTTCGTGGTTATTGCTCTTCTCCTTGTTTGCGTTGCAATGATGGTCACCTTGCAGCTGGCTAAGGCCCGGCCACACCGAAGGCGAAGCGAAGCGGAGAGGGGCAGGCGCCGGTCTTTTTGGTGCGCGAGGAATGACCCGCAGGGGCAGGGGAAAAAGAACGGTGACAACCTTTGTGGACGGGACGAAAGCTGCGACCAGCATGTCATGCAACTCAGACATCGGGAGAAGTGCAGTTGCCGCAAAGGAAACTGGGTGAACAGACGATGGAGATGCCGCGAGGGCCCTGGCTCCCTTCGAACTCACCGGAGATAAGACACAGTGCAGATGTCAAAACCGCATCCCCCAGGATCACTACCGCACCGATTGTCTTTGCTGAAGCGCCCACGATGCGGAGGAGTGCTCCAGGCGAACAGAGCGTGGAACGAAAGGCCGGGTCGTCACGAGACACCGCAACCATCTAATAGCCCTAAATGACAGCCCGGCTGATTGGTTCGGTCAGAAAATGCGACAAGATATTTCGTCAAGGGCCGCCGCTACCAACGGACAGAGCATACTGCTGCCTAGCTCTAGCATCAGTTGCCAACTTGCCCTTCCAGTCCGCATACTATACGTCATTGACACATACGCCGCGAAAACCTATATGGAACTGACGATGACGCGATTGCAGACAGTGGTCGAATTGCCCGAATTCCAGAGGCGCGCCAAGGCAATCATGTCGGACCAGGAGCGAGAGGCCGCGATCGACTTCATCGCCGCCAATCCGGAAGCTGGCGTCTCTCTTGGCGGCGGACTTCGGAAGGTCCGCATCCCGAGAGAGGGAGGCGGAAAGAGCGGCGGCTTCAGGACGGTGTATGTCTTTGGCGGGACCCATATGCCGATTTTCCTGATCACGGTCTTCGCGAAGAATGAGAAAGCCAACCTGTCAAAGACCGAACAGGCCGCGGCAGTAGAGATGAGCAAGGCGCTTGTCGCGAAATATGGAGACACAACATGAGTGCATTTGAATCCGTGTCCAAGGGACTGGGAGAGGCGCTGGCCTTCGCAGATGGCGATTTGGCCGGCGCGAAGGTGCATGAGTTTTCCGTTGCTGAGGTCGATGTCGCCCAAGTTCGGCAACGGACTGGCCTGTCCCAGGCAGAGTTCGCCAAGAGCATTGGCGTCGCGAAAGGCACGCTGCTGAACTGGGAACATGGACGTCGGCAACCGACAGGCCCGGCACAGGTTCTACTCGCATTGATCGCAAAGAAGCCTTCTGTCGTGCAGGACCTTTTGCGCGGGGCGTGAACCGGGGCCTAAGCCCCGATCCTCTTGATGCGGATCCCGAGCTTGCGGGCTTTGTCGACGATGTTCTCGGTGATGCCCGAACCGGGGGTGGCAATCAGACCCTGCGGCATGGTCTCGAGCATCTTGTCGTTGCGCTTGAAGGGGGCGGCCTTGCCGTGGCTCTTCCAGTCGGGTTTGAAGACTACCTGGGTGACGCCTCGGGCATCTGCCCAGCGGGCCGCGATCATTTCTGCGCCCTTGGGCGTGCCACCGTGCAAGAGCACCATGTCGGGGTATTTGGCGTGGGTGGCATCGAGGACAGACCAGATCAGATCGTAGGCCTGATAGTCCCCGCCCGAGAAGGCGATCCGCGTGCCTTCGGGGCAATGCACTTCGGTCTCCTTGCGGCGCTTGGCCGAGAGATAAGCCCGGCTGTCCACCACGGCGGAGGTGAGACCGCGATGCGAGACCTTGGATCCGGTGCGGGGCAGCCAGGGTGAACCGGTGGCGGCCGAGAAGTGGTCCACGGCCAGATCGCGCATCCGCTCGAAGGCGTCGCGATGGTCCCAGAGCTTGAAACCGATCGTCTGGAGGCGTTCCAGCTCAACCGAGGCAACTTCGGAGCCGTCCTGGACGGCCAGACTTTCCCGGACCTCGAATTCGTTGTCATCGAGAAGCTTCTGGATATGGGTGAGCCGGCGATGGAAGATCGAGGTCAGGGACCAGAGCATCTCTTCGAGATTGTCTTCCAACTGGCTGCCGGTGAGAAGGCCGATGGTGGTGTCAAAGAGCGTCGCCATAGCGAGCTCGACCTCGTTGGGCTGGGGCAGGGGGCGGTGATCGGTCTCGCCTGGTCCCGGCGTTGCACCATGAAGTGCGAGGTGGTCGAGGATGGCGGCGGTCACGCCGGTCTCCTCGGGGATGTCTGTCTGATGGGGCATTGTCTGGTTCCTCTGATTGATCTGACCCGATTTGGATGGGGCGATACCAGGACCGGCGGCGACCGGGCCGCATCCGCTAGGATCGGAGCGCAGCGGAGAATGCGCCGCGGGCCGGAAAATTGTCTCCGCGAGGAATGAGCCGCAGGCTCAGGGGAATTTTCTGGCTCGGGGCGCATTGCTGCCCGGGCGAGGAGCACTCTGCTCCGACCCGCCGGTCCATCGCTCCCCTTGTCCAAACGGGATCAGATCGAACCGGCGGAACCTTTGCCCCGTCGGGCATCCCCGGGGAGGCTGGCGGTCACCCGTCCTCGATCTCCAAACCTTGTGCTTTCATGGCCCCTAACAGGGACCGGCGCAGCGCATCCTTGCCGAAAGCCCGCAGATCGTCGTTGAAATCGCCCATGTTTGGCACGAGCTCAATACAGGCAATTCCTCGTGATGCCAGTTGGTTACGCAATCTCATTGATGCGTTATGGCCAGCTTCGTCATTGTCCCGCGCGATCCAGATGCGCTTGATCCCCGATGGCGGAATGAAGAGGCCGAGATGGGTGGTGGTGAGACAGGAGGCGAGGTCGAACTCCGGGAGAGCCGTGCCGACCGAGAGGGTGTTCTCGAGCCCTTCGCCGACGATGAGATCGCCACGAGAGGTCCCGGACCAGAAGCGGATGGCATGGCCGTGCAGCTGCCCGAGGATCCGTTTGGGGCTCTCGATCGCAGCCAAACCGCCAGTGGACGGATCGAGATAGAGCCGCGCGCAGCCGGTGATCTGGCCCCGATTGTCGGTGATCTTTGCGAGCAGGGCAGGGGCCCTTTGCGGCGGATCGGGATCGTCCTCACCTTGCCGCAGGAAGACCCGCGGGTGATAGCGGAGGGCAGGTCCAAGCCGTGTGATCCCGCGCCCTTGCAAATAGGTGGCAGCCAAGGTGCCAAGAACCGGCTTGCCTGCGGCGAAGAGTTTGCGTGCCCGCGCAATGCGTTTGCTGGAGGCTGCATCGGGACGCTCTGCGTTTCGGGATTTACGAGGTACGGCAGGGCAGAGGGCAACGCCAAGAAAGGACCGGGCCTCCCTCAACGTTTCCTTGAGCGTGACCGACCCAAGCCGTTCCTGCAGGAGATCGATCAGGTCGCCGTATTCACCCGTCGCGAAATCTTGCCAGGACCCGGCCTTGCGCCTGCCTTCCGCCTGAAGTCGGATGGCTAGGCTCTGACCCTTCGCACCCGAAGTGTTGCCGACCTGCCAATAGTTGCCTTGCTTGCGTCCTTCGGGGAAATACAGGCGGCAGAAACTCTCGGCACGGTCCGCAAGATCGGCCGAGAGGTCTGCGATGCTGCGCCGCGCGCTCATGCGGCGACATCCGCTGCGCTGGCGCCAACCGGATGTTCGGCGAGCACCTGCGCCAGAACCTCGGTGCAGTCCACCGGGATGAATACCCGCGTCTTCCATTGGATGACCTCGGTGAAACAGCCCATCGCTTTCAAACCGGGCAGCGCCGCGCCCGACGCGCCGGTCAACTCGAGTCTCGGCTGTCCCATGACCAGCGACCGGCGCAACTGGTAACCGCCGAGCAGGTTCAGGCTCGTCCTCGCGTCCATGACCGCTGCGAGGACCTCCTGCGGCGTCATCTCGATCTGACAATCTAGCCCGAGCCGCGCATAGACATTGAGAAGCTGCTCCTGGCTGACCAAGCGACCGATGGCGCGCTCGCCTTCCTCGGTCTGCAGACGATAGATGCGCATGTTATCAGCGGGCAGCCGGTCCCAGATCGGCAGGAGCAACCCGCAGATCAGCGTGATCTTCGAGGTGGTGAACTCCGGCACCGCCTCGACTTCAGCCTGCCAGAGTTGTTCGAACATCGCATCATCGATCTCTTCCCAATGCGATTTCGAGAACTCGGAAAGCGCGAGGATCTCTGTCGCCATGGGCCGCAGGAGTTTCACCCGCAGGATCGGCACACCGTCCTCATCCATGAAGGCCGGCGCCTTCACCATCAGGGCCGCGCGTTTGGAGGAGGTGTTCCAGCACAGCATCGCGCCCTTCGTGTCGGCGCAGATCTGTTTGACCCGTGGCAGGGTCAGCGGATCGTTGCGATCGGTCCGCTCGACGGTGAGCGCAGTGGCCGTCGCCCCCGTCGCCTCATGTTGATAGATGACCTTGCGGTCGACGATCTCGAACTTCTGGGCGCGCAGGGTCTCGAGGCCGACGTCCAGCGTGCCCGCCTGACGCGCGTCCTCGATGATGGCCGTAAGAAACCCGCCGAAGGCCTCGAAGATCGCATCCTGCATGTCGATGCGGAGCGCCAGACAGCGGTTCAGGAACTGCTGGATCGGCGGCAGGTTTTCTTTCATGGTGCCATCCGCCTCATCGAGCGTCAGCCCTGTCATCTCCTGGAACTTCGCGTAAGAGCAGGCTTCGATCTTGCCCGCACGCAGCTTATAGAAGAACTGGCGCAGCGCAGCGCGTGCGTAAGGGCTTTCGAGGTTGTCCTCGGCGCGGAACATGTTCTGGCCGCCGGTCTCGCGTTGGCCCTTGGTGATGGCGCCGAGCGTGTCGAGGCGGCGCGCGATGGTGGAGAGAAACCGCTTCTCACCTTTGACATTGGTCGCCACAGGCCGAAAGAGCGGCGGCGTCGCCTGATTGGTGCGATTGGTGCGCCCGAGGCCTTGGATCGCGTTGTCGGCCTTCCAGCCGGGCTCCAGCAGGTAATGCACCCGGAGGCGCTGGTTCCTGGCTCCAAGATCGGCGTGATAGCTGCGACCGGTGCCGCCGGCATCAGAGAAGATCAAGATCCGCTTGGCGTCATCCATGAAGGCCTGCGTCTCACCAAGGTTGGAGGAAGCGGGTCGGTTCTCGACCTTGAGCCGCCCCTCTCGCGTTCTCACGATGCGCCGCTTGCGCCCTGTGACCTCAGCCACGGCATCCCCGCCGAATTGCCAGAGGATCTGGTCGAGCGCGCCCTGCACCGGGGCGAGGGCCCCAAGATGCTCGACAAGATCATCCCGCCGCCGCTCCGCCTCACGGCAGATAATCGGATTGCCATCACCATCGAGGGCAGGGCGCGACCGCAGATCGCCATTCTCGTCGGTGTAGGGCTCGAAAAGCTGCGTCGGGAAGCTGTGCATCAGATAGTCCATGATGTTCTCACGCGGTGTAAAATCGACCTGCAGGTCGTCCCATTCCGAGGGCAGGATCTCTTCGAGTCGTCGTTCCATCACCGCCTCGCTAGTCGAGACCACCTGGATCACGGCCGCATGACCCGCCGCCAGATCCGCCTCGATGGCGCGGATCAACGAGGGGCATTTCATGGCGGTGATGAGATGATTGAAGAAGCGCTGCTTGTTGCTCTCAAACGCCGAGCGCGCGGCGGATTTCGCCTGGGGGTTCAAAGTGCCGACCTCGGAGGAAATACCCGAGGCCTGAAGGGCCGCCTCCAAGTTGGTGTGGATGATCTGATAGGCGTCGGCGTAGCTGTCATAGATGGCGACCTGGGCGGGCGTCAGCTCATGCACCAGCATCTCGTATTCGACCCCGGCATAGGAGAGGGACCGCGCGAGATAGAGCCCGAGCGCCTTCAGGTCGCGCGAGATCATCTCCATGGCCGCAATGCCCCCAGCCTCCATTGCGGCGACAAATTCTGCCCGCGTCACGAAGGGGAAATCTCCGGTGCCCCAGAGACCAAGTCGGGAGGCATAGGCGAGATTGCCGACAACCGTCGCGCCGGTGGCCGAGACATAGAGTACGCGGGCGTCGGGTACGGCGTTTTGCAATGCGAGGCCAGCGAGGCCTTGTTGCGAAGCCTTCTTGTCGCCGCGGTCGGACTTTTCGCCGGCGGCATTCGCCATGGCGTGGCTTTCATCGAAAGCGATAACCCCGTCGAACCCTTCCCCGAGCCAGGACGTAACCTGGTCGAGGCGGGAGGCTTTCCCCTCGCGCTCGGCCGACCGCAGCGTCGCGTAGGTGACGAAGAGGATGCCTTCGGGCAGGCGGATGTCGCTTCCCTGGCGGAATTTCGAGAGCAGTACGATATCGCTTTCGCGCCCCCCGAGCGCCGTCCAGTCGCGGCGCGCATCCTCGATGAGCTTGTCACTTTTTGAGACCCAGACGGCGCGGCGGCGTCCCTGCAGCCAATTGTCGAGAATGATACCCGCGACCTGCCGCCCCTTGCCGCAGCCGGTGCCATCGCCGAGGAACCACCCCTTGCGCAGACGGAAGGTACCTTCGTCACCCTCCGCCGCCGCCATGAGCTGACCTTCGATCTCGCTGCGCTTGAACCAGCCTTTGAGATGCGTCTCGTGCGCATTGCCCGCGTAGATTACGCTTTCGAGTTGCGGTGCCGACAGGTGGCCGTCCGCGACGAGGCTCTTTGGCAGCAGCGGGCGATAGCTTGGCACGGGCGGCGGCACCGAGGCCATGGCCGCGGATTGGACAAGCGCGGTTGGATGTTCCGCCGCGCCGTCGATCTGGATCGCTTGCAGGTCATAGGCCTCGTAGACCGTGTCCTGCAGCGCGCCCTCGGGTTCGCTCCGGGCTTTCGGCAAGTAGTCGAGTGGGGCCGTCTCGATGTCGTCAAAGGGATGTTTCGCGCGTTCTTCGGCGAGGGCGCGGGTTTCCTTTCGGGCGGCATTCCGCAGGGCGTGGAGGATGGTGCGGGTCGGACGGGACGTGACAGACAGGGCCGACGGGGTGGGGCAGGGCGGGGGGCTGCGTCGCTCCGGGCAGTTAGTCAGAACTGACGCGAGGAGATCGGCCGTTGTTGCGCGGATCGGATGATAAGCGGCCTCTATGTCGACCGGCGCGGTCGCTTCATCGCGAGCCCCGCGCTTGTCGATCACCGTGAGCCGCGTGTCGATCGTGGTGCCATGCCGCGCGAAGACCTTGCCGTCGATCGCAGCGGAAAACACCACATCAGCGCTTTGTGCGATCCGCTGAAACGTCAACTGCAAGGACTTCGTGGAAGGGCGGAAGCTCTCGCCCGTTATGACGACGAGACGACCGCCCGGCGCGAGGCGCGCCAGGGCGGAGAGCACATGCTGACTGGTTGCCTGCCGAAACTGACCCTCGACATGGTTGGCCGCAGAAAACGGCGGGTTCATTACGATGACCGAGGGCGTGATCGACCTATCCAGCCGGTCGTCGATCGACGCGGCATCTTGATTTGAAAGGACAGCATTCGGGAACAGCTGCCCCAGAAGGACACGGCGGGTCTCTGCGAGTTCATTCAGCGTCAGGTGCGCGCCAGCGATCCAGGCGAAGATGGCCAGCATGCCGGTGCCGGCAGAGGGCTCGAGCACCAGATCTTCGGCGCGGAACCCCGCCGCCTGGGCCACGATGGCCGCAAGGGGCAGAGGGGTCGAGAATTGTTGCAGACGCACGCTGTCTTCGGAGCGCCGCGTGTGGGACGGGGCCAGCCCGGCGAGGCGCTCGATCATGGTGAGGAAGGCCTGCGGTGAGGCGGCCTGACGCTGCATCAATGCGCCGTAGCGCGAAATCATCAGGATCTGCGAGACTTCTGCCGCTTCGTACGCGTCCTTCCAGACCCAGGCACCGCTGGTGTCACTGGCACCGGAAGCATCCTCCATCGCCGCGCGAAGTCCGGCGGCGTCGATGGGTCGGCCAGCCTCGAACTGCGGGACGAGGGTTCTTGCAGCCTGGATCAGGTTGTGGGCGAAGCACGAGACTTCCGAGCGGGCAGGGGCCTCGGGCTCGGGCGCAAGCGGGGCGGAATGGGGGTGAGCCTTCATCGGCAATCTCCGGGGTTGAGGGTTGGCCCCAAGCCCCGTGCGCACTCTCTCACCCGGGAGGGGTCACCCCTCCCGCCCTGTCTTTTGCTCTTTCATGGGAGTGCTGATCTCCGCCCTTGCAGCGGAAAGTTATCCACAGAATCTGGGGATGGAGCTGTGGGAACTACTACGCAAGCCCTTGTCAGTTTGAAGGAATAGCAGCTCGCCTAAGTATTGGGCGGTTTGCGGTCGGCGCATCCGAAACGGTTCGTCGTCGACCGATCGGCGGCCGTACGTACCCGGACAACCTTCAGGAAGAGCTTTGAAAAAGAAAAAGGCGGCATCCGGGAGGAGGTGGATGCCGCCGTTTAGCTTGGATCGGCTCAGGGAGGAGGAGAGAACCGATCACATTCGAAACATAGTGGTCATGCTGCGACCGCACAATAGCCGGGCCATGATATTTCTGCATTGCAGCAATGCGAGGCGGATTGGGATTCCCGCAAGAAAGGGAGCGTATGCCACCTGTGCCGGTTCCTAAGGGTGAGCCCGCGCTTGAGCGGCAGCGGACTCGCGTGTTTGACTCGGCAACGGTGCTGGCACCGCCTCCCGCGCCTCGAGCAGCCAGTCCAGCTCATAGTCGCCGACAAACCCCCAGCAGGCGTCGATTTCCTCACCGTCCTGCTCAATGACATAGCCATAGACCCGGCCGCCAAGATAGGCGTCGTAGCTGACAATTTCTGCGCGCAGGATGTCGTCAGCCCTTTCACGCAGCGCCTTGGTGACGCGTTTTACACCGAACTCCGTCCGGACCGCCTCAAGCGTCACATAGACATAGCTGACCTGGCCGGAATCCCACGGGCAGTGGAACCCGATGGTGTTCATCGCGAGCCCGGAATGGTCGTAGAGAAACACGGGCTGGATGATTGCCTTGCGCTCCGCACGGTCGCGCAACTGTTCCATCGAGCGATTACTATGATCCGAAACCTCGGCAAGATCGCGCAGGAACGCCTCAGGGCTCTCGAACTCATGGCTGTCACCCAGCCGATAGCGTCGATGCCAGCAGATCAATGTGCCGAGGTTGGACCACTCCCTTGGGCTTTCAGCATCCGGGTCACGGTAGATCTTGATGATGTGGCCTTGATAGGCCTCCTCATAGACAGGGTCTTGCATGTCGATGTCCTTTCTTGAAACGCAATCGACCCGCCGAGCCAGTTGAGGCCGCAGGCGGGTCGATTGGGACGTGGTCAGATGGTTGGCGAGCGACCGGCGGATCAGGCGGCGGCGCGGTTCTGACGATGCTGAACGTGCTCGACAGAGACCTTGAGAAGCCAATCCTCAAACCCGAGAATGGTCTGGTGATTGGCCACCGCCTCGATCCAGGCCGCGCGCGGATCGCTGCCGATCTGCGTCGGGTCGTTGTCGATCCGGCCATTGGCCATCCACGGCTCCGGCTGGATGCGTCCAAGCCAGTCCGCCAGCGACGGGATGCGCCCCTGGCAGTCTTCGCGCACATGCTGCTCGCCGATCCAACGGACCGGGACGACCCTGCCCGCGCTGTTGGTCAGGCTATGGCCGAAGATCCGTTGGGCATCATAGATTCCGGCCGTATGATGGCGGTAGGCACGGTGGACAAAGAGGACCAGGTGCTCTTTCGACGAGTCAAACCACTCATGCACGAACTGATAGTCATCTGGAACGCCGCCGAACTTTCGGGCCGAGCTTTCAGCGTGATGGAGGGGATGTACCATGTTAGAGCCCCTCGTGTTCGGTGGTCTCAGACGCGATATAGCGGTTCGAGTGGCTGACATCGTTCTTGTCCGCCTCGAGCGACCAGGTCAGTTCGCCGTAGCCGCCCTCGTTGTTCTCGAAACCGGGGCTGAGGGCATAGGCGAAGTCCCAGCCAAAATCCTCCACCCGGCGACGCATCTCTTCTGTCAGAGTGATCGTGTCCGGCGTCACCACGACGTCCTCGACATTGCCGGAATCGCCATAGCCTTCGTATTGCACGTCGATGCCGGTCACGCCGAGGGCGCGCAGCTCGGAGAGAAGGGTCGTGCGGGTCTCGACCCGCTGTTCGGCAGCACGTCTGTGGGATTCGAGCATCTGCGCATAGAAATCATTCACTTGTGTCATGTCTTCAGTCCTTTGCAATTGAGGGAAGGGGAGGGCGACCGTTACGCGAGGCCGCCCCGGTGGATTCCTCAAGCGGGCTTCAGGCCGCCGCGGCGCCGTGGTTTTCAGCCGTCCGGTCAACCAGGTTGAAATAGAGGTTCTCGGTCGCGCGCTTGAACCCCGGCGGTTTGCGCGGCGCGAGGCAACGCACCGAGGCGCTGCAGCTCTCGCCGTGCTCCATGGCGAACTGCGTCACCTTGTCGATCAGGTCATCCATGCCCGCGGCCTGGATGCACTTTTCGGGGTAGCTCCCCATCATCTGGAACTGGGTAACAACGAAGGCGCCATCGCGATGCGCGGGATAGAGAGTGATCTTATAGTCGAGTGTCTTGGCCATCTCTGGTCTCCTGCAGCGGGCGGAACGCGATCATCGCGCCCCTTGGAACCCGCCAGCCCGAAAGGACCGCCCTTTGTGCAAGGGCGGTCCAAGGCGGCGATTGGGGGTGGAGGGCGTCAGTATTCCGACGGGAGAAGCAGTGTCAGCACGCGACGCGTCTGTTTCGGGTCGGAAGGCTCAGGTGAGCCGTACTGATAATCGACGTCGTACAAGTCGATCTTGAACCAAACCTTCGTGCCATTGAATTCGATGACCCCCATCTCGTGCCATCCCTGCGGGTCACTGTCGGCATTGAAACCGTCAAACGCGGCAACACGGCGGGTGAGATCCAGTTGGGCGTCGGGCCCAAGCGCCGCGACGCCACGCGTCATCACGAACTGGCCCTGCGGGGCATCAGCGACGGGCGTATTGCCAAATATGGAACGCCGAAAGGTGTCATTCTGGGCGGCAATGAGTGCGGCTTCCTTGACGGGATCGAGTTCGAGTGTGGTAGTCATGGGATATCTCCGGGACGGGCCAGCCGATCCGATATCGGCTGTAGGCAACCCGCCAGCCGGAAAGGGCCGCCCTCGATGTGAGGACGGCCAAGAGTTCATGTGGTAATCAGACCGATGCTTGCTTCGTCAGGCTGCATCCTCGCTGAGGAAGGCGGGCAAGGACGACGGTTCATCACTCTCCGCCTCGGCCAGAGCGTCTGCTGCGGGCACGGCGCCTTCCTCCGCCTCGGGCGTATCGCCAATCATTTTGGCGTCGACCTCCGTCGCACCGGCAAACACTATCCCGTCGGGCAGCCAGCGCGTTGTCTTTGCAACCGTCGCCGCGCCGAAACCTTCCGTCTCGCTGGCTGTTTCCGCAAAAGCCCGCTCCATCGCAGCCGCGATATCGCCCTTGCGCTCGCGGTTTCGATCCTCGGCATAGTCGTCACCGATCAGTTTGCGCGCCGTGGCAACTGCATGACCCTTGTTGACCCGACCCCAGTAATTCTGCGCCGTCGGGCGCCAGCAGGCCGCCACATCGACGTCGAGCCGCGCGCCAATTTCCTCGATGATCGGGGAGGGGCGATTGTCGGAGGAGAGCTGTGGCTTGACCGCCAAACCCGTCGCCCAGGCGAAAAGCGCCTGCTTGTCGGCAATAGGCAGCGCCGACATCGCACGGAAGTCCTCGGGTTTCTCCAGCTTCATCCAGTCGGTGGCGAGGTCCTGTTCCAGCGCCTCGAGCATCTTTTGCGCGACGGTATCGGCGTGCAACACCTCGCGGTTCTGCGCCTGGAAAGGACGGATCGAGATGTCGAGCGCCTCGTTGTTGTAGGACCGCCCCAAAGCCTGCTCGCAGAGCGCGTAGAGCGTCGCATCGAACGCCACCTCGAAATCCGCCGCCAGATGCGCCCGCAGGATGTGCTGACGGGTTGCCCGCAGATCGTCGGCGAGGCTTGCCGAAATCCCATCCGCCTTGCGCAGGGTTGCGGCAGGGTCGGAGGTCGGCACCGGCGTCGAGGAGGTCGGCGGCGTCACCTGTGGCCGGGCGGGGGAGGGGGCTCCTCCCGCATCTGCGGTGCTCTCGTCGGGTTCCGGCGCGGCAGGAATATCCTCAGGTCGCACCAGGCCCTTCTCGATGCGCAGTGCCCCGTCGTGGCTAATGGTCAGAACGACACCGGCGATGGCGCGATCTTCGTCAGCATAGGGCTGCCGTTCACGATGCAGCGCCTCGATCTCGCGCAGGCGCGGCTTGATGGCGTAGTATTCTTCCGTCTCCGCGTCGGTCCAATCCTCACCGTCATTCTGCGCCGCCAGTTCTTCCTCGCGCGTGATGAGACGCTCTTCCTCGGCAAGCAGGTCCGGATTGGGCTCAACATCCTGCGGATAGACCCGCCCGAAACTGCGAAACGCGCCGTAATCCACCGAGAGATGCACCTCGACCCATTTCCACGCCGCCTCGAAAGGTTTGGCCGCAGCTTGCAGTTTTTCGATGGCGAGACGTTCCAGGAGGTCGGGATTTTCCATATGGGCGCTGGCACGATCGTCGAAGAGATCGCGCAGCAAAATACCCCCCGCCCCCTCATAGGCCTCGATGCCGACAAAGCGCCCGAGGGCCGAATTCGCCGAATGGGCGGTCTCGGTCAGATGGCGTTTGATGCTTTGCGGATGGATGTGATAGCCGCCCTTTACCACGTCCCAGACCGCCAGCTGGCGATCATGATCGTCGGTCAGCGTGAAGGCCATCACGCATTCGAGGGTCAGATCGCCCGCGCGGAACTGCTCGATGATCTCGGGCGCGACACGGGCTAGTTTCAGGCGACGGCGCACGAGGTCGACGGAGACGCCGAATTTCAGCGCGATCTCGTCTTCACTGCGGCCTTCGGCGATCATCTTGTCGAAGGCTTCGAACTGATCGGCCGGATGCATCGCCGCGCGTTGGAGGTTTTCTGTCGCGGAAGTGAGGACAGCGTTGCTCTCGTCCTCGACGAGGCAGGGCACCGGGTGATCGCCTGGGATGACACCGTCTTCGGCGAGTTGCTTCAACGCCTTGAGGCGGCGACCGCCCGCATCGACCGCAAAACGTGTCTCAGACAGCGCATGAACCACCAGGTTCTGCTTGATGCCGGTCTCGCGGATACTGGCGAGCAGTTCGGCATCGTCGCTGGCGCTCGCGGCTACCTTTCGGACGTTGAGCGGGCTCGGCTCCAGCTGGTCGAGCGGGATCATCCGGATGTCGGTCCCGCCGTCAGGCGCAGCCGATCCGGTTGCTTCGGTCTTCTTCGCGGTGGCGGGTTTCGGGCGGGTTGCGGTCTTGGCCATGGTCAGGGTCCTTGTCACGCCGGACCCGGATGAGACTCTCTCTATCCTTTCAAGCCCGGCACCCGGGCTTCCCTTTCTCTGGCTTTTAAGGTTCGCGATCGACAAGTTCACAAAGAATAAAGGGCACAAGTATAAGCACAACTCTCTCGTTCTTTCGAAAGGCAACATGGACTTGCACCGGTTCCGTTCCGGTGTGTTGCTCATGTTAGGCGGCGATCTTTTCGAAGGCCACGGGTGATTTTCCATCCAGCGCTGAATGGCGCCTGCGCGAGTTGTAGAAGCCGTTGATGTATTCGAACACTGCGACCTCGACGTCCCGGCGCGTTTGCCAGGTGCTTCGCCAAATCAGCTCGGCCTTGAGGGATTTGAAGAAGCTCTCGACAGCGGAATTGTCATAACAATTTCCCTTGCCGCTCATTGAAGGCAGCAGTTTGTGACGTCGAAGGCGTTTCTGGTACTCGTGAGCACAATATTGGGCGCCGCGATCGGTGTGGTGAATGCAGCCGGGTGGTGGCCGGCGCAGCGCGATGGCCATGTCCAAGGACCGCAATGCCAGGTCCTGCTTCATACGATTGCTAATCGCCCAACCGATCACGCGCCTTGAGTATAAATCAATGATTACAGAGAGGTATGACCAACCTTCACGCGTCCAGATGTAGGTTATGTCCCCGGCCCATTTCTGGTCTGGCGCCGTCGCCGTGAAATCCTGGTTCAGACGGTTCGGGGCTATGTTGAAGCTGTGTGCGCTGTCGGTGGTGCGTTTGAATTTACGGCTGCGCAGAACCTGAATGCCGTTGTCGCGCATGATCCGGGCGACGCGGCGCTGACCGACCTGGATACCAAGCTCTTTCAATTCCTGCGTCATACGCGGTCGGCCGTAGCTGCCCAGGCTGAGCCGATGCTGTTCGCGGATATGAGCTAGAAGGATCATATCGCGGCGCTGACGCAGTGATGGCGGCCTGCGACGCCAAGCACGGAGCCCACGGTCCGAAACCTGCATCAGGCGGCACAGATGGGCGCGTGGAAGATCTCCGCGATACTCCGCAATGAACTGAAATCTCATTGCTTTTGGCTCGCGAAGAAGATTGCGGCCTTTTTTAACACCTCCCTCTCCTCCCGCAGGATACGGTTCTCTTTGCGCAAGCGCTCATTCTCGCGGCGCAGTTCCGCGTCCTCGGCTGCAGCCGGATCGGTCGAATAGTCCCGCATCCACTTGCCCAAGGTCGAAAATCCGACACCGAGGTCTGAGGCCACTTGCCGCCGTGTCAGGCCACTGTGCGTCGCGATCCGGACCGCTTCGCGTTTGAAATCTTCACTATGTTTGGGTGCCATATCCGGTCTCCTCTATGGCGAGCATTGCTCGCAGAAAACCGGAACGGAAGTGAAGCAAGTCCAACAGTACGCCTATAGAAAATAGCACAAGGCCTCGCATCTCCGGTAAGCAAATGATTTACAACAAAAAGATAAGCATTGATTTTCTTGATGAAACGTGAATAGCATATCCTCGCGAACTCAGCATCGAGTTCCCGATACGAGCAAAAAGGCTCCTTAGGCACCAGTGAGACTGGACGCCTAAGGAGCCTTTTTCGTTTCGGCTACGCATAACAACAGGGAAAATACAAATGCACAGACGGGATTTTCTAAAGAAGACAAGTGCGCTCGGCGCCGCTAGCCTAACCGGAGGACTTTCCGCTCCAGCGCTTCTGCTGGGCGCACGCCCGGCATCTGCCCTGGGCGATGATATTCCGGTGGGTCTGCTGTTTTCGCTTACTGGATCGGTCGCGGTGGTCGAGCACACTTTGCACGATGCCGCTCTGCTTGCCATCGAAGAGATCAACGCCCAAGGCGGAATCCATGGGCGGATGCTGAGGCCGATCATCGAAGACCCTGCATCGGACCCGGCCACCTATGCCGACCGCGCCCGGCGACTGATGATCCGCGACGAGTGCGTCAGCGTCTTCGGTTCCTACACCTCGGCAAGCCGCCAGGCGGTGCTGCCGGTGGTGGAGCAGCGCAACAACCTCTACTGGTATCCGACGCTGTACGAGGGGCGCGAGTGTTCGCGCAACATCATGTATGGCGGCGCGGTGCCCAACCAGCAGCAGGACAACGTGATCGGCTGGGCGATCGAGAATTTTGGGCCGCGTTTCTACCTGATCGGCAACAACTACGTCTATCCCAAGGAAGAGAATAACTACTGCAAGAAGCTGCTGGCTGAGCTTGGCGGAGAAGTCGTCCACGAGGAATACGTTCCGCTCGGCCATTCCGATTTCAGCTCGGTCATCAACAGGATCCGCACCGAGAAGCCGGATGTGATCTTTGCCACGGTCGTCGGCGATTCTGACGTTGCCTTCGCGCGCCAGTATCATGCGGCCGGTTTCGATCCCGAACAGATGCCCGTCATCAGCCTGACCCGGTCTGAGGTCGAAGTTCAGGCGATCGGTGGCGAGGCTGCGGCCGGACACTTCTCGTCGGCACCCTATTTCATGGGGCATGCCACCCTGGAAAACGAGCGGTTCGTCGAAGCCTACAAGAGCCGCTTCGGTGGCGACCAGGTGACCCATTTCGTCAGCGAGGCCGCCTATTTCCAAGTCTACCAGTTCAAGGTCGCCTTGGAGAAACTCGATCCGTCCGACGTCACGCCTCAGGCAATCCGCGATGCCGCCGTCGGTGTCGAATTGGCCGCACCTCAGGGCAAGGTATTGATCGACGAGAATCTGCACACGCATCTGTGGCCGAAGGTGGCACAATGGCAGGCCGACGGCCAAGCCCATGTGATCCTGGAGTCGGCCGAGCGCGTCGCCCCCAAACCCTATGCCGCCTACGACGGGCAGACCTGCACTGGCAGCGGTCTGGTCAAAGGCTGATCTAGTGCTCCCGGCAGCAATTCCGGGAGCCCACGGCCACGGCTGGTGCTGTCAAAGGGCAAGGGAAAAACTATGGACGTTATCATCAATCAACTGTTCTCGGGGCTGAGCATGGCCTCGATCCTGCTAATCATCGCATTGGGACTTGCGATCATCTACGGCTCGATGGGCGTGATCAATCTTGCCCATGGCGAGTTTGTGATGCTGGGGGCTTACACGACCTGGGCACTGCAGCATTATCTGGGCTTCGGCATCCTTTTTGCACTGCCGTTTGTATTCCTAGTCGTGGCGGCAATCGGCTGGCTTATCGAGGTGACGATCGTGCAGCGGCTCTATAGCCGGCCGCTCGACACCATCCTCGCCACCTGGGGGATCGGCATCATGCTACAACAGCTGGTGCGGATTGTGATCGGTCCGGAATCCCGTTTCGTCCAGGGGCCCGAAAGCCTGCAGGGCAATCTCGAGATCGGTAGCCTGGTCATGTCGAACTACCGCATCTTCGTCATTTTCTTTTCCATCGCCGTCCTGATCGCAACCTGGGCCCTGCTGACACGTACGGAATTCGGCACGAAGCTGCGCGCCACCATCCAGAACCGCAACATCTCCGAATGCTATGGCATCGAGACCGGGCGCATCTATTCTCTGACCTTCGCCTATGGCGCTGGTCTGGCCGGGATCGCGGGTGCGCTGATCACGCCGCTTTTCAGCACCATTCCGACGATGGGTACCAGCTTGGTGGTCGATGCGTTCCTCGTCGTGATCATCGGTGGGCTCGGCAGCATCCTCGGAGCGGCCGTCGCCGCGGTGATGATGGGCGAAGTCACCGCGATTTTCTCGATGGTGATCAATGACACGCTCGGACGGATCGCTGTGCTGGCCTGCGTCATTCTGCTGATCCGTCTTCGTCCCCGCGGACTGTTTCCCGAGAAAACTCGAGGCTGAAGCTAGACCATGAGCAAGAAACTCAAAACCGACCTCACCACCTTTGCGCTGTTTGCAGCAGTCATCCTGTTGGGCTTTCCGATGATTTTGGGCTTTGATGGCTACGAACTGAACACCTATTCGCGCTACCTGAGCCTTGGCGTCGTTTCGATGGCGCTTGCGTTGTCATGGGGGACGGCGGGTCTGCTGAACCTCGGCCAGGCGGCGACCTTTGGCATCGGCTCGTACATCATGGCGATGCACCTGAAGCTAAAGGCCAGCCAGGGCGAACTGCCTGACTTCATGGGCTGGAATAACGTCGACAGTCTGCCGTGGTTCTGGATCCCGTTCCATTCCCTGACCTTCACCCTTGTTGCGGGGCTTCTGCTGCCGGCGCTGGTCGGCGGGCTGATCGCGGTCTTCATGTTCCGGGCGCGGATCTCCGGTGTGTTCGTCGCAGTCATCACGCTGGCATTTCTGGTTGCCTTCCAGCTGCTGGTCATCGAACAGCAGGGCTATACCGGGGGCCAGAACGGACTGACCGGGCTCGCGCCGCTGACGCTTTTCGGATGGACCGTCGATACCTACAGCGCCCGGTTTTACTATTTGGTCGCCGGCTGTCTGATCACCGCCGTTCTGATCGGACTTTATCTGGTGCACAGCAAGTTTGGGCTGATCCTGCGCGCCATTCGCGAAGACGCCACCCGAACCAGGTTCTTCGGCTATAACGTTGCCTCCTACGAAACGATGGTCTTTTGCATCTCGGCGGCGCTCGCGGGGTGGGCCGGAATGCTCTACGCTCTGGTGCTCGAGTTTGCCTCGCCCACCTACATGAGCGTCTCCTTCAGCCTGGCTATCGTCATCTGGTGTGCTGTCGGCGGGCGTGAATCCGTGGTCGCCGCCGCCTTTGGCGCGATCGTCGTGAACATCCTCGAGGGGGGACTGTCCGACGTGTTCGTCGAAGGCTGGCATCTGATCCTTGGCGCGGCTTTTGTGCTGGTCGTCCTTTTCATGCCGCGTGGGTTGCACGGTTTGGCCGCAGGCGCAGGCCGCTGGATATCCCGTCAGAAGGACCAGAGCGGCTCCGCCGAGCAAAATCCCGGGAAAATGAACCATGGCCAGACGAAAGGAGCCCTTTGATGGCGCTTTTGGACATCTCCGACCTTCATGTGGAGTTTGGCGGCCTGCGTGCCGTGGACGGCTTCGACCTCTCGGTGGACAGGGGCGAGATCCTCTGCCTGCTCGGTCCCAATGGCGCGGGAAAGTCGACCACCCTCGACCTGATCTGCGGCAAGACCCAGCCAACCGGTGGCTCGATCCGGTTCGAGGGCAAAGAGATCTCGAACATGCTCGAATTCCACCGCGCGCGCCACGGCATCGGCCGCAAGTTTCAGGTTCCTTCCGTATTCAAGGAACTGACAGTTGACGAGAACCTGCAAGTTGCCCGTTCCAATCGATACGGCCTAATGCAGACGCTTTCGAGCTTCGTACGCAGCAAGAGCGCCGAGATCGAACGCATCCTCGATCTGGTCGAACTTGGGGCAAAGCGCGATCAGCTTGCCGGAAACCTGTCACATGGCGAAACTCAGTGGCTCGAAATCGCGATGCTGATCGCACAAGACAGCAAGCTGATCCTGATGGACGAACCCACCGCCGGGATGACCATCCAGGAAACCGACAAGACTGCGGAGATCTTCAAGACCCTGCGTCAGGCGCATGCGCTGATCGTCGTCGAACATGACATGTCCTTCGTTCGCCAAGTGGCTGATCGGATCACGGTAATGGCGCAGGGCAAGAAGCTGGCCGAGGGGTCGATTGCCGAGATCGAGACCAACGAGGCCGTCAAATCCGCCTATCTGGGACACTGAATCATGAGCATCCTTCAAGCCGCGAACCTCTATTCCTATTACGGCAAAAGCCCCGTCCTTCAGGATCTTTCCTTCAAGATGGCGCCGGGCGAATTCCTGTCCATCCTCGGTCGCAACGGTGTCGGAAAGACCACGCTTTTGAAGACGATCATGGGGCTGACCGACAAGGCCACGGGCGGGCTGATCTTCGATGGTCACGAAATCCTCGGCTCCAAGCCGTACGAACGCGCTCGGCTCGGCATCGGTTATATTCCGCAGGGCCGCGAGATCATCCCGCGCTTTTCGGTGCGCGAGAACATCGTGATGGGTACCTATGCACGCACGGACGGCGAGCGCACGATCCCCGACTATCTCTTCGATCTGTTCCCGATCTTGCGCGAATTTCTGAACCGGCGTGGGGGTGATCTGTCCGGCGGCCAGCAACAGCAGCTTGCCATCGCGCGGGCTTTGGCGATGGACCCCAAGATCCTGATCCTCGACGAGCCGACCGAGGGCATTCAACCGAATGTCGTGAAGCAGATCGAGGAAGCCATCGTCCACCTCAACCGCGACCGTGGCATCAGCATCGTGCTGGTCGAACAAAACATCCCCTTTGCCCGCGCAGCGTCAGATCGCTTCATCGTGATGGACAAAGGGCGCATCGCAATGACGGGCACCAAGGATGACCTGACGCACGACGTCGTGGAAAGCCACCTGACGTTCTGACCGTCCCCGCTTCTCAATATAACTCGAACCCGCATAAGACAGGAAACTGACATGCGAGATGGTGATATATCCAGAAGCGACGATACAGTCGGCATGGCCGTCGTCAATTACAAGATGTCCCGTCAGCAACCTCGGCCAAGGTGGCTGACGGGGACAATATAGCAAAGCGGAGGTACAGAAGGCGCAGGATGCATTGATTTCGTGCGCACAGCATGATGCACGGCTTCGAAAACGGAGCGGTGACATGAGCGACCTCTTCTGGCTGACCCACGCGCAGATAGCATGCTGAGCCCCTTTCTTCCCCAAGCCTCATGGTAAGGCCTCGGGTCGATGACACGCGGGTTCTGAGCGGGATAATCTTCATCAACCGCAATGGCTTGCGTTGGTGGGACGCTCCTGCTGCCTATGGTCCGCATAAGATGCTATACAGCCGGTGAAAGCGGTGGGGCGAGAGAGGCATCTTCGCCCGGATGATGGCCAGTCTGGTCGCTGAGCACTGCGAAGAGAAGACCGTGATGATCGACGCTAAATATCTCAAGGCCGATTGAAAGGGCGACCAGCATGGCTGGCCAAACGTATGGCCCGCCCCGGTTGCAAGCTGTGATTGGGTGACGACGTAATCAGTCTGCACCAACGTATCCGGCATGTCGGCATGGTTGCCGCCGCCAAGATGGAGATCCGCGCGCCCTGATCCTCATAAAGGGGCCGGCTTCGGAGAGACATTTTTGACCGGAGGTTTTCGGGGCGCCAATCGACTGTCAGGCCATCTTCCTTTCACCACTCGCAGTGCGTCGCGTCCGGAGTTGTCCGGACGCGTGTACGTCAGATCGTCGGCCGTGGCGCAGGGTTGTAGATCTGCACATGGCGCAGGAGCGCCAGACAGTGCATGCCATCTTGGCAGCCAAGGCGACGACGGCGACATTGTGGTGCGAGCGGGCGAGAAGTCCACGCAGCCATGCTCCAACTGCCGGGTCGCTCTTAGCCAGCAACGGCATGGCCGCTCGCGCACCCTGGATCAGCATCTTACGAAGATATCGGCTTCCGCGCTTCGTGATCCTCAGGAGTTTGGGTCTTCCCCAGTGCTAGCCTGGCGCCGCACGAGACCCAACCAAGCGGCGAGGTCGCGTCCCTTGTCGAAAGTCGCCCCATCCCCGACTGCGGCCACCAGCGCGGTAGCGTTCAGCGCACCGATGCCGGGAATGCTTGTCAGCCGGCGCGCCCGCTCGTCGGTTCGGGCCATGGCTGCAAACTCAGCGTCAAAGGCGGCAATCCGACGATCCAGTTCCTCACAACGTGTCCGCATGTCTCCTAGCAGGAACGCCATACGTGGACTCAACGGGCTGGCGCCACAATTCAGCAGATCACTGAGCAGAAGACGCAGCCGGGCATGACCCTGCGCCACGACGTGATCACGCTCCAACAACAGGATCCTGATCTGGTTGGTCAGGGAGGTGCGATCACCGACCAGGCGGTCACGCACCCGATGCAGGGTCTGAACGTCGAGCTTTTCCTCACTCTTGAGTTTTTAAAAGCGCATGGTCGGTCGTGTCGTAGCCTCCGCGATCGCTTCGGCATCGCGGTCATCGTTCTTCTGCCGCTTCACTTATCATCAGGTGGCCATAATGCGGAGGAACGTGCGACAGGCGCATGAATTCCCCGCATTTCTGCCGCTAATCGACGGCTTTGCTCCGCATTATTTTCGGCCGAACCTCTGCGGTTGTTTGACCAGCGGAGGAGCCAGCGACGACAAAAGCCGATCATCACGTAATCACCGAACTCGAAGCCGTACTGATCAGCCAAGAATATAGCCCGGTGGTGGTCAGGAATTACTGCGCCTATGCGCGCGGCTTCCTTGACCATCTTGCACAACGGAATATCCCGGTCGCGGATGTAACCCAAGCCCAAGTGGAGCAATACCTGCGCGAAGCGGTTGCGCTGTTCCAGCGCCGTCACGGCCGCCGTCCCGGTCCGCGCTGGCACCAGATTCCCTGCGCGGGTATTCACGCGCTGCTGCGGCTTGTGCAGGGCCGCTGGCCACCGGTTACAAATGCGGCCTGTGCGGCCGACGCGTTGCGATTTACGATCTGCAACGAGTACGAGGCCTGGCTTCTCGATGAGCGTGGCCTTGCCCGGCCCAGCATCGATGCGCTTCTGTGGGAGGCCCGGCACTTCCTAGCCTGGCAACTCGAACGATGCGGCGCCGAAGGCCTGATGGATCTGAGTGTCGGCGACACCGACCGCTACATGGACCTGCGTGCATTGAAGCTGACGCGCAGCTCGCTGAAATCTGTAGCGGAGCGGCTTCGTTCGCTGCTGCGTCATCTCTATAGGGCGTGCCACATTGCGACCGATCTGTCGCCGCACATCATCGCGCCGTTGCTCTACGCCTATGAAGGTGTGCCCTCGATCCTGGAACGGGCCCAGATGGCCGCGGTACTGGAAAGCGCGAGGGCGGACAGGACACCGGCGGGGCTGCGGGACTACGCAATCTTGCAACTCCTTGTAACCTAGGGGCTGCGGTCTGGAGAAATCCGCAATCTGCGGATCGAGGACATCGACTGGCGGAGCGAAACCATCCGTGTCCGTCACAGCAAGACGGGAGCCCGCTCGTTCCTGCCCCTGATGGTGCCTGCGGGCGAGGCCGTTCTCGCTTATCTGCGCTCCGGACGTCCAGCGACCGATGCCAGGGAAATCTTCATCCGTACGCGCGCGCCCTATCGCAAGCTCGAGAAGCTATACAGTCTGGTTCGACGGCGGCTCTGCGATGCCAGCATCAAGCCGCCAGGCAAAGGCGGGCCGCATATCTTCCGCCATGCGCGTGCGGTCGAGATGCTGCGCACGTCAGTTCCGCAAAAAGTCATCGGCGACCTTTTGGGGCACCGCTCAACCGCGTCGACGGCCCCCTACCTCAAGCTTGCCACCGAGGATCTCAGGGCCATTGCGCTTGATGTGCCGGGCGCGGAGGAGCTGGCATGACCGCTCGCTGGCCCGATCCCGACCGCACGATCATTGACCACTATCTTACCGGCCTTGGTCTGCGCAGCATGAAAAGTCGAACCTGCTACCGGCAGGTCTTGCACGGCTTCCAGGACGTCGCCGAGCATCACAGCGAACTTGGTCAGGATGTGCTGGTCGCGTGGCTGCGGGTATCGGCTGAATGCTGGGCAGCGACTACGCTGCTACACCGCACCCGCATCGTTGACCGGTTCCTCGATCACCTTCTGAATGCCGAGGCGATCGACCGTAATCCCGTCAGCACCCTACGCGAAGCATGCAGTATCAAGCAGTGCATGCCAGTCTGGCGCGCTCTGGCATCGCACGATCCGGAAAAGGCCCTTGCCGAGTTGCGTCGGCCCCGGCCGTTCGGCAGCGTGCTGGGAGAGGTTTTGGCTGAGCACGTCGCGCTGATGCGGAACCGAGGGTACAAATACACTTCGCAGTCTGCCCGGTTGTTGAGATTTGACCAGTTCCTGCAGCTGAACCCGGCGCTCCAGGAACAGCCGATCGGGGTGATGCTCACACACTGGGCGGCGGCGAAATCCACGCGCAATCACGCCGTCGAATGTGAAAATCTCAGGCGGGCCCTGACGAAAATCTTCTGTCACCGGGACCCATCGATCCCATCACGCAGGCCGGGCCCGCGACCGCAGAAGGACGTGGCCAAGCAATGGCGCAAGCCCCACATCTACTCGCCTGCCGATATACGACGGATGCTCGACGTCGCTCGCTCCTTCCCCTCACCACGGTCACCACTTCGCCCGCTGACGATCTACACCATGCTGGTGCTGGCCTATTGTGCAGGCTTGCGGCGGGGCGAACTTGCCCGTCTCGATCTTGGCGACATCGATCTCCAGAGCGGTACCATCACGGTTCGCCAAACGAAGTTCTTCAAAACCAGGATCCTGCCGCTGCCCGACAGCGTGATGGCCGAGCTTCAAGCCTATATCAAAGCCCGGCGCCGTACTGGTGCATCGCAGGATCCAGGTTCCGGTCTGTTCTGGCACGAGCAGGGTCGCACCCGCCGCTACACGCCGGAAATGATCACCTGGCTGCTCACTAACGTCATACGGCCCGCCGGGCTGAAGCCACTGCACGGGCGAACCGGGCCGCGCGTTCACGATCTGCCCCACTCGATGGTCGTGAACCGCATCTTGGAATGGTACAAAGCGGTCATCAATCCGCAGGACCGGCTGCCGTTCCTCGCGACTTACCTCGGGCATCGGGATATCAATTCCACCCTGGTCTACATCACCGTCACGCAGGATCTTCTGCATCACGCCAGCGAACGGTTCAGAGCCGTGGGGGCACCATGTCTCGACTTTGAGCGGGAGGTGAGGTCATGAACAAAGCGAACCCGTTCCCAAACCTGATGCGCGCGTTACCTTGGCCCGTTTCGGTGCCGTCGGGAAGGGGCATCCATGCCATCAACAGAATCCCGGAAAGGACTTGCGTCAAAAATAAATTGACGCGAAAATATCGGGAACAGAAATCCAGCTACAGCGAGCGTTCACGAATATGTCCTCCATGATGCCAATTGGAGCTTCGGTCGCCTTGCCCCCGTCGGTTACTTGGCTGGGCTGGCACGGGTGCGAATGACGATATCCAGTCGAGCCACATACGAAGCCCGACTGCTGATCTGTTCGACCTGTACGGGCATGCGAAACCGGCTGGCCGAAGAGCAGGCCCTGCGCTCTGCACTTCAGCAGGCCGAACTGACCCGACAGGTACGGCTAGAATTTGGCGGCTGCGTGAATGCCTGCCCCGAGCCAGTGGCCATCGGCCTACAAGGCAAAGGACGCGCAAGCTACGTCTTTTCGGGGATTGACCTGGTGCAGGATGCGGATGATATCGCGGCAACTTGCCAGGTATATATAGGTGCAGCCAAAGGATGGATCGTTGACGCTCGCGCTTGCGGTCGCCTGCGCGACTGCCTGCGGGCGCGACTACCCTCTCTCCCGTGACACTTATTGTGTGGCGGAAAGAGACACTGACGCACTGATCGCCTGGCCATTGACACTAAGCGTCCGGTGATCGTTTGAATTAAGCGTCACTTCGACTTCCGCTTCTTCGGGCAGCGAACTGATATGCATCCAGGGTCCGTAAAGGCGAGCAACTTTTTTGCCGTCGACATAAACATGCGCATGCCCTTGATTTGCAACATGTGCGCCTCCGGAATTCTCTGGCGAGAATCGAAAATTTTCGGTGATCACATGCAGGTTCCAACCCGCGACTGGGTCCTTTGTCACTTGGACGACGAGATCGGGTGCGTCAACTGCGTGGACCTCAAGTAGGGCATCGTGATGGTGCACGGGCCCCGTGACGGGAGCGGCATCATGACTATGCGCGCCATGATCGTGGCCATCGAGCGTCACGCCGTTCGCCGCGGCTACAAGGAAGCCAAATCCGCCTCCCAATCCCAGCCCAATGACGAAAATTGTAAACAAGCGGGTCATTTTCAAACTCCATAACATGGGATGACCCCCGGCCAAATCTCGGTCGGAGGCCGCTGTTTTATGTCACGCGGTTGCGCGCAGCCTGGCGCCTTCGGTGTTCCAGAAATATGCGGAGCAAGTTCCCAGAATTGCCCAAGCTGCCATGCCGACCCCCAAAGCTCGGGCGGCAAAGAGCGCTCCGATCTCCGTCGGAACCGGTCCGGTGAATGTAACGGGCTCGGGAGCGCCGATGACATGCGGCGCCAGAAGCAGCGCGGCTGCAACGACGTGGGCCGTGGCGCCGTTGCCGAAAGCGATGAGCCACATCGCGATGCCTGAAGCCAGGACGGTACCCACCCACCAGATCTGGCGCAGACCAACATCGGCCGCGGCAACGCCGGGAACCTCAGGTGCAAGTGTCACCCCGGGCGCGAGTTGGAAGGTGATGAAGCCGGCAAGACCCCAGAGCAGTCCGTTCCTTGCCGTGATCTCGTGGCCGCGTTGCTCGGCGACCGACATCAACGCGACCAAGATCATCGCATAGCCAGTATAAACGAGCGTCGTGAACAGTATACTCATCCCGTCACGCACCGCATCGAAACCCGGCAACTCGGGATGCGCCGAGATGGCTTCGCCACCGAAATGCACCAATTCGCCGGACTCGTAGAGTTCGGCATGCAGAAGAATTGGCTGCACGAACGTGAGTTGCAACAGGGCGGCAATCAGCCCTGCTGCAACGCCAGCGAATAAGGCGCTGGTAAGAATCCGGCCGTACGGCATGTCAGTGACAGGGGAAGCCGGTGGCGTGGCGCATGTCATGCGCTACATCGTGCAGCGTGGCGGCCGGGGCGAGGCCTGCTAAGAAGACGATGCCAAGTCCAAGTGCGAGGAAGAGCGCCGGGGCCAGGAGGCCATTCTGAACGGTCGTGGTCGATTTAAGCGTTTGAGTCGTCATATTTGTTTCTCCTACTCTGGCCTTGCAAGGCCGGGATTGTTGATGTTGGAGGTGCAGCCAACCTTCGCCGGAAACACCAGGTTGTATGCGAGATAGTCGCAAGGCCAGAATTCCCCCGCTCAGAATTCTGGAAGACTCCTCACTTCTGAAGACGGAAGTAACCAGCCCGGTTAGATGGCTTCATATTCGGGAAAGATCCGTCTTGTCTCCTGCACCGATCTTAGGAAACCACCCTAAATGATGGCAAGCGGGCAGGGGTGGATGCCTAGGTATCAATCCGGTGGCTTCACACCGGAGAGATCCCCCCTTCGATCTGCTGCAATCACAATCATGATACTCCGCATTTGTTTCTCCTTCTGCTAGACTAGAATGGTCGATACTCCACTTACTGAATGGGCCGACTCTATTGGTGCCGTGGATTTGAGGTCCTCGGTTCTTCCTTATTTGGCGACGGTAGACGAGCGGATTTGCAGTCCTGCCCGGGCGATCAGAAAGGTATCCGTGCTCATGCTGTTTCCAGCGACACGCTTCCCTTGTCCAAATCCTTCAACTTTTTCTTCCCGTCGTGATATGCGCCTAAATCCTCCTTCTTGAGCGATGGGAAAATAATGTTAGCGTACGCGGTGAGTTCATCGAAGAACTCGCTCCGATAGGAACTGTAATTCTCCCCTCCCTTGGACAGGAATTTCGCGGCCAGAAGGCTCCTGAGTTCGTCATCTACCAGGTCGATCCGCATATACCGGGCGCAATAGATGTGGGCGTCGACGCTTTCCGCGGAATAGCCGTCAACCAGACCTGAGTACTCCGGAACGAAACGGACCCACTGCTGTAGCACGCTGTCCCACCTGGAACGCGGCTCGCCGGGCAGAACTTGAACGCCGGGGTGGCTGAATTTAGCGACGTTGAACATCATGCACTTGCCGCCAGGATTGGCATCAAGGACACGCATTAGATGCTTTGAGCCGTCCTCGACCGCCCAGCGCATGAACGAGTCCGAGACAAAACGATTGGTGACTAGTTGCTTGAAGTGCTGTCGAACCGTCTTGAGACCGGTCGATGTGTAGGCCGTGAGACGCCTCCAGCTATGCTCCGTTGAAACCATGAAGCATCCGCCCGGGAAAGGATTGTTCTCTGTGGCCCCACCCGCAAATTGGTCGAGCTCTTCGATGGCCATTGTTTGCGCGGCGCTGTTTTCGTAATCGCCGTCACCACTGTGGCTCAGCTGCGCAACGCCAACCAGCTTGACCGAACCTCCAAGATCCATCTTATTCAGTTCGCGAGCAACGTCGAACGCGATTCCGCTGCCGGTGCCCCCCGCGAGGCTGAAGGCCACAAACACGGTCGAATCGTGTTTGCACTTCCTGACCTGCTCGGCGAAGCGCTCCAATGTGCCAGCAAGGGGCTTGGCATCGAGATAAAGACCGCAAGCTGCGGCCGCTTTCGCGACGGCACGCGGAACGTGGCCACCTCGCTTCGGCATCTTGAAGTCTTTTGGCAATTTGGAGATCAGGTTGGAACCGCCGCCAGCCTCGAAAGGCGCACGCACCGCGTCCAGCTTCTTGGAAAACTCGGCTTCATCGGGGAGTTCCAGATTAAAAGACTCGTAATGATATCTTTCGGCAGGAATGTTCCGTTCCGCCATTCGCGACTTCAGAGACCGCGCGTAGTCGTTCGGTATCTGGACGTCGTCGTCGCCGATGTCGATAAGAAGCCCGGAGAATGTCGCCCCGTCGGACGTGAGATTATCCTCGACTTCACCCGTTCGGAGAAGCGCTTCGACATAGACGCCCCCGGTTCGTCCAATTCCGATTACATGAACGCAATGATTCTTCGGTGTTTCATTAGTGGTTGACATCTTATCTCTCTCCTGAAGGTTTTTTAATTTCCGATGCGCAGCGCCTGCCAGCTCGACTGCAAGGCAGGTTGGTTGCTTCCGGGGTGCAAGCCCGGAATTTCACACGATCGGCAGGGGTTCTGTTCCGGTCTTCGGTTGAACGGGCTAGACGTCTGGAGATACTTGAAAAGGTTCTCCGCCGCTAAGATGCCCGACCAGTCCGATGGTTCGGGAATGCCCTGGTTATGTAGGTTCTTGATCATGGCGCTAGCATCCGGACCAGCGCACTTCCGGCGAAATCGGTGAACGTCGACGCGCGTTCCGAAATGAGATAGTTTCGACTTCCGAAAATCCGGCGCACGTAGTCGTCGGCGCGGCGGTCAAGTGTTAGGCAAAATGTCCTGACCTGTTTCGCCGCAGCCGTAACGACGGCATTATGCGCATCTTCGATTAGATAATCCTCGTCAACTACATCGATGTCTGAAGGCTCGCCGTCGGTCAGCAACAGTATTATCTTGTTGTCGGAAATCTCTTTCTCGAGCAACGCGCCCGCGTGACGAAGGGCGGCGCCCATCCGCGTCGAAAGCCTGCTTGTCAATCCCTCCAAACGCTTGTGCCGGGCGTCATCGAACGGCTCGTTGAACCCTTTGACACAGTAATAATTAACCTCGTGTCGGCCGTTGGAGGCAAAGCCGTGTACGGCAACGCGGTTGTGTTCGGAATCGAGGGCTTCGGTCACTGCAACGGCAGCCTGCTTTTCAAGGTCGATCACTCGGGTGAAGCTTCCGGGCACGAACCGGTCGGTAGAGACCGACAAATCCATCAGTACGATGATCGAGGTCGATTTGGGCCTGCGTCCATGTCGGCCAAAAATGCGGCCATCGGGTGCAATACCAGCTCGCTGCTCCACAGCATTGTCGATCACTGCGTTCAGATCGAGGTCGTCGCCTTCCGGCAATCGCTTCAAACGTATTGAGCGGTCGGGGATCCTCTCGGATCCCTTGAGGCTTTCGCGGATCCCACGCACGGGTTTTGCCCGAGAGGATTGCGCCTGACGGAGGTCCGGAGCGTCCTCTAGAACAGTCGTCCATTCCTCGCGTAATTCGAGAAGTTGATGATCCCATTCCGGATAGCGATAGCGCCTGCGGGGATCAACACCCGAAAGGTCCTGTTCTACCGGAACCTCTTCGGCCGGCCGATACTCGATCGGCTCAATTTCGGGCTCAATGCTATCGTCTACAGGCAAAGCTTGGTCCTCGCCCCACAGCAAGGAATTGTCATCGCGATAGATCGGCGAAGGCCGATAGTGGCGTGGAAGTTGAAGTCGCATCTTGCCAACGGCAAGTGTCAATTCCCTCGCCAGACGGTCAAACGATGAGACATCGTGCAGGTTTTCGGCGGCGGCCTCCTCGAAAAGTTCCCTGCCCTTTTGAACCCAGGGATTGGGATCGTCGTAGGTCGGGTCGTGCAACGCACGCGATAAGCGCGCCATCAGACCCGCAAGGTCGAATCCCGACTTTTCTTTCGATGCTGTGTGGAACCGGTCCCATACGGCGTGCAGGCCCGGATGTTCCTGCAGCATGAGGCGTTCGACCCGGGCGTCCTCAATCAGGGCGGTCAACGCAACCAGATTTGGGCGCCGGTTCCCGATTGGCCGTTCTAGCGGCGAGAACCGCAAATGTGCGGCCGCATGGGCGAGCATGGCCCGGTACAGGATATCGCGCTCTTCGGGATGCTCGCTCGCAAATCGGCGGGGAAACTGCATCCCCATCGGACTTACTGTCAGCGATGGTTGCGGAACCCCCTTGCTGATCGGTTCGTGCAAGTCAATGGCCATGTCGTCGAAGCCAAACCCCGCAATGTAGTGACACAACGCCTCGCGCCGACGCAGCAAATGTTCGGTGTGGCTTGAGGCGCGATGATCTGCAAAGGCCAGCGGGTCACTCGTTTCAAAGTGGCGAAGCATTTGTGTACTGTCGCTGCGATGCTTCAGCCCATGGATCACCCACCGACGAAAGCCCTGAATATCGGCCACTATCTCGGGCTGGACTTTGACACGTTCGGCCAACCGCCCTGCAGTTTCCGGGGCTTCCCCGGCAACTTCGGCGACAATATCTGCCAAAGTGGTAAACTCGGACTCGTCGGTTAGATATTCGGTCAGCCACGGAAGGGCCTCGATTAACGCGGCGTGCGCTGCACTATCCAGTTTGCGCAAACGATCCAGTCGCTGCACAAAAAGTGGCATCTGGTTTGTGGCGACGTGCGTGTTCATCACCGAGGCCCAAATTGCGCTTCTATGAAGCCAGTAAGCGCCGTATGAAGATTGCTGTCGTCTGTCAGCGGAGTCGTCATTGCGAGCGCGCAGGCGTCATGTGTCGGGATACCTTCAACAATTAACGCACCGGCATGGATCAGCATGCGCGTACTGATGCCCTCATCAAGCCCCCTGCCCCGCAATTTGCGCGACTGAGTCGCAACCGCCACCAACCGTTGAGCTATTTCCTCCGAAACGCCGCTTTCGTGGGAGACAATCTCGACCTCTGTATCGGGCGGCGGGAAATTGAACTCAATGGCACCGAAACGCTGACGTGTGGAAGGCTTCATATCCTTCGCGACGCTCTGGTAGCCCGGGTTGTAAGACACCACCAGTCGAAAATCCGGGTGAGCCTGGACGACCTCACCGCGTTTATCCAACGGCAGGATTCGACGATCGTCCGTCAGCGGATGGATGACGACAGTAGTGTCTTGCCGCGCTTCCACGAATTCATCTAGATAGCAGATTCCGCCGTGTCGCACAGCCTTTGTGAGCGGGCCATCATGCCACACGGTACCTTGCGCATCGAGCAGCCAACGCCCGACCAAATCCGAGGCCGTCATGTCCTCGTTGCAGGCCATGGTTATCAACGGAACCTTCATCCGCCACGCCATGTGCTCAATAAAGCGGGTCTTTCCGCAGCCAGTGGGACCCTTGAGGATCATTGGAAGGCTACGGGCCATGGCGGCGTCGAACAGTGCGATTTCGTTACCCACGCTGTGATAGTAAGGCTCGTCCGCTATCAACAATGGATCGAGACGTTCGTTCATCGAACAAAACCCTTCTTCTGTTGGCCGGAGCCGCGCGCGAGGCACAACTCCGGTTCTTTCAGGTCAGTTTGGTGAACTTAGGCGTGCGCTTTTGCGGCCTGCTTGGGTTGACCGCCGGGTGTGGTGACCACTGTGCCAGTCATCGCCGCAATGGAGTCTTCGAGGATGATCTTGCGGTTTTCCGGCGGCAACTTGTCGCCACGAATTTGGTCGTACGGAACGACCACCCAGCACGCACAGCCCCAGATGCACTCGCCCGCCATGCCTTCGAAACGGATCGCCGGCTCCGACAGCATCGGACCGATGTCGACCAGCCAGGCATGCTCATGCAGTTTGGTCTCCCAGTCGAGCTTGTCGTAGCTCTTCTGGCTCTCCCAGAACGCATGCAGATCCGTCTTGGCGACGCCAGGCATGATGACGTTCGCATAGGACGTCAAAGCGTCGAAGAACTCGTGGTTGTACGATTGGTAAGTCGAGTCACCTTCGAGCAGGTATGTCTTCGTAACCAGCTCCTTAACGGCTTTTTCGATGTTCTCGAAACCCATGTCGCGCGAGGCGTGGACGTGCACTTCGGCATAGTCTGTCTTGAAGCCGTCCCGCAGTCCGCTGTGCTCAGGGATGAAGTCAACCCACTGCGCGAGGACAGATTGCCATTTCGACTGGGATTCACCCGGCAAGACCTGAACGCCAGGGTGTGTGAGCTTTGCGACGTCGAAGAGAGTCCAGTTCCGCGACTTCGAGGAAAGCGTCTCGTGCGGAGCGCCAGTGAAGCCGGCCGGACGTAGCGCTCGGAACAGAACACGACCATAATCCAGCACCGCAAAGCGCATGAAGGAGTCGGCGACGAAACGGTTGGTGACCATTTGGCGGAAGCTCTGCCGGACTTCCTTTTCACCCGTAGTGGTGTAGGATGTCAGACGCTGCCAGCTGTGCTCGGGGTTCACGACAAAGAAGCCGCCCGTAAACGGGCTCTTGTACAGTTCGCCCCAGACGGTGGTGACACCGTTGTTCTTGTCGTCGTCAAGCATGCAGTCGAGTTCGTTCAGAGCGCAATACTGACCAGCGCAGTTGTGCACCGAGTCATCATCACCACTGTGCGACAACTGGCCGACGCCGATCACGGGGATACGGCGGCCAAGCTTCACATTCGAGAGGTGACGCGCCAGGTCGACGACCATGCCGCTGCCCGTACCACCAGCGATGCTGAAGGGAACCAGAACCATCGACGGCAGGGTAGCCTTTTCGATCGTGTCGACAAACCTGTTCAGGGCCTGCTCCATCGGCCGCTCGCCAGCATAGTACGCATTAGCATAGATGCCCTTCGCGACGAGACGTGGGAAGTGGCTGCCCGCGGGTGGCATCTTGTACTTGTGCGAGACGTAGGACTCGAAGTTCGGGTTCCAGTAGTAGCGCGGATACTCAAGTTTCAGGAATTCGCGGGTCCGATTGAGACCCTCGAAGAATTCGTCGCGTTCCGGCACCGGCAGGGCAATGGCCTGGAAGTTGAAACGGTCGGACTCGACCCCTCGCGATTCAAGACGCTTCTTGAAAGAATTGGCATAATCAATTGCCACTTCCATGTCCTGCTGGCCAATATCGACGATCATGATGGCGCAAGTAGCGCGAGGATCTTCGGCCAGAAGATCTTCGATTTCACCTGTGCGCAACAGAGCTTCAATATACGCTGCCCCGGTGCGACCGACCCCGAGTGCATGAATGCAGTGCGGAGACTGCATGCCTGTGGCGCTGTTATAGAGAGATGATGATGCCATTGATAGTTTCTCCTCTAGGTTGGACTTAGTAAAGTTCTTCTTCATTGCGGTAGGAGAAATCATTTGTCTTGATCTCCCCTCAGCGCGCCTTAGTTAGGACACTGGTGACCTCGATCAGCAGCGAATGTTGAAGGTTTCGGTTTCATCGAGGAAACCAAGGTCACGAAGAATGTGCGCGACGGAACTTGCGCGTTCGTGCGCGACGTACAGCATGTAGTCTTCGACGAAGAGCCCCGGATCCCGAGAGATAACGCCAGATTCGATCAGTTCGACGCCTCTTTCGAGGTTCTTGCGCTGAAGGCTCGCCTTCCATATCGTCCCTTTTTCGATATGGATCGCTTCGTCGTCGACGTGAGTGATGGTTACAGTTTTCCCACCCCGAATGGTTGGCACTTCAAAACCGTTTCCGTATTTCGCGACGACTGTTTTCCAATCTAGTGGCATGTCGCACTCCCTCACTTCGCTTCACGGCGAAGCGTGTTGAGCGGGACCGCGATCCACTGCTTCCCTTCGCCAAAGTTTGCGCCGGCCATACCCTCAAGCTCTGTCGACGGCTCGCACAGGATCAACCCTTGATCGAGCAGCAATGCGTGATGGGTGCGCCGGCGTTCCGGAGGCTCTGCATCGTATGCCTCCTGCGCTTGATAGGCTGCCGACAGGTCGGCAACGGCCATTCGTGGAAGCAGGTACTGCATCGTGCTATCGGACGCTCCCGTAACACAGCTAGCCGGAACCTCCGGCGCGAACGCGCCATCCAGTGCCTTGGTCCAAGCCTCGACCACCCGTTTTTCAGGCTCTTCCGGCGTCCTCAATTCGAGGAACTCGGGTTGATAATCGTCCAACAAGCCCAGTTCGTCGCGCAGCTTCGCAGGGTCAGGGACGACGGTGTCCGATCCGAAACCGAACATGTGGATCCAACGTGCACCCCAGGGAGTCCGCGCGGCAGAATGCTGCGTCGAGGGCGCGGCCACCCAGTTCAAAAGGCGCAGGGCCTCCCACAGGTTCGCGCCATGACGCTCCGTGAACAGCATCGCTAGGCGCCGGTTGACCTCCTCGTGCGATTGCCGGGCATTTTGGCTCGCGATCTGCGGCACCATGACGAAACCGGCCGTAAACGGGTTCTTGTAGAGATCCCCACAAGAAATTTCGACGAACTTGTTTTTTGTGTCGTCGCACAGCACATCAAGCTCGGAAAACACGGTGTGCAGCTGCGCGGCACGGGCCGGCGCCATCTCCTCAGGATGCGGCGCAATGCCGATGCCGGTCACTAACATGCGGCGGCCGAACATGCGCGACGATACATGGCGCGCGAGGTCCACGGCGATACCACTGCCGGTACTGTCGCCAAGGCCGAAGATCACGCAGACTATCGAGTCGCCCCCCGTCGCTTCGACACCTCTGGCGAATCGCTTCAGTGCCGCGAGCATCGGTCGGTCGCCGTCGTAATAAGAGCGTCCGTAGACTGCCTTGGCGACGGCCCGCGGCACCGTTCCATCTTCGTAACGCAGGGGCGTTCCCGCCGACAACCAAGCCGCCGAATCCGGATTCTCATGGTATAGGGGATATTCGAGCTTAAGGAACTCGGGGTACCGCGAGAGGGATGCCTGGAGTTCGCTCATCTCGGGCATGTCCAGCGACACGGTTTCGACCTGTGACTTGTCGTCGGGCAAACCCTCGGCGGCCGAGCGGACTCGCCCGAGGTCTTCATCGCCGATATCGACGACGAGGGCGGTGAACCGGGAACCCGGCGCGTCAAGCAAGTCTTTGGGAGCGGCGCGAAGGAAGGCCTCAATGACATGGGCTCCTTCACGTCCGACACCAACCAAGTGAATCCCGAAAGGAAGGTCGGTCGCGTCCTTGATCCGGTGTATCCCGCGGCTCAGCGCGTCAAGCTTGCGTTGCTGCAATTTGGCTTCGGTTGTCCCAATGGCCGGGAGCGGTCTTCCCCGATTCAGATCCAACCCTGCTTTCGATGCCATTTTGTGTCGCCTCATTTCACTTGTGTTGGTTATGCAGAAATATGTTCGTTCAACGAGCCCGTTCAGGAACGAAGTGCTTGGCTGGCGAGTCGATCTCGGTTTCCGTGAATTTGGGTCGGAAGTGGTTATGCAATCTTTTCTCCAATACCAATTGCGCGGAGTTTCGTTTCGACAACGCAAAAAGCCTCACTGCAATTCACCCGTGAGGGCTAATGCGTGAGGCGTCGGTGCCGGATTTTCCTGATAAGCTTCAGTGCTTAGATTGAGCCTGACATAACTTAGGCTGCACGTCAATCTTTAAAAATCCATATTTTTGCGCAGCTTACGCGATATCGGCCCCCACGGCTGGATAAATCTAGAATCAGTTTCGACAGAGCGTTTCGCCCCGGCCGCGACAAACCCGATGTCCATGCTTAAAGGTCTTGAACCAAACCGGCCCCCTGGGAAAACGACCCTAGCCGGTTACACGGAAACCCGGATGGGGCAGCCGAGTTCTCCCCTTCTTCGACTTGTGATGCCACTGAAGGGCCACACGAAGACAGGTAATTTTCGGTATCGACGATCGCCGCATAGGCGAACCCGAGCGCCGACATCATCGCAGCATGGACGGACGGGGTCGGGACCGTCACTCCGGCATATTCCAAATCGCGCGTTGCACAGGCGTCCTGTACCACAGTGGTCTTGCAGTCCAGATCACTGGCTGCGCGGACGGCTGCATCGATGCATGTATGACTCATCGCGCCGATCACGATGACCTCCTCGATCCCAGCCTCATCGAGCTTTTGCTTTAGGTCGGTTTCTAGGAAAGCATTGAAGTGTTTCTTGACGACGGCATCTTCGTCGTCAAGAGGAGCCGCGATCGAATTGGTCTTCACGCCTTCCGTGCGGCTTCGAACACCCGGGCGGCATTTGCCGCTGCTCTTGTCATGCCATTGAGTTCATACTTCCCGCCGGGGAAGTAGCCGTTCTGGATATCGACGACGATAATTGCACCCTCGCGCATTATTGTAGTCTCTTGCTGGTGCTGATAGTTGGATGTTGCTGAAAAGTAGTTTCTGTAACAAGTCTTTCCATTGGCAGCATCAACAAAATGCAGTCCGATTATGACATTACCCGGGTGTCCCAGACCGACGTTGCGGTAGGAAAGCACGTTCGCACTGGGTGAAAGGAATCGCCCGATCGTCACACCATTCGCTACTGCCCAGATCGCTCCGATGACGGCGGTTCGTGACAGTCATCTGGCTGCAGCAAAGAACTGCGCACGCGCGCGAAGTCCATTGCCTCCATACCACACGGAAGGGTGATCGAGACGGGCGCGTGCATGTGACCGACGCCTGCGTCACGTCGGCATTATCCTCTTGGCAATGCGCGGTGCCGCGAAATCGATAAAGGCGCGAAGTTTCTTCGGAACTAGGCCGCGTGGCTCGTAAATCAGGTGCACTGGCAAAGGCGGTGCTTCCCAATCCCGCAGGACCAGTTCAAGTCGGCCTGCCTGCACCGCGGCAGCGGCTTGATAGGAAAGCACACCCGTGAAACCGAGTCCGGCTTCGGCGGCATCGAGGGCCGCCTCAGCCGTACTCACTGACAGGCGTCTGTGGATTGGAACCAGCAAGGTGTGATTCTCCGCGTCGAACTTCCAGATCGAGGATGATGGCAATCGCCGAGAATCGATCCAACTCGCACCGCGCAGATCGTCGGGCGTCGATGGGTGACCGTGCGCATCCAGAAATGTTGGGCTGGCACAGATCACCTGTCGCACTTCGCCGATCTTGCGTCTGATCAGTGTGCTGTTGGAAAGTGGCCCGATACGCACCGCAAGATCCAGATGCTCGTCGCTGAGGCTTGTCCGCCGGTCCGTCAGTTCCAGTCGCACATCAACCTCCGGGTAGTGCGCTAGGAAATCCAGAACGACAGGCAGAACGTGTAAGCGGCCGAGGACAATTGGCGCCGTTATATTCAGCGTACCCCGGGGCGTTGTGAACTCACCCGAAGCCGAACGCTCGGCCTCGGCAACATCATCCAGAATTCTGCGGCACGCCAGTACATATTCGGCCCCGCTGTCGGTCAGCACAAGGCCGCGCGGCGAGCGTATGATCAACTGGGTACCGAGGTCCGCCTCTAGCTCGGATATCCGGCGGCTGACGGTGGCGATGGGCATATTCATCGCCTTTGCTCCTGCGGTGATGCTACCATTGTCCACAACTTTGAGCAAAATCGCCATCGTCTTAAGCCGATCCGGCATCAGAATCTCCGAGTAACTGGAATCCCCACGCAAACTTATCGACACTTTTTGCGAAATTTGGAAGTTTGATCGGTCAAACGCTAACTTGCCCGATGAGGATGACACAACGTTTGAAGTATCGCGGTGAGCGCGGCAACGCTGCCGGATCGGAAGCGGAAAATCCACCTAAAGCGTTTTGCATTTAATCTGAGGCAGATCTGGCAGCTTTGAGGAAGTTCCAGTATTCGTCTGGATGGAACATGTCACAGATGTCGCCAATGGCTTCGTACAAGGCATCAGAGGTTCTGGCACCGATGCGCCGCAGGTGGGCTTTGAGTTTGGAGAAAGCCATCTCGATTGGATTGAGATCGGGGCTGTAGGCGGGCAAAAACAGGAACCAGCAGCCTCGCTTGCGCATGGCTTCGGCGGCGCGCGGGCTTTTGTGAGTAGACAGGTTGTCGAGGATCACGACGGTTCCGGGGTCGAGGGCCGGGGCAAGCTGCGTCTCGATGTACGTGTCGAAGGCCGTCCTGTTCATTGCGCCTTTGATCACCCAAGGTGCGATCAGGGCGTCTTGCGTCAGCCCGGCGATGAAGGTCTGGGGCCCCCACTTGCCGAAAGGTGCCGTGCCATAGAGCCGTTCCCCGACTGGGGCGCGCCCGCGCAGCCGCGTGAGGATGATCTTGACCGCCGTTTCGTCGATGAAGACCAACCTGTGCGGCTCCTGTCGCATGCGGGGCTGACGACGCGTGATCCAGTCTCGGCGGGCCTGGCGCAGCGCGGGCCGATCACGTTCCGCCGCGATCAGTCCTTTTTTTATATGATAGCCCCGCCCGTTCGAGAGCGCGGTGCAGCGAAGAGAGTTGAACATCTACGCCATATGCTTCCGACAGGGCGGCGGCGAGTTCCTTGGGCGTGATGTCCGGTTCGGCCCGCACGATCTCCAGCAGAAAACCCGATGCGGTGCCAGCTTGCCGAACTGACCAGCCGGGCGACCTTGTGGTTTGGGGCGTGCAGCACCGTGGTCTCGATGCTCCGCCGCGAACCGAACCGCCGTCGCGGCGCTCACCCCGAAAAGCCGCCCTGCTGAACGGGCCGAGTTTCCCATAGCAACGTAAGCGCAGATCCGTTCCCGAAGGTCCAAAGAATAGGGGTTGCCCATGATCCACCTCCCAGAAGAAATAAGTCAGAAAATCGGCACCATGTGAATCTCCGTCCGATTCAGATCAAACGCAAACCGCTTTAACTCACCCGTTCAAATTTCCCGAGCCACCTCTCCCGACACGCCCTAGGTATCGGACGGTGTGCGCAACCTCCGAAATCATACCATCACCAAACTGGATTTGAGAATCGGACTGCCTGACAAGGATGGGCATCAACATGAGTGATCGAGGAGATAGCCAAGTTGGGCCGCCAAGATCTGCGCCGCTTCGCAGGTTCCGCTGCTTGGCCAGATGACGTGGCCTTTTGAGTGTAACCCAGGCGGCATCGCCGGCCACGCGCTGCGCTACGCGCGTGGCCTCTCTGCAAACTCGAGAAGATTGAACTAAGCCGCTGACGCGGCACCTGTTGCGAGGTTTGGGCCATGGCGCCCTGTCTGCGAGGATAGTGGTTGTTGAAGCCCAATCCCCTCAGACAGGAGCACCCCGATGACCAAAGCCATCAGTCCTTTGCGCCGACGCATGATCGAGGACATGACAATCCGCAACTTGTCGCCGGCCACGCAGCGATCTTACCTGCATGCGGTGTCGAAGTTCAGCCGTTATTTCGGCTGTTCTCCCGACCGCCTTGGCGCTGAGGATGTCCGCGCCTTCCAGGTCCATCTGGTGGCGAACGGAATTTCCTGGTCGTCGCTGAACCAGACCGTCTGTGCGCTGCGGTTTTTCTATGGCGTGACGCTCGGTCACGCGGAGACCCCGGAACGCATTGCCTATGCGCGCACGCCACGGAAGTTGCCGGACGTGCTGTCCGCCGACGAAGTCGTACGTTTTCTCGAGGCGGTGCCGAGCCTGAAGACCCGCACGGCGTTGACGGCTTCCTATGCCGCGGGTCTGCGGGTGTCCGAGGCTGTCAGCCTCAAGGTTTGCGACATCGACAGCGCGCGTGGCGTTATCCGGGTCCGCCACGGCAAGGGCGGCAAGGACCGCTACGTGATGCTGTCCGCCCAACTTCTGCACATCCTGCGGACCTATTGGCGTCTGGCCCGGCCCCCGGATTGGCTGTTTCCCCGTCGCGACGGCACCGGCCCGATCAGCGCGACGGTTCTCCATGCCGCCTGCCGCTCGGCGCGGGCGGCTGCCGGCATCGACAAGCGCGTGACAGTGCAAACCTTGCGGCACTCCTTCGCCACGCATCTGCTGGAGAGCGGAGTCGACATCCGTATCATCCAGGTGCTGCTCGGCCACAATCACCTGTCGAGTACGGCCCGTTACACCAAGGTTTCCAACGGCCTCATTCGGCAGACGCAAAGCCCGCTCGACCGGCTCGACATCGAGGTGGTGCCGCCGAACTGAGGTCGCACCGCATGTCGGCGCGACTGGAGGTGGCGGATATCTTCCGCCGATATGGCGCAGCCTATCGGCAGGTCCATCACGGTCATCTCGGCCGCGTCGAGCGGCGTGTGATGAGCGCGATCGAACTGTGCCGGACCGCGGCGCTCGGCGGCCATATCGAGGGCTGCCGGACCTGCGGCACGGTGCGCGTGGCCTACAATTCCTGCCGCAACCGACACTGCCCGAAGTGCCAGGGCGCGGTGGCGCGCGACTGGCTGGCCGCGCGCGCAGGTGACCTGCTGCCGGTGCCCTATTTCCACGTGGTCTTCACGCTGCCGGCGGAGATCGCGGCGATCGCCCTTCAGAACAAGGCGACCGTCTATGGCATCCTGTTCCGGACGGCCGCCGAGACGCTGCGCATCATCGCTGCCGATCCCCGGCACCTCGGCGCCGCAATCGGCCTCGTCGCGGTCTTTCACAGCTGGGGCCAGACCCTGAGCTACCACCCCCACCTCCACTGCATCGTGCCGGGCGGCGGCCCGTCGCCTGACGGCACCCGCTGGATTGCCTGCCGTCCGGGGTTCTTCCTGCCGGTCCGGGTGTTGTCGCGCCTGTTTCGGCGGCTGTTTCTGGAAGCGTTGCGCTCTGCCGCCGAGGCCAATCGGCTGCACTTCTCCGGCGACATTGCCGACCTGGCAGACCCTGCTGCCTTTGCCCGGCTTTTGACCTCGGCCCGCCGCCGCGACTGGGTCGTCTATGCCAAGCCGCCCTTCGGCGGACCGGAACAGGTGCTGGCCTATCTGAGCCGCTACACCCATCGCGTCGCCATCGCCAATTCCCGACTGGTCAGCTTGGAGGGTGGCAGGGTGACGTTCCGCTGGCGCGACTATCGCCATGGCCGCAGGCCTCGGCAGATGACGCTCGACGCCGGAGAGTTCATCCGGCGCTTCCTTCTGCATACCCTGCCGGACGGCGTTCACCGCATCCGCCATTACGGCTTCCTCGCCAATGGCCAGCGCGCTGTCCGCCTTGCCGCCTGTCGCGCGTTATTGGCCGTTCAGACACCGGAGGCAACAATCCGCGCCAGACCCGCGACAGCGACGGCCGCACACCTCTGCCCCTGCTGCGGCCGCCCGATGATCACGCTCGCCGTCTGGTATCATGGCCAGACACCGCCCGGGCGCCCATACTGGAACGACAGCTCATGAGCCTCCGAAACAGACCACCGTCACGCGAAAGGCAGCCGACCTCCACGGGGTCCGGTCCGACAACCTATGAGCCACGGCCTCGCTTGGGTTGGCTCCGGCAGTTCCGGCAGGCGAGCAGCCACCAAACTAGATCGAAGCACCGATCGCCAGAGGCCATTGCCGGCCGTGACCACCCTTTTTCCAACACAGATCACGCCAGCCTCCGCGCGAGATCCCGCCGTTCCAGACCAGCCCAGCCAACACAATCCCCATAGCACCAAAATGGCCCGCGGCTTCGTTCAATCCGGCTTCAATGAGGTCCGCTCGACACGGCGCGCCCGCATCCAAGGTCCGCCCACGGACCTCACAGAACCCTCCAGATTATCGTGGCTCGGGTGTCGCATACTGTTATCGGCCGGGCGAGCCCCCGGCGTTCAGCAGGCATTGCCATGGAAGAGATACGAGTCTTCGTTGGTCTCGATGTGCACAAGGAGACAATTTGCGCGGCGGTCGCGGATGCTGGACGACATGGTGAGGTGAGGGTCGTCGCCACGATCGAGAATACTCCTGTCGCGATCGCGAAGCTGGCGCGGAAGTTGGAGCGTCATCACGGATCAGTCGAGTTCGTCTATGAAGCCGGATCGTGCGGCTACACGGTACAGCGTCAGCTTGCCGCGCTGGGGCTTGCCTGTCGCGTCTGTGCTCCCTCATTGACCCCTCGAAAGCCGGGAGAGCGCATAAAGAATGATCGACGCGACGCCATCGCGTTGGCGCGACTGCTTCGCGCGGGCGAGCTGACATACGTCTGGGTACCGGATGCCCTGAACGAAGCCCTGCGTGACTTGGTCCGCGCTCGCCATGCGGCCGGAAAGGACGTGCGAAGGGACCGCATCCGGATCCAAGCTTTCCTGCTGCGCTGCGATTTGCGGTTCGACGGGAAATCCTGGAGCACCCGGCATCGCCGATGGTTGCGCGGTCGGCAGTTTGCGCATCCAGCCCTGCAGATCGCGGTCCAAACCTATCTGAATACGCTCGAACAGGACGAGGTGCGCAGGACAGAGATTGAAGCCCGATTCAGGAAATGCTGGCAGACTCGCCTTGGGCGGCACAAATGCGGGCCTTGCAGGCGCTCAAGGGTGTCGGTCCGATCGTCGCGGCAACGATCCTTGCCGAGGTCAGCGATTTTTCACGCTTCGCCCATCCGCGCCAGCTCGTCGCCTATTTTGGCCTCGCTCCCGGAGAGCATAGCAACGGCAGCACCATCAACCCGCGTGGAACTACCAAGGCGGGCAGCTCCATCGCGAGGGCGGTGCTGTGCGAGGCGGCATGGAACTACCGGACGACGCCCAAAGTCGAGCAGTGGATGAAGCAGCACTATCCGCCGGTCCCGCAGGAGATCGTGGCACTCGCTTGGAAAGCACAGCTCCGCCTGCACAAGACCCATCGCAGGCTCAGCACACGCGGGAAGCGGTCGGTCGTTGTCACCGCAGCCTTCGCTCGCGAACTTATCGGCTTCGTTTGGGACATCGGGCACCGGGTGCCGCTCCACGCCTGAGCTACGCATTTCTCGTGATCCGTATCCGCGAGGACGTCGGGCGCGGTAGAGGGAATCCTCGACTTGATACTGGACAGGTCAACTGACCCATGTCTGCGGCCAGAGCGAGAGAGCCCTCCGACGCACCGTCATCATGGGGTAGCCAATCCCCGAATAGGAGCCTGAGCGACCGTCGATAGAACCCAGCGTCCTCACCTATGCGGATCGCGTTCATCCGAATAGTGGCGTTCCACGATGGAGCGATTGATCGCGCACGCCTGAAATGGTTGACAAAGGCCATAGGAGATGAACTTCCCGGCCTCCAGCCGCTCGGTGTAGAGCGACATGCCGACGCCGTCGCGCCAAAGCAAATTGACGAGGTCGCCCTTGCGGCCGCGAAAACAGAAGATCTCTCCGGCATACGGATCGCGCCCGAGCCCCTGCTGGACCGTCAACGCAAGCGTGTTCATGCCGCGCCGCATGTCGGTCACCCCGCCTGCGATCCACACTCGCATCCCCGCCCGGAAGGATATCATTTGCCCTCAAGGATCAGCAGCAACCATACCAATGCGTTCGGGTACACCGACGAGGGCCCGAGCAGGTGTCGTCCGTTCCTCAGAATGATCTCGAGCTGGACGTCGGGGGCCGGCTGCCGCGGCGATTGGGCGTCAAAATTCGGCACCATCTTCACCGGCACGAAAGCAAGGCCGTTTGCGATTGCAAGTTCGCCGTTCCGAACTGTCGCCGCCAGACGGTCAGCAGCGAACGCGAGAAACCATGCCGCCGCGCCGTCGCGGTGACTTGGCGAGACCCCCGATGACTTTCTCCACCTCCCGGTTCTTGTCAGCATCACTCCAGTGCCCCGTCAGACGCCCCCCGCCGGAGGGTTAACGCTAACTCGTGAATACGCTCGAAACCAGCCCCCGCCCCGTCGCGGCTCCACCTGTCTTTCGAAGTGGGCCTCAGACGTTGACCCCTTTCACGATCGCGGCAATGCAGCCGGCAATGTCCTCAATGGAACCCATCGCATCGACCGAATCGAGCACACCCAGTTTGGCATAGTGAGCAATCAGCGGTGCCGTCTGAGCGTGATAGACTTTCAGCCTTTCCCGCACTGTCTCGGCGTTATCGTCGACTCGGCGCTTAAAGTCCGAACTCCCGCATTTGTCGCAAATGTCCGCAGTGGCGGGCTGCTTGAACTCGTCATGGTACCCCTCGCCGCAGGCGGCGCAGGTGTAACGGCCAGCCACCCGACCGACCATTGCTTCGTCATCAACCTCGAGGCTGATCGCCGCACTGACGCCCCGGCCGTCATCGGCCAGAAGGTTGTCGAGCGCCGCCGCCTGCTCCGACGTGCGCGGGAAGCCGTCAAGAATGACGCCCCGCGATACATCCGGCTCGGCCATGCGATCTTTCAGCACGGCCAGCACGATTTCGTCGCTGACAAGTGCGCCGGCCTCCATCACGGCCTTCGCCGCTAGGCCGGCGGAGGTGCCGGCGGCAACGGCATCGCGCAGGAGATCGCCAGTCGAAAGCTGGACCAGACCGAAGCGGTCTTCCAGCATCCGTGCCTGCGTCCCTTTGCCCGCGCCGGGCGGGCCGAGGAGGATCAGAACGGCGGGTGTGGTCGTCGTTTCCGCCATCGTTCAGGCCCGGTTCATGCGGTTGTCGATCAGGTCGTCGACGACCGAGGGATCCGCCAATGTCGACGTGTCGCCAAGTGCGCCGTAATCGTTCTCGGCGATCTTGCGCAGGATGCGGCGCATGATCTTACCCGAACGGGTCTTCGGCAGCCCCGGCGCCCACTGGATCAGGTCGGGCGAGGCGATCGGTCCGATCTCGGTCCGCACCCACTTTACCAGTTTCTTGCGCAGCTCGTCGGTCGGCTCCACCCCGTTCATCAGAGTGACATAGGCGTAGATGCCCTGCCCCTTGACCTCGTGCGCGTAGCCGACCACGGCGGCTTCCGCCACGACCTGGTGTGCGACCAGCGCACTTTCGACCTCGGCGGTACCCATCCGGTGACCCGAGACGTTGATGACGTCGTCGACCCTGCCGGTGATCCAGAAATAGCCGTCCTCATCCCTGCGGCAGCCGTCTCCGGTGAAGTAGTAGCCCTTGTACTGCTGGAAATAGGTTTCCATGAAGCGCTGGTGATCGCCCCAGACGGTACGCATCTGACCCGGCCAGCTGTCACCAATGCAAAGCACACCCTCTACGCCGTTGCCCTCGACCGCCTTGCCGCTTTCCGCCTCCAGCACCACCGGCTTCACGCCGAAGAACGGCAGCGTCGCCGATCCCGGCTTGCCCTCGATCGCTCCGGGCAGAGAGGTGATCATATGGCCGCCGGTTTCGGTTTGCCACCAGGTGTCAACGATGGGGCATTTGCCCTTACCGACGACATCATTGTACCAGTTCCAGGCTTCGGGGTTGATAGGTTCGCCAACCGTGCCTAGCACCCGCAGCGACGACAGGTCGTGCTTTTCGACCCATTCCGGCCCCTGCCCCATCAGCGCACGGATTGCCGTCGGCGCGGTGTAAAACTGGTTGACCTTGTGCTTCGCGCAGACCTCCCAAAAGCGGCCCGCGTCGGGGAAAGTAGGGACCCCCTCGAACATCAGGGTCGTCGCGCCATTGGCCAGCGGACCGTAGACGATATAGCTGTGGCCGGTGACCCAACCAACGTCCGCGGTACACCAGTAGACGTCGCCGTCCTTGTAATCGAACACATATTCATGCGTCATAGCGGCATAGACGAGGTAGCCGCCCGAGGTGTGCACCACGCCCTTCGGCTTGCCGGTCGATCCCGAGGTGTAAAGGATGAACAGCGGATCCTCGGCACTCATCGGACGCGGCGGACAGTCCGGCGCGGACGTTTCCATCAGCGCGAGCAGATCGACATCGCGACCCTCCACCCAGGTCGTCTGGTCGCCGGTGTGCTTGACGACGAGGCAGCGCACCTTGTCCTTGCAGTGCAGTAGCGCCGCGTCGGTGTTCGCTTTCAGCGGCGTACGCCGGCCACCGCGGGGCGCGGTATCGGCGGTGATGACCAGCTTGGCGTCGCAGTCATTGATGCGATTGGCCAGCGCGTCGGGCGAGAAGCCGGCAAAAACGATGGAGTGAATTGCGCCGATGCGCGCACAGGCCAGCATCGCATAGGCGGCCTCAGGGATCATCGGCAGATAGATCACCACCCGGTCGCCTCGCATCACGCCCTGACTGAGCAGGACGTTGGCCATGCGGTTCACCTTCTCATGTAGTTCGCGATAGGTGATGAACTGCGCCGGTGTTTTCGGATTGTCAGGCTCAAAGATGATCGCGGTCTGATCGCCGCGCGTGGCAAGATGGCGGTCGATGCAGTTGGCCGCAACGTTCAGATAGCCGTCCTCGTACCACTTGATCGAGACTTTGCCGAACTCGAACGTGGCATTCTTGACCTTGGTGTAGTCGGTAATCCAGTCAAGTCGCTTGCCCTGATCGCCCCAGAACGTATCGGGATCGGCGATGGAGGCCGCGTACATTGTCTCGTATTTCAAGGCATCCACATGCGTCCCGGCGGCAAGCCCTTTGGGGTGGGATGGACTGGCTGTATCGGACATTTCTAGAATACTCCTCCTCTATTTTCGCGGAAAGTGCAAAGAGCCATTCCGCGATGTGCTAGCTATCACCCATTTTACTCAGGATACTTTCAGCATTGATGATCGACTGCGCGATCTCTGTGGTCGTCGTTCTCTTGGCCATGGCCTGTTTTCGGATCAGGTCATAGGCCTCGCGCTCGGTAATGCCGCGATGACGCATCAGAATGAATTTGGCGTCGTTCACTTTCTGCACGTTGTCCAGTTTCTCGCGCAGCTTGGTCATGTCTTTCTGGAAGCGGCGCTGTTCCTGCTGGAACCGGCGCGCCATCAGCATGCTGCTCAGAACCCCGGCGGCGCGCACGGGTTTCATGAGCACGGAATGCGCGCCGATCTCGAAGATCATCTCCAGAACAGACGGGTTTTCGTAACCGATGATGGCAACGATCGACGGGGATTTCGGCGTGCTGTTGATAAGGGATTTCAGGCGTTGCGCGCTCTGGTCCGTTACGTCCACGAATAACAGATCGTATTTTTCCGGCAGCGTCTTAGGCAGCGGCCACTTGAGATCGAAGTTGCAGCCGATTCTGTTGACCTGTTGCAGAAGTTCATCCGCGCTTCTGTCCCGGGGATGAACGATCAGCGCATGAAGGTCACGGAGATCCTGAATCGGATCACTCATGCTGCCGTCCGCCTGCAACCACTTTCAGAGTTCGGAAGCTCCAGTCATGAATAGCCGGGAATACCAGATAGGGGTCAGGCTTGATCGCGCGCCGGACCTTGGCTTCGACGTTGAACTCGGCGTTCTCATTTACCTTGGCAATTCTCGACTGAAGGTAGGTATGGTTGTTGTCCGGGTCGATCTTGATCTGGCCCTGGGGGGCATCGAAATTCGCACCAAGCAAGGCTTCGCGCAGGCATTCGGTGTCGATTTCGCCGGTTTCCTCCAATGCGCGCGAGAACATGAGAACCTGACTGTAGGCCGCTTCGCAACAACTGGTCACGTCCACTGTAGACCCGAACTTGGCCTCATAGGCCTTGAGGAAACGACGGTTGGCCGGAGAGTTGATGGACCGGAAATAGGGGGCGGCGGTGATGTGGCCCGCCGATGCTTCGGGACCTATGGCGGCGATCTCCCCTTCGTTTGTGGTCAGGCTCGCGATCGGGCATTCCCGCCCGTCGCCGCCGGCGGCGTGATAGGCCTTATAAAACTCGATACAGGCCTGTCCGACAACTGTCGAAAATATCGCATCCGGTTTGACACGCATGATTTCGGCGATGACATCGGAAAAATCCGCGGCTTTGGCATCGAGATCGAAATAGACTTCACCGGTGACTTCACCGCCCCCCTGGCGCAGTACGCTTCGCATGACGCGGTTCGATTCTCTGGGGTAAATGTAGTCAGAGCCGACAAAGAAGACACGCTTGCCGTAGGTATTCATCAGGTAATTAGCCAGCGGAACGCTGTTCTGGTTGGGACAAGCCCCTCCGTAGATGACGTTCGGCGAATATTCGAAACCCTCGTACAGCGTCGGGTAAAAGAACAATGCGTTCCGGCGTTCGACAACCGGCAGAACTTCCTTGCGCGAGGACGACATGTAGCAGCCGAAGATCACGCCAATCTTGTCATCGACGATAAGTTTCTCGGCCAGTTCGCCGTATCTGTGGACAATCGACGAAGGATCATAGCGGACTGGTTCTATCGGGCGGCCAAGAACACCGCCTTGCGCATTGATCTGATCAATGGCGAGCAGGGCACCATTCAGCTGCGACCGTTCGATGATGGATGTCACCCCGGTTTCCGAGAAAAGCAGCCCTATTTTCCAACTTTCCAAAGGTCAAATCCCTTTCACGACTGTTCGAATGAAACGGTTTCGTTCGCGTATTGGGCACGGATTCTGATAATCGCACTTCCGTCGGGAGGTATAAAGTCTCCGTGGTCGCCCAGAAGGTAGCCCGCCAGCGGAAATTCGAGATAGCGCCGCATCGCGCGGCGCAGGCCACGGGCCCCGAAACGTTTGTCATACCCTTTCACGGCAATGAACTCTCTGACTTCTTCCGAGATTTCAAGCCTAAGGGAGTGTTTTTTCAACCTTCTGTTGAGTCTTTCCAGTTCGACATTTACCAGTTCAGGCATCTTGTTGCTGCTGATCCAGTTGAACGTGTCTACGTGGTCAATGCGGTTTACCAGTTCCGGCGGGAACCGGTCCAACAGGCATTTCATGACAATGTCGTGCGCACGCTCGTTGCGGGGCTTCCGGGCGGCGGACAGGCGTGTCCACAGTTCGCGCAGCCGGTAACCGCCTTCGTCAAGCGACATCAGTTCGCGGGCGCCTAGGTTCGAAGACATGAAAATCAGACTGTTTCTGAAGGAATAGGTCCGTTCCCCGGACGCCACGGTCAGAATGCCGTTGTCAAAGACGTTCATCAGGGCAAGGACCACTTCATTACTGGCCTTTTCAAGCTCATCGAACAGAACCAGCCCGGGCAGGTTTCGGCTGCCTTCGATCTTTTCCTGGTCTAGGATCGTGGTGCCTTCCTTGGAGCCCACATAGCCGGGGGGGGCGCCGGTCAGCGCGGCGGCGTAATGTTCTTGCGACAGGGTGTTCATGTCGATCCTGCAAAACGCGTCGGCATCGCCATACATGGCCCGGGCGATCGTGCGCACGGTTTCGGTTTTCCCCACCCCGGTGGGGCCGCAGAACAGAACCGTGGCAAGCGGTTTGCGCGGATCGCCGATATCGGCCCGCACGACCTTGAGAATTTCCAGAACCTGCTCGATCGGTTCTTCCTGCCCGATGATGAATGCGCGAAGCTCGTCTTCGATGGCCTGAAGATCGAATGAAAAACGCGATGCGAGCGCCCTGGCGGTATCGGTGGGGCCGGATACGCGATTTGCGGCGCGGGCATTTTCGTCTTCGAGCGCGGCGGCAAGTTTTTGCTGTCTTTGCGTGTCATGCAGCCGGTCAGTCAGGAAGGGCATGGCTTCTCCTACCATTCAAGCAACAGCGGAGCGGCCAGCTGGCCGCTCCGGTTTTCCGGGCCGGGTCAATCGGCCTCTTTTTCCTTGGCGCCGGTCGGCAGGCCACCAACCGGGCAGCAGGCCACCCCGATTGTCGAACGCGTGAAGGATTCCACATGCTCGCGGGTCTTTTCGGCGTCGTTGACCCAGTTGCGGTAAAACTCGAACGGGCATTCGGCCACGCCCTTGTCGCCATCGCCCGATGCGTGGATGCCGGTGTAGCCGCGGTGCAGCAGCTTGAAGAGGTGGTTCTGCGACTGGTCGTTTGCCCGCGCATCGCGGATTTCGGGGATCGACAGCTGGGCATACTGGATACCCATTTCCTCTTCGCCGCACTCGCCAAGAGTGCGCCCGTCAAAGCCGATGATCGCCGAATGGCCGAAATAGCTGTAGACACCGTCGAACCCGGCGGCGTTGGCCACGGCCACGTAGCTGTTATTGGCCCAGGCCATCGCCTTTGCCATGATGACCTGCTGATCCTTGGCAGGGTACATATACCCCTGGCAGCGCACGATCAGTTCCGCCCCCTTCATCGCGCAGTCGCGCCAGATTTCGGGATAGTTGCCATCGTCACAGATGATCAGGCTGATCTTGAGCCCTTTGGGCCCTTCGACCACATAGGTCTGATCGCCGGGATACCAGCCCTCGATCGGGTTCCAGGGCAGGATCTTACGGTATTTCTGTACGATTTCACCCTGGTTGTTCATCAGGATGAGCGTGTTGTAGGGAGTCTTTTTCGGGTGCTCCTCGTGGCGTTCGCCGGTGAGCGAAAACACACCCCAGGTATTCGCTTTGCGGCAGGCCTGGGCGAAAATCTCGGTTTCGTCGCCGGGGACTCTGGCTGCGGTTTCCATCATCTCGTCGGGGTCATACATGATGCCCTGGGTGCTGTATTCGGGGAACACCACCAAATCCATACCCGGCAGGCCCTGCTTCATACCGATGATCATGTCAGCGATCTTCTCGGCATTTTCCAGCACCTCGGCCTTGGTATGCAGTCGCGGCATCTTGTAGTTCACGACCGCCACACCAACGGTGTTGTCGCTGCTTGAAATGTCACCATGTCTCATTTTAGGTCCTTTCCTGTTGATCCTTAATGATGGATTGCCCTGACCCTTCAGAACGTCATGTGTTTATTGACGACGTCGTCGGTAAGGTCGTCTGATTTCCCGCTCAGAACGACGCGCCCCTTGTCGAGCACAAAAAGTGGTCCGTGGCTGAGCAGGCGAATAGTGCGTTCTTCTCGACAAGAATGATGCCCAGCCCGTGATCTCGATTGACCCGGACAATCGCACCCTCAATCTGTTTCACAATGTTGAGTTGGATGCCTTCGGCGGGTTCGTCGAGGATTGAGTATCTCGGGCCACATCGCGAACGCCCGGGCGATGGCAAGCTTCTGTTGCTGACTGCCAGTCAGGTCGCCCCCCGCGGCGCGCGAAGATTCCCATCACGGCTTTTTCCCGAACGGTAAATTGCGGAATGATTTCATGGCCCTGTGGAATTTAGCCCTCCAAGAAAATTGCGTCGTATCATGCAGTGTTCTCCCGTTGGTTTCTTGAACGACTTTATCCAGAAAACAAAAAAGCTCCCCGAAGCGGCCTAAACGCCACTGCCGGAGAGCCTTTTTGCTCAATTTAACATGCGGGCTCTTAACTTGAGCCTACCGTTGCAACAGTTGATTGGTAAACCGACTGTAGTTCGCATCGCTGCGCGACTTGGCGGCGATCATCCCCTCCAAAGGCTGAAGCGCGAGGCACATGAGCGCCCAACCACAAACAGCCCTGACGTCTCCGCTTTCCTAGCGGAAAACCTTAGGGCCACACTGCTGTAACGGATTTTGTACGGCCTCGTCGCCGCTAATTATTTGTAACCCGGAAAAGTGACAGGCGTCAAACCTTTTTTGGAGCGACTTCTGCGCACCGAGGGGCTTACAAGGTCCAACCCGCGACGCGGGCAACCTCACCTGTCTGCGCTATCCGGAAGCCCCAATCACCGGAAGACCGTATGTCCTTCTGCGGTTAACCCGTGCCGAACAAACGCCGTGTAGCTTTCGTACCGTGTTAACTACAAGTCTGGCGCGGTTCGGCTTCAATGGCGGGGCACGAAGGTGTCCGATTTCAGCGACTTGGGTTAAGCCTAGTTGATAAGCTCGTACGTATCGATGATGGCCTGAGCGACTTGGCCAATAGCCACCCTCCGCTCCATCGACTGATGCCGCAGATAGCCATAGGCTTCGTCTTCCGTCACGTTCCTTGTACGAATTAGAATAGCTTTCGCCCGTTCAACGACACGCATGGATCGCAGGCTTTCATCCAACTTGCTGATTCGGCCCCGCAACCGCTTCTCGTAGTGGAAATGATCGAGCGCCACGGCTAGACCCATCTGCATGGAACGGGAAGCCACAGGGTATTGTAGCACGCCATGGGCGCCACAGTTTTGAATAAGCTTTAAGTCAACCTCACCCGTTCCGGAGTCAATGATGACGAATGCTGATTCCGGCTCTCCTGGCAACCAGGGGATACGTTGAGGCAAGTCCGCGACTTGCGAGCATATCACTAGATCGTATTGCACCGGGATCTGCGGCGGAATCGGCCAGATATGGTGTACAGCGCAGCGAAGCCGTTGCAATTCGCGTAAGAGGTTTCCAACATTGTCGTTAAGTTCGGCAAAGACGCCTACCTCGAGCCCCCAGAAAACCTCCAGTTGGGAGTGTTTGACTTGGGGTGAAGACGGTCCACCGCCTCTCTGGGCGGTGCGCCGCTTGCCTTGCCGTGAGTGTTGTCCGGTCATGTTAAGCCTCTCCGGTTGCGATGATCGTTGGACGTGTTAACGGAGCTCGAGACTCCGACCGTAGCCCACGAGGTAAGGATCCGAGTCCACGCAGTCCGGTGATTGATAAATGATATCAAATTGACCTTGGTGGTTGACGCGGCCAATCCTCGTCCAGAGGTCCGTATGTCCCCATTCCCGGTTGATCGAAACGCTTCCCTGCGGTGCGTCGAAGGCTATTCCCATCGCACAATTGCGCAGTACGGTTGTATTCATGGAATTGGTTTGTGCTAGCGTCTCGGCGAAGGCCTTGACTTGGAAATATGCCGCCTCGACGCACATGTTGGTCGGCTCATCCGCGCCATAACGTCTATGGTATCGCTGAACGAAGGAGGCGTTTTTCTCGTTTTCGACGGCCTGGAAATAGGATGCCGCCGTTAAATGCCCTTCGGCTACATCATAGCCCATGGCGCGCACCTCGGTTTCGGACGTTGTCAGACTGGCGATCGGCATCACCTTTGGGTTCAGCCCGGCGTCGGCGTAGGCCTGATAGAAAGGGATTGTCGCATCCCCGACCACAGTCGAAAAGATCACGTCGGGTTTCACTTTTGCTATATCGCGAATCGTCGGCTGAAAATCGCTACGGTCTGCATTCAGCGGAAGATAATGCTCGCCCACGATACTTCCGCCCGAATTGACGACAAGCTCGCGCATGATCCGGTTCGAACACCGTGGATATACATAGTCGGAGCCGACGAAGTAGAACCTGCTGCCGAAATGCTCCATCAACATGCGGCAGAGCTCTAGGCTGTTTTGATTCGGTGTCGCTCCCGTGTAAATCACGTTCGGGGAGCATTCGAATCCCTCATATAGAGTCGGATACCACAGCAGCCCGTCCAGCCGTTCGACCACCGGGAGAACAGCCTTTCGGCTTGAAGATGTGTAGCAGCCAAAGATAGTGGTGACACCGTCTTCTACCATCAGCTTCTTTGCGTAAAGGCCGCAAAACTTGGGGTCTGAGCATGGATCATAGATTACAGGCTGAATGGGACGGCCATTCACACCACCTGCATCGTTGATCTCTTCAACGGCCATCAGAGTGCCGCGAAGCTGGGTTTCCTCGATCACGGCCATAGTCCCCGTATATGAGAAAAGAACTCCAATGCGCCATGGTTCGCTGGTGCCACTTGATTGCATTGATCTCACTCCCGTTTTTCTTCAGGTGCACATGTCGCAATGTATCCACCTCGACGAATTGCGATGCGGCGGTTGGCGTGCTCCGTTGAGCCGATGCTCTGAACGCGGCGCAACCACTGAGCCGAACTTCGATGCCAGTTTCTGGCGATGCACGGCACTTCGTTTCCTTCGAGACTTCAAAACGGCTGTTTACACCACCCCTGGCAGTCCAATGTATTCCATATCGTCGGAACAGTACTTCTAGCCAAGCGATCTATGGACGGGCGCCTACGAACTACGTCGCTTTGGTCAGGTTGTGCCCAGCCACATCCCTCCCCTCGCAACGATTGACAACGGTTCCCCGCGACGCACTCAGCTAATAGTAGACTGTCTCTTCACATCCTTGGGATGCGACCAGAGACTCTGAAGTCAGCGGTTCCTTGCTGACAATTCCCCATTGGCGGCGTTGCCAAGGGAAATTTCCTAACGATAGCTCGTAGCTCCACGCAACGATATTGTCAATGCCGCCAGCAAAATGCAAGAAACGAACAGCGTGCGGCGTTTCCACAGAAAAGTGGAGATTTTCAGATGTCAAGCACTTCCTCGCCCACGCGACAATCCATGGCATGAGGGCGGATATTTTCAGCTAAAAAAAGGACAGGTCACCCAAGATATAGTCGCTTTAGACCCCATGATCGCGCTGCAAGGTGACTAGGTCTGCGGCCTCTCCCGCGGCATTCTGCGTGCGAGGGCTGCAACATATGACGGATTCGTGACAAGTTTTCCCGCCTCAGCGCGGATGTTAAAGTCGGTTTATACGAAACACCGACCCCAACCCGCATCTGCCCCCCCTTTCCGGTTGAAACGATTCCATCCTAGGAAGGCCCTCCATACCTCCTACGATCCATCGCACCAAATCGTGGCGATCTTCGCGCCCTTCGACGCCTATATCCACCGACACAACGCATGTCGTGCCCCGCACCTTTGCCAAAGAGATTCTGGCAACCTCGTCGCCAGCGCCTCTGCATCTAATCTAAACTGGGCCAGTGCATGCGCTTGACAGGCCCGAACCGGCGTGATCTGCTGGTGGCCAGCAATAAAGCTGCATCGAAATCGGCACCGACGCCTCAACGCGCTCACGAGGGTGAGAGTAACGCGTGAGGTGTTTTTTATTTTGAGGGGATCTTTTGGAACTCGCACCGCAAGTAAAAGATGACTGTTGTCTCTCGGCCGCCATCGCCGCCGCCCATTTTCGCCCGACACTAGCTGACGGTCGTAAGCACACCTCGTCCTCGATCCTCTCCGCGCGGCGTCAGAACCTTGGTCAGCTTTTCAGTCAATCCACTTCAGAAAAAGAAAGGAAACGGCATGTCAGTCGCTCAAAGTGACAGAGAACGTATTCCCGCCACTGTTATCACGGGCTTCCTCGGGTCGGGAAAGACGACTTTGGTCAACCACATCCTGCATAAGGAGCATGGAAAGAAGATCGCCGTCATCGTAAACGAATTTGGCGAGATTAGCATCGACGGTCAACTTGTTGTTCAGGAAGACCAAGCCGAACTCGTTGAGTTCAACAACGGCTGCCTGTGCTGCACTGTGCGAGGAGATCTCATTGAAACGCTAGACAGTTTACGTAAACGTACCGGCCATCTTGACGGCATTCTGATCGAGACGACCGGTCTGGCCGATCCCGCGCCGGTTGCCTCCACATTCTTCGTCGCTGATGAAATCAAGAACGCGATCCGCCTAGACGCTTTCGTCACCGTCGTCGATGCCGTGAACCTCGAGGCAAACTTGGAACAGAGCCACGAAGCAGTTGAACAGGTCGCATTCAGCGACGTCTTGCTAATCAACAAGGTGGATCTGGTCGAGCCAAAAAAGCTGGAAGTGATCGAAGCCAAGGTCCGCGCGCTCAACCCTCTGGCACGAATTCACTACACCACGAACGCTGAGATTGGCATCGACCAAGTGATCAATATTGGCGCATTCGACTTGGTTCAAAAGCTCGAGGTGGACCCGAGCTTCCTTGAGGATCTCGAGCATGAACACGACGATGAGGTCGGATCCTTCATTCTCGAAGACAGCCGACCGATCGACCTGAACCGGTTCAATGTTTGGCTCAACGATGTCGCTCAGAACATGGGTAATGACCTGTATCGCACCAAGGGAATCTTCAACGCACGCGGTTTCCGGGAGCGCATCGTCTTCCAGAGTGTGCGGATGCTGACCACGATGCGTCCTGAGCGACAATGGCTCGACGACGAACCGCGTATGTCCCAGTTCGTCGTGATCGGCAGAAACCTGAACCGCGAGGAATTTGCCAAAGGCTTCGCCCAATGTCTGGTCGAATAGAGCGCATCGATGCTTAGCGAATCCACAAAGGACAGTCGCACGGAGGCGTCTTTGGAGACGAACGAGCTGTTGTACAAGGTGCACGTCTTCTGTTGTGTCAACGAACGGCCCGCAACACATCGTCGCAGCTCGTGTGGCGCCAAGTCCAGCCGGCAACTTTGTGACTTCATGTGCCGTCTGGCCATGGCCTTAGGGATACAACGGATCCGCATAAACCATGCGGGCTGCATGAATGTATGCGAATACGGTCCAGCCATGGTGATTTATCCCGAAGGAGTCTGGTACAGATTCGAAACCGAGGAAGATGTTAACGAAATCCTGCGGTCCCATATCATCGGCGGGCAAAAAGTCGACCGACTTGCGCTGTCGATCGACCCCTCCACTTTGCACGGATAGATCGACGGCATCAGCAATGGAAGTTCGCGGAAGGCTTGGAGCGAATGGATATCACGTGATTCGCCCCGTGAAATCCCGTTCATCTTGATCATGTCAAAAACGCCACGGGAGCGACAAGCACAATGATGTCGCTCCCGGCTTCCCTGATCGTTAAAATACCTCGTTGAACTCAAGCACGTTTCTGTCCGGGTCGCGAACAAAGATTACTCGCCTGCGGTCACTATATATATGCGGACCGCCGCTGAGCGGGATATCCTCATGCTCTAGCGTTTTCAGGAGGTCATCGAAATCTTTTACGACGAACGCAACATGTGTCACACCGGCATATTTTAGCGGCTCATCCTGCAAAATGTTCCGCTTACGCTTCACACCGTTGAAGATCAGGTTGATGTAGATTCCAGCCTCATTTACCATCTCGTTCGCGTGGTGTTCTGGAAGATCAATTACTTCCCACCAACCGAGTTTCTCATAAAACTGGCGCGCTTGGTCACGATCTGTTACGCGAATGCCAACGTGTTCGTAGGCGGCGATCTGAAAGCCCACGATGTCCTCACAATTCCGGCATGCCGATAAATTCCGGCAATGCCTTTATTCTATCTATCCAAGCAGTGATATTTGGCCTGTTACCGACGGGAACTCGACCCTCATGACCCAAGGCCACATAGGGGAAGCAGGCGATATCGGCAATTGTCGGCCGACCAAGGGCCAGCCAGTCCCTGCCCTCCAAGTGCTCCTCAAGCAAATCCAGGACGCGCACAGAACGTTTTACTGCAAGCTCATGATCCAGCTCATAGCCGAACTTGTCATGCAGACGTGCATCGTTTGGGCCCCTGGCGATTTCGCTTTCACCCACCATGAGCCACTCCATAACCTGCGCCATTGACGTCGGCTCGGTGGGCAACCAACCCTCTCCGCCGTATTTGCGAGCCAAGTAGACGAGAATCGCCTGAGAATCCCGCAAGACGAGATCGCCATCCGTAAGAATCGGGATTTCAAGGAAGGGATTTAGGCTACTCAGCGGTGGTTTTTTATGCGCTCCGCCCAGAAAATCCACTGGGACAAGAGTGTACTGCTGACCAATCAGCGATAGAAATAAACGGATTTTATAACAGTTGCCCGACAACTCGAGATCATAAAGTTTCATCGACATCACAGTGTCCTTCATTGGTTGCGACGCCCCACTCTTAGCGGGCAAATAACCAACGGTAAGGTGGAAAGTTTGATATATGCCTTTCCATGAAGTGGAAGAGCAGTGGAAGTGGAAGCGCCTGATGAGCCTTGCAGTTACCCATAAGTGTCTGGCGGCGTAGCGATACGGGCTCCTTCGATAAGGTCGGCGAGGCGGGAGAAGCCTCGCCATATAACGGTCGTCCCCGGTGGCGCGTCGGAAGCGCGGTCGAGATAACCACCGAGACGCGCGACCGCCTTGACATAGAAATCAAGATTGCGCGGTTCTTGCCGCTTTCTGTCCGGGGTCGCGAGTTCGAGCATGCGGCTCTCGGCGTCGGTGAAGACCGCAGTCGGCGATGCTTCAGGTGCCTCGCCGCTCAGCATCGTCAGCCATGACACGCGCCAGGCCACGACGCAGCGCAACTCAACACAATGCAGTTGGTCAGGCGATCAGCCGTGGCCAAACGCAGCTCCTCGATCCGGTACCCGGTTTTGAGGGTTCGGGAGAAGGTCGCGATCTTCCAGCGCAGCGCATACCATTCGAGTTTGTGTACAGCGTCCGAGTGGGTCGCCACCGGCAGGTTCGGGATCAGCTTCCAGATGACGGAGGCCCGGCCCACCGGCGGGTCGAGTTCCTCGGCATGGATGATCTGGAGGTCCCGATGCGGGTATTTCCGCTGCTTTCCGATTGGCGGTCGGACCGTCATCGTTGCGTGCCGGACCGACAGCACGGCGCGATGATCCTGACCCTGCGCGGAACCGGACTTCGTGAGTGCCACTGGTCTGCACCTGTGCCATCACCTTGGCAATGGTCGTGCCGCCATCTTCTGCCAAACGATCGACGCAACTCCGGACAAGGAAGTTCGCCCCGAGGTCCTCGGCCAGGCAGTAGAGTTCGTAGATGTCGCTTTCGCGATCACCAACATGCACACAGCGCTCGGGCGCGCCTGCTAACTCGGTGGAAAGGCGCAGATTGTCGAGCCAGCGCAAGCTTTCCTTCTGCTCGATCGGTACCCGGGTCGGATTGATCTTGCGCTAGAACGCTGCGGCCCCTTTGAACTTTGCGCGCGACCAGAACTTGGCGGCCGTCAGCCCTAGCAGCAGCCCGTCCGACGTGATCGCCAGGCTGGCATGCATCAGGCAGCCGCAGACCACATGCTTCTGGTTGCGGCCTTCCTTCAGCTTGCGTCCCGTCGATACCTTCGTGAACCCGATCTTCTCCGGAGCCGAACGCTTGAAGGAGAATTCCGTAGTGTCCTGCAGGATCAGGATGGGACCGTCGGTTGCCTGCATGCGCAAGGCAGAAGCGGCGAAGCGATCCTAAAAGATCTTGTCTTCGCTGACATTTTCGTTGGAAAAAACGGCAAGTTGCCTTGGTGTTCGACCAATCCTGGAACGCCGTGGGCAGCGATTTTCCCGGCCGCTCACCGAGAGCCTCGAGCCGCCGGTTCAGCCGGACGTCACCCAAATCACACCCGGCGGTTTCCGTTTCAACCTGCCCTAAGCCCGCACCTCAATCATTCGGTGTCAGATGACGAGTCATGATCAGGTCTTCGTAAGCATGCGGCATAGCCACGGTCATGCGGCGAGTTCGCGCTCCGATGGCTGCCAGTTCCACGGCAGAATGCCCGGCACCGGTGAAGCCGCTGTGTTGGGGAGCCGGGCGAGGACATCGGCGAGCCAAGCCTGCGGGCCGATGTCATTCATCTTGGCGGTTTATGCCGCCCTCCGCGCTATGCCGAACAGGCTCGTTTTTCCCAGGTTTCACGCTAAGCGGCATATGTTTCGCTCGGCATAGTTCGTCTTCTGTCTCCGTGTTGAACAGTGGAGGAGAAGACATGACTGACAGGGATTATCTGAGCAGGAGTCAGCTATTTCGGCGCCTGAAGAACGGCCCTCACGGGCATCTCGTTGAGCTCTACGGAGCGCGGTTGGCGAAGGACGGGTTCGGCCGCCATGGCACGTGGCGTTGTCTGAACCTGGTTGGCGCTCTGTTGAGCTGGGCCGCAAGCAGCCGATTGGAACCGACCGATCTCAATGAGTGCATCGTCGATCGTTATCTTGAGCACCGAGGGGGTAAGCAGCGTCTCCATCCGGGCAACCGGGCAGCGCTGAATCGGTTGTTGGCAGTACTGCGTGAGGCAGACGTGATCGCACCGGCGCTGCCGTCACCAATTACCCAAGAGGATCAGATATTTGCGGGGTTCAGTCGCTATCTGCGGCAGGAGCGCGGGCTGGCGCAGAGGTCGATCATCACACATGCGCCGATCATCCGCCGCTTCCTTGTTGAGGTGTGCCCCGCCGGCCCGGAAGATCTCGGCAGGATCAGCCAGGCGGACATCGTCCGCTACATCGAGCGACATGCCGGGGACGCGAGTGCGGCATCCGCGAAGAGGATGTGCTGGTCGCTACGCGCTTTTCTCCGATATCTCCATCATTGCGGCCTGCACCCCCTCGGCCTTGATACCAGCGTGCCTTCCATCCGGCGATGGAAGCTCGCAAGCTTGCCGACCTATCTGTCCGCCGCGCAGGTTCGGAAGGTCCTCGATAGTTGCGATCGATCCACGGCGCGGGGGCGACGGGATTACGCCATCCTTGCTATGCTGGCCAAGCTTGGATTGCGGGCCAGCGAGGTTGCGACCCTCACCCTTGATGACATCGACTGGCGATCGGGCGAGATGCACATTCACGCCAAGGGCAGGCAACGCGCGCGGATGCCGCTTCTGCCGGACGTCGGCGCAGCCATCGTCGCCTATTTACAGAATGGTCGGCCGACTTCAGCGTGCCGTCGGCTGTTTCTGCGCACATTGGCACCCCATGTCGGTTTCGCCTCTGGTTGCGCGGTCACGATGATCGCCAAGACGGCTCTCAAGCGGGCAGGCATCAGCGGCTACGCCCACCAAGGGGCCCATATCTTTCGCCACAGCCTTGCGACTGAACTTCTCCGCTCGGGCGCAACTTTGTCGGAGATAGGCCAAGTGCTGCGACATGAGAGCCACGACACGACGCGCATCTACGCGAAGGTGGACATCGAGGCGCTCAGGACCTTGTGCCTTCCCTGGCCGGGAGGTGTGCAATGATCACCTTGCGATCTGCACTCGAGCAGTATGTGGGGATGCGTCAGGGGTTTGGCTTCAAGTTCCAACATCAGGCGCGGCGGCTTGCCGATTTTGTCGCTTTCATGGAGCGCCAGAATGCCACGACTATCACCACCAAGCTGGCCGTAGCCTGGGCGACCTTGCCAGCCGACCGACACGCTTCCTGGGCCTTGCGGTTGACTGATGTTCGCGGGTTCGCGCGCCATCTCGCGAACATCAATCCGAAGACGGAGGTGCCGCCCGCCGGGATATTGCCGCCACTGAGGCGCACCAAGCCCTATATCTACAGTGATGTCGAGATCGACGCGCTGTTATCGGCGGCGCTGGCCCTGCCGCCGAGAAACGGCCTGCGGCGACAGACGTACCACCACCTATTCGGATTGATAGCAATGACCGGCCTCCGTCTGTCCGAGGCGATCGGGCTTCAACACGACGACGTCGACCCCGTCGAGGGACTGCTGACAATCCGGCAGAGCAAGTTCGGCAAGTCGCGCCTCGTCCCGCTACATCCATCAACCTGCACGGCTCTCTGCAGCTACGCCGCGCGACGTGATGCTCATCTCGGATCACACCGCGGGTCGTATTTCTTCGTTGCCGAGCGTGGCGGCCGATTGCTCTACCAATATGTCCATCGTGTCTTCTGGCGTTTGTCCCGCGAGATCGGGCTGCGAAGCGAAGGTGACCACACCGGCCCCCGCATCCACGATTTCCGGCACCGTTTTGCCATCCAGACGCTTGTCGGCTGGCATCGCGAAGGGCTCGATGTCGAGCAGCGGCTCCCGATGCTTTCGACCTATCTCGGCCACACCTGTGTGCGCGACACCTATTGGTACCTCTCGGCTTGTCCGGAGTTGATGGACGCCGCGGTTCAGCGCCTCGACCAACGATGGGAGGTGGCGTCATGAAGCCAAACGGAAACGTCGCGCCCCTGATCGAGCGCTATTTCACGGAGCGGCTCATGCGCCAACGCAACGTCAGCCCCAATACGATCGCCTCCTATCGCGACACGTTCCGGCTGCTCTTCAAGTTTGCGCAGGCGCGCCTCCGCAAGCCGCCATCTGCTCTGATCCTCGATGATCTTGATGCGCCATGTGTCAGCGCTTTCCTCGCTGACCTCGAGGCACAGCGGGCGTCAGCGTCAGGACGCGCAATCTGCGGCTGACAGCCATTCGCTCCTTTTTCCGGTTCATATCCTACGAGGAACCGGCGCATGGCGCCCTCATCCAGCGCGTCCTCGCGATACCGAGCAAACGTCACGATAAGCGCCAAGTGTATTTCCTGACACGGCCCGAGATCGAAGCGATTCTCAATGCTCCCGATCGCGCAACATGGCTCGGCCGCCGTGACCACACCTTGCTGCAGCTCGCAGCGCAGACCGGCTTGCGTCTCTCTGAGCTGATCAATCTCGACAGGGATGCCATCCACCTCGACGCCGGGGCCCATGTGCGATGTGCCGGCAAAGGACGGAAGGAGCGATGCACGCCACTAACCCGGCAAACGCGCGTCGCCCTTCAGGCCTGGCTCAAGGAACCGGCTCGCCGCGGCGCAAGCGCATTGTTCCCCAACTTGCACGGGGGCCGATTGAGCCCCGACAGTGTCCAGGCGTTCCTGGCCAAGTATGTACGCGCCGCCACCGAGGCATGTCCCTCGTTGGCGGCCAAGCGGGTGTCGCCGCACGTGTTGAGGCACAGCGCAGCAATGGAGTTGCTTCAGGCAGGCGTCGATTGCTCGGTGATCGCGCTGTGGCTCGGCCACGAGTCCATCGAAACCACCCAAACGTACCTACATGCCCACATCTCCCTCAAGGAAGCGGCACTGGCTAAGCTGGTACCGTACGAGCCAGGCAAGCCGATCCGCTTCCGGGCAGGCGACCGCCTGCTTGCCTTCCTCGAATCGCTATAGGAACAAAAACTATGCCGAATGGAAACAGAGCAGCACCAGCCCAAGCGGTCGTGCGCACGCGTAGGCGGCGGGTTGCATCCGAGCCATTCGGCATAGCGCGGAGGGCGGCATAAACGTGCCTATGCCGCGGGCGGCATAGGCAGGTGACGATCAGGGAATACATGAAGGCGGCGCGGTCGCCCCGCGCTCGGATCCGGCGAAGAGCCAAGATGATCATCGAGATTGCAAAGCTCAGTGGCCACGACCCCGAAGCCTACCTAGCAGACATCGTGGCCCGCATCGGCGACCACAAGATCAACCGCCTCGGCGAGCTGCTGCCGTGGAACTGGGTGCCGCTCGCTCAGGAAGCCAAGGTCGTCGCTTGATCTGCGGTCCTTACCGGCCAGTTTCGTGGAAGTGCCCCGTGAATTCCGACCTACACGCTGAATCAAAATGAAAATGACTTATTCCAACTGAAATTATTTTTCCCAATGTATCGAACAAAGTGCCAATAGTTTCCCCGCACGATTCTATTCCCGCTTTCAATTGACATCGATGATCGAGATTTGCTTCATAGCATATTCCTCTTGCTTCGATCTGGATCGACGCGGCACACATGCCCTTTGGAATGACCCCCAACCATCAGTAACGCGTTTATCACCATGAAGATGGAATCGGGCGGCCCTGGCCACCCAAGAAGGGTGTCGAGCCGGGAACATCGTCACCTTTGCGTACAATGTGGGCCATCATGCCGGCGGCCTCCAGTCTGCCAATCCCAACCCAGTACCCACACTCACGTCATGTGCCCGCCGCAACGCGCGATATACTCTGCAGCAACGCGCCCCTTTTCAGGTTCCGCAAAAGGTCTGGTCCACCGCCACTTCCGGCATCGGCGCCTGTTCGAGTTCAGCGTCCCGTTGGAATGGTTGCGCGAAAGCGGACGAGAGGCGTTCGAAGACCGACAGATCACCGGAGATTGCCGCGACGATTGCCTCCTCAATTCGGTGATTGCGCGGAACGACCGCTGGATTCGCCGCAGCCATTCGCTGGTCACCGGCCGCGCGATCGCGGCGCCTCTCCCAGTTCCGGGCCCAGTCGTCAAACGGCGCAGGATCTGCGAACTCCTCTCGCGCCGTTCCGTCGGCAAGACCGTAGAAGGTGCGTGTGAAATCCGCCCGCCCTTCGGCCATAAGCGTCAGGAGCTCGGATATTAGATCGACATCTTCTGGCTCAGCGGAGGCTAGACCGAGTTTGCTGCTAAATACGTCGAGCCAGGCCGCCTGGAAGAGCAGGCCAAATTGGTTGACCGAGGTCGTCGCCGCCGCGATCGCGGCCTCCTGGCCGCCATTGATCAGCGGCAACAGACAAGAGGCGAACTGCGCCAGGTTCCACGCGGCAATCTGTGGTTGGCGGCCAAAGGCATAGCGCCCCTGATGGTCGATAGACGAGAACACCTTACTCGGATGGTAATCGTCGAGAAAGGCACAAGGCCCATAATCTATGGTCTCTCCGGCTATGCTCATATTATCGGTGTTCATCACGCCGTGAATGAAACCGAATCCCATCCACCGCGCAATCAGCGACGCCTGCGACTTAACCACCGCATCAAGGAGGCCGAGCGGGCCTTCGGCATCGGGATAGTGCCGGGCAATGGTATGATCCGTCAGCGCCGTTAGCGCCTCCACATCCTTTCGTGCCGCGAAATACTGGAAGGTGCCTACTCGGATGTGGCTTGAAGCGACACGCACAAGCACCGCTCCCGGCAGCATTTGCTCGCGCTGCACCGGCTCGCCAGTTGCGACCGCCGCCAACGCCCGCGTGGTCGGAACGCCCAGAGCATGCATTGCCTCGCTGACGAGGTATTCCCGCAACACCGGCCCCAACCAGGCGCGACCGTCGCCGCGCCGCGAAAACGGCGTCGGCCCCGCGCCTTTTAGTTGAATGTCGTGGCGCATACCATCTCTCCCCACGACCTCGCCCAATAGGATCGTGCGCCCATCGCCGAGCTGCGGCACCCAGGTTCCAAACTGATGCCCGGCATAGACCTGCGCCAGTGGTTCAGCACCATCGGGCACTGAATTTCCCGCCAGCACCGCCACCCCCTCAGGCGATGCGAGCGCCGCTGGTTCAAGCCCAAGGTCGGTCGCCAATGGCGCGTTGAGCGCCAAAAGCTCAGGCACCGCCACCGGCAAAGGCCCGAGCCGCACAAAGAACCGCTCCGGCAGGCGGGCATAGCTGTTATCAAAGGGTACATGTAGGGCCATAGGTCGATATTCCCATTTCGATTCTAGACGACTTGGAGTAGCCGACTAGGCCAATGGATGAACATGCCCGCATCGGTCGCGACAGGAAGTGCATCGATATTACACTCCGTTCGGATTGCACCGGCAATAGGTCGCAAACGAGTTAGCTTGACTGTATCATACATTGTTCTCTCGTCAGAGCGCGCTCAGGGTTAATGGAGGTGCGCCGACTAATCCTCAGGCGCACGAGATACGAATTTCGCCCTTGGAAATATGGACTTACGCCTTATGGCACGCCGTACGTTGATGCGAGGGTAGCAGCAAATTTTTGGGCATTGCGCCCCGGGCCCGTTTCGCCATTGAAAGGGACCGATGGCGTATGCTTTATTAATCTCACGGCGAAGTCAAGCTGCGCTTTCAAGCGTTTGGTGTCTCAGTTTGAAATAAGAAAATGAAAGGAGCGATCGAAACCGCCCCGTCTTGGGGAGTGGGCAAAACCTGGTGGCGTTTGTCTACGATGGTGATTTCGCAGCAGAGGAAATACCATGGATGTGCGGCTCATCGTCGAGACGACATTTGAGAACGGAACCACGAAGACACTAGGCTCCAGACTTCGGTAACGGGGGCGTCCCAGTCAAGTCGTTTTGCGCAAAACAATTGATCCGCCATAGCGGTTCCTTTGATATTTTTAGTGCCCGCCCTGGCTTCTGTCGCGGCTTTCGGCTGAGACCCTTGGGGGACATGCTGCGGTTCGTGGTCAGCGCGGCGGCTGCCAACATGATGCCGGTTCGATGTAGTTCCGATGTGCCCATCTCATAGGCGTACTTGACGGGAGTCAGCGACAGTCCAGACCACGACATCATCGGAACCACGTCCCTGCGAGACCTCGAAGGCCTGCAATCAAGCAGGCAACGGGTGGGATATCATCCTGTTAGATAGGGATCGGCGCCGGATCTTCTGACTGAAAGGTTGTGCCATCGACCCAAATCCGATGAAGAATAACCGCGATGCGGCGTGCGAGGGCGACCATAGCAATTTTGCTTCCACGCCTCTGTGCGACTTGGGCTCCCCATGTTCTCAGCCATGTCGAACGGCATCGGCCACGGTTCATCATGACGGTTGCCGCCTGGCACAATGCTCGCCGCTGATTGACGTCACCAGCTTTGGTGATGCCGCCTGACACGTCTCGCTCACCAGACTGGTTGCGTGAGGGCGTCAGACCAACCCAGGGGCCAATTTTCTTCGAAAACCGAAAGCGGGCCGGATCATCAACCGCAGCACGGAAGGTCAGCGCCACGACCGCGCCAATCCCCGGCATTGTCATGAGGCGACAGCAAACTGGCCACCCCAAAGCGCCCATCGCGTTTCCATCGTGAGGGCGGCTGTCCTCGATGGACGATTGACTGCCGCATACCCCCGAGCCACAGCCTGACCCCCAGATTTTGACCACTCCCCCGCAGCCCTGTAGAAGCCAAGATGCGATGCCTGAAGGCCTTCGGCGAGCGTATCGCCGCGAGTGACCCGGACTGCCGAACCGCCAAAATTCACATCCGTGTGGCCTGAACCTGAGGGGTGAAAGGGGAAGTCACGCCTCAAGCAGCCTTTCTACAACAAGGCCCTCCGGCGGCGATCACGGTTTCAGAAGTTCGCGCGGACTCATGCCGAATTCACGGCGAAAAGAACGACTAAAATGTGAAAAATCGGTAAATCCGTAGTTCATTGCCACCTCGGAAACATAACGGGTTTGGCCGCGTTCGAGCGCCATACGGCTGGCTCTCAGGCGCTCGCGCCAAACGACTTTCATGGGAGAGGTCTGGTAGCGCGCAAAGGTTCGAGAAACCGTGCGCGTCGAAACGCTATGGGCTCGCGCGATGCTTTCCAGTCCAAGTTGGGGGTCGGTGACGTTCTGGCGAATATAGTCCATGATCCGTCCATATAAATCTCGCTCGGCCTTCGTGTGCTCCAAATCTTCGTCTATCAATCCCAATTCCAGCAATTCGAGCAAGAGCAACGAATAACGAGACGATATAGCCGATAGTTCGGTATTCGGCTGCGTCATCAGGTCGGCGATAAGGCATTTCAACGGCATAATTCCAGGACGTGCATCTTCGAGAACCTGCGCCGTTCGATTTTTTAGCCCCGGAACCCGGTCACCTATCAAGGTCCACGGTATCCTGATCAGATGTGTGCCCGGCCCTGTGAGGGTCAACCGAAAGCTTTGTTCGGAGTCGTACAGCATCAGTTGGCCCGGCTTCACCACCGCGCGTCTATCACCTTGTTCGACCAGCGCCTGGGCATTTTGGGCATACGTTAGATAGAAGACATCATCTGGCATACGGCGCAGATGCCGTTCGCGCCGGTGCCAATGGTGTTCGGATGCATTCAGCGTACAGATAGTGATCGCGCCCAGCGAACGAACGTGCATTTGGCCAACGAAGCCGTCATTCTGGGCCGGATGGCTGTCGGCCGGTGTACAATGGCGACAAACTACCTCCTCCCAGTATTCGAATCGCTGATGCGGCAGGATGCCCTCCGTTCGATAGTCTGTAACCATGGCCCCTCCCCCTGATGGCAATTTCCGATTGACTGAATATCATTTCAGTTGTCTGTATCTACCGGTCTGTGCGACACGCTGCCTCAGCGCAAATGCGCCATAGCCAACGTGAGGCCGTCAATGCCCGAAAATATCATTCTTATCCAAAATTCGGGCGATGTTTCACTTTTTGGGCTGTGGGTAGTCACCGCCACAAATATCCTGACTCTGCGGATCGAACTGCTCGGCGTGAGGGAGATAACTGTGGACATGCCCATCCAAACCATGCGGTGCTGGCGCTAACTGCGGGTAAGTAATTATGATTACAGAATAAATCATCATTCCTATCCCTGCGATCCGGCTGATATTCCTGCCGTGGATTGAGGTTTTCTCGATCATGGCGATGGTGCCCAGAATGACCATCCAGGCGACGTTCATCGTCCCGACGGCGATCAATACCGCCACCATCGCGGCGCAACAACCTAGGCAGGTCAGCCCATGTGCCAGCCCCGCCCGTAGATCGCGTTCCCAGCCAGTTCGCTGCATATGTTTCGAAACGAAAGCCATGGGCGATTGGCAATGGTGCAGGCAACGTTCTTTCACAGCAGAGAATTGAAACAGCCCCGAACCCGCGAGCAGAAAAGCTGTGAAGCCAACCGTCCAAACCGAGCCATAAGGAATGAGTTTCCCTACATAGACACCTATCAGATAGACTGGAATCCCGAGGACCGACCAGATGAAGAGATAGCCAACCAGCAAAGCGACAATCCTCAACAAGGCGGTGAAAGGCCCATCTTGGCGGCGAACCATCATAACATAGAGCGCTGTGACGCGATGCACCGTTGGCAGCATCATCGCGGCCATCATGAGCGACCACATAACAGTATAGCCGACCACCCCCTCTAGAGAGGGGCCCGCTACGGGTTTAAGATACGCCATGTACCACCAACAAGCGATCCCCGAACCGATAGCAAGAAATGCAAGCGCCGCCGTTGTCATTAGATAGCCGCCAGACCATCGAGACAGCGCAACTTTGGCAAGGTCTGCCGATAGCTCACGACCGCTCAATCGTTGCTCCAATCAAAGGGAATATGTTTGCTCGAATTTGCTTTCCATTCTCCCAGCGGGCCAAAATCAATTAGCTCTAAGCTCTTGGGAACGCCCCAAGTCGCTGGCGTGCCGCCTGTTTCTGAGCCTGGCGGATTATGGGTCTGGACACGCTTGCCCGGCGGTGTCGTGGGTCCGGTCAAGGCATCAGCTGTCGCCTTAACATGGCCGGGCACACGAATACTCCAATGCGCTAGGTCGTCCTCGATATGGCATTCGACTGGCGCGAATTCCAAGCGGCGCATTTCCCCAAGCAACCCTATTAGATTGGCCAGCCAGCCCCCCTCTTTCCCTGTCCAGAGCCGCTCTAGGGCCACGCGCTGATCTGCGTTGGCACTTTCGTCGATGATCAGATCGTAGGTTCCACGCGACGGCTTTGACGGGTCCCACAAATGCTCGCTTTCGATCAAACCTACGGTCACGACGGTTTGGCCGGTGAGATCGGTATCGCCAAAAAAACCTTCTTCGATCTTGTAGACCAGAACACCATAGCACTTGCCGTCAGTCGGCGGTTGCGCCATCGTGCAACCGCAAGGCATATCGCAACTGCAAATGTCGAACCACTGGCCCTTGGCCTTCCATGTAATCCGTTCCACTTTTTCATTCATTTCATAAACTCCCTATTTAACTAAATGCATTGCGGAATCTTTTCGAGCGTCATTGATACAATCGGAGAATCGCGCGATGCGGTGAGTTTCAGTTTAGGCAATCGCGCATCGGCTTACTTGTTTATAAGGGACAACATGTGGCTTGCTCGTGCCAGGGCTCTGTTGATGGCGCGGATGCCCCCACCTGACGGCATCGCAATGTGCTAATGTGATGGGTGCTGAAGCCATCACAGACGTAGCGAGCATCCACGCCATCAACAGAGTCTCATGAACTGGAAAAGTAACCTGCCCGGTTCCGGAACGGCGACCCGGCGAGGATGGTGTTTTATCCGCATTGCGTCGAGATGGTGCATGCGCCGGTCGAGGACCGGTTTGCCGATGAGATTGGCGTGAGCTTCGTAGAACTCCATGGACCGTGGTAGGCCTCTGTTCCAGTGGTGACGCTTTCCATAGAGTTCATCGCCGCCAGCTGGCTGGGGTACCAACTGGCTCTCCAACTCTCCATAGAGCATGTCGGCACCACAAACCGTCAGCTCGCGATTTCTGATCGCTGCGGCTACGAGATGCGCTTCAGGTCGCACAAAAAGCTCGTTCGTATCAGCATGAGAATGATCGGTCCGGACCCCGGACGTCCGTAAAAGCTGGAACGGGGCCGGAAGGACAGGCCAGCCGCATAGTCGATGATGCCGCCTGAGACGGCGTCCAGACGAAGGGCCAGCCGGAGCAAGGCACTACCCCGGCTAGCCCAGCTATTGGCCTCAGGCGGCGGTGTAGTCCGCCGTGTCAGTGATGGTCGCATAAGCAAAGCCAAGAGCAGACATCATGGCTGCATGAACCGAGGCCGCTGGCACGGTGACGCCGCTGAACTCCAAATCCCGTGTTGCACAGGCGTCTTGCACGACGGTGGTCTTGTAGCCGAAGTCGCTAGACGCCCGGACGGTCGCGTCGATGCACATATGGCTCATTGCCCCGACCACCACCACTTGCTCGATGCCTTCCGCGTCGAGAATTTCCTTTAGGTTGGTTTTCAGGAAGGGGTTGGGGAAGTTCTTGACCACCACGGCCTCACCCTCGCGTGGGGCGACGGCAGGGTTGATCTCAATGCCTGCGGAATCCGGCGTGAAGAACGGAGCATCTGGGCTGGGGAAGATGTGCTGCACATGGATGACGCGATCGCCCTTGACGCGGGCTGCTTCAATCACTTTCGCAGCATTGGCGGCGGCCTTCTCGATCCCGACCAGCTCATACTTTCCGTTCGGGAAGTAATCGTTCTGAATGTCGATGATGACAACAGCGCGTTTGCTCATTTTAATACCTTTCTGTTGCGGTTCTTTCGGTTTGAGGCTGGACAATACGAGGCTCCCTGTCCTATTCCACTTGGCGATATCGACATTAATAGAGTCTATAGAGACAAATGGCCGTTCAAAAACGTACAGAGGTGGGCATTCTGCTCTATGAAGGGGTGCAGACCTCGGCCGCGCTGGCGATGACCGACCTCTTCATTGTCTCGAACCGCTTCCACGCGCCCTCGCCCGAAGACGGGACATTGCCGATCGTTGTCAGTCATTGGCGGATGAAGAGTGCGTCGGGAACGCCAGAGCGTGTGTACATGACAGGCACATGCGACGGCGAACATCCTGACGTGTTAGTACTGCCCCCAAGCCTTGACGAGCCAGTGACCTGGGAGACCGCTGCGCCCTATGTCAATTGGCTGCACAAGCTGCACGAGGATGGCGGCATACTAGCTTCCGTCTGCGCCGGGGCATTCTTGCTCGGTGAAACCGGGCTTCTGGATGGGCGACCTGCGACGACGCACTGGATACTCGAAGAGCAGTTCCGCGCGCGCTTTCCCCGTGTACTCGTCGATACAGATAGCCTTCTCATCGATGGCGGCGGGATCTTGACCGCCGGAGGCCTGATGTCCTGGACGGATCTATGTCTGCGGCTCGTGGAGCGCCTGCGCGGCTCGGAAGTTATGACCCAAACCGCGCGTTTCCTCCTAGTCGATCCGCCGGGCCGTGAGCAGCGCTTTTACAGCCTGTTCTCACCGCGTCTGGGGCACGGAGATGCTGCTGTTCTGGAGGTACAGCGCTGGTTACAGGAAACCAAGGCGTCGGACATTTCGCTCGAGACGCTGGCGGCGAAAGCGGGCCTTGAGCGGCGCACTTTTCTGCGCCGTTTCCGCAAGGCGACAGGCATGACGAGCTCGGAATACGGACAGCGGCTGCGCGTGAGCAACGCTTGCGAGCTTTTGCAATTCAGTAGGAAGACGGTTGAACAGATCGCCTGGGACATCGGCTACACCGATCCCGGTGCCTTCCGGAAGATCTTTGCCCGCTTCGTGGGGCTCACACCGGGCGAGTACCGGCGAAGATTCGCCGCGACCATGTGAAGCTCGTACCCCATATCTGGTGGAGAGCGCGACAATGCCACGCGGCAACTCGGCGGGAGAGTTTTGTCACTTCCGGCACCGAATATGTCACTTCTGCCTATCGCCATAGAGGTTCGTTCCTTTTTCAATCGCCGTATCGGACGGAAAGGTACGATCTATAGGGAACCTACCGTAGGTTTGCCCGCGGAGGAGTGATATGAGGATATTCGACAGACCAGTAATCTTCACAGCAGCGCATTACTGCCCGGAGGGCAGAGTTTTCTGGCGATCTGCAGCAACGCCACTTAAAGAAACCTGCAATCATAGGACATAATAATGAGCGCCATTCATTCGGTTTCTTTCGGTCGCCGCGCAGTTCTTCAATTCCTGGGAGGATCAACTGCTCTGGCGGGCATTGCCAGCCCATTTGCGGCCCTGTCCGCTAGTAGTTCGGAGGCGGAAATGTGCACCGATGGTCACTTGGTGCTCGATACAGGGTTCTTCTTTCCAGATGCGCCACCCGACGCGTTGGCTGCGGCGTTAGGAACAAGTGATCTGGCCGAGCCTATTCTGATGCCGTGTACAGTGCCATTGCTGCGACAGGGCAAGCGCACGATCCTGTTCGACGCAGGCGCTGGCCCGGCCTTTATGGACAGTACCGGTCGGCTTCTTGAGTCTTTGGACAATGCTGGCATCGCGCCGGACCAGATAACCGACATTATATTCACCCATTGCCACCCCGACCATCTTTGGGGAGTTACCGACGACTTCGACGAACTCACCTTCCCGAACGCTCGCTACCATGTATCACGTACCGAATACGATTTCTGGACGGCTGCGGATACGCTCGATTCTATGCCCGAGAACCTGAAGACCTTTGTCATCGGTGCTCAGGCTCGGTTGCCGCGAATCGCTGACCGGACGAACTTCTTCGAGGACGGTGCGGAGCCGCTGCCAGGGATCGAAGCAATCGCCACTCCCGGCCACACGCCCGGACATAGTAGCTTTCTTCTGCACCTAGGCGGCGATCCGTTATTGTTGACCGGCGACGTCCTGTCGGATCCCCTGACTGTTCGCCACCCCGATTGGCGATGGGGAACCGAGCACGACCCTGCTCTGGCTGCAACGACGCGCCGGCGCATGATTGAGCGGGTGACGTCCGAGCAGCTGCGGGTCGCCGTCTACCACATGCCACCGCCTGGCTTTGGAAGAATCGAGAAGACCGCAGATGGCGCCGTCTGGGTTCAGGAGGTTTGATCACGAAGCGCGGATGGGCCCGATATCGATCCCGCGCAGTCATTCAAAGCGATCGGCGCTTCGTCAGAGATAGCGATACGTTGAGACATTTTCCTCAACTAGAAGTTCGTCCTCTACCACCTCCCTGTGGACGACTGACTGGCGGCACCGGAATTACCGGTGCCGCCCTTTTCCGAAAGAACGATTGAACGGCCTATAATGTTTGCGAGACGGATCATCCTGTGACCTGCGTATCGGCAGGCATCCCATTCCGGCGATCTCGCGCCGCTCCAAGAATTCTTCTCTGCACCTCCGAATGTAACATATATCGCGTGGCGATATTTCGCTCATCGTGTCCGTTTCGCGGGCATGAACTTGCGGGACCGTGTAGCATTGAACATCCAGGACTTGAGACGCGCCCGCGGCCTCAGCCAGGAGGAGCTTGCTCATCGGGCCGACGTGAGCCGCGGCCATATGGGCAAGGTCGAGAACGCCAAGTTTGCGGCCTCGCTCGACCTTCTCGAACGCATCGCCAAAGCGCTCAATGTCGACCCCGAAGTACTCTTCGCGAAGCGCTAGTGCGCTTCCTGAGGCTTTGATCCCGTCCCCCAACGCGAGAGACATAACGGCAAGAACGGTACGAGTGGCGCGGGTACATGGCGAAGAGAAAGACAGGCTGGCCTTTCCAGGAAGGGTTTCTGAACGACGGTACACAGGAGATCCACCTGTTCACTGATTACCGTTGGAATGATGGCTCGGTGAGTCGCCGCTGGCATGTCGATCCGGAACGCTTTGATGCAGACCCAGCCGACCTGCGCCCGGTTTCTCTGAAGGCATTGGACCGTTCGGATCAGTAGGAGAACCACTCCGAGTGGCCCATGTTGCCCTCGTAGTCGCCGTATTCGACCATGATGCTGCGAGAATAGAAGTGCCATAGACCCCCGCTGGTCGGATAGGCGATCTCCTGACCGCTTTCCGAGATGAATGTCGCGGGCCAAGGCGTGTAGGAACCGTAGACGCGCTGAATGTAGCGACAGGTCCGGTTTTCGCGATCGCAGGAGCGGATCGACCAGTCCCACTGACGTGGTTCGTCACGCGGCTCGTAGGAGCGCCCGGTGAACCAGATCACATGAGTGCGGTTCAGCCATTCATACTCCGGCAGGTTGGTGTCGAGCTCACCCTCTCCGCCGGGTCCACCCAGCTCAACCGACACATGGGCGAAGGTGCAGACCCCGAAGGGCGGCAGGCTTGGCCAGGGCGTGATGCGGCGGATCATGGTGCGATAGGCCCGTGCACAGACGGCGCTCGGGGGGAAGCCGCCAGCCATGCAGAGCATGATGGCGCAGTCGATGTCATAGGCCCGCGCCTTCTCCGGGGCTCCGAACACCGCCATCACCCCCATCGCCACCGCCATCAACTGCCGTTTCATGTCGCTCTCCCGCAAAAGTTGCGCAGACTATCGCGCAATATGTATTTACCTGCAATATGTCGTATTGACTCCATATGACTTTATGGATTTAAGCGCAGGAAGTAGAAGGGCTCTCGTGGGGAGAGTCCGAACATGCCGATAGCGCGCAACCAGATCCTGATCACCATCGATGGTGTCAAAGACCTGTCCGAACAGGGCATCGCGTTCCGCTGCCGGTATGAACTCGTGGGGTTCACGGACGATGGCAAGCCGCGCTACCAGTGCATCTACCTGCGCGAGGGTGAGCCGGAAGCCATTCTGGTCTCGACCCGGATCACCCCGCACGGGCCAGAGCCGCGGTATTTCAACATATGGCCGGGGCTATTCAAACATCATCTCGAGTTCGGTGACGGGCGCGATCTGCGCTTTGGTCCTGACTACAGCATCACCCTCGAGGAGCGCGGCTGACGTCATCGCCTTCGGCCGCGACGGCACGTCCCGGACCTCGGGCTGGACCTTTCATGGCGAACGACCCGGCTGGGCGGGGCTGGATGATGGTGCTGAGGCGGAAGTCGTTCTGGCCACACTGGACACCACGCCGCCTTCCGGTCGTGAAAACATTTTCTCCCTGCTCCAAACGACTGCCCTGCGACATCGTGGGAACCGTGCTTTGCGCCAGGTTGGTCTGAGTGCCGACGACTGGCAGATCCTGTTCCGCGCCCTGGTAGAAGCTGAAAGCAGCTACAATCCGACTGCCGTCAGCCCCAAGGGCGCTTACGGCCTAGGCCAGCTGATGCCGGACACGGCCCGTGCCCTTGGGGTCGATCCGCGCGATTCATCCCAGAACCTCGACGGTGCCGCGCGCTATCTGCTCGCGCAGCTTGCCACGTTCAAGGATATCGACCTCGCGCTCGCGGCTTACAATGCCGGGCCGCACCGCGTGGTCGAGTATTCCGGAATTCCGCCCTTCACCGAGACCCGCGAGTATATCGCGCGCATCCACCGGATCCGGTCCCGGCTGGCAGGCACGCCCATTGCTGCTCCGGACATCCGCGCCGCAGACCGGGTTCCAGCCCGCGCGCCCGTCCTCATCGATCTTCAGTAAAACAAGGGAACTTCGCATGCTTCGACATCGCCTCAGTCGCCTCTTGCCTGCCGCCACAACCTTGGCGGCTTTCGCAACGCCCGCTCTCGCGCAAGACTTGTCACCGATCCAGACCATGCTGGAAACCGTCGAGGCCGCGCTGACCGGTCCGATCGGGATCGCGGTCGCCACGCTTGCGGTCATCGGCACCGGCTTCATGTGCATGATGGGACGGCTGAACTGGGGCTGGTTCGCCTCGGTGATCATCGGGATCGTGCTGATCTTCTCGGCCGGCACCATCGTCGACGGCTTCTCCTGAAGGTGGAGAATAGAGTTGGCAGAACGATCCCCCCTCTTCCTGGGCCTCGCCCGACCGCCCAAGTATCTGGGCCTCCCTGTCGGATACCTCGTGGTGCTGGCGACCGGGATCGTTCTGCCGTTCATCTGGACGAAGTCGATGGTCTTCTTCCTAATCGGCCTTGTCGCTTATCCGATCCTCTGGTTCGTCGCCGACCGCGAGCCGCATTTCTTTGAGGTGCTGCGCGTCTCCTATGGCTCGGTACGTTCTACGAAAAACCGGGCCCTGCACGGAGGCGACAGCTTTGGCGCTTGATGCAGGCACTCTTTCCATTTTTGGGGCCGCCCTGCATCAAGCAGGCGGCAGGGAGTTCGCGCGGGAGAGCTATCTCGCCGAGCACCTGCCATATTTCGCGCTGGCGGATAACGATGTCATGGTGCTGCGCGAGGGCGACCTCATGGCCACCCTGCGCCTTGATGGTCTGAACCCGATGACCAGCGAGGACGCCCGACTTGACGCGCTCAAACGCGCGGTCGCCGCCATCGTCGCCCAGACCGGCAACGCCTTCGGCTTCTACATCCACCGGATCTCCGTGCCGCAGGATCTCGGGATGCGCCCCATCGAGGGAGATAGCTTTGCCGCCGCGATTGATGCGCACTGGCAGGCCCATGTCAAAGACCTGCGCCCCGCCAAGCGCCAACTCTATCTCAGCGTCATCCGGCGGCCTGACATTTCGGCCCGCATTCCGCTCCTGCGCGCGCTGGCCCGCAAGGCCTGGGTCAAGGACCGCGCGACACGCCTGCAAGAGCTTAACGAGGTCATGGGATTCTTCGAGGTGGCGCTTGCCTCGGCCAACCCCGTGCGGCTCACAAAGTCGGGCGGTGAATGGCTGGGCTATCTCAACACGTTGAACGCTGGGGCATTCTCCCCCATTGCCTTCGGGCAAAGCGCCCTGCCCCTCTCGCACACGCTGAGCAATTGCCGCGCGACCTTTGACGGCGATGTCGTCACGCTGACCGACGCCGTGACCGGTCAGGTCAAATACGGTGCGCTCTTCTCGATGAAGACCTATCCGGCGCTGACAGATGTGACGCTGCTCGACGCGCTCGACCTGCCGCTCGACATCGTGCTGACGAATTCCTTCAGCCCGATCCCGAACAACATCATGGCCGAACGCATCCAGCGGATCATCCGCCAGATGCACGCCTCCGACGATGCGGCCGTCTCCCTGCGCGAGCAACTGGGCCAGGCCGCCGACGACCAGGAAGCGGGCCGCATCGCCTTTGGCGATCATCACCTCTCCATCGCCGTCTACGCGCCGGACCGCGACACGCTGGAACGCGCCGCCGCCCAGATCAAGCGCGTGGGCCAAGAGATCATGTCCGTCATCGTGCGCGAAAACATGGCCCTGAAAGCCACCTATTTTGCGCAATCCCCTGGCAACTTCGGCTACCGCGCGCGCAAGACGCCGATCTCCTCGATCAACTTCGCAGATTTCGCGGCCCTCCATGGCAGCGTCGAGGGGCGTGGTCCTGACCAGTCGCCCTGGGGCCAGACCATTTCGGTCCTTCCGACGGTCGGCACCTCGGGCTATCGCTTCAATTTTCACGAGGCGGGCAGCCCGGGCAAGGAACCGACAGTCGGCCACACCCTCGTCTTGGGACGCACAGGCACCGGCAAGACGCTGACCACCGCCTTCCTCGCAGCCCAAGCACAGCGGGTCGGCGCGCGGCTCTTCTTTTTCGACAAGGATCGCGGCCTCGAGATGGCCGTCCGCGCCCTTGGTGGCCGCTACAACGAAATCCGCGCCGGGGTGCCCTCGGGCTTGAACCCCCTCGATACCGAAATCGACGAACGTGGCCGCGCCTGGCTCTCGGACTGGCTTGCGACACTTCTCACACGCAATGGAACCCTCACGGGCGAGCAATCCCGCCATATCCAAAGCGCGGTCGGCCAGAACGCCGATGCGGGGGCGGCGCTACAGCGTTTCGCCAGTTTCGAGACCCTGTTCCAGTCACTCGATGATGATGGCGAGTTGCAATCCCGCGTTGCCGAATGGGCCCCCGGCGGGCGCTATGGCTGGGTGTTCGACGAGCCCGAGCGCGGCGCGGGCCTCAAGCTCACGGGCGACATCGTCGGGTTTGATATGACCGAGATCCTCGACATGACGACCGAGCGCATGGCGGTACTCTCCTACATCTTCCGCCAGATCGAACGCGTGGTCGAAGACCGCCGTCCCACCATCATCGTGCTCGACGAAGCCTGGAAGCTCTTGGACGATCCGTATTTCGGGGCGCGGCTGGAAAACTGGCTGGTGACGCTTCGGAAGATGAACTGCGTCGTGATCATGATGACGCAATATCCGAGCCAGCTGCGGGATTCCCGCGTCGGCAAGACCATCGTCGAGACGGTGCCGACCCAGATCCTCTTCCCGAACGACCGCGCCACCGTCTCGGATTACGACTTCCTGCGCGTGAACGCCAAGGAGGCGGCCCTTCTCGTCCAGCCGACCATCGGCCAGCGCATCGCGCTCGTTCGCTCGGCGGGCGACAGCGTCTTCGTCGATTTGGATCTCTCCGCGCTCGGCGACCTCCTTCCCATCCTTGGCGGCGGCGCCACCGGCGAGGCTAGGGTGCCCGCCGATTGGCGCGCCAATCCCGATTTCTGGAGACATGTGATATGAATTTCAAACCCCTTCTCGCGCTTTGCGCTGCCGTAGGCCTACTCTCGGCTTGCGAGAAATACACCGAGAAAACCTCGCCCTGCTTCGGACGCAATGGCGAGCCGCAGGTGACGCGGTCCGCGCTTTCTTTCTCGACCATGGGCGCACCGGCTCACGCAACGGCCAAGCCCGACTGCACCTTCGAGCCCCTGCCCCGTCCGGAATGAGCCGCGCCGCGATCATATCCGCCGGGCTCTGCCTCGGCCTCAGCGGCCTGCCCGCGCATGCCCAGGGCGTGCCGACGCAGGATAATTCCGCGATCGGTCGCGCCATCGCGCGGGTGACGGCACTGGCCGAGGATCTGGGCGTCCAGCAGGACAAGGACCGCACCGAGTCCACGCTGGCCGATGTGCAGGCCGACCAGCTGCGCGTCCTCGAGGAGATGACGGCGGCCATCACCGGCCCCGGCTTCGACATCCGCGCGCTCGAAGGAAACGCGGATTTTGGAGTGGCGGCGGTCTATCCCAATACCGATCCGAGCCCGATGAACAGCCGCCTTTTCGGTGAAGGCCGCGAGACGGTCGAGATGATGATCGTCGAGGTCGCGGGCGAATTCGCAGGCGCGCCCGGTGTGACCCGCGCCGGTCTCTCGGCTACCCAATGGCGCTGCCTCTTCCAGGCCCTGATCAAGCAGGAGAGCCGCTTCAATGTCGCCGCCGAAAGCCCGGTCGGCGCCTACGGGTTGACCCAGCTCATGCCCGGCACCGCTTCCGATCTTGGAGTCGACCGCTATGACGTGAAAGACAACCTCCGCGGCGGCGCGCGTTACATCACCACCCAGCTCAATCGCTTCGGCAACATCCCCCATGCGCTCGCGGCCTATAACGCGGGGCCGGGTCGGGTCATCGAATACGGGGGCGTGCCGCCCTTTGCTGAGACCCAAGGCTACGTGCGCAACATCTCGAAGTTCTACAACGAATACTTGGCCGTGGTCGGCGGCGCCGATGCGCTCGGCACGCTCTCGCCCTCGGACTTTGCGCTCGCCGAATATGCCAGCATCTCCGAGGCGGGCGTCTATTACGCCGCCGATAGTTCGGCAGCGACCGAGCAGGTCATCAATCGCCTCCGCGCGATCATTCTGCAGATCGATGCCCAGCCCAATGCCAAGGCGGCCTGGGAGCTCAACACCTACGCCAAGGCCGAGATCGGCCGCATCCTCAATCTCCGCGTCCGGCTGATGGCTGCCAACCAGCAGCGCGAGGCGGCGTACGCGCAGCACCTCGTCGCCGACCGGCTGGCCGAGCGCGACTTCATGCAGATGGGAGTTCCCGAATGAGACAGCTTCTCCTGACCGTAGCTGCGGTCACCACACTCGGGTTTACCGCGCCCGCAACGGCCCAGGGCGTACCAACCTTTGATGGCTCGCAGCTTGGTCAACTCGTGGCCCAGCTCGAGCACATGGCCGAGGACCTGAATGTCCAGATGCAGCAGCTCGCGACCATGCGGCTGGAACTGGAAACCCAACTGTCGCAGTTGACGAACCTCGAGGCGCAATTGACCTCGCTCATTGAGGGCAGCGGGCTCGGTGAACTCTTCGCCACGGTCGAGGAATTCCGAGCGCTGCGCGGCAAGCTGATCGCGCCCCTCAATACCGCACAATCTCTGGCAAGCGGCGATTTTCTCAGCGGCTTCAATCCCGGCGCGGAACTCTCGGCCTCGGTCGAGCGGGTTTTGTCTGGCAGCGGTTTCACGTCAGAGCGCCTGAGCACGCTCTCGGGATCGGATCAGCCCGCCGACAACCGCATCGCCACCTCGGCAGGGGCCAGCGCTATGTTGTCGGTCGCCGCACAGGAAAGCCACGAAGAGGCGGGGCAAAGCCTTGAGCGGCTCGAAACCATGGTCGGGCTCATCGACGACCAGGACGGGCTGAAAGCCGCCGTCGATCTCAACACCCGCGTCACCGCCGAGCTCGGCATCATCCTGACCCAGATCTGGCGGCTGGAAGCGGCCCAGGGCGTCAGCGCCGGTCAACTCGGCGTCGTCGATGCCGCGACCCTCGCGGATGAACGCAAGTTCCGGTCGATGGCGGTGGATCCATGAGGCAAGTCATGACCCTCAGCTTGGCACCAGTTCTATCTCTTGGTCTCGCCGCGCTTGTCGTGGCCGCCCTGCCCAGTGTTGCGTTGGCCCAAACTCCGACCACGCAGCCCTCCGGTGACACACCCTTCAACTCGATGGCCATCGCGCGGGACGAGGCCGACGCATGCCGTGTCCCGAAACCGCCCATCGATCTGGCCGAGACCGCCTATCTCCGCAACGGCTACCGCGCGATCCTGCGCATCCTGATCGCCGAGGAAGCCCTCGCCTCGGAAACCTGCACCTGCCTGCTGGACCAGTTCACCTGGGATCAGGCACTCACCGCCCTGCCCCGGTTCCAGACCTCGGACAATCCGCGTCTGCCCTTCAACGTGCTCGAGCTCTACGCGCAGGCCGATGCGCTCGAGGCCCGTGTTGTGGAGGCCTGTGCGGAATAGATGGGGGTCATTCGCGACATCCTGAGTCAGGTCGACGCCGCGGTAGATACCGTGGCGCAGGACGGCTTTGTCTCCTCGGCGGGTGCTGTCGGCGACGTGATCTCGGCCGGGGCCGCGCTCCTCGTCGTGCTCCTCGGGATCAACGCGGTCATGCAACTCCGCCCCCTGCCCTTTGGCACCGGGTTTGCCTTCGGCATGAAGGTCGCACTTGTGGGGATCTTCGCGCAGAGTTGGGATAATTTCAGCATGATCTACGACATCGTCACGCGCGTGCCCGACTCCGTCGGAGCCTCGATCCTTGCGCTCACCGGCTCGGGCGACGAGGCCGGGGTCTATGAGAGCCTCGACAACATGGTCGCACGCATCACCGCCTATGGCGACACGATCGGCGATCGCGCGGGCTGGGTCTTCGGCGCGGTCCTGGGCGCGATCTTCTTCGTCCTTTCCGCCGTTTTCGCCGCCGTCACCGCCGGGATCATCGCCTTCGCCCGCATCGTCTTCGCGCTGATGATCGTGATTGCCCCCTTCATGATCGTGACCTCGCTCTTCAAACCGACCCAGTCCCTCTTCGAGGCCTGGACCCGCGCCACGATCGGTTACGCGCTCATGCCGGTTGCCGCCGCCGGGGCCGCGGGCATCATCGTGGCGATCGCCGAGGCCATCGGCGACGCCTCTGCCGATCCGGGCGATGTCGAGACTGTCAGCCTCATCCTGCCCTTCCTCGTCATCCTGATCCTCAGCGCCGGGATCATGGCCTCGGTCCCCTACATCGCCTCCAACCTCACCGGCGTCGTCGGCATTGCGTCCAATGCCGTGGGCCTGACCGGGCTCGCGCGGCAGGGCTTCGTGAACACGCGCCAGTATGGCACGGGCGCGACCTCGCGCCTCGTCACCGGCAAATCGCCACATGAGCTGAACCAGATGGCCAATGCGGGCGTGGTCAAAACCGGCGAGATGATCCGGCAAAGCCCCGGCGCGCTTCTCTCCGCCGCCAAGGCCTTCCGCAAACCCTGATGTGAAAGACGATTGACTTGAAGAAGAAGGTACTTAGTTCCTCCGCGCCTGACCGCGACGCGTTTGAAGCGGATTTCATCTACGGGCCGCGGCGGCGCGAGCGTTTCGCCTGGTTCGTCGCGGCGGCCGGCGTATTGGTCGGCGTGGCCGGCATGGTCGCGGGCGCGAGCCTCTTTCCGCTCAAGACGACCGAAACCTTCGTCGTCGTCGTCGACAAGGAGACCGGCGAGATGGACCGGGTCGCCGCTGTTCAGGCGCTGACCCTTTCCGAAAGCGACGCCATCATCCAGGCCAATCTCGTGGCCTATGTCGATGACCGCGAGACCTATGACCTGACAGATGGCGAGCAACGCATCAACTCGGTGCTCGATCGCTCGGATGGCGATGCCGCCCGCACATTGCGCGATCTCTGGTCCTCTACCAATGAGGACTATCCGATCACCGTCTATGGCCGTGACGCCAAGATCGAGGTGGTCATCAAGTCCGTGAATCAGATCGAGCGCGGCGTGGCCCAGGTCCGCTTCACCCGCACGCTGCGCCGTCCCCGCGACACGCGCACCGTCACCCGACCTTACGTCGCCACGCTCAGTTACGACTTCCAACCCGAAACCCGCCAGCGCCTTCAGGATGTCTGGGCCAACCCCTTGGGCTTCGTGGTGACCTCCTACCGCGTCGACGCCGAGACCCTGGAGAACTGACCCCCATGAAATCCATGCCCGCGCTTCTCCTGGCGCTCGCCCTTCCTGTTGCTGCACTTGCCGAAGCCACCCCGCAAGGCGGCCCGCTCGACATCCGCATCCGCACTGCCGTCTACAATGAAAACCAGGTCTACCGGATCGAAACCGATCTGAGGCATTCGACCACGATCCATTTCGGGGCCGGGGAGAGGTTCGAGGCGGTGATTGTCGGCGACACCGAGAGCTTCCAGGTTGATCCGATCCCCGAGCTCGGCAACGTGCTGACCATCAAACCGCATGTGGCCAATGCCTCGACCAATATGACGGTGATCACCAACCGCCGCACCTATTCCTTCCATCTGCGCGAAGGCTCGATCCCCAACCGCACCGGAATGTTCTTCGAGGTGCGCTTCCGCTACCCCGACGAGGAACGCCGCAGGGCAGGTGCCACACAGCCCAAGGACTTCGAGGCCCCACGCAACTACAACTACCGCGTCGCGGGCGAAGGGGATTTCCGCCCCAGCCATATCTACGACGACGGGCGCTATACGTATTTCGTCTTCCCGGAGAACACCCGACAGCCCGCCCTCTTCAAGGCCGACGACCAGGGCCGCGAACGCACCGTGAACTGGACCCAGCAAGGCAACACCGTCCGCGTCCTCGGGGTGAACACCTATTGGACGCTGCGCATCGGCGACGAGGCGATCTGCGCCTGGCGCGACGAGAGCGCCATCTACGTGAGCAACTGACCATGGCCGATCAAACCCCTCCCGATCTTCAGGACCGCCTCGACCAGTTCAGCCAGCGCGGAAAATCGAAACGCCGGGGCAATAGCCTCGGGGTCGGCGCGCTCGCCGCCGCCCTCGCCCTTGGCGGCGCCGGGGTTGCGTATTTCCTGGCGACCGGCCTGCAGGAGGGCGACAGCGCGCTTGAGACTTCCGATGTCGAGATCTTTCAGGACCGCCGCACCGGCACCGGCGGGCGGCTGGAATTCCCGCCCGACGAGACCGAGCAACGAGTAAATGACGCGCTGATCGCCGTCGAAGAAGCGCTCGATGTGCCTGCGACCCCTGCCCCTGAACCGAGCGCCGAAGTGCTGGCCGAGATCGCCAAGCTGCGCGAAGCCCTCGCCGCCAGCCAGGCCGCCCGCAACTCAGAAATCCAGTCCGCCGTTGCGGACCTGCGCGAAGCTTTCGACGAGCAGAAGGTCGCGCTTGAAGCCACCTTGACCGAAAAGGAAATCGAGCTTGCCAACCTGCAGCGCCAGGCTGAGTCCCGCATCGAAGGGCTGCAGGCCATGCTCGATGCCGAACGGGCGCAGCGCGAGGGGCTCGAAGCCGAGCTGGACCGCGAAGGGCTTATCAGGGATCAGAACCTGCTGGAAGAACGGCGCCGCCAAGAAGAGTTGCAACTTCAGCGCGAGGCGGAGCGGGTTGCCGAGGAGCTTCTGACCGCGCAGATCAAATCCCCCGCCGTGGTCTATGCCGACGGTCCCCGAGGTGGCCAAAGTGGCGCGGCGGTTGCCGATCCTGCTGCCGCTGGCACTGGCGGGCCGGTCCTCTCGGGCAATGAGCAGTTCCTGCAGAGTGCACGACCGCTCGAAGTGCAGGAGGCCGCCCGCCTCACCCATCCCGAACGCACGCTGACCCAAGGGTCCGTCATCCAGGCCACGCTCCAGACCGCCATCAACAGCGACTTGCCGGGCTCAGTCGTCGCGGTCGTCTCCGAGCCGGTCCCGGCGTTTTCCGGGGACCGGATCCTGATCCCCCGTGGCTCCCGCCTTTTTGGCCAATACCGCTCCGGGATCGAGATGCACCAGAAGCGCATCCTGATCCTCTGGACCCGCGTCCTGACACCGGACGGCACCTCGATGGAGATCGCCGCCGTGGGCGGCGACCAGCTCGGCCGCTCCGGCCTCACCGGCCTTGTCGACACCAAGTTCGCCGAACGCTTCGGCGGCGCGGCACTGATTTCCGTGATCGGGGCGGCGCCTGCCGTGGCGGCGGAGAGTGCCAACAACGAAACGACCAGCATCGTTCTGGGCGATGTTGGCAGCGATCTTCAGGATGCGGTCGGCTCGGTCATCGCTGACCAGGTGTCGATCGCGCCGACGATCTATGTCGATCAGGGCGCGTCGGTCACCGTGCTCGTGGACCGGGATGTGGTGATTTACTGATGGATCAGGCATCGCCAGCCTCATACCTCGAGCGTTATCTCGACCCGTTCCGCGACCTTCTAAGGCGTGACGACGTGGTCGAGATCGCGATCAACCCGGATGGCAAGGTCTGGCTCGAGGTCGCGGGCGACGCCACCATGCGCCACGAAGGTCAGACCGTGGATCGAACCACCGCCCTCAACATGGCCCAGACCATCGTTGGCGATGCCAAGGCCCGCGTCTCTGAAAAGAACCCACTCGTGTCCGGCAAAGTGGAATATGCGGGCCGCCCCCTTCGGGTCCAGGTCGCCGTGCCGCCAGCCATCGATCGCGGCGCCTCGATCACCATCCGCCTCTTCGCCTCGGGCAGCGTCCGGGACTACGCCCCGACCTATCTCTTCGGCAAGGCGGTCTCGCTCGATGCGCTCCGCGCCGAGAAGATGAAAAACATCGCCAGTCTTGCCGAAAAGAACCTCGAAGCTGCCCTACAGACCTTGGTCGAGGCGCGGCTTAATGTCCTGATCAGTGGCGGCACCTCGACCGGCAAGACTACCTTCGCCCGGCACCTTCTGACGCATATGAGCGAGCACGAGCGGCTGATCACCATCGAAGACGCCTTTGAGCTTTTCCCCGGCCAGCCGAATACCGTCGCCCTTCTGGCCGACCGCGGTGCCGGGTCGCAACGCAGCGCCAACGCCCTCCTTCAGGCCTCCCTCCGCATGCGCCCCGACCGGATTATCGTCGGCGAGTTGCGCGGCGCCGAGGCCCTGACCTATCTCGAAGCGATCAACACCGGCCATGGCGGGTCGGTCTCCACCATCCACGCCGAAACCGCGGAACTCGCCATCGACCGGCTGGCGATCATGGTTCTGCAGGCTGGCACACCGCTGACCTTCGCCGAGGTGCAAGAGTACATCCGGAAGTCCATCGATGTGATCGTCCAGCTCGGGCGGGCCGAGGGGAAGCGGGGGATTACGGAGTTTTATTTGCCGGGGTCGAGAAAACTACCGACATAGACGGCGCAATGCAGCCGTTTGCAACGCTGAACTGAACGTTCGCAAGGCGAAGTGTAGCGGTCACGCCAAAAGGCGATAGCTGACGTATTAGCAACGGACAGCGGTGACACTCCGGACCTTGGGGCGGTGAAGGAGTATCGCACAATCTCTTTGACCGCAGCGCGAAGAAAAACCTAACTATCTGAATTACGTATGATACTCTCTATGCGAGCAGCAGCGGGGTCGGCACAACCACCCTAAAACGAAAGGAGGCGACCACTGACTCAAGTACTTCCAGAAGATTTGGTTAATATAGTTTCGGGCGATCCAGAAGAGTTGGGTGTTCATCTCCAGCTTGTTAAACGGGACGTGCTCTTGAAAGATTGCGTGGCCCGTCTCCACTGTCATTGCCTGACTGTGGATGGGAACGGACGCGTCAAGCCGGAGCGTCTTGCAGAATTTATGCGCAACTCAATTATCGATTATGCCGTCCCGAAATCGCGGTTGGATGATGCGCGGGCGCGGGACGCCAGATTCAAGTCCGGAAGCGCGGTTGCAGCCCTTCACCACGAGGCAATCGGCACTTTTACGGACCTTGCCAATACTGGCGAAGGCGGCGAGATGCTGCTCTTCCTACTCGCAGAGCGCTTTCTCAAGGTTCCTCAGGTGCTCTGTAAGATGGACCTTAAGACCGACTCTCACATGCACTATCATGGTGCGGACGGCGTCTATGCTTCCGTAAACGAAAACGGCCTTCTCAAACTTTTCTGGGGCGAGTCAAAGGTGTATGGCGACCCTACAGCGGCCATAAGAGATTGCCTTTCATCACTTGCCCCTTTCCTCGTGGAGACGGACCACGAAGGCGCTGATCGCGAGCGGGATCTCGTGCTCCTCAGCGACAAAGCCGATCTCAGTGACCCGGAACTAACGGCCGCATTCCGGAAATATTTCGACCGAACCTCACCGCTATCGAACAGGGTCGAATATTGCGGGATCGCGCTTATCGCCTTCGATGCGGATTTCTATCCGAAAGATGATGCAAAAGGCATCGGGGAAGACATCCTGAAGGCGGCGAATGACGAAATGGAAAAATGGGTGAAGAATGTAAAGAACAGACTATCGGTGGAGAAGCTTGACAAATTCGACATTCAGTTTTTCTGCGTGCCAGTGCCTTCGGCGGATGGGTTTCGCGCATCGTTCCTCAAGGCGCTGGGTATTAAGAAATGAAAGATACCGAACTCTTTGATTGGCTGACGGGTGAGGCGCTTCGTGATGATATTATCAGGTTGACTCAGATCACAGTGGCAACTGAGATAACAAATCTGGACGCAATCCATGAAGCCGCTGACCCAAAGAAGAGCTTTGACTGGCAGCAGCTTCTTTTGGCCGGAAGCCTTTTGGCCAGATCAACCGAACGAACGCATCAGGAGGCGGCGCTGCGGATCGCAACCGCTGCCGTCACACTCGAAACTTCGCCGGAAGTGCGGGATGCGGGGGCTGTCCTCCTCGAAAAGCTGTCCAATCGCAGATCCGTCGAGCTGGCAATACTGCGAAACCGCATCGCTCCCGATCTTGAGGGCAGACTGGGCGTGTCGATGCGCCTTGAAGCCAACAGAAGACGTTTCGAGGACTCGATACTCCTTGAAGCGAGCGGAAAATGGATAGGCGTCAACGATTTTCAGAGAGAACTATGGGCGGGCGCCTCTTCCGGCGCGGGCTGGCTTTCGGCGTCCGCGCCAACCGCGTCCGGAAAAACTTACCTCGTTTTGCAGTGGCTGCTCGATCACGTTCGCACGAGCAAGACAAAGATCGCCGTTTACCTTGCCCCAACCCGGGCTTTGGTGAGTGAGATTGAACTCAGTCTGAAGGAGCTATGTCAGTCGGACACCGGCATAGAGATCACGTCGCTACCGCTGACGGAAGTTTATTTCTCATCCACGACGGGAGACAAGAAAGCCGTCTTCGTATTCACGCAGGAGCGTTTGCACCTGCTTGTCAATCTTCTCGGGGAGGACTTCAGTGTAGACCTTCTCATTGTTGATGAAGCGCACAAGATCGGAGACAATCAGCGCGGTGTAATACTGCAGGATGCAATCGAGCGGGTGTCTCGGCAGAACCCGATGATGAAGGTCGTGTTTGTAAGTCCTTCGACACAGAATCCCGGAGAACTGCTTGAGGATGCGCCGAACGATATGGCTAAAACGTCGGTCAATACCGATATGCCAACCGTTCTGCAGAACGTGATCCTAGCAGAGCAAGTGCCTCGGAAGCCCAAGGAGTGGTCGCTGGACCTTGTCTGGGGCGATTCACCCATACCACTGGGCACGCTTAAACTGTCAAACAAGCCTGCGGGCCTCAAAAAAAGACTGGCGTTCATCGCAGCGGCGGCAGGCGGTCGCGGCGGCACACTGGTTTACTGCAACGGCGCGGCTGAAGCGGAGGACGTCGCGCTCCTTATCAGCCAGTTGGAAGGCTCGGAGAAGACAGATGATCAGGAATTGCTGGACCTGGCTGATCTGGCCCGCAAAGGGGTCCACCGTAATTATCAGCTCGCGCCGCTGGTCGAACGTGGTGTCGCTTTTCACTATGGAAACATGCCCTCTCTCATCCGCACAGAGGTTGAGAGGCTGTTCCGCGACGGCAAGATAAGATTTCTTGCCTGCACCTCGACGCTGATTGAGGGAGTAAATCTCTCTTGCAGGACCATCGTTGTGCGCGGTCCCCGGAAGGGCCGTGGGAACCCGATGGAGCCGCACGACTTCTGGAACCTCGCGGGACGGGCCGGTCGCTGGGGAAACGAATTCCAAGGCAATATTATCTGTATCGATCCAAAGGATGAGAAAGCATGGCCCGTCGGCGTACCGAAGCGCTCACGCTACCCGATCAAGAGAGAAACTGACGTCGTTATATCTTCCACCGATGAACTGGCTGCGTATCTTGAGAACAGAAACATCGACTCTTTGGCCGATCTTGCGCAAGGCGAAGAATTCGAACAGGTCGGGGCTTACCTCCTCAATACATATATTCGTCTTGGTACGCTTTCCGATGCCGCATTTGCGAAACGGCATTCTCAAGATGCGCTCCGGAAACTCGATAGAAGCCTCGAAGGTATTTCGGCGCTGATCAATATTACGCAGGATGTTCTAGTAAGACATCCAGGCGTCAGCGCGGTGGGCCTGCAGCGTTTGCTGGAAGCTTTTCGAAAGTACGAAGGCAATATCGAAAATCTGCTGCTCGCGCCTTCGGAAAGCGTCGATGCGTACGACAGGTACGTCACCGTCATGCGACGGATTAACGCGAATTTGTATCCTGTCTTCCTGCCTGACAGTCTCATTCCCCTGCACGCGCTCGTGGTTGTCGAGTGGCTGAAAGGATTGTCTTTGGCTGCAATTATCAGGAAGCGTATAGAGTATCAGCAGAGAAACAACAGATCTTTCAAGCTTCCAGTGCTCATTCGCGAAACGATGAGCATGGTGGAAGAGACAGCAAGATTCAAGGCACCGAAGTATATTGCCGCCTATATGGATGTCCTCCGCCTATTCTTGACTGAAGCCGAGCGCGAGGACCTGATTGATGAAGACTTTGACATCGGGATAGCGCTTGAGTTTGGCGTTTCCAGCATCACGCTTCTCTCATTAATGGAACTAGGGCTTTCCCGCATGTCTGCGGTGGCCTTGTATGAGAAGATTGCGCGCGACGATCTGGACAAGGAAGGTTGCCTGGCCTGGATTAATCAGCATGGCCCGAATTTCGCCGGGATGGACCTGCCTAACCTTATCGTCAGGGAAACGCTGCAGGTATCGGGCCTTGATAGTCCGGAAGCGGGCCAGGAATTCAGCGAATAGAGTGGAGAGGAAGCGATTATGCCCGCCAAGCCAGTAAAGATCGGATCGCTCTCATTCGCGAGGAAAGGAGACGCAAACGACTTTTTTCGGGATATGCTGTACAAATATGAACTGGGAGACAAGGTAACCTGTAAAGACGCCGAAATCCTCACGCATCTCATGCATATGCATCCCGAAGCCGCCGAAAAGATCGGCCCGGGAATTGAAAGCTTCAGTGTAAGAACGGCGGATTACGGAACGCGCTGCTTCTGGGTCAACCGCGTCGATGGAACGACAGAAAAATTCTCCTTTCGGGCGTGTTACTGATCATCGACACAGAACTGCCATCGACTATCCCTCAGTAATTGGCTCGTATTCGAGTTTATGCTCTTCCTGGTGTGCGGTGACCTGCCACTGGGCTTTGATCCAGCCATGACTGGAGCCCGGTTAGTCTTAAGCTGCCTACGGAATCTGGACCGCCGAAAGGCCGAGGATCCGGTTGCCGAAAACAAACGCGAAATACATGCTATGCGAAATCTTCTTCTCTAAATTTCAATCTTAGTTCTGCGCCACAGCTGCCCTATACCCTCGCCGCTTTTTGGTAGCATGGAGCTTCATGAGCGCCGTGACAGCCTTGCCCTCGTCATCATGCAATTCGATCATCATCTGTCCTCGAAACCCTATACGGCCCCATTCCCGCACGAGGCATGCGCCCCCAAAAAGGTCTGGCTGAACGCTCATTCGATAGAAGCGCCGCATGTTGAGAGACGGGTCGATCCGCTTGAGATCGACCGTCGTCGGGAACACTTCGATTTGCTGCATCTTATCCAACATATTGGGAGCACCTTTCTTGTGCGCCACAATATCAGGTGGACATCCGTGTTTCCACTATGTTCTAATTTTTGCCGACTCAGATGAAACCTCTTCACTGAACTCTGCCTTAACTTGGCAGAACTGCTGCTGGTTCGGGGCTTTGACTCTGCTTCGTGTTCTTCAATAGGGCGACACATGGTAAAAAACATCTGCATCTTCTCGGATGGAACTGGCCAAATGGGCGGTGCCAGACCAGACCAACGGCTGTCGAACGTCTACAAGATGTATCGAGCCATGCGTCCCGGCCCAGATTCACCAATCAGCCCGAAGGACCAAGTGGCATTTTACGACCCTGGCTTGGGAACAGGAGAACGTGGCGGGTTATTCGGTCGGATCAAACCGATCTTGGAAAGCGCCGTCGGCACTGGCATCGACCACAACATCATCGATTGCTACGAGCAGATCATCGCCCATTACGAGCCCGGCGATCGCGTGCTGCTGTTTGGGTTCTCTCGCGGAGCCTATACGGTCAGAGCACTCGCAAATGTCATGAACCTTTGCGGTGTCCCGACGCAGATGCCGGATGGTTCGCCGGTCCCGCGTTACGGCCCCGGATTGCGCAAGATCGCCAAGGACGCTGTAAAATTCGTGTATAATCACGGTGCTGGAAAACCGCGCGGACAAGATCCTTACTTCAAGAACCGTGAAGAGCTCGGTAAACGATTTCGCAAGAAGTATTCAAGCTTTCCTCTCGTAGGCGAAGACAATCAGGGAAACGTTCAGCCAACTTTCATCGGGGTCTTCGACACGGTGGCATCACTGCGAACGGCAGTTGTCCGCACCTTGGTCTGGGGCGTCACGTTCGGGGTCGGGTCTGCTTTTGCCGCAGGTGTTGCATTCGGGTGGTCTTGGCTTTTGGTTGTTCCACTCGGCGTCCTACTAGTAGCGCTTCTTTGGCAGCTTGGTTCCCTGTTGCTCGACAACTTCAAATATTTCTCTGACGATCCCGAGCACAAACTGAAGCTATGGCGCCCAACCGATTGGCCGCAGATTCTCAAGACGGGTCATTTCGCGGCTTGGAACAAGCGCAACTACGACAAGTGGCTTGATCCCGATGTCCAACACGCCCGTCACGCCATGGCGATCGACGAAGACCGTGCTGACTTTCCAAGGGTCGGATGGGCATCCAAGGCGGCCGCGATTGAGACCAAAGATCGAGAGCCGAAGTGGTTGAAGCAGGTCTGGTTCCCGGGCTGCCATAGCGACATCGGTGGAAGCTATCCCGAGGCAGAGTCCCGCCTGAGCGATATCGCCCTCGATTGGGTGGTCGACGAATTGAAAGACTGCGTGCCGTCGATCCAGATCAACGAGAACGTCTTGAACCGCGCTCCTGACTCTCTGGGTTTGCAGCACCGCGAAGACGCGATGGTAGCATTTGGCCCCCTCCGCATCCGCTGGAAGAAGGGAATTCGCGCAGTTGGCGACGACTTCCCGCTCCATCCTTCAGTCGAAGAGCGCATGCGAGCCAAGGCAGTCGCCCAGTGTGGCGAGGTCAAACCCTACCGACCTGCCCAATTGAAAGAGCGACGCGACTTGAAATCCTACTACGACGAATAGGGGACTAATCGTCGGCGCTCACCCACCCAACAACTCCTCGATGAAGTCCTCCTGCCGGTCGAGCACCGCTTCCCATTCCTTCGGCACCGCCGCTTCCCGCTCGAGCGTCTCGGGCTCGGGCTGCCCGCGCCCGGCCTCCATCGCCATCACGCTCATTGCGCGTGCTTCGCGGCGCTGCGAGCGGTCCCGGACAGGCGCGCGTTCGGCTGGTTTCGCCTGCTCGTCTGCGAGGGCTGCGTCACCATCCACGCTACCCCAAGGCCCCACGCCCTGCACGCTCGGCGGATAGGGGAAGGGCTTGCCCTCCTGACGGGCCAGCATCGCGTTGTAGAACGGATCGTCGTAATACTTGATCCGGCTCGCTTTGATCGGATGCTGGGGCGAGGCGAGGATGATGACCTCGTCAGGGTCCATCAGGCGCGCTTCGGTCTCGGAAAGTAGCGGCCGTTCCTCCAGCCGCGCTGATGTTGACGTCGCGCCGAGGAACCCCTTGTTCCGGCCATACATCCGGGTGACCGCCTCGCGAGTGGTGCTGCCGACCGCGGCCGAAACCTCTTTCACGGTCCGCTGGTCACGCGGGGTGATGTAGAGCTTAAGCCCGGCCCCGTTCTCGAGGCTTTCGCGGCCCTCGGACCCGTAGATCCGGTCAAGCGAAGCCAGTGACTGCGCAATCATCGCAACCCGGCCGCCATAGCTCGCCAGCGAATGAATCGCGCGCTCGAGATAGGGCATTGCCCCCATCTGCTGGAATTCGTCGATCATCATCATGACCGGCCAGGGCTCATCCGGACCCGGCTCATTCAGCCGGATCGAGGCGATGAGGTCGGCAAACATCAGACGCAGGAGCGGCGCCAATGTCGCGATGTGATCCTCGGAGACGGCGATGTAAAGCGACTGAGGGGTCTTGCGGAAGGTCGAGAAATCGAAGTCGCTCGCCTCGGTGGCCGAGCGCACCGCCGGGTTGTCCCATTGCTTGAGACCGGCGGTCATAAGTGCCTGGATGTTCGAGGTCAGAAGCCGCGACGAGGCCGATGCGGCGTTGGTCCAGAGCTCTCGCAGGATGTCTTCCTCGGCCTCGTCGGCATAGGTCTTGTACTGCGCGTTCTTGTATTCGCCCCCGGCGACGATCTTGTTCACCTCGCCAAGGTTCGGGGTGCCGCGCTGGATCGCCAGCAGACAGGCCGCAACGAAGATCGACTTGCCGGCCTCGGAGAAAGTGTCGAGCGTCTTGTTGTCCTTGTCGAGGAAGAGGTCGGCCAGGATCGAGACCTCGGTGAAGCGCTGCGCGAATGTCGGGGCCTTCGCGATCCGCGCGAGCGGGTTGTAGCGATGCGTGGCATTTGCCCAGTCGAAGGGGCTGAAGCGATAGACCTCGTCACCGTTCAGCGCCCGAAGCCGGGCGGTCTTCTCGAAGTTCTCGCCCTTCACGTCGAGCACGACGACCGAGCCCGCGAAGCTCAGAAGGTTCGGGATCACGAAACCCACACCCTTACCGGCACGGGTCGGCGCCACCATCATCACATGCGGGATCATCGTCGAGGAGATGAACTCCGCCTTTGAGGTCGGCGCGCCAAGCTTGCCGCAGACGAAGCCTTTGCCAGGGGCCTGAAGCATGTCGTTCTTCTTCAGCTCCGCCTTGGTCTGCCAATGGGCCGAGCCGTAATCATCGCGCTCCTTTTTCCAGGTCCAGGCAAGCGCAAGGGCACCGAGCCCAATGGCCCCAAAGCCGACGGCGCCGAAGCCCACCTTGAAGGCTTCGGGATGCGCCGCACGGGTGCTGGCGCTCGCCTTCCAGAGCGCCAACATGTCGAAACTATGAAACCCGGTTTTCAGGGCCAGGGTCAGGTAGAAGGCGGCAACGATGGTGCCGATGACGGCGCCGCAGATCACACCGAAGAGGAGCGCGGCCCAGAGAGGAAGTGTCTTGGTCATGGTGGTCATCCCCCTCAGAATTCCATCTCGTCATCGAGACCGCGGTCGCGGCCAAGATCGCGCCCCAGCTCCTCCTGCTGACCGCGCAGCCGCGCCACTTCGGTCGCCTTGTCCTGCTGCAACCCGGCGGCGCGGTCGGTGAAGACCTGGTCGCCGGTCTCCTCGAAGGTCATCTCGAGGAATTCCTGCGTGACGGTGATCTGGTCGAGCTTGCTCGGCAGGGCCGCGTCCAGCACCTCGTAGTTTCCGCGCCGAAGTTCGGCCAAGCCTTCCTCGCCCAATTCCTTGAAGAGCTCGGACTGCAAGGTCCGCTCGACCGTCTCTTCCTGCTCCTCGGTGAGCTTGCCGTCCCGCAACATGTCGGCGAGGTCCTGCAGGTAGGGATTGGGCGTCCGGTCGTCCTCGTCGATGAGCGGCAATGTCGCCTCTTCCTCGTCCGCGAGGGTTCGGCCTATCTCGACACCCAGTTCCTTGGCGCGTTCCATCAGCGCGTCCATGACCCCGTCGACCTTCTCGAGCGCGGCATCGAGCTGGTCGTCACTCGCGGTCTCCACGCTGAGACCGTCTTTCGCCAGCACCGCGTTCATGTCTCGCTCGACCCAATCCTGCGCCATACCGTAATTGCGCGTGCCGCCCGCCGCGATCCGGGCCACCAGCTCCTCGCTGTCCATGCCGACTTCCTCGGCCCGCTCCAGCACGTCCCGCAGCCCCTCGTCATTGCCAGCCTGAAGTGCCGCGATCAGCACCTCGCTGCCCGCCCCCGGCGGATAGGGTTCTTCGAGCTGCTTGCCGAAGCGCGCGCGCAACTCCGGGTCAGGCACCATCTGCGAGAGGTCCGCGATGATCGGCGCGGCCTTGGCTTCAAAAGCGGCCCGCTCGGCCGGATCAAGTTCCTCGGCCTTGAGCCTGAGCGCCTCGATCGTGCGCTCGGAATAGTCGATCGCGTCACCGACGGTCTTGATGTCCTTCATGTCAATCTCTCCTTCGGTGAAGTTCCACGGCGAGCCCGAGCCAAGCCCGTCCGCCATGCCGCGAACGGCACGTGCCATGTGACGCTGGTCCATCCGGTCCAGCAGGTCGGCGAGGTTCTTGTAGTCCTTGGCGAAGCCCACCACCTGCGCCTGCGCGATGGCGGATTCCTGGGCCGTCATGACGATCTCGCGCGGCAGGCGGGCCTCTTCCTTGGCGCGGTAAATCTCCTCGATCCCGGCGGGCTTCTCAAAAATGCCGCGCTCGAGCCGGGTGGTGGCATCAAGCATCACGCCATAGCGTTCAGCGATCTCGGCCTGCTTCTCGCGCATGAGCTGCGGCGACATCACGCCCTCGGCCCAGCAAGAGAACCAGGTGCCGTTTTCGACGCCACGGTTGTTCAGGATGATATGGGCGTGCTTGTGCGCCCGGTCGTCATGGACCGCGAGAACATAGTCCCATTGGTCGCCGTATTCGCCGCTCTCGAAGAAATGCTCGGTCCAGTCCATCGCGATGTCGCGCACCTGGTCGACCGTCACGTCGGTCGGGAACGAGAGCAGCATGTGCGAGGTGAACCCGAGCTTGGTCGAACCGCGCCAGGTCCCGGCCCAGTCCTCGATGATGTCCTCTTTCTGCTCCTGAGAAAGCACCGCCGCATCGGTCAGCGCGTTGGTCATCGTCGAGTAGGTATAGACCGCCTTGTCGTTGATGTAGGAGATCTGCGCCCCAAGCGAGGCGCGCGTCTTGCAGCCCCCGGCCCGGATCCGTTTGAACACCGCCGCCCGGCTCTGACCCGAGGCCGCCTTCAGCGCGTTGCGCGCGGACATGGATCCGACGCGCGCAAAACTGCGACCCTGGCGACGCCCCGCCAGCCGCGCGTCGATCCGCGCCGCGGCCTGACCCCGGATGCGCTCATCCTCCCAGAGCCGGCCCATGACCGAGGCGTAGAGGGCGAGGGGATCAGCCATTCCTGACGAGCCTCAATCCGCGCTCGATCGCGCGCGGGCCATCCTCCAGAACCTCGCTCTCCGGTCCCTGCCCTTCTTCCTTTTGCGGCCATTCCTGATGACGCAGCGCCTGCGCCGCATCCTTCATTCGGCCCATCTGACGGCTCATGGACTGAGCCAGATCGAGCAGTTCGATCAGCACCGCGCGGTCCGCCTCCGAGACCTCCAGCCGACCGCGATGGACAGCCTTGGCGAGCACCAGTCCGGCGTCGCTCACATCCTTCGCCTGACGCCACGCGGCACAGAATTCCGAGACCAGATCACGCGGCACATCGAGGAAACCGCACCGCCCGCGCAGCACCGCATTGAGCGCCTGCGACCGGTTGGCATAGCCCCGCGCGCGCCACTCGGCGTCAAAGGCTTCCAGCTCGGAGCGGCTTGCCCGGAACGCCACCGTCTCACTTGGATCGCGCGCCGCGATCCCCTCGCCCGCCTCCTCTTTCGCGAGCCGGTTCACATGGCGCGGGGAGATGCCAAACACCGCCGCCAGATCCTTCGCGCTCTCGCCCGCCGCAAAGCGCCGCGCGACTTCGATGCGCTCTTCAAGCTTCAGGTTTTTCGCTGGCCTCGGCACGGGTCAGACCCCTCGGACAAAATGTGCAAACATTGGCCATATCCTGCCAACGTCTTCCTTCTCTCCTTCGCTTATACTTCAATACATCACATTGCGCAATATTACGTTTTGCATGATGTGTATTTTTGCCGCCATTGGACGCCATCAAGAACTCGCGTCGCGGCGCGACATGGAACGGGTCCCGCCCTCATCAATGCAGGACAGCCAGGTCGAAAAAGCTGCCGAAACTTGCGCTGGAGCAGCACGCGATGTCAGGCAAACCGAGCGCCCGAGCCGGTCACGGATCGGGCGCGAAGAACACGAAAACTGCCCGCGCGAGATGGCGCAGGTCACGGATCGGGCGCCAGGAACACGAAAACTGCCCGCGCGGGATGGCGCGAGTCACGCCCTTTGAGGGCGTCACGAAGCTTCTGAGAGTCGACGTCAGACCCCTGCGGATCCGAAGACCCGCAGGGGTGTCTGGGTCAGTGACCCAGTCCCAGAGAGCGCAGGTCGTCGTAGCGGCTGCGGGCGATCAGCGCCTCGGTCTCGAGGCTGTCGAGGGTCTCGGGATGGGCGTCTTCATCAAAGGCGGCGAGGTAGGCATCGAAGGCCATGTCGGCTTGCAGCTCGGCGAGGTCGATGGATTGTTCAAGTGTCATGATGTGATCCTTTCCGTTGATCGTCTTTGGACGGATCGTGGAAAAGACCGGGGTCGAGCGGGCTGCACCCGGCACGGGGCGGAATGAAATGGAGCACGCCGGGGGCAGTTTTGTTGTGAGCGATGCCTCGGCAGCGCTCAAGGCGCCAGCCGTCCAGAAACCTGCCCCCGGCGTTGCCGACCGCTCGACCCCGGGCTAGCGATCTGAAAGGCCAACAGGTCGACGAAAGGCGCGCGGCAGTGACACTGGCGTGAGACGTTGCCCTTGGATGCATGACGTTGATTTGCGACTTCCACCCTCGCGGCACAGGGTGAGTTCGGCTCCGCTGGGAGCTTCGCCAAGGCGACCCAGGCGCAGGTTGCTCGGCTAAGCGAGGGAGTGCGCTTGACTCGCTAAGCAGACTCCCAGTTCTCCATGCTGACCGTCGGTTTCGCCTCGGGTTCGCGCGTTCCAAGCCGTCCCTGAACAGAAAGATCGGAGCCGCATCTGCGACCGATCCAGTCGGGCTACCCGCCTCGGCGTCCACGTCCGAAGTGTACCGCATGCTTCGGACACCTGCATCAGGCCCGCCCATAGGGCGAACCCTAGAATGAGAAAGAGCCAGACCGCCGAAGCGGTCTGGCTGATGGCTTACGCGGCGTCTTTAGGACCCCAGGGGATGATCGCCTGCAGGGACAGATCGTCCTGGTTAGCGGCCTTCCCGAGGTTCGCGTTGAAGCCGTGATCGCGGATGGTCAGCGTGTAGTAGTCGGCGCCGGTCTCCTTGTTCTGCTTCTTCCAAATGCCGCCGCACTCGACCAGCTTGCCGCGCGGGGAGCGGCCGAGGACGCGGTGCGTGGGGGCCATCGGGTTCGAGCTCGCGACGGGTTCGACCGTGATGTCGAGGTCGAAGGTCAGGGTCGAGATGGAGCCTATGCCCTTGGCGGTTTCGATGTCGGCGCTGGTGAATTTGATGCAGTTCGTGGTCATTGCTCTTCTCCTTGTTTGCGTTGCAATGATGGTCACCTTGCAGCTGGCCAAGGCCCGGCCACACCGAAGGCGAAGCGCAGCGGAGAGGGGCAGGCGCCGGTCTTTTTGTTCCGCGCAGAATGGCCCGCAGGGACAGGGGAAAAAGATCGGCGGCAACCTTTGTGGACGGGACGACAGCTGCGACCAGCATGTCATGCAACTCAGACAAAGGGAGAAGTGCGTTGGCCGCTAAGGAAGGATGGTGAACAGCCGTCATAGATGCCAGAGGGCGTATGTTGATGCATGGATCATAGCTGGAGCAGGCATTTTCGGATCCATGTCACTTGCCAGATTCCCGACGCACCCACCTTGCGACGACAGCGAAAACTTGCTGTGACAAAGAAGTGCTACCGAGGGTATCGTAAGAGCGAAATTTTGGACCAAATCGTTTTCGGGCACAGACAAACTAAGCCGAAGTACAAGAAGTGAGGCAAAATAGCTTTGGAACTAGAAGAACTCGCAAAGCAGTGCCAAAACTGTGCACAGCATAGCCCAGTGATAGTCTTGGGCAGCGGGGCCTCGATACCGCATGGCATTCGTGGCATGGGGGATTTGGCCGTTTGGCTCCGCGATAATGTACAGACCGACGATGGACCGGAAGTCGATGCCTGGACACTTGTTAGAACAGCCTTGGCCGCTGGAGATCATTTAGAAGCAGCACTAGAAAACAAGCCTCTACCCGACTCCTTGGTTGTCAAGATTGTCCGAAGTACCTGGGACTTCATCGCTCAGGGCGATTATAGCCTGCTCAAATCAGCTATAAAGACCGAGACCATTTTTCCGCTCCGCACCCTATTCACAGGGTTATTCCGAAGTACAAACCGCAATATCCATGTCGTAACAACAAACTACGACCGCGTTGCAGAGTATGCAGCCGATTCAGGCGGCTATATCCACCACACGGGATTCCTTCCGGGCTATCTGCGACGGGCCGATGGGGCGGAGAATCTGATTTTCAAACAAGGGGCCAATTTGGCGCGGACGGTCACAGTCTGGAAAGTCCACGGGTCTCTTGATTGGTTTTCAGACCCGCATGGGGGTGTGATGTCGCTGCCGATGACGAGCGAGTTGCCCGATGGTTTGGTGCCGCTGATTGTCACGCCAGGTGTAAGCAAATATCAGCGGACGCACGACGAGCCCTTTCGGAGCGCGATACAGGGCGCTGATCGTGTGTTGAGTGCCGCGACCGCGTTCATTTGCATAGGATACGGGTTCCGCGACGGCCATATCCATCCGAAGCTGATGACGCGTTGTCGTGTGCATGACGTTCCCATCCTTGTCGCAGCGCGCACTTTAACGCCCGAAGCCAAGGATTTTCTCAAGAACAACGCCGGGCGTCACTACCTTGCGCTCGAGAACCACGATGACGGGACAATGGTTTACAACCGTGACAACCCAGACGGTATTGTTGTTACCGGAGGCAAATATTGGGAGTTGCCTGCATTGAACGAATTGATTGGGTTTTAGGAGGAAGAGTTGGGCATACTTGATTTCAACGATGATGAAAGTCTCGGCAAAATTATCGCCGTCGATACTGCCACTGTGACGGTGCGAGTCGATGAACTTGAACGCCTTAAACGGATTCAGGTCAATCGGTTGACCGCGATCAGAAGCTCGAAAGCTGGGCAGCACTTAATCGGGATAGTTTCGCGCATCACACGCAAGGCAGGTGACGAAACTGCAATAGATGGGGCTGAGGAGGATCCGGAAGCCGCGCTCCCCGAAAACAACCTTGTTCGGGTCGCTCTGATTGGAACACTCGTAGACAAAGAGGGACTGAAAGAGAACGTCTTTAAGCGCACCCTAGAGACTGTGCCCGAAATCGATGCGGATTGCTTTTCCTTGGAAGGTCAGCGCCTGACAGACTTCATGCAGGTCATTTCGCAGGTTTCCGGCGACGGCCCGCAGCTTGATCTTGGTCGCTATGCATTGGACGAGGACGCGCGGGCCTTCTTGAACGGCAACCGTCTGTTCCAACGTCATGCCATCGTGGTCGGTAGCACTGGCAGCGGCAAATCGTACACAACTGCGCGGCTCCTAGACCAGATTGCCGGTCTTCCACAAGCCAACGTAATCTTGTTCGATATCCATGGTGAGTACCAGACCCTCAACAGCGACGAGTTTCGGCATCTACGCATCGCTGGGCCGGGGGACATTGGACGCGATCGCCGACTGGCCGACGGTGTTCTGCATCTACCATTCTGGCTTCTCGGCTATGAGGCATTGGTCGCTTTGTTTGTAGATCGGTCCGATCAGAACGCTCCGAACCAAGCCATGCTCATGACGCGCTGTATCACCGATGCGAAGTGCGCAATGCTTGATCCGGGAAAACACGCCGACATTCTTGCAAATTTCACAATCGATAGCCCCGTGCCTTTCGATATCGACGGTGTCCACAAGCAACTATCTGACTTGAACGAACAAATGGTTCCGGGCGCTAACAACAAGGAAAAGCAAGGACCATACTTCGACAAGCTCAGCCGCTTAATCGCGCGATTTGAAGCCAAACGAAATGATCGCAGGCTTGGGTTCATATTTCAGCCGCCAGCAGCCTGTATGGATATGGCCTGGCTGTCGGAGGTAACGCATTTCCTGATAGGCGGGCGCGGATCGCAAGCCGATGGCAAGGGTGGGATCAAGATCATCAATTTCTCGGAAGTGCCGTCCGACATCCTGCCGCTCATGGTCAGCTTGATTGCTCGGCTGATATTCACAGTCAGCCAGTGGACGCCACCAGACAACCGTCATCCCATCGCATTGTTCTGCGATGAGGCACATCTGTATATCCCGGAGCGCGCATCGTCAGAGTCAGCCGATGAGATCTCGGTCGGGATTTTCGAGAGGATCGCCAAAGAAGGCAGAAAATACGGTGTTGGACTAGTGGTTATCAGCCAAAGACCATCCGAAGTGAACCGCACCGTTCTGAGCCAGTGCAACAATGTCATTGCGATGCGGCTGACCAACGGCGACGATCAATCCGTGATCAAACGGTTGCTGCCTGACAGCCTCGGCGGTTTTGGTGATCTTCTACCGGTCCTCGACATCGGTGGGGCATTGGTGGTCGGCGATGCGAGCTTGCTTCCGACACGAGTTGTGGTGTCCGAGCCGCGCTTCAAACCCAATAGCGCGACAGTCAATTTCTGGGATCGTTCGAGTGACGCGGCACCAGTTACGGGAACGGAAGATGCCGTTCTTTCTTGGCGGAGACAGAGCAATCACTAGCCTTAGGAACGATGACAACAGTCAACGAGGATTGCCGCACACATTATGCTGGGACGATTCTACCGACCATCGCGGTAAGAGTATCGGGCGCAAGCTTGGAAGAAATTGCATCCAACTCCAAGAGGGGCTGCGACAGGTATGGATGAAACTTCTCCGACATAAAATTCCCTGCTCCAGCGAACAGATCGACAGGTTCGCCAGATCGAATGTGCGCTAGTACCGTTTGAAGATCGGGGGTTTCGTCCCCGGCCTCCACCATCAGAAACCCGTCATGCAGTTCGACCGAAAACCCCTCACTTCTCAGTGCTAGCGCGAGGGTTGATGTCTTCACAGTACCGACCCGCGTCGCAATGACTGATGTATGCTCGCCGATGCTGTGGATGTTATTGGCCCTAAACCCCAGCTGTTCATAGTGAGCACGCGCTTCCTCGAGCATCATCAAAGAGACTGTGTCCATGTAAGCTGGGCTGGAATCCCCCTCGAGCACGGCGAACATTCGGTCGATCACCTTGTCATGAATGTCCCCAGCATCGCCGCCGAAGACCGGAGGCACACCAGCCCTTGCGGGTTTGACGACGATGACCTTTTCACGATCATGGATTTCTTGAACAACCCAACGTCGCCCGGAGAATATTAATAGCATCCCAGGAGCAAGAACACAGTCGATCGGCAGGGTTCCAAGGTCCCGCCCCTCTGCAACCAAACGGAATTCTTCAGGTGTCTGGAACACCGCATAGAAGCTGTAATGCTCAACCAGTTTTTCGCCCGCGGGTCCCAAAAGTAACAGCCCGCTGCCGGCCTGTTCGATCAAGCCGGTTTCTGGGTGGCCGATTGCACGCAGCACATCTGCGAAGACTTCGGTTGTGACCTTCCGAAAGGGGCCTTCGCGGCAGAGCACATTGTAGACCACACTTGCAGACGCACCGCCGCGCTGCGCTATGACTGACAGTATCTGATGGACGAGCGTCGAGAGGTGAAGCGCCTGAGGTTTTGGAGGTTCGCACCAGCCTTCCAGCAGCAGGTCTATCATCGCGATGGACCTGATCAGGCCGAGGCGAAGACGATCCACGAAACTGCTCTCCGGCGTCAACTTGGCTTCGACAGCGTACTGCCTCAGAATGGCCGGCTGTCCTTCACGGCGGCCTGATCGGCCAAGCCGTTGTCGCAACGCCGCGACGCTGAATGGCGCACCGATTTGAGCCACACAGGTCACGTCACCGATGTCGATTCCCAACTCGAGCGTCGACGTGCAAACGGCTGTCGTCGGTTTCGCAGGGTCCTTCAAGCGCCGCTCGACGAAGTCACGGTGTTCTCGGGAGAGGCTCGCGTGGTGGGGATAGAATTCCTGTGGCAGGTGCTCCCGTTCGCAAAGCTCACGCAACCGATCTGCGTAAATCTCGACCCGTTGGCGCGCTCCAGCGAAGATCAGGTTGTCGCTGCCTCGAAGGTGTTTGAAAAGATGGGCTGCTATCGCGTCCGTTGCGGATGGGCTGTTTTCATCTTCATCGCCTGAGAGGTAGCCGCGAAGCTGAAGCCTCAATTCAGCCTCGCCGCCATCTGCTTCGATTAGCTGGACAGAGCTTGCTGCGTCAGGGCGAAGATAGGCCTTGGCGAGATCCATGTCGCCTAGCGTAGCTGACAGACCTATCCGACGGATTGGGCGCTTTATCGCGAGCTCGAGCCGTGTGAGCAGTGAACGAAGCTGGACACCGCGTTCGCTGTCCAGAACTGTGTGTAACTCGTCGATCACGACCGCCCGCGTGGCACCAAACAGGCGGGCAATTTCCAAGCCGCGCCGAATGAAAAGCGCTTCAAGGGACTCTGGGGTTATCAGAAGGATCCCTTTTGGAGATTTCAGCGCGCGCGTCTTGATCGATTGCGAGACATCCCCGTGCCAGGGAATAACTGGAAGTTCTGCTTCTTGGCAGATGTCCTCCAGCCGCATGGCCTGGTCCGTGATCAGAGCTTTCAGAGGACCGATGTAGAGCAGGTCGAAGCCGGTGCCGCCCGACGGCTCGTCAAGCACCTGTGAAATCAACGGCAGGAACGCCGCCTCGGTCTTTCCGCCCGCCGTGGACGCCGCAACGATCAAATCGGCGTTGGTCTCGTAGATCGTCCGGATGGATCGCGCCTGGATATCGCGAAGTTCGCGCCATCCTTTCTGGCGTATCCATTTCTGCACAGGCCTCGCCAGTTTGTCGAACGCACTGCTCATCGGCGTCAGAGCTTGAAGCTGATCAGATCATCGTCACCGGGGTCTCTGGCACCAGTCGATTCGTCTACCTCGGTCATATCTTCGCCGAGGTCTTCGGAGACCTCGATCTTTTCGATTAGATCGCTCCACTCGACACCGGGGTTTTGCTCGAGCACAGAAAGCAGGTTCACGAATGCCGTCACCGTATTGCGCGGGGTGCGGAAGTAAGCTTCACCGATCCGGTCCGAGCAATGCGCCATAAAGGCCTCGAGCGCGTCGTCCGGCAGAGCACCTGCATCGTCCTGCATGATCCGCCGGACATTGGCCAGAAGAACGAAGAGATCTTCAGGGGTCAGGCTGGCCAGCCGGACAACGGGTCCTGAAAGGTCGACCAATCCATCTCGCGCGAAGGTATTTTCGGCCAAACGCGACTGAAGGGCTTCGTAGCTATAGAGCCCTCGACGGGTGCTCATCAGAAACTCCGGGGTCCCGCCCATGAGAAATCCGAGGTTTTCGGCACTGCCTTGCAGTACATCGTTGAGGATCCGAAGGATCTGCTCGTAGTTCGCATTACGGGCCTGCGACGAGGTGAGCTTGTAGAGGTTTACCATCTCGTCGAGGCCGACGAGCAATCCTTTGTAACCGGCCTCGCACACGAATGCCGACATCAGTTTCAGATGGTCGTAGACACTGGCGTCGTCGATGATCGTTCGCACTCCAAGCGCTTTGCGCGCGTCGGTGCGTGTAGCGAATTCACCGCGTAGCCACCTCAGTGCTGCGGATTTCAGCTCGTCGTCGCCGGTCTCATGGCCTTCCCAATATCGACGGATGACTTCAGCGAACTCAAACCCCCCGGTAAGTTCTTCGAAGTGACCAAGGCGTTCACGAATTATAGACCCCGTGGGCAAATCCCGTTCTTCAGCATCTCGGTGAGCCTGGCTTACAAAACGCTCCACCACGCTGGCCAATGCCCCACCATCGGGCTTTGTTCGCGTTGACAGGTTTCGAGCCAACTCCGCATAGAGCCCTCGGGCTTGACCGCCGGTCGCGTAAATTCGGCGATCTGGCGCCAGATCCGCGAACATCACGACCAGACCCTTCTCTAGGGCGACGAGGCGTATCAGGTTCATGAAGAATGTCTTGCCCGATCCGTATTCGCCGATGATGAACCGGATCGCCGATCCGCCATCGGATATCCGGTCCATGTCTTTGACGAGCTCTTCAATCTCTCGGACGCGGCCGACCTGAATATGGCGCAATCCGAGCTTGGGCACGACCCCTGCTCGAAGCGCCTGCACGATTGCATCGCGTTCACGTGGTTTCAACTTGGACATCTTTGCCCTCCGCACTCATCTTTTCCTTTAACGCCTCTGCAATGTCCGGAGACACGTCATATCCATCATACTCGTCGAGAAGCGCTTCATCGTAGGTCTCAAAGGCCCATTCATTCACGACTTCCAAAGCCCCGTATGCCATCAAACCATGAGAGGCGCAGATCTTCTCGAACTCGGTTTCAGACCAATGCTCCCGATTAACCAGTTCGAGAACGAGGGCACCGTGTTTCGGGTCAAGCCCTGCCAGCTGGCTTTGGCTGGCAGGCGCGGAGACACCACTTTCTTCCTCTTCGACATCGAAAATCTGACCGAGTACGGACGACACGCGCTCGGTGTCCGACCGGATTGCCGCGATCCGCGACGCGTCAAGTTTGGGCCCGCTGGCTTTCTCAAGATCGGGTATCGCTTCGCCCGGGCGACCCGGTTGTGAGGTACGAACAGTGCGAGGGCCATCCGCAACTTCGCCAGCATGCAGGTCCGAGTAGACAAGCGCAGGATCAAGGCCCAAAGCCTTGTAGACTTTCTCAATGCTCGTGACTTCGTCGGAGTGAATAATTCCATCTGCATGTGCTGCACCAACCAGTGCCGCACGCATGGCAGCCTGGCTATCTTGGCCGACCTCCTTCAGTTTGCGCCGCAGAAGCGTCATGTCCGGTGGCACAGCGAGGAACCATTCAAGGTTTGCACGCAGCCTGCGGCGTTCCCGATCGCTGATGGCCGCGGCAGAAACTTGATCTTCCAGCGCCCTGCGTTCAGGCTCCGCGATACGACCATCCGCATGTGCGACGAACGACCCAAGTGCCAATTCCATCAAGGCGTTTCGATAACCTTCGGAAACTTCCTCCAGTCTTTCGATGGGTTCGCCCAAGCTAAACAACACAACTGGTTCTTTCGCCTTGGGCGATCGGAGCGCAAATCTGGGGTCGGGTGCCAGACCGAAACCGAGGCGCGCGAGAGCGTCGGCTGCTCCTGTCATCTGCCGTTTCCCGATCTTCTCACTAGTTTCTCCCTCTAGACGCCCGATCACCTCCTCAAGGGGCACCAATCCGCCTTGATCGACGATATCGCTTGCCCAGGATCTCAAGCGATCCATTTCCTCCGATGGGAAGGATTGCCACAGTTCAGAGGGCAGCAAGGCATGCGCTTCCACGCTTCCGCGGCCGTCAGGATTTCGACCCAAGAAACGACTGAACTTGTCGAGGTCATTCATCACCTCGTCAGCTAACTCTTGGGCAATCTCGACCGGCTTGCGCAAGCCGGAAATATCCGGGACTGGCTTACCATCCACAGTAGGGTTGGCGGTCCCCTGGAACTCGCTTGATGCGGCCCGATAGGATGCTTTGAGTGATTTCCGGGGCTTGCTAACTTTGAGCCCCTCAGGAAAACGCCGATCGAATCGCATGCGGAAAAGAGCGATGAACTCGTCACGGCACCGCGTGGCAGGAGTTCTCAGATGTGTTTCCGGATGGCAGATGAACCAACTCAGCAACCAGTCAGCTGTCAGGTTCTCGCCTTTGGCGATCCGCACGCCGATCGCATACTTCAGCGAGAACGGTAGTTCCCAGCCTTGTTTTTCGAAAATCGGCTCGATAGCGTTGATGTCGGTTTCGACAAGCATCGCGATGTCGAGGAATTCACCCAGATAGCGTCTGACCGAGTGATTGTCAGGGTAAAGTGACTGCAGCCGCCGAACTTCCTGGACGATATACTTGGCATCTTCGTTGGACTGATCGACGAAGAAGCGACGCTCCAAACCATAAAAGTACAGAAACATGTAGCCGGGGTTGTAGGAGGCATCGTTTCGCCCGCTGGCCAACCAGTCGAGGTAAGTCGCCCGGCACTGAGGTGAGATATCCGAGTACCCCGGCCAGTAGGGCATACCTTCACCAGCTTTGTCGGCTCCAGAGCGCGCGACCGACAGGGATGGATCGATATAGGCTCGGCACTTGTCACGATACCCGTAGGTGTTCAGCAAGGGAGGCGTGCCGACATAGACCATCCCGCCGATGTTGCGGCCGGCGACGCTAGCTGTTTCATTAGACGGGACCCACCCGCTTTTCGATGATCAGGCCGATGCGCTCGATGCCACTCGCGAGGGCTGGTTTCGTTCTGCAGCCGCTGCAAGTGCCGGCGCCGCAGACTTTCCAGCCCGAACGATTTCAGCGTAGTCCTGCTTTGGTGGGGAATAAGCCTGAACGGCAGCCGGCTCTTTGGACGCGTTGGCTTCGCGAGTTCGTTCGCGCTCACGCTCGATACGCTTGTCGTAGGCACTTGGGCGCGGCACCTGCTCAGGTCGGGCGGGTAGGTTTTCAGAACTCCCCTCAGCTTGCGCCTTTGCAGCGACTTTCCGCGATCTCCGTTTTTCTTGCCACCAGACCAGAATGACGGGAACACTAAATGCAAACAACATCTGGCCGCCAATCGGCCAAGCCTGAAGCATTGTGGTCACCACGACCATGCATAAGAAAAAATACAGGACGAGAAAGAATGTAATTCGGAAAAACTTGATTATTGAAGACATTATCGGAACCCTCTCCGAACCACACTATTTTGCACAGCCATCTTTGCAACGACTAACGTCTTGGTTGAAGCACTTCCCATGCTTTATGCTTGATTGGGCCGATGGCCACATACATCTGTTCGCACCGTTGAGGGCACACCCCCGCCCCAGTGACCGTAACCGGAACGGCCGAGATGAAGCGTTGCCACGACCATGCGACGGCTGGTCGGGCTGGCTCCGGAGGAGACTGCACTGCCAGCGGCACGTCGCAGGGAGACGCGGCGTTTCAGCTCGGGGAGGGCGGCTGCGTGCAGCCGACCGAGTAGGGCGTGGTCCTGACCAAAGGGCAGGAGGGGCCAATGTTCCCCTTGAATGCTTCAACCTAAAAATCAAAAGTTGCTTCAACGGCAGATGTATTGAGACAGGCGGAACACACTTTGATCGAGCTGAAAATCGAACTTGTTGGCATCAAACCACCGATCTGGCGCCGGATCCTCGTGCCGAATGACATCAGCTTGGACATCCTGCATTCCGTTCTCCAAGGCGCTATGCCTTGGCAAGACTATCATCTGCATGAGTTCGAGATTGGCGAAGACAGGTTCGAGGCCCGCGACGAACGTGACGACAGCTGGGACCCAAACGATGGCCGGAAGGACGAAAAGAAGTTTACTCTTGGACAGCTGGTCAAGAAAGGCAGTCAGTTCACATACACTTATGATTTCGGCGATGGTTGGCGGCACCTCGTCACTGTAGAGAAGATTAGCAAACCAACCGGAAGACCAGATCTGGACTTTCCCGCCTGTGTTGCCGGAGAGCGAGCGTGCCCGCCAGAGGACTGTGGAGGGCCCTACTCTTACGAAGAGTTTCTCGACGCGCTGACCGACAAACGCCACCCGGAACATCGTGATACAATGCAATGGGCTGGCGCGTTCGAACCGGAAGTGTTCAGCGTGCAGCAAGCCAATGCTGCCGTCGGTGCGATGTTCGTTTGGGCGAAAGAGTGTCGCGGTCTAAAGTGACTCCTGACGCTGGCTTGGCGCGCGATCCATATGGCGAACCTCGCAACCATTTTGAAGAACTGAGATCGAGGTACCGACGTGACTACAAGCTCGACCATCATGCAGCCGTTGGTGAAAGCATGGGTGGATCAATTTGATGAAGCGGACCGGGCGGATGCTGCGATCCTCGCGTCACTCATCCGGCTTGTCCCGGGTGATGCTTTTCGCCGCGATTTGACGCGGGTCCTTGAAGACCGCCTGAGGATCGGTCCCAACCCCATGGCGCTTTACAACGAAACAGAGCGTAAGAAATGGAACGGGCAACCCAACCGTTTGTTTCCCGAGACGTCCCGCGCGAGTAAAATGCAAAAAGGGAAGAAGACTGTGCGCGCATATGGCCGCGTCGGACCGCCGCTGGTGCCTCGTCAGCGACAGGTCGCCGAAGAAATAGGCAGTGAAGGGGTTGTCGCCAACGTCCTGACCCAGTTGCACAAGCGCCATCGAAAGTCGATCCTTATCAACCCTGGGGCCGACATCATTCGCGAGAAGCGCGCGCGCCGGTTCGTTCTGGTAACGGACTTCATCGGAAGCGGAGATCGCGTCATCAACTATCTCAATGCCGCATGGAGGCTGCGGACAGTTCGCAGCTGGTGGTCGAGGCGCAGTCATTCCGGCCTTTGTTTCGAAGTGGTGGCCTACGCAGGGACAGAAGCTGGGGTCCAACGCGTAAAGGATCACGCCTCATCGCCCACCGTCAGCTTGGTGACACGATGCCCAACAATTCAAACGGTCTTTCCCCGAGGAAAAGTCAGGCAGATGGAAGAGCTGTGTCGTCGCTATGCGCCAACGGGGTCCAAACCCATGGGCTATGGCGAAGTGGGGGCGCTTTTGGCATTTGATCACGGCATGCCGAACAATGCACCTTCGATATTCTGGAAGGATGCACGAAGATGGTCGGCGTTGGTACCGGAGCGAGCATCCAGTACAGCTGGTTCCCCCTACCAAGAAACGCACACTCCAGAGAAAGAAAGAGCGCGTATCGAAGCGTCTGCCAAGGCGTCGGACACCGGGGCAATTCTGCGCCCGACGAGCTTGGAAACGATCATCCTGTCTGCACTGCGCCGATCCCCCCGTCATTCCGAAGCGATATCGGGTCGTCTCGGCATGAACATCGATGATGTGAGCGAAATCCTTGACCGCTTGAAAGGTTGGGGTTGGATAAACGCGTCGCATCAATTGACCGAACGAGGGCGGATGGTTGCGTCACGACTGATCCGCCAGGACCGCAAGAGCCCCCTTCCCCAAGGCGACGACACGATGTACTTTCCGAATGCGTTGAGAGCACCACGCGATGTCTAGTGGTTGCCGGGGTAACGACCGGCACCGTTGGCGTCACGTCCTGCCCGCAGGAGGTGATGCCTGGGCCGTCGATTGCGATGAGCTCACGGTCAAGCTTTCGCTTGATGCTCAACTTGATCGAACCGCACGACCTTGCGGTCGCCGCAGCGGTAGGCTGGCTTGCGATCCGATCAAGCTCACCCTGAAGGGTGGATAGTAGATGCGAACGTGGAACTCTCAACGCTACTTCGCCGAGGGCCTTGCGGCGGGTGTGGATGAAGCCATCCTCAAAAATGCAGTTGCGACAGCTGAACACACATTGCGGCAGGCAAATCCAAGCCCGCCGATCCTGACCCTTGGTCATCTGGGGCATTTGGCGGGCGTCGATGTCGGCATTTTGAAAGCATATGTCTCAAGGCAGGATGCGGACCCTTATCGGGAGTTCTCGATCCGCAAACGCCCAATCGCGGGCCAACCTCCGCGTTATCGGACAATCGCCGTCCCGGAGCCGTCCTTGCTGAGAGTCCAAACCTGGATCGCGTCCGAAGTCCTGCGCCATGCACCATGCCATTCGGCGAGCACGGCTTTTGCACCTGGGTCTCGGTTGGCCCAGGCCGCGGCGCGCCACTGTCGCGCAGTTTGGATGGTCAAGATAGATCTGCGGAACTTTTTCGAATCGGTGACCGAAATCGACGCGCATCGTGTGTTTTTGGAGCGGGGCTACCAGCCGCTCGTCGCGTTTGAGCTTGCGCGCTTGTGCACCCGTCTCCGCGACAAACATCGCAACGATACAGCTGTCTTGCCCCAGCGACGCACTCCCAAATTTCGGCACTCGTCCTTGACATCGCTTTATCCACGAGACCTGCTTGGCGTTTTGCCGCAAGGCGCACCAACCAGTCCAATGTTGGCCAATCTCGCAGTGCGCGACCTAGATGAAAGACTGACTGCTATCGCGAAGACCTACGGCGTCCGATACTCGCGCTATGCAGACGATCTCACCTTTTCAACGACACAAAAGTCGTTTGGAAGATCCCGCGCACATGATCTGGTAGGGCGAGTGTATGAGACCCTGGCTGCTCGAGGACTGGCGCCGAACCAATCCAAGACGACGATTGTTTCTCCGGGAGCACGGAAAGTTGTGCTCGGCCTTTTGGTGGACGGAGACACGCCGAAGCTGACACGCGATTTCCGCTCGCGGCTTCGAAAGCACCTGTATCACATAAGCGCTCCCGATCAGGGGCCGGTTCAACATGCAGCGCGGCGCGGATTCGCCTCCGTTGAAGGCCTCCGCCAACATCTGTTGGGCCTTATCGCGTTCGCCGGTCAGATCGATCCGGTCTATGCGGCGAAATGTCGGGCGATTTTAGAATCGTCAGATTGGTCGCAGACAAGGAGGTGAGTTTAGTCTGTTCGATGGGCGTCTTCTACCTACGGATCTTCATCAATTTGGAGAAGCTTCTGAGCTCAAATCACCGCCGGAGAACCTAGAAGGTCTTTTCGGCCTGAGATCGCACTGATTTTGAACCGGTCCTGTGAATTAAGTGTCGGCCTTCTACGTTGCTCCAGTATCTCTGAAATCCCAGTCACTTCATCAGACTGTTCAGGCGTAAGCGGTGCTCTGCCCCCACCTTCCCTGTGAGCGCGTGATCTGCGAGTCCCAGCGTTGTGTAGATTTGCAGGGATTTTCTCCATGGAGCACTCAGCGGAGTTTCTCAATGAGGTGATTGTCGGGCCTCGCGGTCAGAGGCGGTGGCCGGATGATGTGAAAGCGCGGATCGTGGCTGAGACGTTGGAGCCGGGGACGACGGTGAATGAGGTTGCCCGGCGATATGACATGCGGCCCAATCATCTTTCTGAATGGCGGCGGTTGGCACGGGAGGGGAAGCTGGTTCTGCCTGCTTTGCCAGAGCCCGAGGCGGATCCCGGGCCCATGTTCGCGCCAATGGTTATCGAAGGTTTAACCGACCGTGCGCAGGGGGCCGGGGACGCAACGCTTGAGATCGTCTGCGGTGATGTGGTGATCCGGCTGAACGGGTCGACCCCGGCGGCACGGATCGCGGAGATTGTGCGGGCACTGACTGAGGTGCACGGCGCATGATCTTCCCGTCGAACCGGGTGCGGATCGTTGTGGCGACCAGGCCGGTGGACTTTCGCAAAGGCCATGATGGGCTGGCGGCGCTGGTGAAGAATGAACTCAGGAAGGAGCCCTTTACGGGGACAGTGTTCGTGTTCCGCGCCAAGCGGGCTGACCGGTTGAAGCTCTTGTATTGGGACGGGACCGGCCTGGTGATGACCTACAAGCGGCTGGAAGAAACGACCTTCACCTGGCCAGCGATCCGCGACGGTCTGATGGCGCTCAATCACGCCCAGTTCGAGGCGCTGTTTGCCGGTCTCGACTGGCGCAAGGTGAAGGCTCTGGCGGCGCGTCCGCCGACTGCGGCAGAGTGACTCGGGGCAGCGTTTGAGCGGGTGTCTGAATGCTGGATTTAGTAGACCCCGGCCATGAACGCGGCGGCCAATCTTCCTGACGACATCGAGGCCCTGAAGGCCATCATCCTGGCCCAGCAGGAGCAGAACGCACGTCTGGAAGCTCTGGTTGCCGCCTTCAAACAGGCCATGTTCGGGCGCAAGTCCGAGAAGATGGATCCCGACCAGTTCGAGCTGGCGCTGGAGGATATCGAGACCGCGATTGCCCTGGTCGAGACCGAGGGCGAGGGCGAGGCCAACCCGCTGGTCACACCGACACGAGCCTCGGCGCCGCGCAAGACCAACCGGGGATCGCTGCCGAAACACCTGCCGCGCATCGAGGAAGTGATCGAACCGGAAAGCACGGTCTGCGACTGCGGCCACGAGCGGCATGTCATTGGCGAGGATACCAGCGAACGGCTGGATATCGTCCCTGCTCAGTTCAGGGTCATTGTCACGCGCCGCCCGAAGTATGCCTGCCGGGTCTGCGAGGGCGGGATCGTCCAGGCCCCGGCGCCCGCGCACCTGATCCCGGGCGGCATGCCGACAGAGGCCACGGTGGCGCATGTCATCGTTTCCAAATACGCCGACCACCTTCCCCTGTACCGGCAGGTCCAGATTTACAGCCGCCAGGGCATCGATCTCGACCGTTCGACACTGGCGGCCTGGGTCGGACGGGCGGCCTTCGAGCTCAAGCCGGTCTACGATGCCCTGCTGGCCAACCTGAAGCGGTCAGCCAAGTTGTTCATGGACGAGACCACGGCCCCGGTGCTCGACCCTGGGCGGCGCAAGGCCAAGACGGGGTACTTCTGGGCACTCGCCCGCGATGACCAGCCCTGGGGCGGGGAAGATCCGCCCGGCGTGGCGTTTACCTATGCACCGGGGCGATCCGGGCAATATGCGGAAGATATCCTGAAAGGGTTCTCCGGCACCCTGCAGGTCGATGGCTATGCGGGCTACAACCGGCTGCTCAAACGGCCCACTCAGGATATCCGGCTGGCCTACTGTTGGGCTCATGCCCGGCGCAAGCTGCACGAGGTCGCCCGGACCGGCACCACGCCCATCGCCGACGAGGGCCTTCGTCAGATCACCGCGCTCTACCGGATCGAAAAGGAACTCCGGGGACAAAAGCCCGAAGCGCGGCTGACTGCCCGGCAAGCACGTTCAAAACCGATTATCGATGATTTTGAGGCTTGGCTCACCGCCCACCGCGCCCGCGTCTCGGCCAAGTCTCCGCTCGGCGAGGCCCTCAAATACGTCGCCAAATACTGGGACGGGCTCTGCCGGTTCCTCGATGACGGCCACATCGAGATCGACAGCAACGCCGTCGAACGCACTATCCGCCCCATCGCGTTGAACCGCAAAAACGCTCTCTTCGCGGGGCACGATGCAGGGGCGCAAAACTGGGCAATGCTGGCGTCGCTGATCGAAACCTGCAAGCGCAATGCCATCGATCCCCACGCCTGGCTGACAGCCACTCTCCAAGCCATTGTCAACGGACATAAGCAATCCCGGATCGACGACCTCTTGCCCTGGAACTATGCCCCGACCGTGTGATCGGCGCACCGCTTACA
>NZ_JAANYX010000004.1:0-133159 GCF_012274245.1 Mameliella sp. LZ-28 | reverse complement strand
ATTTGGGTATTCCGGTTTCCCGTCTGGCGCAAGCGCGCCGGGCGCGGAGCCCTCAAATTGCTCAAGCGCTCGGCGCGCTTGCTGCGGTGTCTGGTTGCCAAGCGACGAGTGTGGCCTGACCGTGTTGAAGTCGTAGCGCCACAAGGCCAGCTTGCGCCGCGTGGATCGATGCTGACCAAGAGTGTGGCAGGCGCGGCGCTCTGACACGCCAAGCTCCCGCCGCACATGGTCGATGCACTTTCGGCGACGCGAAGGGCCTAGAAGTTTCCCTTTGCGGCTTCAGTGAGAATGAGCTTGTCCAGCGTCAAATCCGACACAGCCCGACGCAGCCGTTGGTTCTCTTTCTCCAGTTCCTCCAGCCGCGCGAGTTGAGACCGCTGCATCCCGCCATAGAGCTTACGCCATCGGTAGGACCTCTGCTGCGTCACGCCGATCTGGCGCACGGCCTCCGCGACCGTCATTCCTTGACCCTGCAAAACTTCGGCCTGCCGAAGCTTGGACACTATCTCTTCGGGCTTTTCTCGATTTCCAGCCATCGCTGGTCCTCCACTTCGCGGGACAATCTATCCCAGTTGGTGGACCACTTTCAGGGGGCTACTCCACCGGGTCCGGTCGTCTCTCTTGACGTGAATAATGATTCATGTTTCATATTTTTCGGCGGAGGAGTCTAACGGGAGGAACCCCAGCAATGTTACGTAGCGTATTTTCGGCCCTGGCGATCATGGCCATGGCCGCGCCGCTCTCGGCGGAGATCCGAATAGCCCATGTCTATGGCAAGACAGGCCCGTTCGAAGCCTATGCCAAGCAGTCCCATGACGGTCTCATGATGGGGCTGGCCTATGCGACCGGCGGAACGATGGAGATCGACGGCGAGCCGATTGTCGTGATCGAAAAGGACACGCAGCTGAAGCCGGACCTGGGCAAGGCCCTGCTGGCCGAAGCCTATGGGGATGACGATGCGCATATCGCGGTCGGCCCGGTGTCATCGGGTGTTGCGCTGGCGATGCTTCCGGTCGCCGAGGAATACGAACGCGTCCTGATCGTGGAGCCCGCCGTTGCGGATTCGATCACCGGGGAGAACTGGAACCGCTATATCTTCCGCACCGGGCGAAATTCGTCCCAGGATGCGATCGCCAATGCGGTTGCGCTTGGCGGCAAGGATGTGACCGTGGCGACGCTGGCGCAGGACTATGCCTTTGGCCGCGATGGCGTGGCCGCCTTCAAGGAGGCGATCGAGAAGACCGGCGCGGTTGTCGCCTACGAGGAATATGTCCCGACCGACACGACGGATTTCACCGCTGCCGCAGAGCGGATTTTCCAGAACATGGCCGATGTCGAAGGTGACAAGAAGCTCTTCATCATCTGGGCCGGTGGCGGCAATCCGATGGGCAAGATCAACGCGATGGACCCGTCCCGCTTTGGCCTCGAGATTGCGACCGGCGGCAATATCCTTGCGGCGCTGACGGCCTACAAGGAACTGCCGGGCATGGAAGGGGCGACCTACTACTATTACGAAATCCCGAAGAACCCGGTGAACGACTGGCTTGTCGAAGAGCACATGAAACGCTTTGGCACGCCGCCGGACTTCTTTACCGCGGGCGGGATGTCCGCCGGTATCGCGGTTGTCGAGGCGATCAAGGCCGCGGGTGGCGCAGAGGACACCGAGGCGCTGATCGACGCGATGGAGGGCCTGGAATGGGCCTCGCCCAAGGGCCCGATGCGGTTCCGCGCCGAGGACCACCAGGCCTTGCAGGTCATGTATCACTTCCGCACCGAGGTGCAGGTGGGCAAGGACTATGGCGTGCCGGTTCTTGTGCGCGAAATCGGTATCGATGAAATGGACATCCCGATCCGCAACTGACCGGGTGGGGCGGGTATTCCCCGCCCCTTGCTCTCCACCAAGACTCTGGTTCTTTCATGACACAGACCCTTCTGGAAACGGATGGCCTGACGGTTCGCTTTGGCGGTCACGTCGCGGTCGACGGCATCTCCTGCTCGTTCCGCGCCGGTGAGCTGACCGCGATCGTCGGACCGAACGGCGCCGGCAAAACGACCTATTTCAACCTCATCTCTGGCCAGATCCCGGCCAGCGCCGGCCGCGTCAAGCTGTTGGGGGAGGATATTACCGGGCTGGGCGTCGCGCAGCGCTGCCGCAGGGGGCTGGGCCGGGCGTTCCAGCTGACCAACCTGTTCCCGAACCTGAGCGTGCTGGAAAATGTGCGCCTTGTCATCCAGGCGCATCGGCAAAAGGGGTTCAGCCTGTTCTCGATGGCCGACAGCCATACCGAGATGACAACTGCCGCGCTGGCCGTACTGGAACGCGTTCGGCTCGACACGCTGCGGCACAACACGGTGGCCGAGCTCAGCCACGGCAACCAGCGCAAGCTGGAAGTGGCGCTGCTGATCGCGCTGGATCCGATGGTGTATATGTTCGACGAACCGACGGCGGGGATGAGTGTCGACGAGGCGCCCGTGGTTCTGGACCTGATCGCCGAACTCAAGGCCGACCGCGAACGCACCATCCTGCTGGTCGAACACAAGATGGACGTGATCCGTTCTCTCGCGGACCGGATCATCGTGCTGCACAACGGTGCGCTTGTGGCGGACGGACCACCCGCCGAGGTGATGGCCTCGGACATCGTGCAGGAAGCCTATATGGGACGGGAACTCGAAGATGTCTGATCCGGTTCTGAGCCTGCGCGACGTGCATACGGATATCGCGCAATACCATATCCTTCAGGGCGTCGACCTGGACGTGCCGCGTGGCGGCGTGACCATGCTGTTGGGGCGCAACGGGGTCGGCAAGACCACGACCCTGCGCACGATCATCGGCCATTGGAAGGCGAAATCCGGCACGATCGCCTACAACGGTGACGAGATCACGTCGCTGCCGGTGCCTGCGCGTGCGCGTGCGGGGATCGGTTTCGTGCCCGAGGACATGGGCATCTTTGCGGATCTGACCGTCGAGGAAAACATGACCCTTGCCGCGGCCTCCGGCCCGCTGGACCCGCAACGGCGGGACTGGCTGTTCACGGTCTTTCCGCCGCTCCGGACCTTCTGGCAATCGGAGGCCGGCAACCTGTCCGGCGGGCAGAAACAGATGCTGTCCATTGCCCGCGCCATGGCCGAAGAGCGCAGCCTCTACCTGATCGACGAGCCGACCAAGGGCCTGGCCCCGGCGATCATTTCGACCATGGCCGGGGCGCTGCGCGAGTTGAAACGCCAGGGGGCGTCGATCCTGTTGGTCGAACAGAATTTTGCCGTGGCCAAGGCGCTTGGCGACACCGCCGCCGTCATGGAAGACGGGCGCATCGTCTGGACCGGCGCAATGGCCGAGCTTGCGGGTGATGCCGAACTGCAGGAGCGCCTGATGGGCCTGAGCATGGAGGCGCACTGAATGTCGTCGGCACCGGAACACAAACCCACTTTCGCGGATGTCACGCTGTCCGAACGCATCGGCACGGCGGCGCCCTTCCTGCTCATCCCGGTTCTCGTGGTCCTGGGCTTTGTCGCGATCGGCGCGCCAAGTTCCTGGCTCACGCTGACGGTGTCCGGCCTCGCGATGGGGACGATGATCTTTATCATGGCCTCGGGGCTGACGCTGGTCTTTGGATTGATGGATGTCATCAACTTCGGCCACGGGGCGTTTATCTCGGTCGGGGCCTTTGTCGGCATTTCTGTCCTGATGACCCTGGGGGGCTGGACCGAGGCGCCGTCGCTGGCGCTCAACATGGGGGCTGTCCTGCTTGCGGTGATCGCCGCGATGGCCGTCACTGGCGTTCTGGGCTGGGGCTTTGAACGGATCATCGTGCGCCCGGTCTACGGCGCGCACCTCAAGCAGATCCTGATCACGGTCGGCGGGCTGATCGTCATCGAGCAGCTCATTCACGTGGTCTGGGGCCCCGAGGAGATTTTCTTTACGCGCCCCGAGACGCTCAAGGGCGCCGTGACCTTCGGCGGCGCCGCTGTCGAGAAGTACCGGCTGCTTGCGGTGGTTGTGGGGATCGCGCTGTTCGTTGCGATGCGCATGGTTCTGCGCCGGACCAAGATCGGCCTGATCGTGCGCGCAGGTGTCGAGAACGGCGAGATGGTCGAGGCGCTCGGCTATCGCCTGCGCCTGGTCTTTATCGGGGTCTTCATCGCGGGGTCGGCGCTTGCGGGTCTCGGCGGCGTGATGTGGGGGCTGTACCAGGAGGTTATTACCGCCGGCATGGGCGAAGAGATGATGATCCTCGTCTTCATCGTGGTCATCATCGGGGGGCTGGGCTCTGTCGAGGGCGCCTTCATCGGCGCATTGCTTGTCGGGTTGCTGCAGAACTACGTGGCCTTTCTCGAACCCAAGCTGGCGCTTGTGTCCAACATCGCCCTGATGACCGCAATCCTGCTGTGGCGGCCGCAAGGCATGCTGCCCGTCGTGAAGGCCAAATAAGATGCTCGTCAATCTCCTCTCCGGCGACAAGCCGCGTTCCGCTGTCCTGACTGTCATTCTGCTGGTGATCCTCGTGGCCCTGGCGCTTGCCCCGTTCCTCTTTCCGGGGGTGCGCTCGCTCGAGACGGCGGCGCGGATCTGCATCTTCATCGTGCTTGTCGCCAGTTACGACCTGTTGCTTGGCTACTCGGGCATCGTGAGTTTTGCGCATACGATGTTCTTTGGCCTCGGCGCCTACGGGGTTGCGCTGGCCTCTGTCCACATGGGGCGCGGGTTCGATGCGCTGGTCGTCGGCGCGGGCCTTGGTGCCATCGCGTCCGCGGTGGTCGCGCTGCTGATCGGGCTGTTCTCGTTGCGGGTGCGGGCGATCTTCTTTGCCATGATCACGCTGGCCGTGGCCTCGGCGGTTGCGGTGCTGGTCTCGCAGTTCTCGGGGCTCACGGGGGGCGAGGACGGGCTGAACTACAAGGTCCCGCGGGAACTGACGCCGGCGTTCCGGCTGGGCGAGATTTTCGGCGTCAGGGTGTCCGGGAAAACGCTGAACTACTACCTGGTGTTTTTCGGCTCACTCGCGCTGTTCCTGCTCTTGCTGCGCATCGTGAATTCGCCCTTTGGGCGCGTCCTGCAAGCCATCCGCGAAAATGATTTCCGGGCCGAGGCCATCGGCTACAGGGTCGTGGCCTACCGGACGCTGGCCACCTGCCTGTCGGCAGCCGTCGCGGCGCTGGCGGGCAGCCTGTTCGCGATCTGGCTGCGCTATGTCGGGCCGGATACCACGCTGTCCTTCGAGATCATGCTCGACATCCTCCTGATGGTGGTGATCGGCGGCATGGGCACGATGTATGGCGCGGTGATCGGGGCGACGATTTTTGTCCTGGCGCAGAACTACCTGCAAACGCTCATGGGCAGCGCCTCGGAGGCGACCACCGCGATCCCGCTTTTGTCGCAACTCCTCGATCCTGACCGCTGGCTGCTCTGGCTCGGTGTGCTCTTTGTCCTGAGCGTCTATTTCTTTCCGACGGGAATCGTGGGGCGGTTGAGGGCCGGGCGCTGAGCGTGCGGCACCCCCTGATCTTTCTCCACGGCTGGACCATGCGGGGGGCGGTGTTCGACGGTATCGTCGGGCGCCTCTCGCCCGAGTTCGCCTGTTTCGCACCGGATCTGCCCGGACACGGCAAAGCCGCGCATCTGCCGCCCGATATCGACAGCTGTGCCGAGGTGCTGGCCGATTGCATTGCGTCCTGCGGTGCAGAGCGGCCCGTTATCATCGGTTGGTCGATGGGCGCGGCAACCGCCTGGAGATATATCGCACAGCACGGGACTGCGGGGATTTCGGGGCTCGTCACTGTCGACATGAGCCCGAGGGTCATGCCCGCGCCGGACTGGCCGCATGGGTTGCGGGGGGAAACGCAGGATAGCGTGGCCGCTGCGCGGCTGCGCTTCGACAGCGATTGGGAAGGCGTGACGCATGGTATTGCCGCGACCATGTTCGCCTCGCGCGAGGGCGCCACGGGATTGTCGCGGCAAAAGGCCCAGGCGTTGATCGCATCCCATGACCCCGACAAGATGCGCGCGCTCTGGGATGACCTGCTGGCGTTTGACGAGCGCGCGGTCATCCCGTTGATCGACGTGCCCTATCTGGTGTGTTCCGGTGCGCAGAGCCGGGTCTACGCAGAAGGGGCCGCGGCCTGGATCTGCGCCCACGCCCCGCAGGCGCGGCGGCACATCTTTCGCCAGTCCGGGCATTCGCCGCATCTCGAAGAACCCGAAGCCTTCGCAAATACGATTGCGCGTTTCGCGCGCGCGGTCACGGGCTGAGCGGGCTTTCGGCCACATCCTTTGCCTTGACGAGCGAACGGCCCTCGCAGATCAGCGTCCCGTCCGGCGTGACGCATGTCGCCCAGAGGTCGACGAGGTGCTTTTCGGGGCGCAGGCGCGTGATTTCGACCGTCGCGGTCAGCGCGGTGTCGAGCGGGGCAGGGGAGGCGAACCTGAGGTCCTGCTTCAGGTAGTTCGTCCCCGACCCCGGCAGTTCAACGCCCAGGAGATAGGAAAACAGCGCCGCGATCAGGGGTTCGGGCACTTCCGTTCCCGCCTCGACACCGGAGAGTTCGGAAAAGGCTGCAAGGTCCGCCTTGGCATAGGTGCGGGTGGTCGAGGCCGTCTGTCCGATTTCCATCATGCAATCTCCGTTTCGCCGATCAGAACCTCGGCGCCGTCATCCGTGCGCACCGCCCGCAAGGAAAGCTGCCCCGGCGCGGTTTCTCGGATGTTCAGGGTAATCTCTTCGCCCGCGAAGGCGGGGTTGGGAAACATCATTGTCTGGGTCACCTGCCGCGCCTCGGGCCGGTGCTGTTTGAGCAGGCCCCAGAATTTCGTGTAGATCAGCATGCCGTGGCTGACCGTCCGGCCAAAGGCCGTGCGGGCCGAAAATGCCTCGTCCACATGGATTGCATTGTCATCCCCCGAGACTTTTGCGAAGGCATTGAACTCGGCTTGGGTCGGCGTCCATGTCGCAGTGAGGTCAAGCATCCTGAAACATCCTCTTGAGGTCGGGTTTGCGCACCTTGCCAGCCGCCGTGCGCGGGAAGTCGTCAACGACATGGACCGAGGCCGGCACCTTGTATCCGGCCAGCCGTTCGCGGCACCAAGGCCGCAGGGTGTCCGGATCCAGGTGGTGGCCGGGTCGCAGGATGATGAAGGCGGCGCCGACCTCACCCCATTTCGCGTTGGAAACGCCGATCACCGCGCTTTCCTGGATGGCAGGGTGTTCGTTGAGCACGCGTTCGACCTCGGCCGGATAGACGTTTTCACCGCCGGAGATATACATATCCTTGATACGGTCGACGATGTAGTAATAGCCATCGGCATCGCGCCGGGCGATGTCGCCACTGGCCAGCCAGCCGTCCGGTGTAAAGGTTTTTTCCGTCGCCTCTGGATTGCGGAAATAGCCGGGCGTGATGCCCGGCCCCCGAAGCTGGAGTTCGCCTGTGCCCGCCTCGCCCTGGGGGACACCGTCCAGCCGGACATCCGTCATTACCTGGGCCTTGCCGACAGAGCCGATCTTTTTGCTGGCATGATGCTCGTCCATGAGGAACACGGTCGGGCCGGTCTCTGTCATTCCCATACCGTTAAGAACATTCAGGCCCCTGTCCGCGAAAAAGCGGATCAACGGTTCCGACAGGGGTGCGCCGCCGCAGCCGCAGCGCAACGCGGTCCAGTCGACCGTGTCTATGTCGGGCATGAGCGAAAACGCCTGGTAGATCGCGGGTACGCCAAAGAACTGGGTGATTTCGCCACGCCGGATGAGTTGCAAAAGCGTTTCCGGTTCGAATTTCGGCAGGATCGTCGAAACGCCGCCATTGAGAAACACCGGCAGCGTGTAAAGGTTGATACCCGCCGTGTGGAAGAGTGGCAGAAAGTTCACCGACCTGTCACCCCCCGTCAGCCCGATCGCCTGACCAATGTTGATCGCATTGACCCAAGCCATGCGCGCGGTCTGGATCACTGCCTTGGGCAGACCCGTCGTCCCGGAGGTGAACAAGAGGTACCAGGGCCGCGGCGCCGGGACAGGCGCGTGAAACCGCCGGGAGGGGCTGTTTGTCCATCGGGGGAGGTCGCGCTCGATCGAATAGGCCGTCAGCGAGAGTCGCGAAGCAAGCTCTTGTGCCGTCTCGGCGTGGCCTGCATCAAACAGGATCGCCTGCGCGCCTATGGGTGCGAGGGCACCTGCCAGTTCCGCCGCAGGCTGTCGCCAGTTGAGGGGGCACAGGATGAGCCCGGTCTTCTGGCAGGCAAAGAGGGTCAGAAAGAACTCGACCCGGTTGTGACACAGGATGGCAATCCGGTCGCCCTCGGCATGGCCTGCGGCGAGAAGAGCCTCCGCAATGCCATCCGCGGCACGGTTGACCTCTGCAAATGTCCAGTCCCTTGCGGATGTGCTGTCCCGGAACGCGATAGCGTCCGGAGCAAGCTCCGCCCGTTTGAAGGCCATGTCGGGCACTGTATCAAACATTCGGCGTCACCTCCTGCCTGCCGAGGAACCTTGCCATCTTGGTGTGTGTATCCGTCGCCGCGATCCTGCGCAGGAATGCCTCGGTCTCCGCCTCCAGCCGGTCCTGCACGGCGGTCTTGCGCCGCGCGTCCCAAAGCAGGGCCTTGGTTTCCAGCGCCACGTCCAGGTCGAGCTTGGCGAGGTCGTGGAAGGCCTTGTCCTCGGGCGTCTGATCGACTCTGTCCGCGAGCCCAAGGGCGACCAGATCGTCTGCGTCCCGACGCGCATCCGCCAACAGCCACCGGCGCGTTGCCGGCAAACCGATGAACTCGGGGAGCAGCGCGGTCCAGCCGCCATCCGGGGCAAAGCCGACGGTTGCGTAATAGGGCTGAACAAAAGCATCCGCCGACAGCATCACGAGATCCGACGCCCAGAGCAGGCCCGCCGCCCCGCCAGTGACGGCGCCCCGTGCCGCGCAGCCGAAAATCACCGGCATCCCGATCATCCGCAGGACCAGCGACTGAAGGGCAGGGACCACCTTGCGGGCATACTCTACTGCTTGGCTATTTTCTGCGGCTTCAAGGAAACGGCCGACGTCGCCGCCGGTCGAGAAATTTTTGCCGCCGCTCAGCAGAGCCGTCCGGGCGCCGGAGGTTTCCAGTTTGTCGAGGGCCGCGTGGAGTGCTGCCAGAAGATCGGGCTCAAGCGCGTTGGCTCGTGGCGCGGATAGCGCGATCTGAAAACAGTCCACGCCGGACGCAAGGCAGGTTGCGCTGGTCTGCACCAAGCCTGTCACGGGGCAAGCCCCTTGCAAATCAGCGCATGGGCTTCGTCCACGACACGATCAATGTCCGGTGTCTCTTCCCAAAGGACATAGCGATCGCCAAGGGCTTTCGACAAGCCCATCAGGGCCCAGGCGCGGACTTCGGCGTCGCCCGAGGAAATCTCTCCTCTGGTTTCGGCCGAGCGCAGGCCCGCGGCATAGGCTTCTGCGAAACCTGAGAAATAGTCGCGGTAGGCGACCGGGTCGACAAAGCGCGCCTCTTCGACGATGCGGTAGAGCGTGGGGCGTTCCTGCACGAACATTAGGAACGCCCTGAGGCCTGCCCGCTCTGCTTCAAGCCTGTTCGGTGCGCCCGCAATGGCTTGGGACATGATCGACCGCGTGATGCGCCCCATTTCCAGGACCAGCTCGTGGAAGATTTCCTCCTTGCTCTGGAAATAGATGTAGAACGTCCCAAGCGCGGTATCTGCGGCACGCGTGATCTGGGCGATAGAAGCGGCAGAGAACCCGTGTTCCCCCATGACCATTTCCGCCGCTCCGAGAATCTTCGCCCGTCGGTCCTGCCCGCGCTTGGTTTTCGGTATGGATGCACTTCTCATAGAAACATGAATACTGAATCATGTTTCAATTTCAAGCTAATTTCCTGCCCTCGTCTCGAAGCAACGCGGGGGCAAAGGCCGTGGCCTTGTATCTCGGCAGGACGAGAGCGGGGACGGCACATGCAGTCGCCTTGAGTGTCTCGATGGGCGAGCACTTGCGTGTTCTCAACGCGAACAGCGCCTGCCTTGCCCCGGCGTCTTTGTGCTCTCTTCTCTGTGCGGAGAAATTCAGCCCCACGGCGGGAATCGCTGCCGGAGGCAGGCCCCGTTTGTCCGCGTATTTGGGGCACAAAGGGCCACCAGAGCGACCCATACGCAAGAAATTTGCAGCCAAAAAAAATCGGATTTTCAATCGCCTATGGCTTTGATCAAGCATTGTCAGAGTAAGTTTGGCATTTATGTCAGACAAAGATGTTGACTTGCTCAGACAATGTTTCAATGCTGTGCGAATGATCAGGAATGCAACACGAAGTGGCACCGGAAAGGCGCGCGAAGTCCTCAATCGGATTGCCGAGATGATCGCGGAAAACGGCATCGGCGTCGGCGACCGTCTCCCGCCTGAAACGGAGTTGGCAAAGGCCTTGGGGGTCGGACGTTCGACGGTGCGCGAGGCCTTGCAGGCCTGGCAGAGCCTCGGGATCGTGACCCGGAACAAGGGTGCCGGAACCGTGTTGCGGGCGCCGATAACCACCAGTTCGCTGCACCTGCCCATCGCGATCACGCTGGAGGCGCAGAGCCTGCAGCGGATGCTTGAGGTCAGGCGGCCCTTGGAGGCCGACGCCGTGCGACTTGCGACTCTGCGCGCGACGGACCGGCAACGGCACGAAATCATGACGAGCTGCTACAAGCTGATGGACATCTGGCGCAGCGGACAGGACTGGCGGCAAGCCGATCACGCCTTCCATGCGACCATTCACGAGGCAACGGGAAACCCCCTGTATAAACAGTTGGTCGACCAGCTGCAGGGGGCTTTCCACTCGGTCTACGAGGCGCCGCTCGGCGAGCCCATGCTCGGGACGGATACGATCCCCCTGCACATCGAAATGGCCGAAGCCATCTGCGCCGGCGACGCCGACCGCGCAGCGGAACTCATGCACAAGATCACGGACCTGACAGGCAGGGACGTGGAGAAGATCATCGGAGACGGCGCGGATGCGTGACGAGGACTTGAAGACACAACTTTCGCGACCGCACGGCGGCGACTTTGGCTCGGTGACGCCGCCGATATACCAGACGTCGCTGTTTACCTTCGACGATTTCACGGCCTTCGAGGCGCGCATGGCAGGTGAAAGTGACCGGGCCCTGTATACGCGGGTGCAAAATCCCACTGTCGCCAGTTTCGAGGCCATGATGGCCAAGGCTGAACAGGGGGAGGCGGCGGTTGGTTTTGCCTCGGGGATGGCGGCGATTTCCTCGACGCTCTTTGCGCTGCTCAAACCGGGCGACCGGATGGTCTGCATCGACCATGTCTATCCCGACGCCTATCGATTGATGGAACGGATGCTGCGCCCGTTCGGCATCGAGATCAGCTATCACTCTGGCGCCGAGATCGAGTCGGATCCGGACCTGCTCCGCGGCGTCGATGTCGTCTACCTGGAAAGCCCCAATTCCATGATGATGGAGGTGGTCGATCTTCAGAAGGTGGCAGCGCATGCGAAACGGCACGGTTGTATTTCTGTCATCGACAATTCCTGGGCGACCCCGGTGTTCCAGAACCCCCTGACCCTCGGGATCGACATCGTTCTGCATTCGGCAACGAAATACATTTGCGGGCATTCCGACACCGTTGCCGGTGTTGTCATCTCGTCCGCCAAGTACATCGGCATGTTGCGCGACCTGACCTTGCCCCTGTTGGGGGGGAAGCTGGCGCCAATGGAGTCCTGGCTGCTGGTCCGAGGGCTGCGTACGTTGCCTGCGCGGATGCGCGAGCACGAGCGGACCGCGAATATCTTTGTCGACCGGCTGAGTGTTCTTCCGCAGATCAAGGCAGTGAATTCGCCGGGTCCGAACGATGTGCCCGGGCTGAAAGGGCGTTCGGGGCTGATGTCCATCGAATTCGCCCCGGAAGTCGACGTCCGCCGCTTTGCAAATGAGCTGACCCTTTTCCACTTCGGCGTCAGCTGGGGCGGGTTCGAAAGCCTTGTCCTGCCTGCGGCGGTTGCCCTTGCACAAGAAGGGGCGACCAATTCCCTGAAACGGTTCGGCGTCCCCGATACGATGGTTCGCCTGTCTCTCGGCCTCGAGGAGGCCGAGGCGCTCTGGTCGGATTTCAAATCCGCACTGGACAAGGCGACCGCGTGAACCCGGCCGAAAAAAATGGCCGAGCAATTCAATCAATAACTGGGAGGAAAGTTATGAAGAGACTAGTCGCAAGTACCGCTTTGGCGGCAATCATCGGGTCCGGCGCCTATGCCGCCGACCTGAAGCTGGTCGAGGTGATCACCAGCCCGGAAAGAACCGAAACGCTGAAAAGCATGGTCGCGGAATGGGAGGCGCAAACCGGCCACACGGTCGAAATCGTGTCCCTGCCCTGGGGCCAGGCCTTTGAGAAATTCGCCACGATGGTTGCCGGCGGCGATATTCCGGACGTTGTCGAAATGCCCGACCGTTGGCTTGGGCTGTATTCCGACCGGCTGATGGACCTTGGTCCGCACTTCGAGACCTGGGAACATGCCGATACGCTTACCCGGACGACCATCGACATGGGGTCGGCCACAAAGGGCGGCAAGCTCAAGGAAATCCCTTACGGTTTCTACCTGCGCGCCATGTTCTACAACAAGGAGATGCTGAAAGAGGCAGGGTATGACGCCCCGCCCGCAACGCTGGAAGAGTTCCGCGAGATTTCGGCCAAGATCTCTGAACAGGACGGCAAATACGGCTATTGCCTGCGCGGTGGCCCCGGCGGCCTGAACGGCTGGATGATGATGGCCATGACAATGCGCGGCGCGCAGAATTATTTCGACGAAGACGGGAAAAGCACGCTCAACACGCCCGAGGCGGTTGCGGGGCTGCAATTCCTGATCGACCTCTACCAGGATGGACTGGCACCGCGGGACTCCGTTTCCTGGGGCTTTAACGAGATCGTCGCCGGGTTCTACTCGGGCACCTGCGCCTTCCTCGATCAGGATCCCGATGCGCTGATCGCGATTGCCCAGCGGATGGAAAGTGACCGTTTCGCAGTCGCGCCGATGCCGAAAGGCCCGGATGGCCTGTCCTTCCCGACTATCGGTTATGCTGGCTGGGCCGCCTTCGACAGCACGGATCACAAGGACGAGGCCTGGTCGCTGATCGGGCACCTGTCGAACCCGGAATCGAACATTGCCTGGGCCAAGCGCGTCGGGGTGATCCCGATCCACAAGGGCGCCGACCAGGATCCGCATTTCCGCAGCGAACAGTTCGCTGGCTGGTTCACCGAGTTGAACGGCGATGCATGGCAGCCGATGAGCATGCCGACCTACCTCGAAGGCTTTGGCTATTTTGCCGACTCGCTGGTTCTCGAAACCTCGCAGCAGGCGCTGCTGGGTCAGATTTCCGTCGAGGAAATGGCGGACGAATGGGCTGAGTACCTGACCGAAGAGTACGGCAAATGGCAAGCCGACCAATAACTTCGCCAGAAAAAGTCGTGTCCGGGGAACCCCGGACACGATTTGGCCGGGCCTACTTCCGCTACGCGGTCGAGCCTTGGCTCTATGCATCGCCGGCGATCCTGCTGATCTGTTTCGTCATGCTCATCCCGCTGGCGATCGGCATTGCCTACTCGGTGCAATCCATCAACCTTCTCAAGCCGTTTGACACGGGATTTGTCGGGCTGGAAAACTTCCGCGACCTGGCGGATGACAGAAAGTTCTGGCGCGCTCTGAACAATACCTTCTGGTGGACCTTCGGTTCGGTGACTCTGCAGTTCCTACTGGGGTTGGGTCTTGCGTTGCTGTTGTCACGTCCGCTTGTCGGCAAGCGTTTTGTCCAGGCGGTTGTCTTTCTGCCCTGGGCGGTGCCGACCTTCCTTATCGCGCTGACCTGGTCCTGGCTGCTCAACCCCGTGATCGGACCCCTGCCGCATTGGTGGGCCGCCATCGGGCTGCTGGACGAACCCTATAACATCCTGTCGAACCCGGACACGGCGATCTGGGGACCGATCATGGCCAATGTCTGGTACGGGATTCCCTTCTTTGCCATCACTTTGCTGGCCGCACTGCAATCCATCCCGGGAGAACTCTACGAAGCCGCCGAAATCGACGGCGCCTCGCGGTGGCAGTGCTTCACCAAGATCACGCTGCCCTTCCTGGGGCCGATGATCGCGATCACGGTCATGCTGCGCGCCATCTGGATCGCCAATTTCGCCGACCTGATCTACGTCATGACCGGGGGCGGCCCCGCGGATTCCACGCAGATCCTGTCCACCTACATCTTCACGACCGCGTTCCGTAAGCTCGACTTCGGCTATGCCTCTGCAATCGCGGTGGCGCTGCTGGGCGTTCTTTTCATCTACGCGGCGGTTCTGCTCTTCGTAAGAGCCAAGCTGGTGAAATTCTGATGTCCAGAAGACCACAAAACAACACGCTGCTCACGGTGGGAAAATACGCCGCCGTTGCGGGGTATGTCGGCTTTGCCCTGTTCCCGCTCTATTGGCTGCTGAAGATCGCCCTGACCCCGGACCAGTTGATCTACTCCGAGGGCACCGCTTTCTTTCCGTCCTCGGTCACGCTCGAGAACTTCAAGACGGTGATCCTCGCCTCGGATTTCCTGAGCTATTTCGGCAATTCGGTGATCGTGTCACTGTCAACGGCCGCGGTTACCGCGCTGATCGCGGCCGCGGCGGGCTATGCGTTCTCGCGGTTTCACTTCCGCGGCAAGCGCTGGATCATCGCGCTGATGCTTCTGACGCAGATGTTTCCTTTGCTGATGATCATCGCACCGATCTACAAGATCGTCGCGTCGCTGGGGATGCTCAACTCTCTGACCAGCCTGATTGTCGTCTATGTCGCCTTCAACATCCCCTTCGCGACATTCCTGATGCAAAGTTTCTTTGACGGGATTCCCAAGGATCTCGAAGAGGCGGCGATGATCGACGGCTGCACCCGGTTCACCGCCCTGCGGAAAGTCGTCCTGCCTTTGACCCTCCCGGGGCTGGCCGCGACATTGGGTTTCGTTTTTACCGCGGCATGGTCCGAACTGCTGTTCGCCTTGATGCTGATCAGCTCGAACGACTCCATGACCTTCCCGGTGGGGCTATTGACCTTCGTCAGCAAGTTTTCCGTCGATTGGGGGCAGATGATGGCGGCCGGTGTGCTGGCCCTTGTCCCGTCCTGTCTCTTCTTCCTGTTCATCCAAAGGTACCTTGTTCAGGGCCTCACAAGCGGCGCCGTGAAAGGATAAGTACATGGCCGGAATGGAACTCAAATCCGTGCGCAAGAGCTATGGACGTGTCGAGGTCCTGCGCAATATCGACCTCAAGATCGAGGACGGCGAATTCGTCGTCCTGGTGGGCCCTTCTGGCTGCGGGAAATCCACCCTGCTGCGGATGATCGCCGGTCTTGAAACCATCAGTGGCGGGGAATTCAGCATCGGGGGGCGGTCCATGAACGACATCCCGCCCCGTGACCGGGATATCGCCATGGTGTTCCAGAGTTACGCGCTTTACCCGCATATGTCGGTGTCGCGGAACATGGGGTTCTCGATGGAAATCCGTCGCGAACCCGCCGCCAAGCGGCAAGGTCCGATCGAGGCGGCGGCCAATACGCTTGGCCTCAACAAGCTGCTGGAAAGGCTGCCCAAGGAACTCTCCGGGGGACAACGCCAACGCGTGGCCATGGGCCGTGCGATCGTCAGGGATCCCAAGGCGTTCCTCTTCGACGAACCGCTGTCCAATCTGGACGCGGCGCTGCGGGTCGAGATGCGGCTTGAAATCGCGCGTTTGCACCAGCGTCTTGGTGCAACGATGGTCTATGTCACCCATGACCAGATCGAAGCCATGACCCTTGCGGATCGGATCGTTGTCCTGAACGGCGGCGACATTCAGCAGGTCGGCTCGCCGCTCGAACTCTACGAGCGTCCGGCCAACCTCTTTGTGGCTCAGTTCATCGGCTCGCCGAACATGAACGTGTTGGAGGTCTCTCCCGAGCAGGGAGTGATTTCACTGGGCGACGGACAAAGCCTTCGCGGCCCCGACAACGCCCGCCACCTGGGCATCCGGCCGGAACACATCGAAATCGCGCAGGAGCGGGCCAATGTCACCGCAGAGGCCCTCGTCGTCGAGCGGCTTGGCGCGGATACCAACATCTACGCCCGGGTGCCGGGATCGGGTGACATTGTCGTGCGCACAAACGGCAATACAGAGCTTAAACCCGGAGACAACCTGCCGCTGCGTTTTCCCGAAGGCAGGTTGCACTTCTTTGATCAGGACGGTGACGCGATCCACCAGGGTCCGGCGCTACACTAGGTTTGGATCCGCTGTTCGGCTTGAATGGCCCTGCCTGCGGGCAGGGCCTGGCCTGGCCGTGCGAACCCTATGCCAGAACATTCCCAAATCCCCGGATGACAAGAGGCCGGACCGTGAAGATCACCAAGCTGACAACCTACCTCGTTCCGCCGCGCTGGCTGTTCCTGAAAATCGAAACCGACGAAGGACTGACCGGCTGGGGTGAACCCGTCCTGGAAGGGCACGCGGAAACGCTTGCCGCCAAGATCGCGGAGCTTTCGGATTTCCTCTGCGGGCGCGACCCGCTGCATATCGAAGATATCTGGCAATCGCTTTACCGCAATGGATGCTACCGTGGCGGCCCGGTCCTGATGAGCGCCATCTCCGGCATCGACATGGCGCTTTGGGACATCAAGGGCAAATACCACGACGCGCCGGTCCATGCCCTGTTGGGTGGCCCGGTACGCAACCGGGTGCGCACCTATTGCTGGATCGGCGGCGATCGCCCGCGCAACCTGATCGAGGGGGCAAAGGCGCTGATGGACGCGGGCTATGATGCCTGCAAGATGAACATCTGCGACGAGCTTCAGATCGTTGACAGCTATGGCCGGATCGACGGCATCGTGAAACGGCTGGCGGACCTGCGCGAAGCCGTGGGCACGCGGATGGATCTGGCCTTTGATTTCCACGGCCGGGTGCATGCCCCCATGGCCAAGATCCTGCTGAAAGAGCTGGAACCGCTGCGCCCGATGTTCGTCGAAGACGCGGTTGTTTCGGCGCAGGTGGACAGGATGGCGGATCTGGCTAGATCGACAACCATCCCGCTGGTCATCGGTGAACGGCTGCACTCGCGTTATGATTTCAGGCGGGTTTTCGAAACCCGCGCGGCCAGCGTGGTCAATCCGGATACCGCCCATGTGGGCGGGATTTCGGAAATGGTGCGCATCGGACATATGGCCGAGGCCTATGACGTGGCCCTGGCCCCGCATTGTCCGCTTGGTCCCATTGCCTTGGCAGCCTCGCTGCAAGTGGATGCGATCTGCCACAATGCGTTCATCCAGGAGCAGAGCCTTGGCATCCACTACAATCAGGGCGGTGACCTGACCGACTACGTCACCGACAAAGAGGTGTTCAAAGTCGAAAACGGGTTCATTTCCATTCCGCAAGGTCCGGGGCTTGGTATTGAACTTGACGAGGACGTCATCACCGAACGCGCCGCCCAGGGGCATCGGTGGAGGGCGCCGGTCTGGCGCCATGCGGACGGATCGATCGCAGAATGGTGAATCCGATGATCTTTCAGGGCGTGCATGCGGTCCTGTTCGCGCTGTTCCGGGCCGATGAAACGCTGGACCATGACGCGATGGCCGCGCAGGTGGATTACTGTATCGACAAGGGCTGTCACGGGATCACCGTGCTGGGGCTTGCGACAGAGGTCCTGAAACTGACCCTTCCCGAGAGGCTGACGCTGATCGAGAGTGTCGGGCGCGCAGTTGGCGGGCGGGTGCCCTATTCCGTAACCGTTGCCGGCAACTCGGTGGCCGAACAGGTCACGCTTTGCCGCGCGGCGCAAGAGGCGGGCGCCGATTGGCTGATCCTGCAACCCCCGATGAGCGGAAACTTCGGCGCGGATGTCTACCTGGAATTCTTCGCACGGATCGCGGAGCAAACACATCTGCCGGTGGCTTTGCAGAACGCGCCCCAGTACCTGGGCCGGGCGCTGTCCGGCGATGACATCGCCCGGTTGCGCCAGCGATGTCCCAATGTGGTTGCCGTCAAGAGCGAGGATGCCGCGCTGGGGGTTCAGAACATCATTGCGACCGCTGGCGCAGGTATCCATGTGCTCGGCGGACGTGGCGGGCTGGAACTGACGGACAACCTGCGTAACGGTTGCGAAGGTTTTGTGCTGGCCCCGGATATTGCGCCGGTCGTGGCACGCGTGTTCGACCTATGGCAAAAGGGTGAACATGAGGCGGCGGAAACACTCTATGCCGCGATGCTGCCGGAAATCACCTTCGTGATGCAGTCACTCGAACACCTGATCACCTATGGAAAACGCGTTTTCGGTGTCGCGGCGGGCCTACCGATTCACGACCGGGCACCCTGCTTGCCGCCCTCCCCGCAGGGCCTCAACCTGATGCAGCGGTGGGCGCTACATCTGCAAGGTCTGGGCGCCCCGTCGCAGTAAACCGGACCGGGGCGCCGCCATCAAGTTCTGGTCACACCGACAGTCGGCGAAAGTCGCTCATGACCTCCGAGACATGACGCAGGAACCGCGCCGCTGCGACACCATCCACGACCCGGTGATCCCAACTCAGGCTCAAGGGCTGGATCAAACGCGGCTGGAAGGCAGAGCCGTCCCAGACTGGCTGGGTTTCGGCGCGTGTCATGCCCAGGATGGCCACTTCCGGCGCGTTGATGATGGGCGTGAATCCCGTGCCACCGACCCCGCCCAGCGAGGAAATGGTGAAGGTCGCCCCCTGCATCGCGTCGCGTTTCAACTTGCCTTGCCGTGCGCTGTTGGCGAGCGAGGCCATTTCGGCGGCGATCTCGCGCAGGCCCTTTCGGTCGGCCTCCTTGATGACCGGCACGACCAGACCCTCGGGCGTGTCCGCCGCGACGCCGATGTTCCAATAGTGTTTGAGCACGATCTCGTCACCGTCAAGCGACGCATTGAATCGCGGATGCGCTTTAAGCGCCGAGACCGCAGCCTTGACCGCAAAGGCCAGCATGGTGATCCGTGCATCGTCCGGGCCGGCTTCCTTGTTGAGCCGTTTGCGGAAGTCCTCAAGATCGCTCACATCGGCCTTGTCGAAGTTGCAAACATGCGGGATCAGTATCGCGTTGCGGGTCAGGCTAGGCCCTGAAATCCGGGCTATCCGGGACAGAGGTTCGCGTTCGATCGGGCCAAAGGCGGCGAAATCCGGCTTCGGCCAATCCGGCAGATCCAACAGAGCGGTCCCCTGTGGCGCTGTAGGCGGCGGCGCGGTCAGGCGTCTCTTGACGTAGGCTTCTACATCCTCGCGGGTGATGCGGTTCTTCAGCCCGGTGCCCTGGATCTCGTCGATGGCCACGCCCAACGTGCGGGCCAGTTTGCGGACCGAGGGCGAGGCATGAGAGGGCTTTCCAGGTGTTCCCGCCGCTGGCTCCGGCCTGTCAGCCTCCGGCGGGGATGCGGGCGCACGGCGCGCCTGCTCCACGGCTTTCGCATCCGGCACGGCGCGTGGCGTTTCTGCCACAGGAGCCGCTGCATCCGGATGAGCGGCGAGTTCCATCAACAGGACAAGGCTGCCCTTGCTGACCCTGTCGCCCTCGGCAACTTTCAACTCGGTGATTGTACCCGATTGCGGGCTGGGCACGTCCAGCGTGGCCTTGTCGGACTCGAGAACGATCAGCGTATCATCCTCGGAAACCCTTTCGCCGGCGGCCACCGGGATCTCGATAACCGGGACGTCGTTGAAATCGCCGATGTCCGGGACATGAATTTCGACCGTGTTGCTCATCCGGCTCTCCCTCACATCCGCCAGGGCGCATCGGCCGCTGGATCGATGCCCAGTTCACCTATGGCCTGCGACAGCACCGGGGCCTCGATGTCGCCCTTGCGCACCAATGCCTCGATGGCGGCAAGGGCGATATGCTGGCGATCCACCTCGAAGAAACGGCGCAGGGCGGCGCGGTTGGCAGAGCGACCGAAGCCGTCCGTCCCGAGGATCGTCATCCTTGTGTCGAGATAGGGGGCAATCTGGGCCGGAACCGCGCGCACGTAGTCGCTGGCCGCGATGACCGGCGCATCCCCGCCAATCATCCGTTCCACGTGCGAAGGTACCGAATTGCCCAACCGGCCCTGCCGTTCAGCTTCGGCTCCATCGCGTGCCAGTTCGCTGAAGGAGGTGACCGAATAGAGATCGCAGCCGATGCCATAACCTTGCAGGATTTCCGCGGCGGCAATGACCTCGCGCAGGATCGTGCCGGACCCCAGCAGCCGCACGCGCGGCCCGTCGGTGTCATTGCCACCCAGCCGGTACATGCCCTTGATGATGTCGCCCTCGACACCTTGCGGCATGCTGGGCTGGGCGTAGTTCTCGTTCATGACGGTGATGTAGAAGAACTCGTCGCGTTTCTCGTCCAGCATTCGCGTCATGCCGTGATCCATGATCACCGCCAGTTCATAGGCGTAACATGGATCGTAGGCCCGGCAATTGGGGATCGCGGCGGCGGCCAGGTGGCTGGACCCGTCCTGGTGCTGCAGCCCTTCACCCGACAGGGTGGTCCGCCCGGCGGTGGCCCCCAGAAGAAAGCCACGCGCCCGTTGGTCGGCCGCGGCCCAGATCAGGTCTCCGACCCGCTGAAAGCCGAACATCGAATAGTAGATGTAGATCGGCAGCAATTCGGTGCCATGCGTGGAATAAGCCGTGGCCGCCGCAGTCCATGAACTGATGGCGCCTGCCTCTGTGATCCCTTCCTCCAGAAGCTGGCCATCCGCCGTTTCCTTGTAGAACAGCATCGAATCCGCGTCTTCCGGCTCGTACTTCTGCCCGTTCGGCGCGTAGATCCCCACCTGCCGGAACAGATTGTCCATGCCAAATGTGCGTGCCTCGTCGGCGACGATGGGAACAAGGCGCGGGCCGAACTGCTTGTCGCGCAATAGCCCGCTCATCATCCGGACCGCCGCCATCGTGGTCGACATTTCCTTGCCGTCGGCCTCGGTCGCGAACTTCGCGAAGCCGGCCAGGTCGGGGCGGGCCGGGGCGGGAGAATCCGCGTGACTTGGCCGCCGCGGCAGGTATCCGCCAAGCGTCGTGCGGCGATCCTTGAGATAGGCGACTTCGGGGCTGTTGTCGCCGGGATGGAAGAATTCCAGCGCTTCGACCGACTTGTCCGACAGCGGCAGGTCGAAACGGTCGCGGAAGGCCTTGAGCGCCTCAATATCCAGCTTTTTCGCCTGGTGGGCAATCATCCGGGATTCGCCGGCGCCGCCCATGCCATAGCCCTTCTTGGTCTTGGTCAGGATGACGGTCGGGCGCCCCTTGTGGGCCTTGGCCGAGGCAAAGGCCGCGTGCAATTTCTTGAGATCGTGGCCGCCACGCTTCAGGCGGTGAATTTCGTCATCCGACATATGCGCCACCAGCGCCGCCGTGGCGGGATCGGCATCGAAGAACTTTGCCCGGTTGTAATCGCCGTCGCGCGACCCGAGGGTCTGGTATTCGCCGTCAACGGTTTCGGCGAAGCGGCGCAACAGGACGCTTTCGCTGTCGCGGGCAAAGAGATTGTCCCACTCCGACCCCCAGAGCACCTTGATCACGTTCCAGCCGGCCCCGATGAACAGGGATTCCAGTTCCTGGATGATCTGCCCATTGCCGCGCACCGGGCCGTCCAGCCGTTGCAGGTTGCAGTTGACGACAAAGGTCAGGTTGTCGAGCCCTTCGCGGGCGGCGAGGGTCAGCGCGCCGATGGATTCCGGCTCGTCCATCTCGCCATCGCCAAAAACGCCCCAGACGTGGCGGTCCTGCGTGTCCGCAAGGCCGCGGGCCTGAAGATAGCGCATGAACCGCGCTTGGTAGATCGCCGACATCGGCCCGATGCCCATCGACCCCGTCGGCATTTGCCAGAACTCATCCATCAGCCAGGGGTGCGGGTAGGAACACAGGCCCTTGCCCGGCACCTCTTGCCGATAGTTGGCGATGTCACTTTCGGACAACCGTCCTTCGAGGAAGGCACGGGCGTAGATGCCTGGTGCCGAATGTGGCTGGAAATAGACGAGGTCGCCGCCGAAATCGTCGCTCTTGGCGCGGAAAAAATGGTTGAACCCGACTTCGAAGATCTCTGCCGCGGAGGCATAGGAGGCGATGTGCCCGCCCAATTCGCCATAGGCCTTGTTGGCGCGCACCACCATCGCCAGCGCGTTCCATCGCATGATCGCGATGATCCGTTCCTCAAGTTGCAAATCGCCGGGATAGGCCGGCTGCTGAGACAGCGGGATCGTGTTGCGATAGGCCGAATAGGGTAGCCCGGCCGTGGTGACGCCCAGTCGGCGGGCATGGTCCTGAACACGGTTCAGAACGAACTGCGCCCGCTCCGGGCCCTCTGCCGTGGCCATGGATTCCAGCGAGTCCAGCCAGTCCCGCGTTTCTTCCGGGTCCGGGTCCTGGTGGGCGATTGCATCATGTCTGGACATGGGTTCCTCCGATTTTGGCGCAGATTAACCGTAGCGACTTGGCAGTTTGCGCCAATCTCGTTAGTAGTGCCCGAAAGTTTGGCAGACTGTGCCAAGAATTCCGTGTTCTTTGTTGGCATCTATCACGAGGCGGTCATGTTGGATCTGGACGAGATCGACCTGAAGATCCTGAACGAGCTTCAGGAGGACGCGCGTATCTCTCACCAGGTGTTGAGCGAACGGGTCGGCTTGTCCCCGTCGCCCTGTTCCCGCCGCATCCGCATACTGGAAAGCAAAGGGATCATCACCGGCTACAGCGCGCATATTGATGAGCGAAAACTTGGCTTTGCCATGAATATCTTTGTCTCGGTCAAACTTGCACATCAGGTCGACACCGGGCTTGTGAGTTTCGAACGTGCCATCAGACTATGTCCGGAAGTCGTCGATTGCTGGCTGATGACCGGCAATCGCGACTACCTGCTTCGGGTGTCGGTTCGGGATCTGGATGAGTTCGAACATTTCCTGACAGCGCGGCTGACCCGGATCGACGGCGTCTCGTCGATCGAGAGTTCGATTCCCATCCGACGAGTCAAAGGCGGCATGTCGCGCTTGACCTGACACGAGGTTATCGGGCGCGCTCAAACCGGCCATTTTCTACAGCAATGCTTTGAGATCGGCATCGGGATCGGAGACCTGCGCCTGTTCCGGCGACCGTCCCGCTTCGATCAAACGCTTGCCGATCATGTATCCGCGCGGGTCGTTCATCGCGTCGACAGCCAACAATCTTTCGCCCTGAAAGTACCAGTTCGACTGGCCGCCGCGCGCGGCCTGGCGGACGACGACACGGTCGTAGCCGGTGTTCAGACCGGCAATCTGCAGTTTGACATCGAACTGGTCGGACCAGAACCAGGGGTTCGGCACGTAGTCGGTTTCCTGTCCCAACATGTTGGCGGCAACCGCTTCGGCCTGGTCGATGGCGTTCTGCACGCTTTCCAACCGGATCATGTTTTCCCGGTAGGGCAGGCGCGTACAGTCACCTGCGGCCCAGATATTGCGGTCCGATGTTCGCCCGTACTTGTCCACTACAATGCCGCCATCACAGGGCAATCCTGCGTCCCGGGCCAAAGCGTCGTTGGGCTCGATGCCGATCCCGACGATGACGAAATCAACCTCCTGCGCTGTGCCATCCGAAAAGCGCGCGGTTATTGTCTTGTCGCGTTCAAGTCTGTCCAGTCCGATCCCTTCCCGGATATCGACCCCTCTGGTCTGATGCAGTGTCCGGAAGAAATCCGAGGTTTCGGGTGCCGCCACCCGTTGCAGGATGCGCGGTGCCATTTCGACCAATGTCACCGACAGGTCCGAATTCGCGGCAACGGCGGCCGCTTCGAGCCCGATATAGCCGCCGCCAATCACTAGAACCCTGCGCCCGGCCTGAAATTCTGGCGCCATGCGGTCCACATCCTGCACGTTGCGCAGATAGTAGACACCAGGCAAATCCCCACCGACTGCAGGCGGAAGGCGCCGTGGACGTGCGCCCGTGGTCAAGGCAAGCTGATCATATGCGAAGGCCTGGTTGTCGAGGAGGAGGCGCTTGGCGTCCCTGTCGATTTTCCTGGCCGAATGCCCACGGATCAAGGTGATACCCTGATCAGTGTAATAGCCCTCGGGCCTCAGGTAGAGCTGTTCGCGCGCCATTTCGTTTCGCAGGTATTTCTTGGACAAGGGCGGGCGTTGATAGGGAAGGTCCGGTTCTTCGCAGATCAGTGTGATCTCGCTGTCAGGGCACAGGCTTCGGGCCTTGGCCGCCAGTGCGAAGCCTGCCTGGCCGCCTCCGGCAATAACCAACTTCTGCATGTCTTCCTCCCGGGTGGTTTCCAGATTGGTTGCGTTCCGCTTTGCGCGGCATCGAGCCGCATGCGGAGCGTCGCGGAAATGGAAACCCGCAGTGATTCGCGGGTTTCGATGTTCATCATTCTGGAAAGATCTTTTATTTACAGAATGTTACATACCTTTACCAAATAGTTTGACCAATTGCTATGTTTTTCTCTACGCTTCGATGGAGGGAGGACAAAATGATCAAGATCAAACTGAGGCCTGTCAGACAGGGGTCCGCGAGATGAAGCGGTACTGGGCGGATTATTCCAGGCGCGCATTCGCGGAACTGGAACACGAACGCATCATCGCGGTTCAACCAATCGGGGCGATCGAGCAGCACGGCCCGCATCTGCCCATGTCCGTGGATGCCTGCACCGTCGATAACCTCGCAAAAAGACTGGCCCGGGCATTGCCGGATGACAGCCCGGTGCTGATCCTCCCGACACAGGCCGTCTGCAAGAGTGATGAGCATATCGACTTTCCAGGTACGCTGACCCTGACAGGCGAAACCTTTGGGCGTGTCCTGACCGAGATCGGGGCCAGCGTCGCACGCGCCGGAGTGCGCAAGATGGTCTTTCTCAACGGTCACGGCGGGAATATTCCTGCCATGGATCAGGCCGCGCGGGAGTTGCGCGTGTCGCAGGGGATGATGACCTTTTCATGCACCTGGGTCGGATTCGGAATGCCGGAGGGGATCTATTCCGCCGCAGAACGCGCCCACGGGATCCACGCGGGCGACATGGAAACATCGGTCATGCTGGCGCTTGACCCTGACAATGTGGACATGGGGCTTGCCCGTGATTTTCGGTCTCGCGGCCAGGATCTGGCTGAAAAGACTGACAATATCGGTCTTGGACGCGCTGTCAGGCCGGGTTGGAAAACACAGGACTTGAACACGGCAGGCGCCTGCGGCGAGGCACATCTCGCCACGGTCGAAAAGGGGGAGGCCACCCTTGATCACGCTGTGTCCGGTCTGGTCGCAGCAATGGCCGAGATCGACAGCATCCCGTTGTCCTGGCTGGACCGCAAACCGGAGACGTGAACGATGAATGACCTATCCAACCGGCCGGAAACGCCGGACCTGATCGATATCCGTGACGTGGACAAGACCTTTGGCAATGGCACCGTTGCCGTGCGGGACATGTCGCTGGGCATCAAGCAGGGCGAATTCGTCAGTTTTCTTGGCCCGTCGGGCTGCGGCAAGAGTACGGCGCTCAAGATGATCGCGGGGCTGTTGTCCGTGTCGGGCGGCAAGATCACCGTCAATGGGCATCCAGCCGGCCAAAGCAGCGACGGCAACGACATCGGTTTCGTCTTCCAGGAAGCAACTCTGATGCCCTGGGCGAACGTCTACGAAAATGTCTACCTGCCGCTGAAACTGCACGGGCTGAGCAAGTCCGAGGCACGCGAGCGGGTTGAAGAGGCGCTGTCGATGGTCGGGTTGGCCAACTTCGCCAAATCCTATCCGCGGGAACTGTCAGGCGGGATGCGGATGCGCGTGTCGATTGCGCGTGCAATGGTGACACGGCCCAAGCTGCTGTTGATGGATGAACCCTTTGCCGCGCTTGACGAGATGACCCGCGCAAAGCTGAACGACGAAGTTCTTGCCCTGTGGGAAAAGCACGGTCTGACAGTGATCTTCGTGACGCACTCGGTCTTTGAATCCGTCTACCTGTCCAGCCGCGTTGTCGTGATGGCGGCCCGGCCCGGGCGCGTGGTCCACGATATTCCATTGTCCGGCGGGTACCCGAGAAACGCGGAATACCGCATGACCACCGAATACACCGAGACCTGCAAGCGGGTCAGCAACGCCTTGGAAGGGACCATGACCAATGTCGATCTCAACCATTGATCCCCAGGCCGGCACCAAGCCGGTCAGCCCCGCCGTCGATCCGCGTGTCCTGCACGCGCGGCGCGAACGTCGCCTGCGGATCCTGTTACCGATCCTCGCGCTGACGCTGGCCATCGGCCTGTGGGAATTCCTGGTGTGGTACAACGAAGTGCCGCACTACCTGATCCCTGCGCCAAGCTTGATCGCCGAGACCCTGATCACCGACTGGGCATCTCTGATGCAAAGCGCGGCCTTCACCGTAAAGCTGACGCTGCTGTCTCTGGCGCTGGCCATTATTGGCGGCGTCAGTCTGGGTATGCTTTTTGCCCTGTCCCGACCGGTCGAGATGAGCCTGTTTCCCTTTGCGGTCATCCTGCAAGTGACGCCAGTCGTCGCGATCGCGCCGCTGATCCTGATCTATGTCAGCAACACTTTCGTCGCTTTGCTGATCTGTGCATGGATCGTCGCCTTTTTTCCGATCCTCTCGAACACAGCCATCGGGTTGCGCAGTGCCGACCACAACCTGCGTGACCTGTTCCGCCTTTACCAGGCCACGCCCTGGCAGCGGTTGCGGCATCTGCTGATCCCTTCGGCACTGCCCTATTTCATGGCCGCGCTGAAGATCGCGGGCGGCCTGTCCCTGATCGGCGCCGTGGTGGCAGAGTTTGTCGCGGGCACCGCCGGTCAGAACACCGGGCTGGCCTCACGTATCCTCGAATCCAGTTTCCGCAACGAGATTCCGCGGATGTTCGCGGCTCTCTTCCTCGTTTCCCTGCTGGGCGTCATCATCTTCCTGATCACCTCCTGGCTGTCCCGCGCCGTGCTGGGTCACTGGCACGAGAGCGAGATCAAGCGCGAAGGTTGATGGTGATGAATGCTCCTCAAATCCAGGGCGGAACCCTGACCGGCCTTTCGCTGGCCGGCAGGGACGGGACCTGGGACCTGACACACCAGGATGGCCGCATCGTCGTGCTACGGCCATCTACAACGACCGGCGGCGGCTTCGTGATGCCGCGCTTGGCGGACATTCACGTCCACCTCGACAAGACTTTTACCGCCGACCGGATGCCGCACCGCGCCCAGTCGCTGTTCGACGCCATCGACATGATGGCGGCTGATACGGCCAACTGGACGGTGGATGACCTGAAAAAACGGGCCGAAACCGGGCTGGCGCGGGCCTATGCCCATGGCACAGCGCTCATGCGCAGCCATGTAGACTGGCACGGCAAAGAGGCGCCCCTTGCCTGGAGCGTCCTGTCGGACATGGCACGGCAATGGCGCGGGCGGGTTGACCTGCAGCTGGCTTCGCTCACGCCGCTGGATGATCTGGTCGAGATCGGTGCGTCCGTGGCGAGGACCGTGCGAGAAGACGGCGGCGTTCTTGGCGCCTTTGTCTATCGCAACGAGGATCTTTGCCAAAAGATCCGCACGGTTTTCGACCTGGCCGAAAAACATGGACTCGATCTCGATTTCCACGTCGATGAAGGGTTGGAGCCTGAGGCGTGCGGCATTGATACGATCATCGCGGAAACGGCGCGGCGCAGCATGGCGGGGCATGTCTTGTGCGGACATGGATGCGCCCTGGCCGTGCGTGATCCGGATGAAGTGCGCCTCGTTCTGGAAAAGGGGGCCGAGGCCGGCGTTGGACTGACAGTTCTGCCCGGGGCCAACAGCTATCTTCAGGATGGCGGCCCAGGCCGGACGCCGCGCTTGCGCGGGCTGGCGCCCCTGCACGAGGCGAGGGCCGCCGGTATCCCGGTGATGATCGGTTCGGACAATGTGCGCGACGGTTTCTATCCCTATGGCGACTATGACCTCTGGGATGTCTACCGACTTGCGGTCCTGAACGGACACCTGCCGCATCACGACTGGCTGGAATCGATCAGTGCTGGGCCCGCCCGCTGGATGGGTCGCGATCTCGGTCTGCGCGAGGGCGCTCCGGCCTCGTTCATCCGGTTCGATGCACGCGGACCGGGCGACGCGTTGAGCCGGGCGGGCGCCAGGCGCGAGGTTTGGCAAAACGGCAGGCTGATTCCGGAATTTCAAGGAGATGACAGATGAACACGACCTGGGATCAGGCGGCTTTTGCAGCGGATCTGAACGGCATTCGCGCATACGACGATGAGAAATACCTAGCGGCGCGGTCGCATGACTATTTCTGGTACAGCCCAATCCTGAACGAGGAACTCAAGGACCTGCGGGGTGAGTTCCTGGTGATGCCGCAGACACTGGATGAGGTAATGCATGTCGCCTCTCTGGTGGCCCGGCACCGGGTGCCGCTGACTCTGCGCGGCGGCGGGACAGGGAATTATGGCCAATGCGTGCCGCTGGAAGGCGGCGTGATCATGGACCTGACACGCCTCGACAAGGTGATCGAGATCAAGCCCGGCCATGTCAGCGTGCAGGCGGGGGCTCGCATCTCGCGGCTGGACGATGCGGTACGTGAAACCGGGCAGGAACTGCTGATGTACCCCTCGACCCGGCAAATGGCGACAATCGGCGGCTTTCTCGCCGGCGGATCGGGCGGCATCGGATCCTTGCGGCACGGTATGCTGCGCGATCCCGGCAATGTCACCCACGTCAAGGTCGTCACGGTCGAACCTGAACCGCAGATCATCGAACTGCACGGTGACGAAATCCAGAAAGTGCAGCATGCCTATGGTACCAACGGCATCGTGGTCGAGATCGGCCTGGCCCTGACGGAGGCGACTGACTGGGTTCATACTGCCGCTCTCTTTGATGGCTATGACAAGGCGCTTGAATTTGCCACGAGGGCGCAGGGCGAAGGGTTCGATTGTTACCTGCTGACGGCGGTGGAGCGCCGGTTTGCCCCATATTACAAGAAGTTCGGCGATCTCTTTCCCGATGACCGCGATGCGATCTTTGCCATGGTTGCGCCAAGGGAAATGGCACGGTTCCAGGCCGAGGCCGAGCGCATGGGTGGGCGTATTTCCTTTGCCATGACCAAGCCCGAGATCCGCAAGGCCGGGCTGCAACCGGCCTATGAATGCGGCTGGAACCACACCACATTGCAGGCGCTCAAGGTCGACAAGGGGTGGACCTACCTGCAGGTCGCCTATCCGCGCCCCTTCGATCCGCAACTGGTGATGCGACAGATGGCACGCTACGGCGACGAGCTTTTCTGGCACCACGAAATGGCGCGCATGGACGGCGAGATCCAGATCTTTGCCCTGCCGCTGGTCCGCTATCGCGGCAAGGAAGAGACATACGAACTGATCCGGGAACTCGAGGAGATCGACGGTTGCACGATCTTCGATCCGCATGTCGTGACCATCGAGGACGGCGGCATGAAAGAGATCGACGACACGCAAATCGCCTTCAAGAAGCTGGCCGATCCCTACGGCCTGATGAACCCGGGCAAGACACGCGGCTGGAGCGCCGATATGGCGCGCGCCGACTGACAGGACCAACAAGGAGGAAACCATGAAAACGATGAAAACGGCCCTTGGAGCCCTATGCGGTATCCTGACGGCGGGCGCCGTCTGGGCAGACGATAAAGTGGTGTTTGGCACCAACTGGCTGGCGCAAGGTGGGCACGGTGGTTTCTACCAGGCCCTGGCCGACGGGACCTATGAGAAATACGGGCTCGACGTCGAGATCCGCCCGGGTGGTCCGCAGGTCAACAACCGCCCGATGCTGTCTGCCGGACGGCTGGATTTCTTGATGGCGGGCAACCTGCTCCTGTCTTTCGACAACGTGCGCAACGGCATTCCGACAACCGTCGTCGCGGCCTTTTTCCAGAAGGACCCGCAGGCGCTGATGGCCCATGCCGGGCAATACGAGGATTTCGCCGCGCTTGCGTCCGCGCCGACGGTTCTGGTTTCCAAGGACGGGCAGTTCAGCTTCTGGCAGTGGCTGGTCGACGAGCATGACTTCCAGGACGAACAGCTGCGTCCCTACGGCTTCAACCTGGCGCAGTTCCTCAATGACGAGGCGCTGGTACAGCAGGCCTACGGCACGGCAGAGCCGATCTATGCCGCCAATCAGGGGGCGGAGGTGGATACCTTCCTCCTCGCGGATCACGGCTGGAGCACTTACGCGACCACCATCGAGACCCGGCAGGAGCTTGTGGATGAGAACCCCGACCTGGTCCAGCGTTTCCTGGATGCCTCCATCGAAGGTTGGTACAACTACCTCTACGGGGATCGCACTGCGGCCTATGACGCCATCATCGCGGCCAACCCGGAAATGACCGTCGCCAAGTTGGACAAGGAAATGGCCCAATTCGACAAACTGGGCATCATTGATGTCGGCGAGGCGCTGGACCTGGGAATCGGTGCGTTGAGCTCCGAGCGGATTCAGGCCTTTCATGACCTCGCCGTGGAGTCGGGCATCATCGAAGCCGGAGCCGTGGATCTGTCAAAAGTGGCTGACACCAGTTTTGTCAACAAGGGCCATGGTCTGGACATCAAGTCCGCACTGACCGGCAACTGATCCACTCCGAGGAGCGCGGCCAATGCGGACACTCATCGTCTTTGCGCATCCAAGTGCCGAAAGCTTTGGTGCCGCGCTCCTCGACATGGCATGCTGGACGCTGGCGGGACAGGGGCACGACCTGCATGTGATTGACCTGTATCGCGAGGGGTTCGATCCGGTCCTGTCGACGGAGGACTGGTCGCTCTACCAATCACAGCCCGATCGCCTCGCCGACAAACTCCGCACACATGTCGACGCAATGCTTTGGGCTGAAAGCCTGGTATTGATCTATCCGACATGGATGTACGGCCCGCCCGCGATCCTCAAGGGCTGGCTGGAACGGGTCTGGCTGCCGGGCGTCGCTTTCGGCATTCCTTCGGCGAAAGGCAAGCGGCCCAGTGGCAATTTGCGGAATATCCGACGGTTCACTGTTGTCACAACCTCGGGGTCTCCCTGGTGGTGGCTGCGCATCATCCGTGACCCGAACAGATCGCTGATGATGCGGGGGTTCCGGATGTTGTTCAATCGCATGTGCCGGGTAACCTGGCTTCAATTGCATAGTATGAACCACAGGTCCAAATCTGACCGAGAGGCATTCCTGGGCCGGGTCGAACGTAAACTGGCGCGCATCTGATGCGCGCAAACCGAGGCGATAACAAATGAATGTCGCACAGAAAAAACGCACGCTGATGCGCGATACCATTCGCGACGCGGCCATTCGGGAATTTGCGCGCAACGGTCTGGCCGGCACGTCAACCCAGGCGATTGCCGATGCCGCGGGTATATCCAAGGCGCAACTGCACTACTACATTTCCAGCAAAGAAGACCTCTACCAGGAGGCTCTGGGGTACATCCTGTCCGAATGGCGCGAGATCTTCTTTTTGTCCTCCAGCCGCGACGATCCGGAAACAGCGATCCGAGCCTATATCGAACGCAAGATCAGGCATGCACTGGAGCATCCTGACAGTTCGCGGCTCTTTGCCAAGGAAATGGCACGCGGCGCACCGGAAATGGCCGACCACTGGCCCGGGTTGCGTGCGGCGGTCGACGACGCGTCGGATGTGATCCGGGCATGGATCGACGAGGGCAAGATTGCCCCGGTCGACCCCCTGCTGTTCCAGATCAACATGTGGGCGGTGACGCAGCACTATGCCGAATACGAGGTGCAGACACGTATGTTGATGGATGCCGAGCCGGATACACCTCTCGATGCGGACCGCATCGCAAATGAAGCCATCCAATTGTTCCTGACCCGCTGTGGTCTTGCTGAACCCGGAGAGAAAGAATGAAAGCACTTATCCCAGGAGCCCTGCCGTCGCCTTTCGGGGCCTATTCCCATGGTGCAGCGGAGGGGGGGCTGATCGTGACCTCCGGGCAATTGGCGCTGGCCAAGGATGGCACCATTCCGACGGATGTGCGGGCGCAGGCCGAGCTTTGTTTCGATTACATTGATGCGATCCTTGCCGAGGCAGGTGCCGATGTATCCCATGTGTTGCGGTTTTCCGCATTCGTGACACGGCGTGAGGACATGGCGGCCTATATGGAGGCACGCGATGCGCGGGTCGCGCATCTGCCCGTCAAACCGGCCTCTACCCTGGTGATCGTCAGCGGGTTTACCCGTCCGGAATTCCTGGTCGAGGTCGAGGCCCTGGCGCAACTCCCGGCCAAGTCGAGCTGAGGATTACAAAACATGGTTGAAGTGACCTTTGTCGAGGCCGATGGCAGCCGCAGGGTTGTCTCTGCAACAATTGGCCTGTCCTTGATGGAAGTGGCGCGAAATGACGGTGTTCGTGGAATCGAGGCGGAATGCGGTGGTGCCTGCGCCTGTTCGACCTGCCATGTCTATGTTGCCGGAGACTGGGTTGCTCGCATGCCAGAGCGCAGCCCGATCGAAGAGGATATGCTGGACTTTGCACATGAGCCGGACCCGACGACGTCAAGGCTGGCCTGCCAGATCCCGATTTCGGAAGATCTGGACGGCCTGATCATTTCGGTCCCGGAACGGCAATGCTGAACTGGACGCCATCGCGCCCAGGCGCCGATGGCGTCCAGTTTCCCTGAGTTGTGCGCCCGGGCCCGTTCTGCCCGGGTTCGCACGATGCGACGAGGAATGCAGGGCGGTGCCTGGTGCGATGTGAGTTGGCGGGATGCGCCTCACGTCTTGTGTCGGATCGGCGTCACGTGCGATTTGCCATCCGTGTTCCCGCGGCGCCGCTTGACATCCGCGAGCCTCGAAAGCGCATCAATCGCCTTGCCTTCATTGGAGTAGCCCCCTGAAAGTGGTCCACCAACTGGGATAGATTGTCCCGCGAAGTGGAGGATCAGCGATGGCTGGAAAGCGAGAAAAGCCCGAAGAGATTGTATCGAAGCTTCGGCAGGTTGAAGTTCTGCAAGGGCAAGGCGCGACGATCGCGGAGGCAGTGCGCCAGATCGGCGGTACGCCGCAAGCTGCCTATTGCTTGCGTGGTCATGGTGCCGGCGGTGTCCGCATCGGTTCCCAACAGGCAGGTTCGGATCGCTGGTGTCGCGAGCGATTATTCATCCAACCAGTGGCCGAAAGGCGTGCTGATCTTTCACGCATCGCCCGGACAATCCTTTTCTAGTCTTCAGAGCCTGAGATCGGCGTTTCGAGCTCGAATTCGAAGTCGTCGTCGTATCGGGCCCGCAGGAATTCCATGAATCTGTTGTGAAACTGGCGGGTGTGTTCGTGCGCCAGACGGTCCGCCAACGAGATGTCTCTTTTCTCGATCGCATCGATCATTTCGTAGTGTTCCGGGTTCAACAGGGCATCGGTGTCCGAGCGCCGGATATAGTCGAAATGCATGTGCAGAATCCGGCGCCCTTCATCGAGAAGTTGCCCATAACTGCGTGCCAGATAAAGGTTGCGGCCCGCATTCGCGATAGACATGTGAAAGTCGCGATTGGTTGCCGACATCGCGAGATAGTCATTGGCGCGGCAGGCGTCGTCGAACGCTTTTGCCAAGGCACGCATTTTCTTGATGTCGTCCGGGGTGGCATGCCGCGCTGCCAAGCGCGTGTTGATCCTTTGCAGGAAGTCCAATGCTTCGACATACCGTGGGAACTCGGCAAGGTTGATCGGGGCAACCAGCGTCGAGCGGTTTGACAGCATTTCCACCAACCCGTCGGCCGAAAGCCGGACAAGCGCTTCGCGGATCGGTGAACGGGACATGGCGAATCGCTGGCTGAGCGTGGTTTCGTCCAAAGGCGTACCCGGCTCCAGAGCCAGTGTGAGGATCTCTTTTTTGAGCGTCTCATAGACGTGACGTGCGCCGAGGCCCTTGGCCTGCTTTTGCGTCTTCACTTCAACCTTCGACATAACTTCACGTCCTCGCGTCGATTTTCAGCATCGCTATAGCGCTGCACCGTCATAATTTCAAAAGTATTGACATGTCGACAATGTGACGACAAGCTAACGTGCAGACACTATGTCGACAACAGGGAAGACAACATGAAAAGACTTTCACTGGGCCTGATGGCCACGACCATGCTGACCGCTGTTTCTGCACAGGCGCAGGTTGCCGAAGACAGCCGCCTGAAAACTGTTCTGGAGCGCGGCTCTCTCTTGTGTTCCGGCCACAACGGCTCGTTCCTGGGCTTTGCTGAGGTGGACGATCAGGGCAATTGGAAAGGCGTTGACATCGATCTTTGCCGCGCCCTGAGCGCAGGCCTGTTCGGCACCTCCGAGGGCAATCTGGAAATCGTGCCGATCAGCTGGGCGCAGCGTTGGCCCGCCCTGCAATCCGGCGATATCGACGTCGTCATCAAGGTTTCGGGCTGGACGCAAAGCCGCGATACGGAACTGAACCTTGCCTACTCGACGCCGTATTTCATCGGCGCGTTCCAAGCGATGGCCAAGGCGGATCTGGGTGCGGAAAGCATCGCCGATCTCGATGGCGGCACGCTGTGTGTCGGCGCAGGCACGTCGACCGAACGCGCCACGGCAACCTTCCTTGAAACGCACGATATCGAAGCCGAGCTTCTGACCTTCGAGAACGGCGATGAACTGCGCAAAGCCTATTATGACGGCCGCTGCGACGCACTGGTGGAATGGGCGCCGAGCCTTGCGGCTGGCCGGGTCGATGCGCCTGACGGTGCCGAGAACCACGTGATCCTGCCCGACGTCATCGCGCTCGAAGCCGAGGGCATCATCGTGCCCGAGGGCGACGCAGACTGGCTGGACGTCCAGAACTGGATGCTGTCGTCACTGTGGTTCGCCGAAATGGAAGGCATCACCTCGAAAAACGTGGACAAGTTCAAGGCAAACCCGCCGTCCGAAACCATCGCCAAGTTCCTGGGCAACACGCCGGGCTATGGCGACCGCCTGGGTCTGGACAACGATTGGGCCTACAACATGATCAAGGACGTCGGCAACATGGCCGAGATCTATGATCGCAACATCGGGTCCGGTTCGCCCTACGACCTGCCGCGCGGTATCAACGCGCTTTATAACGAAGGTGGCGTTTTCTACCCGTTCATCGTGGACTGATGATGCGCATTGTCCCGGCCGCCCCACTCCACGGCCGGGACGAACCCTTGAATTTTCGTCAAACAAACCCAGCCGAGGAAAAGCAGTATGGCTTCTTTCCTGAAGGACAAGCGCGTCCGCGATACAGGCTTTCAAGTCGCGTTCGTGGGCTCGATCATCGCCCTGGCGGTTGCCTTCGTCGTGGTCGGCAAGACCAACCTTGACGCGCAGGGAATGACCTCGGGCTTCGGCTTTCTGGAGCGCACGACCGGTTGGCGCATCAGCTTTTCGCTGATCGAGTATTCGACCTCGTCGCCGTATTGGAAGGCCATCCTTGTCGGTATTCTCAACTCGCTATTTCTTGGCGCATTGGCCCTGCCAATCGCGACAGTGATCGGGATCGCGGTGGGCGTGATGCGGACGTCAGGCAACGGCATGGCCGAACTGGTCGGCACCTGCTTTGTCGAGGTGTTCCGAAACGTGCCGCTGATCCTGCAACTGCTGTTCTGGTATACTGTGCTTCTGGGCCTGCCCGCGCCCCGGGACGTCGAACCCCTGCTGGGTGTTTTCGCCTTTACCGGGCGCGGCATCTACCTGCCGGGTCTGAACGTGACCGGCGGGTCCGTTGTGCTGGCCTTCTGCGCCCTTGCAGCCGCCTTTGGGGCGGCTCTGTGGCTGCGCAACGGACGCTGGTCGCAAGCCACGGTGGCGCAGGCGCGCAAGGAGCGCCTTGTGCTCTGGGGCCTCGCCGGTCTGGCTGCGGTGCTGTGCATGTGGCTGGGCCGCATTCCCGATACGCCGCTGGTCAACATTCCGGAACAACGGGGCCTGAACTACAAGGAAGGCATCCGCGTCTCGCCCGAGCTCATGGCCTGCGTGACGGCCATCGCCATCTATGGCGCCGCCTATATCGCCGAGATCGTGCGCGCGGGCTTCAACGCTGTACCGCGCGGTCAGACAGAGGCCGGGCATGCATTGGGTCTGACATCGTGGCAGATCTTCAGCCGCATCCGGATGCCGCTTGCCCTCCGTATCGTCATGCCAACGCTGATCAACCAGTATGTCTGGCTGTTCAAGGCGACCACGATCGGCATCGCCATCAGCTTCACCGATTTCTTCATGGTGATCTCCACAGCCATCAACCAGAGCGGCCAGACACTTGAACTGATCGCGATCCTGATGGGCGGCTTCCTGACCATCAACTACACGATTTCCTTTGTGCTCAATCGCGTGAACGACGCGATCAAGCTCAAGGGCACCCAGCTGAGGATCTGAGCGCATGACCGACGTGATCCCCGCCTCCGTCCCGCAGCCGTCGTTTGCCGAGTCCCTCAAGGGCCGGTACTTCTCCACCCGGCGCGATACCATCGTCAGCATCGTCTTCGCCACGCTCGCGCTGTGGCTGGGCTGGTCCCTGGTCAGCTGGGCCCTGGTCAACGCGACCTTCGGCGCAGGGCAGGGCGATGTCTGCCGGGAGAACATGCATGGCGGGGCCTGCTGGTCCATCGTGGCAGCCCGCTGGCGCATCGTGCTGTTCGGTCTGTACCCGTTCGAAGAGCAATGGCGCTCGGGACTGGCTTGCGCGATCATGGTGGTCGTGGCGATCCTGTCCTGCGTGCCCTGGTTCTGGTCGCCGCGCCGCTTGCCGGTTCTTTGGGTCGCCGGTTTTGCCGCCTTCTACATCCTGATGCGCGGCGGCCTGTTCGGCCTGCCCGAGGTGACGGAACAGAACTGGGGCGGCCTGGCCCTGACGGTGTTCATCTTTGCCGCCGTGGTTCTGCTGGGCATGCCGTTGGCCATCGTGTTCGCCCTGCTGCGCCGGTCTGAACTGCCGTGGATCGCCCGGACCATGGCGCTGGTGATCGACACGGTTCGCTCGCTGCCGCTGCTGTCGATCATGTTCACCTTTGCCATCGTGCTGCCCTTTGTCCTGCCGGGCTGGGCCATCGGGGACAAGCTTTACCGGGTCATCGTCGGCTATGCGCTGTTCTTTGCCTGCTATCAGGCCGAGATCATCCGGGGCGGCATGCAGGCCTTGCCGGCCGGGCAGGAAGAGGCCGCCAAGGCGCTTGGCATGACCTACTGGCAGCGCATCGGCTACATCATCCTGCCGCAGGCGTTCCGCAACGCCCTGCCGCCGACGATCAATCAGATCGTCATCACCTTCAAGGAGACCTCGCTGGTCACGATCATCGGCTTCTTCGATGTGATGGCGTCGGGGCGTGCGGCCTCCGGCACCGCCGAATGGAACTTTGCCACCATCGAAATGTACGTTTTCGTCGGGCTGATCTTCTTTGTCTTCGTCTTTTCCCTGTCGCGCTACGGCGCCTATCTCGAACGCCGCCTGCGCGTCGGGACCCGCTGAGGAGCCCTGAAATGAGCGAACCTGCCATCCGTATTTCCGCCATGAACAAGTTCTATGGCTCGTTCCACGCGCTGCATGACGTGGATCTTGAAATCGCCCGCGGCGAAAAGGTGGTGATCTGCGGCCCGTCGGGCTCTGGCAAATCGACCCTGATCCGCTGCATCAACCGGCTGGAGGAACACCAGTCCGGGCTGATCGAGGTCAACGGTACGCCGCTAGATGACGATCTCGATCATATCGACGAAATCCGCCGCGATGCGGGCATGGTGTTTCAGAACTTCAACCTGTTTCCACATATGACGGTGCTGGAAAACTGCACGCTGGCGCCCGTCCTGTCCGGTCGGCTGAACCGGACCGAGGCCGAAGAGACCGCCATGCGCCTGCTGGAGCGGGTGAAGATCCCCGAACAGGCGCACAAATACCCTGGCGAATTGTCTGGCGGTCAGCAACAGCGCGTGGCGATCGCCCGGGCGCTGTGTATGTCGCCGCAGATCATGTTGTTCGACGAGCCGACCTCGGCGCTGGACCCGGAAATGATTTCGGAAGTGCTGGACGTGATGGTGGGCCTCGCCGAGGAAGGCATGACCATGGTCTGCGTCACCCACGAGATGGGCTTTGCGCGGCGGGTTGCGGATCGCGTGATCTTCATGGCCGAAGGGCAGATCATCGAACAGGGTCCGCCCGACCAGTTCTTCGACAACCCTCAGAACGAGCGCACCAAGGCGTTCCTGAGCCAGATCGTCGCGCATTGAGGCATCGCCATGATGGATCGCCAGACCACCCACACAGCGGAAGAAGATCCGCGCAACGAGCAGCTGTTGATTCATGTCAACGGCCAGCTCGTGCCCAAGGACGAGGCCGTCGTTTCGGTCTACGACAGCGGCTTCATGCTGGGCGACGGCATGTGGGAGGGGATGCGCCTCTATGATGGCGAATGGGCGTTCTTTGACGCGCACATGGACCGGCTGTTCCAGTCCTGCAAGGCGGTCGCGCTGAATATCGGCCTGTCGCGGGATGACATCCGGGCGCTGCTGGATGACACCGCCCGCGCCAACGGCATGACCGGCGACGCGCATTGCCGGCTGATGATCACGCGGGGGCGCAAGGCCAAGCCGTTCCAGCATCCCTCGCTGTCGAAATGGGGGCCGACGATCGTTGCCATCGTCGAGCATTCGGTGCCCGCGTCGGGGTTGGCCAAGGGCATCCGGCTGGCCAGTGTCCCGCAGGTGCGCGGCCTGCCGCATGCGCAGGACCCGAAATTCAACAGCCATTCCAAGCTCAACTGCGTCATCGCCTGCCTTCAGGCCGAGGCGGCGGGCGCGGACGAAGGGCTGATGCTCGATCCACATGGCTTTGTGAACACCACCAACGCCTGCAACTTCTTTATCGTGCGGGACGGCGAGGTTTGGACCTCGACCGGCGATTACTGCATGAACGGTGTGACCCGCGCCAATGTGATCCGGATCTGCCGCGCAAACGGCATTCCGGTGAAGGAAAAGAACTTCTCGCTTTACGAGGCCTACGGCGCGGACGAGGCCTTTCTGACCGGAACCTTCGGGGCGCAGACCCGCGTGGCCAGCATCGACGGCAAGGACATCGGCGATGGCAGTTGCCCCGTGACCGAACGCATCCGGGCGCTTTACAAGGATCTCGTGGCGCGCACCGTGGCCGAGCAGAAGGCCGCGCGCCAATGACCCGCCCGAACATCCTTCTCTTCATGGTCGATCAGCTGACGTCCTTCGTGCTGAACGCCTATGGCGGCACGGTCTGCAAGACGCCCAATATCGACGCGCTGGCCGCGCGCGGCACGGTGTTCGAGAACGCCTATTGCCCCTATCCGCTCTGCGCGCCGTCGCGTTTCGGGATGATGGCGGGGCGGTTGCCGTCGCGTGTCGGAGCGTTCGACAACGGGGCCGAGTTCACCGCCTCGACGCCGACCTTTGCGCATTACCTGCGCCGGGCGGGCTATTACACCTGCATCTCCGGCAAGATGCATTTTGTCGGCCCCGACCAGTTCCACGGGTTCGAGGAACGGCTGACCACGGAAATCTATCCCGCCGACATGTCCTGGACGCCCGAGCCGCGTTTTGCCGATGTGGCCGAGGATGACGAGCGCGCCTATGAATTCGGCGTCTCGACCATCGACACGGTGCGTGACGCGGGGCCTGTGGCCCGCTCGATGCAGATCGACTACGACGAGGACGTGATCCACCACGCGGTGCGCGAGCTTTACGCTCGGGCACGCGGCGAGGATGACCGACCGTTCATGATGACGGTTTCGCTGACCCATCCGCACGATCCCTATGTCATTACGCCGGAGTTCTGGGATCTATACGACGCGGCCGAGATCGAGCCGCCGCGCGTGCCGGATATCGCCGTCGAAGACCGCGATCCGCACAGCCGGTCCCTGTACTACCACTACGGCCAGGACCGCTGCACCTTGACCGAGCAGGATTACATCCGGGCGCGGCGCGGCTATTACGGCATGATTTCCTATGTCGACGCCCTGTTCGGGCGCCTGATGACCGCGCTGGACGACAGCGGCTTTGCCGACAACACCGTGGTTCTTTTTGCCTCTGACCATGGCGACATGATCGGCGAGCGCGGCATGTGGTTCAAGAAGACGCTGTTCGAGCCCGCGGTTCGTGTGCCCCTGATCGTGGCGCATCCCGAACATGGCCCGAGCCGCGTTTCCGCGCCCGCAAGTCTTGTCGACATATTCCCGACACTGCTGGACATCGCCGGCATCGCCGATCAGATCGCGACGCCGCTCGACGGGCGCAGCCTGTTGTCGGCGGTGCGGGGCGAAGACGCCTCGGGGCCGGTGTTTGTGGAACATATCGACGGCGGCACGGCCGCGCCGCGCGTCTGCGTGCGCGATGGCGACATGAAACTGGTGATCTCGCGCGCCTACCCGCCGCAGCTTTATGACCTGGCCAGCGATCCGCTGGAACAGACCAACCTCGCAGGGCAGGGGCACGCGGAAGAGGCGCGGCTTGCCGACCTGGCCGAAGCGACATGGCCGCTGGACAGCCTGCCCGACACCGTGACCGCCAGCCAGCGCGCGCGCAAGATCGTAGATTCCGCGCTGGCAACAGGTCGCAGTGAGACGTGGGATTTCACCCCGCGTCCGCTGACCCAGAACACCAACTACGTGCGCCGGGGCGACGCCTTCCCGACCGTCGAACGGCGCGGTTACCTTCCCGTCAAGAAAAGGACAAACCCATGAGCTACAACGTCAAACTGTCGGGCGTCATGCCTGCGCTGGTCACGCCCTTCGACGCCGACAACAAGATCGACTTCGACGCGTTCGGCAAGCTGCTGACCCATTTCCGCGACAGCGGCGTGACCGGCTGGGTGCCCAACGGCTCCACCGGGGAATACTTCAGCCAGACCACCGAAGAGCGCCGCGCTGTCCTGCAATTCGTCAAGGATTTCGCCAATGACGACGAAATCCTGATCGCGGGCACCAACGCGCCCGCCACGCGCGAAGTGATCGAACAGACCGCGATGGCCAAGGAAATCGGCTATGACAACGTACTGCTCGCGCCGCCCTTCTACACCCGTCCGACGCAGGAAGAGCTGATCAAGCACTACGAGACGGTGCTGGCCGAGGTCGATGTGAACCTCGTGCTCTATAGCTACCCGGCGAAGGACGGCGACGACATCTCGTTCGAGTTGATGGATCACTTCGCGGACAACCCGCGTGTCATCGGGATCAAGGAATCCTCGGGGGTTCTGCAACGGGCCATCGATATCGTGTCGCGCTACGAGGGTAAGATTCAGTTGATCTCGGGTTCGGACGACATCGCGCTGGACTTCATGTTTTGGGGTGCGGAGTCCTGGATCTGCGGCCCGTCCAACTGCATGGCCAAGGCGTGCTGCGAACTGGACCGCCTTTACAAGGCCGGCGATCTGGTGGCGGCAAAGTCGCTGATGATGAAGCTCTACCGCGCGATGAACATCCTGGAATCCGGCAAATTCGTGCAAAAGATCAAATATGGCGCCGAACTTCAGGGCATGCCCGTGGGCGAATGCCGCGCGCCGCTCGGGCCGCTGACCGAGGCCGAAAAGGCCGAGTTCAAGGAAGCGATGGCGCCCATCCTCGCCATGTGACCAAGCTGGAGGGGCGCGGTCTTTGCGCCCCTCATTCCGCAAGAGATCGACCATGACCAAACCCACACTTGTGATCGGCGCCGGCGTCATCGGCGCGGCCATCGCACTGGACCTTCAGCGGCGCGGGCGCCGCGTGATCCTGATCGACCGGGACGCGCCGGGGCGCGGCGCGAGTTATGGCAACATGGCGTCGATCGCCGTGACCGAGTTCATGCCGGCCTCGCGCCCTTCCGTCTGGCGGCAGATCCCCGGCTGGCTGCTGGATCCCGAAGGACCGATCTGCGTGCGCCCGGCCTATATGCCGCGCCTCATCCCCTGGTTCTGGCGCTTCCTGCTGGCCTCGCGCCCGTCGAAGCTGCGCGACCTGGAAGCGCAGGGCGCGGCGCTGTGCGCGCGGGCTTTGGCGGACACGCAAGAGATGCTGCGCGACCTCGGCCTGTCCGATCACCTTTCCGACACCGGCTGCCTGTCGCTCTACGCGGATGAGACGGAGTTCGCGGCGGATCGCGAGCGGATCGAGATGCTTGACCGTTTCGGCTTTGACTACGAGGTGCTCGGGCACAACCAGCTGCATGATCTGGAACCCGAGATCGACGGGCGGATCAAGAAGGCGCTGCTCTTGCCCGACAACCGCACGGTGCGCGACCCGTTTCGCATCGTGACCGAACTGGTCAACAGGTTCGAGGCGGCAGGCGGCACGGTCGAGCGCGCCGAAGTGGCGGGCTTTGACCGGTCGGGCCGGATCGAGGCCGCCCTGCTGGCCGATGGCCGCCGGTTGGAGTGTCAGGAGGTTGTCCTGGCCGCGGGGGCGTTTACCGCGCGTATGGCGAAACAGCTGGGCGAGCCGATCCCGCTGGAAACCGAGCGCGGCTATCACACACAGATCATGGACCCGGGCGTCAGCCTGAGCCATTCGATCATCTGGCCGGCCAAGGCTTTCATGGTCTCGCCGACGGCGGGCGGCCTGCGCATCGGGGGCACCGTGGAAATGGCGGGCCTTGACACGCCGCCCGACTGGCGGCGCTCGAAGATCACCGTGCGCCGCGCGAAAGAGGCGCTGCCGGGCCTGCGGGTCAAGGACAGCACAGAGTGGATGGGCCACCGTCCGGCCATGGCCGACACCGTTCCCGTCATGTCTGCCAGCGCAAAGACGCCGGGCGTTTTCTATGCCACGGGACACGGCCATCTGGGCCTGACCTATGCCGCGACGACGGCAAAACTCATGGGGCAGCTGATCGCGGGCGAACGGCCCGACCTTGATCTGCACCCCTACCGTATCAATCGTTTCTAAGGAGAGGACCATGACCGAAAAGACATGCCTCATCATCGGTGGCGGGCGCGGCATGGGCGCCGCGACGGCCCGTGAAATGCACGCTCGCGGCTACAAGCTGGCGCTGATGTCGCCCTCGGAGAGCTGCGAAATCCTGGCCGCCGAACTGGGTGGTGTCGCCCATCGCGGCCGCGCCGAAACGGCGGCGGATACCCAGGCGGTGTTCGATCTGGCCATGTCCACCTATGGCCGCATCGATGCCTGCCTGATCCATGTGGGCGGCCCGCCCAAGGGCGACCTGCTGGACATCCCGGAAGAGGATTGGGATCGCGCCAACGAGATGGTGATCAAGCCCGTCCTGCGCATGGCCAAGCTGCTGACCCCGGTGATGGAGGCGCAGGGCGGCGGGTCGATCGTGAATATTACGACCTTTTCGGCCTTCGAGCCCTCGCTGATCTTTCCGACCTCCTCGGTCTACCGCGCCGGTGTCTCGTCCTTTACCAAGCTTTACTCGGATCGCTACGGCCCGGCGAATATCCGCATGAACTGCCTGCTGCCCGGCTTTACCGACAGTCTCGACCTGCCGCAGAAATACGCTGACATGTCCGCTCTGGGCCGCCTTGCCCGGGCCGAGGAACAGGCCAAGGTCGCGGCCTTCCTGCTTACAGACGACAGCAGCTACATCACCGGCCAATCCTTGCGCGTCGATGGCGGCGTGACGCGGCACATGTGAGGTTTCCCATGAAGACCCAGATTTTCATCGACGGCGCCTATGTCGCGCCGACCAGCGGCGCGACTTTCGATGCGGTCGATCCGTCGAACAATACGGTGTTCCACCAGGTGCCGCGCGGCGACGCCACGGATATCGACAAGGCGGTCAAGGCGGCGCGGCGCGCCTTTGACGAGGGGCCCTGGCCACGCATGAGCGGCGCGGAACGTGCCGCCTGCCTTCGCAGGATGGGCGACCTGATCGCGGCGCGCACCGATGCGCTGGCCCGGATCGAGGTTCAGGACAACGGCAAACCCCTGCCCGAAGCGGTCTGGGACATCGAGGACACCGCCGGGGTGTTCCATTTCTACGCCGATCTGGCCGAGGGTCTGGACGGTCACGAACAGAACGTGCCGCTGGGCATGGAGGGGTTTACCTCCAAGGCGGTCAAGGAACCCATCGGCGTGGCCGGGGCGATCATCCCGTGGAACTTCCCACTGCTGATGGCGTCGTGGAAGGTGGCCCCGGCGCTGGCGGCGGGCTGCTGCATGGTCCTGAAGCCATCGGAACTGACATCGGTCACGGCGCTGGAACTGGGCGAGATCGCCAATGAGGCGGGTCTGCCGCCGGGCGTGCTGAACATGGTCACAGGCTTTGGCCCCGAGGCCGGACAGCCGCTGACCGAACATCCGCTGGTCGACAAACTGGCATTCACCGGGTCGGTGCCGACCGGATCGCGGATCATGGCCGCCGCCGCCCGCGACATCAAGGCGGTCTCGCTGGAACTGGGCGGCAAGTCCCCGCTGGTGGTTTTTGCCGATACGCCGGTCGAGGAAGCGGTGGAGTGGATTCTGTTCGGCATCTTCTGGAACCAGGGCGAAGTCTGTTCCGCCACCTCGCGCGTCCTGATCGAGGACAGCGCCTATGAGGCGGTGATGGACCGGCTGGTGACCGAGGCGCGCAAAATCAAGATCGGGCATGGGCTGGAGGAGGGGGTCTTGCTTGGGCCGCTGGTCAGCAAGTCGCAGCACGAAAAGGTGCTGGACTGGATCGAAACCGGCAAGCGCGAGGCACGTCTTGTTTCCGGCGGCGGCATTCCCACAGGTCTCGAAGACGGCTGCTATGTCGAACCGACGATCTTTGCCGATGTTCCCGAGGACGCCACCATCTGGACCGAGGAAATCTTTGGCCCGGTGGTCTGTGTGAAACCCTTCAAGACCGAGGAAGAGGCCATCCGCCTTGCCAATGACACGCGCTTCGGCCTTGGCGCGGCGGTCATGTCCAAGGATCTGGAGCGCGCAGAGCGCGTTGCCCGTGCCTTTCGCGCCGGGATCGTCTGGGTCAACTGTTCCCAACCGACCTTCACCGAGGCGCCCTGGGGCGGCTACAAGCAGTCGGGTTTCGGTCGTGAACTGGGCGAATGGGGTCTGAACAACTACCTTGAGACCAAGCAGATCACGACCTGGGACGCGCATCGCCCCTGGGGCTGGTACATCAAGGAATGACCGCGCCCTTGTCAGACAAATGCGTGCTGGTGACGGGCGCGACCGGATCGATCGGTCGCGCCATCGCCCGCCAGCTGGCGCAGGACGGCGCACGCGTGGTCCTGCACTACGCGCGCAGCGGCGATGCCGCGCGGGCGCTGGCGTCGGACCTGGGCGATGCCATAGCCATTCAGGCCGACCTGTCGACGCCCGATGGGCCCACCGCCCTGTGGCGAGAGTCAGAGGCGCAGATGGGCCGCATCGACGCCCTGGTGAACAACGCGGGTCAGCTGACACCCTCGTCCGTCGATGACGCGCTGGACGACTGGCACAGGGTCTGGGCGTCCGACATCCAGCTGAACCTGATTGCGGCGGCGGACCTGTGCCGCGCGGCCATCGGACATTTCCGCACTCATGGCGGTGGCCGCATCGTCAACATCGCCTCGCGCGCGGGGCAGGGGGGGTACCGGGCCGAGGCCATGTCCTACGGTGCGACCAAGGCCGCGCTGATCAACCTGACGCAAAGCATCGCGCGCGGCTTTGGTCCGGACAACATTCAGGCCCTGGCCATCGCGCCGGGCTGGGTCAGGACAGCGATGTCAGAGGCTTATGTGGCGGAACACGGGGCGGCGGCGGCCTTGGCGGGCATCCCGACTGGCCGCATGGCGGAAACCGACGAGGTCGCGGAACTTGTCGCCTTTGTCCTGCGGCCCTCTCAGGTGTCGCTGTCGGGGGCGGTGCTGGATGTCAACGGCGCAAGCCAGATGAGATGAGGCGATGATGCGTTTCAAGGACAAGGTTGCCATTGTGACCGGCGGGGCCGGTGGTATTGGCGCGGCGATCTGCCGGCGGCTGGCCGCCGAGGGCGCGCTGGTGCGCATCGTGGACATGAACGGCGCGGCGGCGGAAAGCCTCGCGCAGGACATCGGCGGCACGGCACATGACGTCGATCTGACGAACCCCGCCGCCATTCGCGGCTTCGTCGAAGGCATCGCCCCCGACGGCATCCACGTGCTGTGCAACAACGCCGGTCTGATGCGGCGCGGCGCCCTGATGGAACTCACTGCGGACGACTGGCAGGCCTCTTTCGCGGTCAATGTCGATGCGCTGTTTCATATGTGTCAGGCCGTCATTCCGCAGATGCAGGCGCAGGACGGCGGGGCCATCGTCAACACCGCCAGCCAATGGGGCCTGCACCCGGCGCCGGGTCATATCGCCTACAATACGACCAAGGCGGCGGTGGTGGCCTTCACCCAGAACCTTGCGCGCGATTGCGCACCGGACAAGATCCGGGTCAATGCCGTTGCCCCCGGCGAAGTGCGCACGCCCATGCTTGAGAGTAACCTCGCGCGGTCGGGCCGCAGCATCGACGATCTCAATCGTCTGGTGCCCTATGGCCGGATCGGCGAGCCGGAAGAAATCGCCGCGCTGGTGGCTTTTCTCGCCAGCGACGAGGCGGGCTATCTGTGCGGATCGGTGGTCGAGATCACCGGCGCCCAGGCCGTGGCATAGGAGAGCGATATGCGTTGGACCCGAACCCTGCAAACCGTGGACGTGCATTGCGCGGGCGAGATTGGCCGCGTGATCACCGGGGGCGTGCTGAACATGCCCGGCTCTACCATGGCCGAGAAACTGCTGTATCTGAACACGGTGGATGACAGCCTGCGGCGATTTTTGTGCTCGGAACCGCGATCCGGCCCCGCCGGGTCGTTCTGCCTGCTGACGCCCGCCTGCGATCCTGCGGCGGATGTGGGGCTGATCATCCTTCAGCCCGATCAGGCGCACGCCATGTCCGGCTCGAATGCCATGTGCGCCACGACCGCGCTGCTGGAAACCGGCATGATCCCGATGGTCGAGCCCGAAACTATCGTGACCTTCGACACCGCCGCAGGGCTGGTGCGCGCGGTGGCAAGCTGCGAGGCGGGCAAGGTCACGCAGGTCGCCCTCGACATGCCCGCATCGTTTCTGGCCAGGCCCGGCAAGGTCGACGCCGCCGAGCATGGCACAATCGACTACGATCTCTGTTTCGGCGGGGTCTTCTATGCGCTGGTGGACGTGGCCCAGGTCGGATTGACCATCGCCCCGGAAAATGCCCGTGCATTGGCAACCGTCGGCGTGGCGCTGCGCAATCGCATCGCCGAACAGGAACCCGCCCCGCATCCGACAACCCCGGCCCTGAGTGGGCTGGCCTATGTCATGTTCCGCGACACCGACCCCGACGGCGCCCTGCGGACCTGCACGACGCTGCGCCCGGGCCGCGCGGATCGGTCGCCCTGCGGTACCGGCTCGAATGCCAACATGGCCGTGCAGAATGCCCATGGCCGGGTCAGCCCGGGCGACGTGGTCGTTTCGCGTTCGATCATCGGCGGTGAATTCCGGACCGAATTCCTGGGTGCAGCAGAAGTGGGCCCCTATGCCGCCACCCGCAACCGGATCTCTGGCCAATGCTGGATCTACGGCATGACGCAGATCGGCCTCGACCCCACGGACCCGTTCCCACTGGGGTTCACGCTTTCGGACACATGGGGCGGCTGACGCCCTTTCTTCAGGAGACCACGATGCTCGACACAAAACCGAACAATATGAATGCCTTCTGGATGCCGTTCACGGCAAACCGCCAGTTCAAGGCCAATCCGCGCATGTTTACCGCCGCCAAGGACATGCATTACACCACCTCGGATGGCCGCCAGGTGCTGGATGGCACCGCCGGTCTGTGGTGCTGCAATGCGGGCCACTGCCGGCCCAGGATCACCGAGGCCGTTCAGCGCCAGGTGGCCGAACTGGACTATGCGCCGGCCTTCCAGATGGGGCACCCGCTGGCCTTCGAACTGGCAAATCGGCTGGTCGATCTTGCACCAGATGGGATCGACCATGTGTTCTATACCAACTCTGGCTCGGAATCCGTCGAAACGGCGCTGAAGATCGCGCTGGCCTATCACAGGGCGCGCGGCGAGGGGCAGCGCACCCGGCTGATCGGGCGGGAACGCGGATATCATGGCGTCAATTTCGGCGGCATCTCGGTGGGCGGAATTGTCAACAACCGCAAGGTCTTTGGGTCGCTCCTGGCCGGGGTCGATCATCTGCCGCACACGCACATTCCCGAAAACCGCATGAGCCGTGGCCAGCCAGAACACGGCGCCCATCTGGCGGACGAACTGGAACGCATCATCGCGCTGCACGGGGCCGAAACGATTGCCGCCGTGATCGTCGAGCCGATGGCCGGATCGACGGGCGTCCTCTTGCCGCCCAAGGGCTATCTGCAACGCCTGCGCGAGATCACCGCAAAGCACGGCATCCTGCTGATCTTCGACGAGGTCATCACTGGTTTTGGCCGTCTTGGCAGCACCTTTGCGGCACAGCACTACGGCGTGACGCCCGACATGATGACCACGGCTAAAGGGCTGACAAACGGCGTGATCCCGATGGGGGCGGTCTTCGCCTCTGGCGCGATCCACGATGCCTTCATGCAGGGACCCGAGCATCTGATCGAGCTCTTCCACGGCTATACCTATTCCGGCAACCCGATCGCGGCGGCGGCGGGTATCGCCACGCTGGACACCTACCGCGAAGAGGGCCTCTTTGCGCGCTGCGCCGAACTGGCGCCCTATTGGCAAGAGGCGCTGCACAGCCTGGCCGACGCGCGCCATGTCATCGACATTCGCAACGAGGGGCTGATCGGCGCGGTCGAGTTGGAACCGATTGCCGGACAACCGACGAAACGCGCGTTTGACGCGTTTCTCAAGGCCTATGACAAGGGGATTCTGATCCGGACGACGGGTGACATCATCGCAATGTCCCCGCCGCTGATCATTTCCAGGGAGCAGATCGACCAGTTGGTCGACACCCTGCGCGATGTACTGAATTCGCTGGACTGACGGCGCGGCAAGCGTGCATCCCCGCCGGTCGATCTGTCCGGTCGGGGGTGCCGCAAAATGCACCGCAACGATCAGTCGATGCCGAGCCCGGTGTCTCTGGCGTTGCTCAGCCAATCCACAAACATATTCCGTGGATGGTAATCGATGTCGTCCTTGGGCCAGACGAAATAGTACGTGCCGATGCTGACCGAACTCTCGGGCCAAAGCGCGACAAGGCGACCTTCCTCAAGTTCGCGCTCGATCAGGAAGGTCGGAACCAGCGCGGCCCCCATGTCGTGCAGGGCGGCCTGGATCATGGAGGCGAACTGGTCGAACAGCATACCGACCGGGCTTTGCAGCGGGTGGCCCAGAAGCCGCGCCCATTTTTCCCAGGCATCCGGCCGCGTATCGAGATGCAAGAGCGGCAGCTGGAAAAGATCGCTCAACGCATCGCCCTTGCGCGCGGCGGCCCGTTTTGGCGAGGCCACCGGCACGACATATTCGCGCATCAGTTCCAGATAGCAGACGTCGGCCCAGTCGCGTTCGCCGAAATGCACCGCACCGTGAAACGGCTCTGTCGCAAAATCGAAAGGCCTCAGGCGGGTGCTGAGGTTCACCGTCACTTCGGGGTGCTGCGCGACAAAATCCGGCAGGCGCGGTGCCAGCCAACGCACGCCAAAGGCCGGCAACATCGCGATGTTCAGCTGCCCGCCGCCCGGGTTTGCCTTCAGGCGCAGGCTGGCGGTTCCGATCTTGTCGAGGGCGCTTCTGATCTGGGTGCAATAGTCCCGCGCCGCCGGGGTCAGCGTGATGCTTTTCCTGTCGCGCAGGAACAACGAGGTTCCAAGGTAATCCTCCAGCACCTTGAGTTGTCGGCTCACCGCGCTTTGCGAGACGCCGATTTCATGCCCGGTCTCGGTCACGTTGCCGGTGCGCTCAAAGGATTCCAGCGCACGCAAGGCCGTCATCGGTGGAAGGAAGCGTTTGGGATGGCGCATAGGTATGAGGCTTTTGCATGATGTATTTGATAAAGGCGTTTCTCATGGCTCGCGGCGATGTGTCAAATGCACAGAACTCACGAGGGCCGAAATGCTAAGAAAATCAAGCAGAATAGATGGTATGGCGCTGTCCGAGATCGTCGCGATTTCGGAAGCGGCTGCGCGCCTGCGCGCCTCGGGTCATGATGTTTTGGCATTAAGCACGGGTGAACCGGACTTCCCGACCCCACCCCATGTGCGCAAGGCGGCAACCCTGGCAATGCAGAACGGCGTCACGCGCTATATGCCCACGTCCGGAATGCCGGCGCTGCGCAAGGCGGTCGCCGATACGGCGGGCGTCGCGCCGGCGAATGTCATCGTCTCGACCGGCGCAAAGCAGGTTCTGGCGAACATGTTCCTGGCCACGCTCGACCCCGGTGACGAGGTTGTGGTGCCCGCGCCCTGCTGGAGCAGCTATTTCGACATGGTCGCATTGGCAGGTGGCGAAACGGTCAAGCTGCGCTGCGGCGCCGAGGCCGGGTTCAAGATGACGCCCGAGCAGCTGGAGGCCGCGATCACGCCGCGCACGCGCTGGCTGCTGTTGAATTCGCCCTCCAACCCCACCGGCGCCGTCTACACCGCGGCAGAGCTGGCGGCACTGGGCGCGGTCCTGACGCGCCACCCCCATGTCTGGATCGCCTCGGACGAGATCTATGACCTGATCTGCTATGCGCCGTTCACGTCCTTCCGGCAGGCCTGCCCGGAGCTTGCGGATCGCACCATGCTCATCAATGGTGTCTCCAAGGCGCACGCCATGACCGGATGGCGGATCGGCTGGGGCATTGCCCCGCCCGCATTGATCGACGCGATGACGGCGGTCCAGGGGCAGGTCACCTCGGGGGCCTGTTCCATCGCGCAGGCCGCAGCCGTTGCCGCCGTGACCGGGGACATGCAGCATATCGACGACCGCCGCACCGCTTTCCGCGCTCGCCGGGACTATGTGGTCGACGCGCTGAACGCCATTCCCGGCATCGACTGCCCGGTGCCCGATGGGGCGTTCTACGTCTTTCCGTCCTGCGCCGGTGTGCTGGGGCACAAGACACCGGACGGCACCGTGCTGGAAACCGATGCCGACTTTTGCGCCCACGTCCTTGCCTCTGCCGGGCTTGCCATCGTTCCCGGGCGTGCCTTTGGCTTGCCGGGCCATTTCCGACTTTCCTACGCCTATGCGCGTTCCGACCTCGAAGAGGGTTGCGCCCGCCTGTTGCGGGCCGTGGCCGTTCTGACACCCAACTGACGGAGTCCCGACATGACTTACCAGGATATTCTAGATGCGTGCGGCCTGACGGCCGCCGAAACCACCGGCGGAACCCTGTCCGTCACCACCCCCGTCGACGGCAGCGAGATCGCCCGGGTGCCCATGCACTCCATCGCCGATGCCGAGGCGGCGATTGCCACCGGCGTGCGTGCCTTCGAGGCATGGCGCAAGGTGCCCGCTCCGCGCCGCGGCGAACTGGTTCGCCTGCTCGGCGAAGAGCTGCGCCGTGAAAAAGAAAACCTTGGTCGCCTCGTGACACTGGAATGCGGCAAGATCTACCAGGAGGGCCTCGGCGAAGTGCAGGAGATGATCGACATCTGCGATTTCGCCGTGGGCCTGTCGCGGCAGTTGTATGGCCTGACCATCGCCTCGGAACGTCCGGGCCATTCCATGCGCGAGACATGGCACCCGATCGGCATCTGCGGCATCATCACGGCGTTCAACTTTCCGGCGGCGCCCTGGTGCTGGAACGCGGCGCTGGCGCTGGTCTGCGGCGACCCGGTGATCGCCAAGCCCTCGGAAAAGACGCCGCTGACTCAGCTGGCCATCCAGAAGATCTGCGACCGCGCCATGGCGGCCTTTGGCGACGATGCTCCCAAAGGGCTGATCCAGACGCTGATCGGCGAACGCGATCTGGGCGAGGTGCTGACGGCATCGCGCGACGTGGCGCTGATCTCGGCCACCGGCTCCGTGCCCATGGGCAAGGCCGTGGCGGCCGACATGTCCAAGCGGCTCGGCAAGACCATCCTGGAGCTGGGCGGCAACAACGCGATGATCGTCGCGCCGTCGGCCGATCTGGAGATGGCCGTGCGCGCCATCGTCTTCTCGGCGGTCGGGACGGCGGGGCAGCGTTGCACCTCGCTGCGCCGTCTGATCGTGCACGAAGATGTTTACGACCAGCTGGTTCCGCGCCTTGCCAAGGTCTATGAGGGCCTCGCCATCGGCAACCCGCTGGAGGCAGGCACGCTGGTCGGCCCGCTGATCGACGCGGGCGCACTGTCCGCGATGGACAAGGCGTTGGAACAGGCCCGGGCAGAGGGCGGCACCGTGCATGGCGGCGGTCGTGCCCTGACCGACCAATTCCCCGATGCGGCCTATGTCAGCCCGGCGATTGTCGAGATGCCTGCGCAATCCGACGTGGTCCACACCGAGACCTTCGCCCCGATCCTCTATGCGATGAAATACTCGGACCTCGACGAGGCCATCGCCCTGCAAAACGCCGTCCCGCAGGGGCTGTCGTCCTGCATCTTCTCGACGGATGTGCGCGAGACCGAGTATTTCCTGTCCGCCCAAGGGTCTGACTGTGGCATTGCCAACGTCAATATCGGTCCCTCGGGGGCCGAGATCGGTGGCGCCTTCGGCGGTGAAAAGGAGACCGGCGGCGGGCGCGAAAGCGGCTCGGATGCATGGCGCGCCTATATGCGCCGCCAGACCAGCACCGTGAACTACTCGCGCGAGCTGCCGCTGGCGCAGGGCATTTCCTTTGAAATCTGATGGGAGACGCGGCGCTCGATAACCTCTGGTCGCGGACCGCGGCGGAACGCCACCAATGGTCGCCCCTGTCCGGGGCGATCGAGGTGGATGTTGTTGTCATCGGCGGCGGGTTCACCGGCGTCTCGGCGGCCTATCATCTGGTCGCCGCCGGGGCGTCCGTTGCGCTGCTTGAGGCGCGCAGAATCGGCTACGGTGGGTCCGGCCGCAATGTCGGACTGGTGAATGCCGGGCTTTGGACGCCCCCGGACCAGGTCGAGGAAAAGCTTGGCCAAACGGCGGGCGCGGCCTTGAATGCAACGCTTGCCGAGGGGCCGGCGCTGGTCTTTGGCCTGATCGAGCAACACCAGATCCGTTGTGAGGCCACCCGCAAGGGCACCCTGCATTGCGCCCATTCCGCAGCCGGAATGCGCGATCTCGAAAACCGCTTTGCCCAACAGGAAAGGCGCGGCGCCCCGGTCAGGCTGCTGGATGCGGCGGAAACCGCCCGGCGCACGGGCAGCCGGGCCTATCACGGGGCGCTCTGGGACGCGCGCGCCGGAACGATTCAGCCTCTGGCCTATGTGCAGGGGCTGGCGCGCGCTGCCGCCGCGCAGGGGGCCGCCCTTTTTGAGCGCTCCGGCGCGCTGGCAATCGACGAGACGGACAAGGGCTGGATCGTCCGCACCGCTGAAGGCGAGGTGCGCGCGGCCAAGCTGATCCAGGCGGTCAACGGCTATGGCATCGGGGCCGCAGACGACAATGCCGTGATCCCGGCGCATTTCTTTCAGCTGGCGACGCCCCCCCTGCCACAGGACCTCCGGCGCGACATCCTGGGCGGCGGTGAGGGGTGCTGGGACACGGCGCTTGTCATGTCGTCTTTCCGGCTGGATCAGTCCGGTCGGATGATCTTTGGCGCGCTCGGCAACCTCGACGGCTTTGGCGGGGCGCTGCATCGCGGCTGGGCCGAACGGAAACTGGCAAAGCTGTTCCCGCAGCTTGCGGGCATCCCGTTCGAGCAGGACTGGACGGGGCGCATCGCCATGACCGGCACCTACCTGCCCCGCGTGGAACGCCGGGGCCGCAACGGCATCTCGATCCTCGGCTATAGCGGGCGGGGTATCGGGCCCGGCACGGTCTTTGGCAAGGCGGCGGCGGGCTGGGCGCTTGGCACCGGCGATCTGCCGCTGGGCCTTGTCGATCCGCTGGCTGAAAAACACGCCTCCGCCAAGGGGCTTTACTACGAGCTGGGTGCAACACTGACCCATTTTGCAAACGGGCGCTTCTAGGCGCCAAGGGACCGAACCCATGAAAGTATCCGCAAACAAGATCCGTGCCGATTTCTCGGCTGCCATGTCGCTGATGTACCGCAAGGAGGTTCCGGCCTACGGGACATTGGTCGAGATCGTCGAAGAGGTGAATGCCGGGGTGCTGGACAGGTCCGGCAACACGCTGGCGCTGACCCCGGGCGAGGACACCGCGCGCATCAGCGCCGAACGCCACGGCGCGATCCGGCTGGGCACCGAGGCCGAACTGGCCATGATGGCGCGCGTCTTTGCCGTGATGGGCATGGAGCCGGTGGGCTATTACGACCTGTCGATTGCCTCTGTTCCGGTCCATTCCACCGCCTTCCGCCCCGTCGCGCGGGCGGATCTGGCGGAAAATCCCTTCCGGGTGTTCACCTCGCTCCTGCGGCTGGAACTGATCGCGGACGAGGCCCTGCGCCAAAAGGCCGCCGAGACGCTGGCGCGCCGCAAGATCTTTACCGACGGTGCCGTCGCGCTGACCGAAAAGGCCGAGGCACAGGGCGGGCTGGACGAGGCCGACGCGAAACGCTTCGTTGCCGAGGTGCTGGAAACCTTCCGCTGGCATTCGGACGCCTGTGTCGATGCCGCGACCTTTGGTGCGCTGATCGACGCGCACCGGCTGATCGCCGACGTGGTGTCGTTCAAGGGGCCGCACATCAACCATCTGACGCCGCGCACGCTGGATATCGACGCGGCACAGGCGGGTATGGTCGCCCGGGGCCTGCCCGCCAAGGCCGTCGTCGAAGGCCCGCCGCGCCGCAGCTGCCCGATCCTGCTGCGGCAAACGGCCTTCAAGGCGCTGAACGAGGCCGTGCGCTTTCCCGAGGGGGCGGGCTGGACAGAGGGGCACCACACCGCCCGCTTTGGTGAGATCGAACAACGCGGCGCGGCGCTGACGCCCAAGGGCCGGGCGCTGTATGATCAATTGCTGGCCGAGGTGCGTGCCGCGATCCTCCCGGCGGCGGATGGCTCGAACGCCGAAGAGTACGTCGCGAAACTGCAAGAGGTCTTTGCCGCCTTCCCCGACACTTGGCGCGACCTGCACGATCAGGGGCTGGCCTATTTCAAATACGGCCGGGGCGAAGCGCCCGCGACGGGTACGGATGTGTCGGCGCTGCTGGACGCGGGCGCCCTGACGCTGAGCCCGATCATCTACGAGGACTTCCTGCCGGTCAGCGCGGCGGGGATCTTTCAATCCAACCTCGGGGACGAGGCCCGGAGCGAGACGCAGGCCGCCTCCAACCGTGCCAGCTTCGAGGCTGCGCTCGGCAAGTCGGTCGCCGACGAATTCGCGCTGTACGAGGCGATGCAATCGGACTCGCTGGCCGCGGCCCTGAACCAGTTGAAGGTCAGCGCCGCATGACGGGGCCCGCCGGGATAAGGACGCTGACCGAACCGCAGGATATGGCGGCCTATCTTCAGGGCGTGCGCGGCGAGGTTGGCCGTAGCCCCGTGGTGTTCCTGCCGGAAACGACGGATCAGGTGGCGGACTGCATTCGCCATTGTGGTCGGGCGGGCAGGCCGTTTGTCGCCCAATCCGGCAATACCGGGCTGGTCGGCGCCTCTGTGCCTGATGATGTCGGCGATACGGCGGTGCTCAGCCTGTCGCGCCTGCGCGAGACGTTTGAACTGGACCTGGCCAATCGGTCGCTTCGGGTCAGCGCGGGGTTCCGGCTGTCCGAGGTCAATGACCGGCTGGCGGAACATGGGCTGTTCTTTCCCATCGACCTTGGGTCGGACCCGATGATCGGCGGAATGGTGGCAACCAATACCGGCGGCGGCCGTTTCCTGCGCTACGGGGATGTGCGGCGCAACACGCTGGGCCTGACCGTCGTTCTGGACGATGGCGAGGTGCTGCGGCTGGGGTCGCCGGTGCGAAAGGACAATACCGGCCCGGACTGGAAGCATCTGCATATCGGGTCCTCCGGCTGGTTCGGTACGATCACGGAGGCGATCCTCAACCTCGAACCGGTGGTGGCGGAGCAGGCGACCGCACTTGTCATTCCAAGCAGCGATGAGGCGATGCTGACCCTTCTGCGGCATCTGGAAACCCGCGCCGGGCCGCTTTTGTCTGCGTTCGAGTTCATGTCGCGCGCTGCAATGGGGTATGCGTTTCGCCACGCCGCGTCGCTGAAGAACCCGTTCCCACGGGGGGAAATTCCCGAAACGGCGCTGTTGATCGAACTGTCGCGTCCGACGAGCGCACCTTGGGATACGCCGCTCCAGGACGTTCTCGAAGCCGTGCTGGCCGAGGCTTGGGACCTTGCGGATGCGCCGGTCGCGGATGCCTTCTTTGGGCGCCCGCAGGAAATCTGGGCCTTGCGCCACGCCTTGTCCGAGGGGGTCAAGGCCGCGGGTCCGTTGATTGCCTTCGACCTTGGGTTTACACGCGACAAGGTCATCGCCTTTCGGACCGCCATGACTGGGCTGCTTGCGCAGAACTTTCCGATGGTCGAAATCTGCGATTTTGGCCATTTGGGCGACGGAGGCTTGCACTTCAACCTCGTCAAGAGGGACGGCCCACTTGACGATGAGTTCGAACGCAGCTTGCGCGATTGCGTCATGGATCAGGCGGTGCGGGCTTTCGGCGGCTCGTTCAGCGCAGAACATGGCATAGGCCCAAAGAACGACAGGTATTTTCGGATGTTCGGACAGCAATCCACCGAATTGTTGGAGCAGTCTATGCGGGCTGTTCAACGGCGGCATCTCTAGACGACCAACCGGGCGCAGCACTCAACATATGCATGCGGCGCGTAGCTCTACGTCGACCTCGCGCGCCAGCACCTTGGCGAATTCGGCCTTGTTCGCACACGGCAGGAAAGTTTCCAGGATACGCGCCGCTTCCCGGAAGGAATGGCGCGCTCCAAGTTCGGACTGAAGGCGCCGCAGTTCCGGGGGCGACCGATCCGGGAAAAGTGAGCGAGAGGCGAAAGCGGCCCGCCCAGGGCGACGTTGGATTTGCCATTGCAGGCCCAGCGGCGAATGCGCGGAGCCTTTATACGAAACCTGCCGAAGTGCCTGTCCAGCACCCTCGACCGATCATCATGGATGGCTCGCACCGTGCCGCAGTCAGGACAGATCTCGCCGGCTTCGGAAATTTCCTCGATCTGGTCGAGCAGCATCGCATTCTGCAATTGTCCCAGGATCGTCTTGGCATCTTCGAGCAACAACCTGAGCCCCTCAGGTTGCGCATGCCGAAACAGGCGGGACAAACGACCGAGACGACGCCTCTTCGTGGTTCCGTTCTCACGGTCGTCTCGAAAATAATCCGCACGTCCATGGCAGTTCCCCGCTTAATGAACCACCAGCATACACATACACCCCCGAGTTTTGCCCACTCCCCCGGAAGAACGGCAGGTTATTTGGTTGAATTATCCACCAGATTGGTGCAGCAAAGTCCGCAGAAAGGTGGTGCGGCATGGGCACGCAAAACGACGACACGACGGCGGCCTCCCGGGTCCGGGACGCCTTTCCGGTGAGCTTCCTGATTCATCAGTTGGAACAGAAGCTCTCCGCGCAGGGCCGCGCCCTGATCGCGCGCCACAGCGATCTGACGCTGCCGCAATGGCGCATCATTCGCGTCGTAGGCCTGGGCGTGGCCGAGGGGTCGACCGCGCTTCGCAAGGTGCTCGGTTTCGACAAGAGCCAGTTTTCCAAAACCGTGAACCAGCTGCAGGCACGGGGCCTCGTGTCGCTGTCGACGCACCCCCGGGACGGACGCCAGTTTTGTCTGTCCCTTACCGAGGCGGGGCGCGAAACGCTGCACCGGCTGGCGCCGGTTCTCGACGCCCGCAACGCATTCCTGATGCAGGCGCTTTCGGAAGACGAGCGTAATGTCATCCGCACCATGCTGCTGAAACTGACCCGCGCTGCCGAGGTCTCTGAACTCCCCGATGGACTGGACACATGACCCGATCAAAAAATCTTCTCGTGATCCTTTCGGATGAACACCAGGCGCGGGCGCTGTCCTGCGCCGGGCACCCGCTGGTCAAGACGCCCAACCTCGACCGGCTGGCCGCGCGGGGCATCCGGTTCACTGATGCCTACACGCCCTGTCCGATCTGTGTGCCGGCCCGCGCGGCCTTTGCCACCGGGCGCCACGTGCACGACATCCGGCTCTGGGACAACGCCATGCCCTACGCCGGTGAACCGCGCGGCTGGGGTCACGCGTTGCAGGCAAAAGGCGTCCGCGTCGAATCCATCGGCAAGCTGCACTACCGCAGCAACGAAGACCCGGCGGGCTTCGACGTGGAGCATATCCCGATGCAGGTCGCCGACGGTGTCGGTATGGTCTGGGCCTCCATGCGCCGGGAAGAAGAGCGCGTGAACAAGGATGTCCGAATGCTCGGCCCATACATCGGCCCCGGTGACAGCAACTATACCCGATACGACAGGGCGGTCGTCTCCCGGACGGCGGACTGGCTGAAGGACGCCGCAACGCGCCCCGATCCCTGGTGCCTCTATGTGGGCCTCGTCGCGCCGCATTTCCCGCTGATCGTGCCGCAGGAATACCTCGACATGTACCCGCTCGACAGCCTGCCGCCCTTCAAGCTGCACACGATGGACGGGTTCGAGAACCACCCATGGGTCGACAAGCAGAACAGCGCGCTGATCGTCGACAACGGTTTCCGCGACCATGACGAACGGCGGCTGGCGGCGGCCTGCTACTTTGCGCTGTGCACTTTCCTGGACGACAACATCGGCAAGTTGATGGATGCGCTCGAGGCCAATGGTCAACTTGAGGACACGACGGTGATTTACAGTTCGGACCACGGCGACAACGTCGGGGCGCGCGGGCTTTGGGGCAAAGGCAACATGTACGAGGAATCGGTCGCCGTGCCCCTCATTGTCGCAGGACCCGGCATCACGCCCGGCACCTGCGCCACACCCGTCAGCCTGCTGGACATCTCAGAGACCATCATCGATCATTTCGACGCAACCCTGGAAGGAAAGCGCCCCGGCGAGAGCCTCTACGACATCGCCGAGCGCCCGGAAAAGCCGGAACGCGTCATTTTCTCGGAGTATCACGCCATCGGGGCGGTCTCCGGGGCCTTCATGCTGCGCAAGGGGCGGTGGAAGCTGATCCACTACCAAGGCTTCGAGCCGGAACTCTTCGATCTGGAGGCCGACCCGGAAGAGACGACCGACCGTGCCGCCGATCCCGCCTGCGCAAACGTGCTCGCCGATCTCATGGACGAGCTTTACGCGATCTGCGACCCGGCCGAGGTGAACGCTCTGGCGTTTGCCGATCAGGATGCGATGATCGCGGGATATGGCGGGCCGGAGATGGCCAAGACCATGGGCGCGCCCGCCGCGACCCCGCCGCCGGAAACCTGAACGCACCCGGACGCCTTGCTTGCTTCTTTCTCAGGGGCAGGCATTTCACTTACGACCCCGGACCCCGCGCCAGCGCATCAGCCCCGGCCGAAAACAAAGGAGCGCCCCGTCATGTTCCGCATCGTGACGCCCGATGACTTCAAAACGACGGCCTGGAAGAACGGCGGCGGCGTCACGCACGAGATCCTGCGCGACGAGGGCGAGCCATGGCGGTGGCGCATCAGCATCGCCGAAGTCTCGACGGATGGGTCCTTTTCGGCCTTCGAGGGGCAGACCCGGATCCTGACGGTGATCGAGGGGGAAGGGCTGGACCTGCACGCGCCGGGGGGCGTGCTTCGGGCACGACCGTTCCGGCCGTTGACCTTTTCCGGCGATGCGCCAGTCGACAGCCACATGGTAAATGGACCAGTGCGCAATCTGAACCTGATCTACGATCCCCGGTATGTGAAGGCGTCGGTCGAGGTGATCGACGGTCCGGCAATGATCGAAAGTGGCCCGGGGCAGACCGGGGTTCTGTGCATGGACGGACGTGTCACATTGGCAGAAGACGCGTTGCCGTGCGGGGCCTTCGGGTTGGGGCAGGGAGGTTGCATCGACGTCGGGCAGAAGGGGCGTTGCGTGGTGGTGCGGCTGGCGTGACGGTCGCACCCGACCGTCCTTTCCGGGCCGGGCGGCCCGGCACAAGGCCCGTGCACCTGGATCTGCCGGCCCATGATTTGGACACGGGCTGGCAGGCTGGCCTGGTTGCCGTCAGGCGGGGCAACGCATGGATGCGACCGCGTCCAGGAAATACTGGTTTTCCCATGCCGTACCGACCGTCACCCGGGCCCAGCTGGTGTAAGGCTGTTCGAGCCAGGGCTTGATCAGCACACCCTTGTGACGCAGGGCTTCGGCGAATTCGGTGGCCGTCTGCCCGGTATCGAAGAACACGAAGTTGGTCTGGCTCGGGGCGCAGGCAAAGCCAGTTTGCGTCAGTCCGGCGGTCAGGGCAGCGCGGCCCTCGATGGCGGATTGCACCGACTGGGCGAGGTAGTCGGGATCGCGCAGCGCTGCCCGCGCGGCGGCGACCGCCAGCGCATTGACGCCAAACGGATTGCGGGCCTTCATCATCTGCGCGACGAGTTCTGGGGCGCAGGCGATGCCATAGCCGACCCGTATCCCGGCAAGGCCGTAGGCCTTGGAAAACGTACGCAGCACGATCCACGGGTTGGGTCCGGCCGCCAGCCGGCCCATGGCATCGAACCGGGCGTCGGCGTCGAGGTATTCCAGATAGGCTTCGTCGAAGACAACCAGTGTCTCGGGCGGTGTCGCCTTCAGGACAGCGTCGAAGTCTGACGGCGAAATTGCCGGTCCGGCCGGGTTGCTGGGCGAGGAAAAGATCAGCACGCGCGGGGCCTCTTTGGACATCGCGTGGATCAAGCCGTCGATCGGGAAGGACCAGTCCGCTTCGAAAGGCACCTTGGTGACATGGGCGCCGCAGGCCAGCGCGCCGAATTCATGCAGGCCGAAACTGGGGCAGATCGTGACGACATGATCGCCGGGGCGCAGCACCGTGCGAAAAAGTGCGCCGATCAGGTCCTCGGACCCGTTGCCGACAATGATCCGGTCGGGGGATGCGCCGGTCGCGTCGGCAAGGTCCCCGCGCAGGTCGGCGTTGCCCGCATCCGGATATCGAGAAATGCCCGTGGCTTCTTCGCGGATCGCCTCCACGACACCCGGGCAGGGGCCCGCGGGGTTCTCGTTGCTGTCCAGTTTGGCCTGGCAGTCGATGCCGTAATGCGCGCGGAACCGGTCGAGTGCGAGACCGGCGTTATAAGTCGGCAGGGCCGCGATCTCGGGGCGGATCAGGTCGGGGTTCATTGGCGTTCCTTTGGTCACAGATCGAAGATCTTGCCGGGATTCATGATATTGGCCGGATCGATACAGCGTTTGAGATCGCGCATCAGGTCCAGCGCGGTGCCGTGTTCAGCGGCCATGTAGCCTTTCTTTCCCAGCCCAACGCCATGCTCACCGGTCGAGGTGCCACCAAGAGACAGGGCCAGCTCGATCAACTTGCTATTGATATGGCGTGCCTCGGCAGTTTCGTTGGGGTCTTCGGGGTCGAACAGCAGCACCATGTGAAAGTTGCCGTCGCCCACATGGCCAATCAGGGGCGCTTGGATGCTGGTCGACCGGACCACCTCCGTGATGCCCTCGATGCAGGCGGGCAGGGCGGAGACCGGGACGCAAACGTCAGTCGACAGGCCCTTGATCCCGGGCCGCAGCGCACGGGAGGCGTAGAGCGCCGAATGCCGGATGCGCCAGAGCGCGGCGGCGGCCTCCGCGTTCTTGGCTTGCTCCATGCCGGTGGCGCCGGCGTCCTGAACCAGGTCCCGCAGTACGTCGGCATCATGGTCCACCGTGGCTGCCGACCCCGCCAGCTCGATCCACAACGTCGGGGCTTCGGGCAGGGTCGACCCGCCATGAGCATTGATCGCGGCCATCTGAACGGCGTCCGCCAGTTCTATCCGGTTCAGGCAAAGCCCGAATTGCAGCGCAGTGACCACGGCGGCAGTCGCCGCACCGATATTGTCGAAGCTGCACATCAGGGTGCTGGTCGCCTCGGGGACGCCCGCCAGCCGCAGGGTCAGTTCGGTGATGACGCCAAGCGTGCCCTCTGCGCCGACGAAAAGATGGGTCAGGTCATAGCCAGCCGCCGATTTGCGGGCCCTGCCGCCGGTCCTCACGATGCGGCCATCCGGCAGCACCACGGTCAGACCCAGAACCAGTTCGCGCATCGAGCCGTAGCGCACGGTCGTCGTGCCCGAGGCACGGGTCGCCGCCATGCCGCCCAGAGTCGCATGGGCGCCAAGGTCCACGGGAAAGAACAGGCCGGATGCGCGCAGATCCTCGTTCAGGCGCTGCCGGATGACGCCGCATTGCACGGTGCAATCCATGTCTTCGGCATTGACGGACAGCACCTTGTCCATGCCCGACAGATCCAGGCTGATCCCGCCCTGCGGCGCGTTGACCTGGCCTTCCATTGACGACCCCGCGCCGAAGGGCACGACGGGCACGCCATGCGCGTTGCACAGCTTCAGCACCTCGGCCACCTCTTCGGTGCTGCGCACCATGACGACGGCATCGGGCGCATCGGGCGGCAACCAGCTTTCCAGCGCCGTATGCTGGTCCCGGACCGCCTGGGTCGTGGACAGCCTGTCACCGAAGACCGGTGCGAGAGCGGAGAGAACCGTGTCGTGCGGGCGGGCGGGCTGTGTCATCTGTCCTCGCTTGCAATGGGGTGGCGGGCCGGGGAGTGGCGGCCCGCCGGTCGGGATCAGGCGGCGAACCACCAACGCTCGGATGCGCGGTTGCCGTCCATGTCCCAATCACTGGCGACCTGATCGCCTGTGGCGACCTTGCTCGACTTCGCATCGAGAATGTCAGCCCAGATCGGCGCAATCATGCCGCCGTCTTCGTGGATGAGGCGCTGGCATTCCCAGTACAGCTCCTTGCGCTTGGCCTCGTCCTTTTCACCCCGCGCGGCGATCAGCGCAGTGTTGAAGGCGTCGTTGTCCCAGTGGGTCGCGTTCCAGCTGCCCAGGCTGGCGCGCGAATAGGCCTGCGTCAGCATCAGGTCTTCGTTGGCGCGGCCCGACCAGCGCGAAGCAAAAAACGGCGTCTTGCCCCAGATGTTGGACCAGTAGCCGTCCTCGGGTTCGCGCGATACCTCGATGTCGATGCCCGCAGCCGCGGCGTGCCGGCTGAAAAGCTGCGCGGCATCCACCGCGCCCGCAAACGGCGTCTCAGATGCGTGCAGGACGTGCTTGTGACCTTCGACACCCGCTTTCTTCATCAGCGCCCGGGCCTGTTCCGGGTCGTAGCTGTGTTGCGGCAGAGTGGGATTGTGGTTCGGGTAGGCGCTCGAGATCGGCTGATCGTTGGCGACCGATCCGAAACCGCCGAGGATCTTGTTCACCATGTCCTCGCGGTCGATCGCCAGTTTCATGGCAAGACGCACGTCGGGGTCCTGATAGGGGGTTTCGGACAAGTTCATGCTGAAGCAGTAGTGCATCTTGCCCTGCACCTGGATCAGGTCGATCCCGGGCATCGCCTTGATCAGCTGGGCGGTGGTGGCATCGACAGCGTTCATCGCGTCGACCTCGCCGGTGCGCAGCGCAGTGGTGCGTGCGTTCACGTCCCGGATCGCCAGGATTTCCACCGCGTCGAAATGCGCCCGGCCCTCTTTCCAGTAGTTCGGGTTCTTCGTCACCCGCGCCTTCACGCCGGGTTCGTAGCTTTCCAGGATGTAGCCGCCGGTTCCGATACCTTCGTCGAAATTCGTGGTGCCCGCCGGTACCACGATCGTGGCTGCCATGGACAGGACGGCCGGGAAGCCGCTGTTCGGGCCTTCCAGCGTGATGGTCATCTCGTGCGGGCCGGTGGCCTTGACATCGGTCACGCCGGCCATCAGCGCCTTGACCACCGAGATGGTCTTTTCGCCACGGTGCAGATTCACCGAGAAGACCGCGTCTTCGGCGGTGAAGGGCTGGCCATTGTGGAATTCAACCCCTTCGCGCAACTTGAAGGTCCAGACCGTCGAATCATCATTGCTCGACCATTCGGTTGCCAGTTCCGGCATCAGTACGCCGCCTGGTCCGACTTCGATCAGCGCATTGCGGATCTGGTATTGCAAATTCTGCATGAATTTGCTTTCGTTGACCTGCGGATCCAGCGTTTCGCCGCTGTCGAAGTCATTGATAGCAAGGCGGAAAGTTCCCCCCTGTTTTGGCGTGGACTGCGCCTGCACGGGCTGGCCGTGAAGACCGAGAAGGCCCAGCGTGCCGACGGCCGCTGCACTCTGAAGCAATGTGCGTCGGTGGATGGATGTGGTCATTTTTCTCTCCCTGCAGAGAAGGTTTTGGATCTGCGTCCGTCAATATGTCTATTCATAATATCGTATGAGGTGACATAAGGCCGGGACAACTCAGTATTCCTGTCATACTGTGTAGTGCAGCTAACATGAGTCGGATTCTTCTGGAGGAAGACCATAGTGAAATCCTATCTGCCCCCTTTGCGCGCCTTGCAGGCATTCGAGGCTTTCGGACGTCTTGGATCTGTTGGCGGGGCTGCGCAGGAGCTTGGTGTAACATCCGGTGCGATCAGTCAGCAACTCAAGGTGCTCGAAGAATACCTGTCGATGAAGGTGATCAACAAGGACGGTCGGCGCGCGGCGCTGTCAGACGAGGCGCTGGCCTATCACCGGCTGGTCACCGAGGGTTTCGACCGTTTGCGAATGGCCCAGACCCTGGTTCAGCGTGCCAAGATGGGGGCGGACCTGAAGGTATCGGGCCTGCCGACGCTGCTACTGAAATGGCTCAACCCGCTATTGCACGACATCCAGTCCCATCTCGGCGACGTGCCGCTGCGTCTGGAGGCAACACATCTTGAACCTGACCCCGACATGACGGCCGAAATGTTCCGGCTGACATACGGTAACATCGCGCAGAGATTTCCCCATGCCCGGAAACTGTTCACGGATGTTTGCTTCCCCGCCTGTTCGCCGGCCCTGCTGAAAGAACATCCCGAGGCGCGGTCCGTCGAGGGCCTGCTTCACATGCCCTTGATTGATATCGACTGGGGCCCGGCCTACCGCACGGTTCCACGCTGGGCCGACTGGTTTTCGGCGCACGGGCTAGAGGAAGCCGCCTTCAAACCGGTGGCGGTGCACTCGTTGTCGAGTTCCGCACTCGAGGCGGCGGCTGGTGGACAGGGCGTTGTCCTCGCGCAGCAGTCCTTTGCCCGTTTCGACCTGGAACTCGGGCGGCTGGTGCGGCTAGCGGAGGACAGCTTGCCGATGCCCGAACCGTATTATGTCTGCTGGGGCGAGACGACGTTGCATCAGCCCAAAGCACGAGAATTTCTGAACTGGTTGATGGCAATGGGCCGTGATGTCTCGACCGACATGCAGGATATCTAAAGTATCCTCGATCATTTCTGCCTGTTATTGGCCTCTTGATCAGACATATTGCGAATAACGCCAATCTAATGGACGAGGTCGCCAATGTTTCTACGCAATGCATGGTATGTCGCTGCCTGGAGCGCCGAGGTTACGCGGGATCTCCAGCAGATCAAGGTACTGGGTGAAAAGATCTGTGTCTTCCGCACCGAAGAGAATGAAGTCATCGCGCTGGAAGACGCCTGCCCGCACCGCAAGCTGCCGCTTTCCAAGGGGCGGATCAAGGGAAATACGGTCGAATGCGGCTATCACGGTCTGACATTCGATTGCGCCGGTCAATGCGTCTGGGCGCCCGGAGGCGGCCGCATCCCCTCGGCGGCGAAAGTGCGGCCCTATCCCGTCCACGAGAAATACGGGCTTGTCTGGATCTGGATGGGCAACGCCGCCATGGCTGACCCAGAGGAAATCATCGACATCCCGAATTTCGACAGTCCCGACTGGGGCATCAATTCCGGCGATGCGATGGAGCTCGAGTGCAACTACCTGCTGATGTGCGATAACCTGCTGGATCCCAGCCATGTGGCCTGGGTGCACGAAAGCTCGTTCGCCGCGCCCGCGACCAAGGACACGCCGCTGCGCGTCACCAAGACGGAAAACGGCGTGATCGTGCATCGCTGGATGATGGATCACGAACCCGCACCCTTCTACAAGAAGGTGGTGGAGTTCGAGGGCAATTGCGACCGCCTCCAGCATTACGAGGTGCGGTATCCCTCGCACGCGCTGATCCGCGCGGTCTTTACCCCGGCGGGGACGGGCGGGCCGGACGGGCCGCTGCACGAAAAGACCTTTGTCATGGACAGCTACAATTTCATGACGCCGACCTCGGAAACGGAAACGCGCTATTACTGGTTCCAGCTGCGCAATGTCCGCCCCGATGACGAAGAGCTGTCGAAAATGATGGCCGCCGATGTGCGCGGTGCCTTTGAAGAGGATCGCGCCGTCCTGCACGAGGTCCAGATCGGCATGACCGAAAAGCAATCGCCCCATATCGACCTGAGCATCGACGCGGGTCAGTTGCGCTTCCGCCGTCAGCTTGAGGCGATGATCGCCGAAGAGCGGATGGTCGACGCCAAGATGGACGCGTGACATGGCTGATGCGTTCCGCAAATTCCGGGTCATCGCCCGGGTGCGTGAAAGCGAGATCATTACCTCGTTTCATCTAAAGCCAATCGACGGCGGCCCGCTCTGGCAGGCGCAGCCCGGGCAATACCTGACCCTACGGGTGCCGACCGACGAGGGATCGGTCCTCAAGACCTATTCGCTGTCGGGCGACGTGCAGCAGGACGATTTCCACCGCATCTCCGTCAAACGGGAATGCGCACCCGATGGCAGCGAGGTGCCGGACGGGGTCGGGTCGTGCTGGCTGCACGACCATGTTCAGGAAAGCGAGGAGATCGAGATCGCCCCGCCGCGCGGCGGCTTTGTCCTGGATCAGCAAAGCGAGCGTCCGGTTCTGCTGCTGGCTGGCGGTGTGGGGCTGACCCCGCTTCTGGCGATGGCAAAGGTGCTGGCCCGCAGCAAGCGGCGGGTCTGGATCTTCCATGCCTGCGAAAACGGCGATGTTCAGGCCCTGGGCGATGAGTTGCGCGCCCTTTCTGACGCTTCCGATGGCCGGATCACGTTGCATGTGGCGCATCGCCAGCCCACGGATCGCGACCGGGCAGAGCGCCGTTTCGACAGTGAGGGACTGATCGACAAGGTGCTGTTGCAATCGCTGCTGCCGCTGGACGACTACGAGGTCTACATGTGCGGGCCGACACCCTTCATGGTGGCGATGTACCGTTTATTGTCGGACCTCGGCATTGCCCGGTCCCGTGTGTCCTACGAATTCTTCGGCACCGCGACCTCGCTGGAAAAGATGGCGGCGGAACGAGCGCCTGCGGCAAAAGCGGCTGTCAGCGCGCCAAAGGCGCTTGCGAACCTGGTCAATCTGACCGATCCGGACGCTTGGGCCGTGACAGAAGCCACCGTGCCGATGGCCGCCGAAAGCGACGAAGCCCCGAAAGGCGCAAACACGGTCGTCTTCTCGAAATCCGGTGCATCCGCAGACATGGGCAGCGATACCCGGACCATTCTCGAACTGGCTGAGGAAGCCGGGCTCGAACCAGCGTTTTCCTGCCGTTCGGGCATCTGCAACACCTGCCGCTGCACCCTCGTGGAGGGCAAGGTGTCTTATGTCGAAGAGCCGCTGCAGGCCCCGGATGCGGGAGAAGTCCTGATCTGCTGTGCGCGGCCCGAAGGCCGCGTCGTCGTTGACATCTGAAGACCAGACAATCCGAAAGAACCGTCGCGCGGCCGTTACTCGGCCGCGCGTCTTTCGTTGAGGACACCGTCCAGCCAGTCCGGATCCATTTCGGGAACCGACGACAGCAGAAGTTCTGTATAGGGGTGGTGTGGCGGCTGGAACATCTCGTCCTTTGGACCTTGTTCGACGATCCGCCCCTTCTGCATCACGACAACCCAGTCGGCAATTGACCGAACGGTGGCGAGGTCGTGGGTGATGAACAGATAGGTCAGCCCCATTTCGCGCTGCAGCCGGTCGAGAAGGCGCAGGATGCCTTCGGCGACGATCTGGTCCAGCGCCGAAGTCACCTCATCGCAGATGATGAAGTCCGGCTCGGCAGCCAGTGCGCGCGCGATGCAGACCCGCTGTTTCTGGCCGCCGGACAGCTCCGATGGAAAGCGGTCGATGAAGGCGTCGGGGTCGAGTTCGATCAACGAGAGCAGCTCCCGGATGCGTGCTTCCTTGGCCGCGCCCTTCATGCCCAGGAAGAACTCCAGCGGGCGGCCAAGCACTTCGCGGATGCGATGCTTCGGGTTCAACGCGGTGTCGGCCATCTGGTGGATCATCTGGACCCGGCGCTGGACGTCCTTCGGCCGTTGGCGGTTGAGCGGAGGCAGCGCCGCGCCTTCCAGATCGACGTCGCCTGCATCGGGAGACAGCAAACCCATGATCACCCGGGCGAGGGTCGATTTGCCGGAGCCGCTCTCTCCGACGACGGCCATCGTCTGGCCGCGGTCGACGGCAAGGTCGATTCCTTCCAGGACCTTGTGCGTGCCATAGGACGCATCTACTCCGCGTATCTTCAGGATTGGGCCGGCTTCGGGAACCGGGGATTTCGGAGCGCGGCGGAAATCCCGGACGGCCCAGAGCGACCGCGTGTAGTCTTCACGCGGGTCAGAGAGCATCGCCCTTGTCTCGGCCTCTTCGACCTCGTCACCCCTGAGCAGCACTTTGACCCGGTCTGCCATTTGCGCGACCACGGCAAGGTCGTGCGTGATGTAGATCGCCGCTGTGTGATGTTCGCGAACCACCTTTCGGATGGCGGCCAGAACTTCGATCTGTGTGGTCACGTCCAGAGCTGTCGTCGGTTCGTCGAAGATGATCAGGTCCGGGCGACAGGACATGGCCATTGCGGTCATTGCCCGCTGCAACTGTCCGCCCGAGACCTGATGGGGATAGCGGAACCCGATTTCGTCCGGATTGGGCAATTGCATCTCGCGGTATAGCGCGATCGCATCGCGTTCGGCCTCCTGCCGGGACATGACATTGTGCTTTACCGGGGCTTCGCTGTATTGCCGGATCAGGCGGTATGCCGGGTTGAAGGCGGCCGCCGCGGATTGCGCCACATAGGCGATCCTCTTACCGCGCAACTGGCGCAGGCGTTCGGCGGGAGCGCCGACAAGCTCTTGCCCGTCGAGTTTCACCGATCCGCCGGCGATCCGGCAACCGGACTTGGTATAGCCCATGGCCGCGAGTCCCAGCGTGGATTTGCCCGCGCCGCTTTCCCCGATCAGGCCCAGGATCTCTCCGCGTTTCAGCGTCAGGCCGACCCCCTTGACGATGGGTTGCCAGTCGCCGCCCGAACGGCCCTCGATCTTCAGGTCGCGGATATCGAGCAAAAGGTCCGACGTGTCTGTCATGGTCAATCCTCCAGGCCGCTGGCCAGATGCAGCACCCAATCGACAATCAGGTTTACGGATACGGTCAGCAGCGCAATGGCGCCCGCGGGCAGCAGCGGCGCCAATCCGAAGGTGGCCGTCTGCCAAGTGGAAAAATCCGCGAACGAGATCAGCTTGGCGCTTTCGCGCACCATCGCGCCCCAGTCCGCGATAGGCGGTTGCAGCCCCAGTCCCAAAAAGGACAGGGCCGAGATGAACAGGAAGACAAAGCAGAACCGCAGCCCGAACTCGGCGATCAACGGTGCTGCGGCATTGGGCAGCACCTCGCGCCGTATGATCCAGAACAGCCCTTCACCGCGCATCCGGGCGACTTCGACATAGTCCATCGTCAGGATGCCCTGCGCCACTGCACGCGACAGGCGGTAGACGCGGGTGCTGTCCAACACCGCGATCACCAGGATAAGGGCAAAAACGGAGGTGCCCGTGATCGTCAGAACCAGTAGGGCGAAGATCAGCGCGGGGATGGCCATAAGCACATCGACCACGCGGCTTGCGATCATGTCGAACCAGCCGCCCAGGGTTGCCGCCAGCAATCCGAAGGTTGCGCCCAGCAGAAAGGCCAGCGCCGTGGTCAGAAGCGCGATGCCTACGGTGTTGCGCGCGCCATAGATCATTCGTGACAGTACATCCCGCCCCAGCGCATCCGTGCCCAGGTAATGGGGCGCCGCCCATGGGCTGTATTGCGGACCCACGACCTCAACCTCGGGGAAGGGCGCAAGCAGCGGTGCGAAAATTGCGGTCAGGGCGATCAGCGTGACGATCACGATCCCGATCCAAGCGGACAGCGGGGCGTCGCCCAGTCTGGTCATCAGCTTGGTCATGTCGGTTACCTCGGATGCAGAAGACGGGGGTTGGCGATAATCGACAGAATGTCGGCGGTCATGTTCAGCAGGATATAAGTGGCCGCGAAGATCAGGCAGGCCGCCTGCACGATCGGCACATCGCGGTTTGACACCGCATCCACGAGAAGCTGCCCGAGTCCCGGATAGACAAAAACCACTTCGACCAGAACGACACCCACCACCAAATAGGCAAGGTTCAGCGCGACGACGTTGATGATCGGTGCCACGGCGTTGGGGAGGGCATGCACCGCTATGACCCGCCAGCGCCGCATCCCCTTGAGATGCGCCATCTCGATATAGGGTAGGGCCAGAAGGTTGATGATCGCGGCGCGGGTCATGCGCATCATGTGCGCGACCACAATCAACGTCAGGGTCAGAGCGGGCAGAAAGGTGCGGTAGAGCCTTTCACCGAGCCCCGTAGACGCATCGACGTTGGCGAGACTGGGAAACCAGCCGAAGATGACTGAAAACAGCAGGACGAGGATGTAGGCCACGAAAAACTCGGGAAAGGAAATCGCGGCGAGAGTGGCTCCCGATACGCCTTTGTCGAAGGCCGAGTTTCGATAGAGTGCGGCCATCATCCCCAGCACGATCGCCAGCGGTACCGCGATCAACGCGGCATAGGCAGCCAGGAAAAAGGTGTTCCCGGCGCGTGCGGCAATCAGTTCGGAGATCGGACGCTGGTTGGCAAGGGACACGCCGAAATCGCCTTGCACCGCGTCACGCAGCCAATAGAGATAGCGCAGGTGGACCGGGTCGTTCAGGTTGAAGCGTTCCCGGAACGCGGCGATGGTTTCTTCCGTGGCGGACTGGCCAAGAGTTTCCGTCGCGATGTCTCCGGGCAGCAGTTCGATGGCTGAAAAGATCAGCACGCTCACGATCAGCAGCGTCAGAACACCCATGGCCAGACGGGACAGTATGATCTTCAGGATTGGCGACACGATCCGGTCCTATTGTCTACTCTTATTTCATTATGTATATCATTATCGAGGTCTACAGTAATCTGTATACCCGAAGATCAGATAGTTAGGTTGGTCTATTGGTTAGATTGGCTGAAGTGATAAAGGGGCATTGCCAATGACCGTGACCTTCAAGGATGTCAAAGCGGACCTTCTCGATCAAATCGCGCGTGGCGTGATGCGACCCGGCAGCCTGATGCCGAACGAGATGGACTTGGCGGAAAAATACGGCTGCGCCCGTGCCACGGTCAATCGAGCGATGCGCGAATTGGCGGACGAGGGCATCATCGAGCGCAAACGGAAGGCAGGCACGCGTGTCCGGATGGCACCGATCCGCCAGGCGAGGTTTTCGATTCCGATCGTACGCGAGGAAATCGAGGCGCAAGGAGCGGAATACCGCTATGCGCTGATCGACCGGACGCTGCAGGAGGTGCCGGACTGGTTGAGGGGGCGTTTGTCCTTGGCGCAGGGCCAGCAAGTGGTGCGTGTCGTTTGTATGCATTGGGCAGACGGGATCCCCTACCAGCACGAAGAGCGCTGGATAAACCCCGAAATCGTGCCCAGCGTGTTGACGGCGGATTTTTCGAAAAGCGGCCCGAATGAGTGGCTCTTGTCGGAGATTCCATTCTCCAATGCCGAGATCAGCTTCATGGCTATCGAAGCGACCCAGGATCTTGCCGATCACCTGGGCTGTTTTGCAGGCAATGCCTTGTTTCGCACCGAACGCACGACCTGGTTGCAGGGTGAGGCGATCACGCTGGTTCGGCTGACCCATCGGCGCGGCCACAGAATGACCACGAAGTACTGAGCATCGCCGCGATCGGCTGACCGCGGCGATGCGGGTTTGGCGTCAGAGGATGCCGGGCAGGTTCAGCCCGTGCTCCTTCGCGCAATCCTTGGCGATATCATAGCCTGCATCGGCGTGGCGCATGACGCCGGTGGCCGGATCGTTCCACAGCACGTTGGCAAGCCGGCGATCAGCGTCTTCGGAACCATCGCAACAGATCACCATGCCGGAATGCTGGCTGAAGCCCATACCGACTCCCCCGCCGTGGTGCAACGAAACCCATGTCGCGCCCGAAGCGGTATTCAGCAGCGCGTTCAGGAGCGGCCAGTCGGATACTGCGTCGCTGCCGTCCTTCATCGCCTCCGTCTCGCGGTTGGGCGAGGCGACCGAGCCGCTGTCGAGGTGGTCGCGGCCGATCACGACCGGGGCCTTCAGTTCGCCGTTGCGCACCATCTCGTTGAAGGCGAGACCCAGCTTGTGCCGCACACCCAGGCCAACCCAGCAGATCCGCGCGGGCAGACCCTGGAAGCTGATGCGTTCGCGCGCCATGTCAAGCCAGTTGTGCAGGTGCGGGTCATCCACCAGCTCTTTCACTTTGGCGTCGGTCTTGTAGATATCTTCCGGGTCACCCGACAGTGCGGCCCAACGGAACGGTCCGATGCCTTTGCAGAACAGCGGGCGAATATAGGCTGGGACGAAACCGGGGAAGGCAAAGGCGTTCTCCAGCCCTTCCTCCAGCGCCACCTGCCGAATGTTGTTGCCGTAATCCAGCGTCGGCACGCCGGCGTTCCAGAAGTCGACCATCGCCGCCACATGCACCTTCATGGATGCGCGCGCGGCCTTTTCCACGGCTTCCGGGTCGCTTTCCTGTTTTTGCCGCCATTCAGCGACGGTCCAGCCCTGCGGCAGGTAGCCGTGGATCGGGTCGTGGGCCGAGGTCTGGTCTGTCACGATATCGGGACGCACGCCACGCTTGACCAGCTCCGGAAAGACATCCGCCGCGTTGCCGATCAGGGCCACGGACTTGGCCTCGCCGGCCTTGGTCCATCGGTCGATCATCTCCAGCGCCTCATCGAGGCTGTGAGTCTTGGCATCCACATAGCGGGTGCGCAGGCGGAAATCGGCGCGGGTCTCGTCGCATTCAACGGCAAGACAGCAGGCCCCTGCCATGACGGCGGCAAGCGGCTGTGCGCCCCCCATGCCACCAAGGCCCCCGGTCAGGATCCAGCGCCCGGTCAGATTGCCGTCGTAGTGCTGACGCCCGGCCTCGACGAAGGTTTCATAGGTGCCCTGAACGATGCCCTGAGAGCCGATATAGATCCACGAGCCGGCGGTCATCTGACCGTACATTGCCAGGCCCTTCTTGTCCAACTCGTTGAAATGTTTCCAGTTTGCCCAGTTCGGAACGAGGTTCGAATTGGCGATGAGGACGCGGGGCGCATCCTTGTGGGTGCGAAAGACGCCAACAGGCTTGCCGGATTGAACCAGAAGCGTCTGATCGTCCTCCAGATCCTTGAGGCTGGCGACGATCATGTCAAAATCCGCCCAGGTGCGCGCAGCGCGGCCGATCCCGCCATAGACCACCAGTTCGTGCGGGTTTTCCGCCACGTCGGGGTGCAGGTTGTTCATAAGCATCCGCATCGGCGCTTCGGTCAGCCAGCTTTTCGCGGTGATCTCGGGGCCGGTGGCGGGAAAGACGTCGCGGATGTTGTGACGAGGATTGGTCATCGTTTGCCTCCAAGGGTCGGGGCCAGATCGGCCAGTGATGTCAGAATTTCGGACAGGGGAACGCGAAGCTTTTCGGCCTTGGCCGGGTCGAGACTCCAGGGCGGGGCTTCTGCGGTCAGGTGCGTTGATTGCGCCAGTTCCATCTGAATGGCGTGATAGCCGTCTGCGGGGCGGCCGTAGTGCCGCGTGGTCCAGCCGCCCTTGAACCGTCCGTTGAGGACCGAGGTGTAGCCTTCCGCACGATCGCAGATGCCCGTCACCGCGGCTTCGATGGACGGATCGCAAGTTACGCCCGAATTCGTCCCGATGTTGAAGTCCGGCAGGATCCCGTCGAACAGGAAGGGGATGTGGCTGCGGATCGAATGGCAATCGTAGAGGATTGCAACACCATGTTCGGCGCGTACCCGGTCCAGTTCGGCCTGCAAGGCGGCGTGGTACGGCGCGTGGAACGCCAGCCGCCGAGCCTCGATGTCGGCTTCGGAAGGTTCCATGTGCCAGATCGACTGCCCGTCAAAATCGGTCAGCGGCACGAGGCCGGTGGTGTTCTGACCGGGATACAGGCTCTGCCCAGAGGGATCGCGGTTGGCGTCGATGACATAGCGGTGGAAAGTGGCACGCACAGTGGTGACGCCGGGAAGCAGGTCGTCGTAGAGCGTGTGGATATGCCAATCCGTGTCGTCCAGACCGCGTCCGCGGTCGTTCAGACTCTTCAGCACGTCGTCCGGCACCCAGGTTCCGGTATGCGGCAGGCCAAGGACGATGGGGCCTGCGCCGCGGGTGATCTCGACGGGGGTCATGCGCCCAACTCCGGCATTGTCGTTTGCGCAGCTTGTTGCAAGGCGCCGGAGCGCACCAGATCGGCTGCGCGTTCCAGGTCGGGGGCCATGTAACGGTCGTCGGTCAGTGCTGGGACGGTCTGGCGCAACCGATCCAGCACCGCCGTCAGCGGAGCGCTCGTCCGCAAAGGGGCACGGAATTCGATGCCCTGACCGGCACACAGCAGTTCGACGCCCAGGATGCGGTCGAGGTTGGCAACCATCCGACCGAGCCGCACCGCGCCATGAGCCGCCATGCTGACATGATCTTCCTGGTTGGCCGACGTCGGGGTCGAATCTGTTACGCACGGATTGGCGAGATGCTTGTTCTCGCTCATCAGGGCGGCCGTCGTCACCTCGGCGATCATCAGGCCCGAGTTCAGCCCCGGATTCGGCGTCAGGAACGGCGGCAGGTCGAAGCTCAGCGTCGGGTCCACGATCAGCGCGATGCGACGCTGTGCGATGGCCCCGATCTCGGCCACCGCGAGCGCGATCATATCGGCTGCAAAGCCAACCGGCTCGGCATGGAAATTTCCGCCCGACACGATCAGCCCGGCCTCGGTCAGCACAAGTGGGTTATCGGTTGCGGCGTTGGCCTCGATTTCCAACGTGCGTCCGGCCATGCGCAGCATGTCCATGGCGGCACCCGTCACCTGCGGTTGGCAGCGAATGCAATAGGGGTCCTGCACGCGGGTGTCGCCTTCGCGGTGACTCTCGCGGATCTCGGAGTTTTCGAGAAGCGCACGCATGGTTGCCGCCGCCTCGATCTGTCCGGAATGGCCGCGCAGGGTGTGGATCTCTGGTTGCAGAGGTGCGGTCGACCCCATGATCGCATCCGTGGACATGGCCGAGGTCACAAGCGCGGCTTGCATCGCCCGCCAGGCGTCGAACAGCCCTGCCAGCGCAAAGGCGGTGGAAAACTGTGTGCCGTTGATCAGCGCCAGCCCTTCCTTGGCCCCCAGTTCCACCGGGGTCAGCCCGGCGCGCTTCAGCGCCTCGCCACCGGCCAGGGTCTCTCCCTCGTATTCGGCTTCGGCATGGCCCATCATGACGGCGGCCATATGGGCGAGGGGCGCCAGATCGCCCGAGGCCCCGACAGAGCCTTGGGTCGGAATCACCGGTGTGACGCCGCGCGCCAGCATTTCTTCGATCAGCGTGATCAGTTCCGGCCGCACGCCCGAGGCGCCGCGCCCGAGGGACAGCAGCTTGAGTGCCATCATCAACCGCGCGTGGCGCCGCGAGATCGGAGCACCGACGCCGCAGCAATGCGACAGGATCAGGTTCCGTTGCAGGGTCGCGGTATCCGATGCCGCTATCTTGACAGAGGCGAGCTTGCCGAAACCGGTGTTCACGCCATAGACCGCCTCGTCGCCATTGGCCGCCGCGTCGATCCGTGCCGCGGCGCGCGCGACGCCGGCGTGGCAGGTCGGATCGAGCCGCACGCTGGCTTCATCGTGGTAGACCCGGGCCAAGTCGACCAAGGTCGCGACTCCGGGGGTCAGGGTCATGCTTGTCATGCAAGGTCTCCGAAAATGCGGGAATGCAGTGGGTTGAAACCGATGCGATAGGAAAGCTCTGCGGGATGCGCGATATCCCACACCGCCAGTTCGGCGCGTTGCCCCGCCGTGATGGTCCCCACATCGGAAAGCCCCAGCGCCCGGGCGGCGTTTACCGTGGCGCCGCGCAGCGCCTCTTCCGGTGTCAGGCGGAACAATGTGCAGCCCATATTCAGGGTCAGCAGCAAGGACGTCAGCGGCGAGGAGCCGGGGTTGGCGTCGGTGGCCAGGGCGATGGGAACATGATGATCGCGCAGGGCCTGCACCGGCGGCATCTGTGTTTCGTGAAGCGTGTAGAAGGCGCCGGGCAGCAGCACTGCGACCGTACCGGCCTTGGCCATTGCGGCCACGCCGGCTTCGTCGAGATATTCTATGTGATCGGCAGACAGTGCGCCGTAGCCTGCCGCCATCGCCGCACCACCAAGGTTGGACAGCTGTTCGGCATGGAGTTTCACGGGGATATTCAATGTTTGGGCGACATCGAAAACGCGCGCGATCTGCGCGGGCGAGAAGGCAATGCCTTCGCAGAACCCATCGACCGCATCGACAAGCCCCTCGGCATGGGCGTCCCGCAATGCAGGGATACAGACCTCGTCGATATAGGCATCGGCGCGGTCCATGTACTCTGCGGGGACGGCGTGGGCGCCCAGGAAAGATGTCTTTACCCGCACCGGTCGATTGGCCATGACCGCACGCGCCACCCGCAGCATCCGGAGTTCCGTTTCGACATCCAGCCCGTAGCCCGACTTGATCTCGAGCGTGGTCACCCCTTCGGCGATCAACGTATCGACCCGGCGCAGGGCATCTTGCAGCAAGGCGTCTTCGCTAGCCTCCCGGGTGGCCTTGACGGTGGAAACGATGCCACCCCCGGCGCGCGCGACCTCTTCGTAGCTTGCTCCGTTCAGACGCATCTCGAATTCCGCAGCACGGTTGCCACCGTGCACAAGATGCGTGTGGCAGTCGATCAACCCCGGTGTAACCAGCCGCCCGCCCATGTCGACGGCCTTGGCCCCGGCCAGCTCTGACGGCAGGTCGCCACGCGGCCCGACCCAGCGGATGCGCCCACCTTCAAGCGCGATGGCAGCATCCTGGATCAATCCATAGGGGGCGTCGCCGACCAGCGTGGCGGCGGTCAGGTTGGTCATCAGCTTGGTTGCTTCAGTCATCCGGGATACCTCCAAATTCTGCTTTTCTCCTAGCGTTGCCCCGTTTATATGTCTAGACATAAAATATATAAGCGTGGAGATAAGGTCGTGATACATGCAAAGCAGGCGCTCCTGGCTGAGGGCTGGGCTACTGATGTCCGGTTGACTGTCGAAGGCGGGACAATTGTCCGGGTGGAGACAGAGGTGCGGCCCGAAGCCGATGACTCCTGCGTCGACACGCTTTTGCCTGCGCTCGCCAACCTGCACAGCCATGCCTTCCAGCGTGCCATGGCGGGGATGACGGAATTCCGACAGGCGGGGCGCGACAGCTTCTGGACATGGCGCGACCTGATGTATCGCTTCATGGACCGCATGACGCCCGACCAGATCGAGGCCATCGCCGCGCAGGTCCACGTCGAGATGCTGGAAGCCGGTTATGCCAGCGTGGGCGAGTTCCACTATGTTCACCACCAGCCCGGCGGCGCACCCTACGACAATATCGCCGAGCTGTCGGAGCGGATCTTCGCCGCGGCCTCCCGCACCGGGATCGGTCTCACACACCTGCCCGTGCTGTACACATTCGGTGGTGCGGGGCAGGTGGAGCTGGCGGCCGGACAGCGACGCTTCGGCAACGACGTCGACAGGTTCCTGCGCCTGACGGAACGCGCCGCAACCGCCCTTCGCGGCCTGCCCACCGACGCGCGGATCGGCATCGCGCCCCATTCTCTGCGCGCCACCTGTCCCGAGGACCTGGCCCGTGTCGTCGGAGTGCACGGTCAGGGGCCGATCCATATCCACATCGCCGAACAGCCGCGCGAAGTCAGCGACATCGAGGCCTGGCTTGGCGCGCGGCCGGTGGCCTGGCTGCTCGACAACCAGCCGGTCGATGAACGCTGGTGCCTGATCCACGCGACCCATATGACTTCGGCCGAGACGCGGGACATGGCCGCGACGCATGCCGTCGCGGGGCTTTGCCCAATTACGGAGGCCAACCTCGGAGACGGGCCGTTTAACGGCCCGGAGTACATCGCGGCCGGTGGCCGCTTCGGAATTGGCTCGGACTCCAATATCAACATCTCGCTGACAGAGGAGTTGCGCACGCTGGAATACTCGCAGCGGCTGCGCGACACAGGCCGCAACGTGATGATCGCCGGACAGGGCTCGGTCGGAGAGTTCCTCTACCAAAGCGCGGCCCGGGGTGGAGCGCAGGCCCTGGACCGCAACGGCGGAGAGATCGCCCCCGGTCGCATTGCCGACCTCGTGGCGGTCGACAGCCAGCGCCCGGCGTTGTGCACCCTGTCGCGGCACGCCCTGATCGACGGCCTCGCCTTCGCCGCAAAGGATGACGTCGTCACCGATGTCTGGTCCGCAGGACGACACATGGTCACGGAAGGACAGCACCGAGAACGGGACGCGATCTTTGCGGGCTACCGCGCGGCAGTCCAACAGTTGCTGGACAGCCTGGCCTGACGGGCACGACGCCCTGGCGGAACGTCAATTCTGCCGACGGACCGGTCACGAAGCCGATGAGGAAGGTAACTAACGAGTAGTCCGCTTCTTGGCGAAGAATCCGAAGACGGAAAGGCGACGCGTCCCATTGCATCGAGGGATCAAGTCAGACGGACAGCGATCCGTGCCGCCCGTGGGCTGCTTTGGTATTTGCCAGATGCCGGCGCCGATCGGAAAGCCAGGGTCGATTGCGCGGGGCGCAACACGTCCCTGGCGAACGCTGTGTCAGGCGTCTTGGTCGACCGGGTAATCCGCGGCGTTGAGCACCCAACCCGGTTTGGCGCTGAAATCCTCGCGCGGCGGGCAGAAGACATCGATGAGCTTGTTGGTCCCGGCACCGCAGGCGCGGCTCGTGTGGATGACGGGCGGCGGGATGACCAGAGCCGAGGGCGCGCCGACGTGATGGGTCTTGTCCTCGCGCCAGTCGGCCATGTCGGTTGTCCAAGGCCAGCGCAGGTGATGATCGTACTCTCCTTCGATCAGGATCGAGAACTGTTCGAAATCGTCGTGGTGGTGCGGCGACATCTTGGACGGATCACGCGGGCCATCGTAGGGGTATAGCATGTTCAGCATGAAGGTGGTGCAGCGGAAGATGCGCCCAAAGCGACCGTCCTCGGCAGGCACGTCATAGGAATAGGTGCGCAGGGTCAGGCCTTCGGGCGGTTCCGGCCAGGGGGCGAAGTCGGGCACATGGGTCCGGGGCGTATCATAGGCGTGCGCATTGGGGCAGAGATCGACGAGATCCTGCGACCGGGTGGTGAAGAGCCGGTATACTGGTCCGCCCTCGGGCAGGGTGATCGCGCTGTCGCCCGGCGGTATCATGGCAAGGCTCAGGGGCGCGACGCGGGCGGAAGTGTCTGCCTCGATCGCCGCGCCGGCGGTGGGGAAGATCGCGACGTATTCGTCGGCCTGGCCGGTACGCCGCAACGTGGCGCCGGGCTGTGCCTCGGTATAGGCCAGGACGAAGTTGTGGCCGCGCAGGAACCAGGTCTTGCCCGTCTCGTCGTTGATCTGCGGCTCCTCTTGGTAGAAGAGGCCGAGTTGTTCCTCGGCGATCAGGCCGGTCTTCGGCTTGGCCGAAGCGGAAGAGGCGAGGGTCGAACGGGGGTCTTTCTTGTCGTACATGTCGGGCCTCAGGTGCTTGCAAGGGCGGCGCGGGCCTCTTCGAGGCCCTGTGCCGCAGCGGATTTCAGAAGGGTCTGGTCGGAAGAGGTGATGAAGGCGGTCGCTCCCTGCGCCGCGAGCGACCGCATGTCGGAGGCGCTGGAGGACATCACGCAGATTGCCTTGCCGGCGCGGCGGGCGGCGTCGGTGATCATGCCCACGGCCTCCACCACGGGGGCGGCGGTTCCGGAGCTTTGGCCCATGGCGACGGTCAGGTCGCCGCGCCCGATGAAGATACCGTCGAGGCCATCGACCGCCATGATTTCGTCCAGGTGATCGAGGGCGGCGACATCCTCGATCATCGCAATGACCGTGACGCGGGCGTCCTGAGCCTCGGTATGCGCCTGCATCCGGGCGCCGCCGAACCCGCCGGCGCGCGTCGTCGGGGAATACCCTCGGGCGCCCCCCGCGTAGCGGGCGGCAGAAACCACGGCTCGCGCCTTGTCGGCCGAGTCGACATGCGGGACCAGAACGCCGTCAGCGCCGCAGTCGAGCACGCTGAGGATCATTTCTGGCGCCGGTCCCTGCACCCGAACAAGGGCGGCGATGTCCCAGGCCTTGCAGGCGAGGATGATGCGGTCCGTGCTCTCGCGGGAGAAGGGCGCGTGTTCCTCGTCCACCACCACAAAGTCATAGCCCGCCGCGCCAAGGATCTCGGCCGGTTGGGTGTTGGCGATCTTCAGGAAGCTCCCGATCAGGGTTTCGCCGTTCAGGAAGGCATCCCTGAATCTTGTTTTCGGTGAGTTCACAGCCTGTCCTCCGTCTGCGTTTTGCGCGGTTTTTCCACGTTGCCCGCACGCGGACAAACGCGCGGCGGGCCGGTTCCGACAGGCGAAACGGTGGCAGGTCAGGGGGCGGCGCTGAGGCGGACGAGATCGCGGGTGATTTCCTCGGAGGTGCGCTGCAGAATCGGTGCGTAGCGGGCGCAGGCGTCGGCCTGGGCCTTGAAGGCAGAGGTGAAATAGGTGAGCCCGAGGCTCGCGATGATGCGACCGCCCGCGGTGAAAATCGGCACAGCGATGGTGTTGGAGTTCTGCGGCTCCACCCCGGCAGAGCGCGTGGCGTAGCCCTGTGCCCGCACGGTCTCGATCAGGTTCATCAGTTCCTTGGGGTGATGCACCAGCGCGTTCTCGGGGTCGTTGGAATTGCGCAGCATGTCGAAGATGAGATCGCGCTCTTCTTCCGGGGCGAAGGCGAGGTAGGCCAGCCCCATGCCCCGGGTGATCAGCGGCAACCGCATGTTCACGGTGGTGTGGAACGGCGACATCGAACTGTCAGGCACCGTGCTGAAGCGCACGACCACCGCGTCGCGGTCCAGCACAGAAATGGAAACCGGCCAGTGGTGCTTGCGCGTGAGCGCGATTGCCCAGGAGCGTCCGGCTTCGACGATCAACGGCTCCTTGTGATAGCCCGAACTGAGCGAACTCACGAGAGCGCTGACCTGGTAGCCGCCGATCCGCTTGTCATTTTCGACATAACCGGCCTCCTCGAGCGTCTTGAGGATCCGCACAAGCGTCGGCTTGGGGAGCCCGGTCTTTTCATGCAGGCGGGCGATCGAGGAATGCGGCTGCATGTTCATCTCCTGCAGGACCTGCAGAGCCCGCTCGATGGATCTGATCCCCATGCACCCCTCCATTTCGCCTGTCGGAATGCACGGGATAGTCGAGTTGAGGCAGAATGAGGTCAAGCCCTAATGTCGCCGGAACATTTGGAGGATAAACATGTCTGAAGAAAATCGCGCTCGAGTACGCGCCCTGATCGCAGAAATCGACGATTCCGTGGTGGACGGGCTCATGAAAGGGGCTCTGGACCTGCACGTCCATTCCGGTCCATCGACAATGGAGCGGCAGCTGGACCACTTCGAGGCCGTCGAGCAGGCCGCAGAGGCTGGAATGCGCGGCATCTTGTTCAAGGACCACCACTATTCCGTGGCGCCGTTCATTCCGATCATGAACCGGGTGCTGGGGCACCACGGCGTCGCCATGTACGGCGGACTGGTCCTGAACAATTCGACGGGCGGTCTCGATCCCTTCGTGGTCGATGCACAGCTCAAGATGGGCGCCAAGCTGATCTGGATGCCGACTGCGCAATCCGCCAACCACATCCGCAGTTCGCGCCGGAAGAGCAGGCTTGCCACCAACGTCGCGCTGAAGAAGTCGCCCGGCATCACAGTCGTCGATGCCTATGGCGAGCTGCTCGACGTGGTGAAGGAAATCCTCGACTCTATCGCCGAGGCGGATGCGATCCTGTCCTCCGGCCATCTCCACATCTCCGAGATCTGGACCCTCTTCACAGAGGCGAAGAAGCGAGGCGTGAAGCGCCTGCTGATCAATCACCCGATGTACGGGCTGCATTTCACCTACGACGACATCCGCGAACTGGCAGAGTTTGGCGCGGTGATCGAACAGTCCGCCTGTCTCTACATCGACAGCCGGTTCAACGTCTATTCCCCGGAAGAGCTGAAGGAGCACATCGACGCGGCCGGTCCCGCGCATACCTCCATCGGTTCGGACCTCGGGCAAGTCGACAACCCGACTCCGGTCGAAGGGATGCGCCAGGCGATCAAACTGTGCCTCGCGCTTGGATACAGCGAGGACGAGGTTCGTGGCATGGTGAACCACAACCCTGCAAAGCTTGTCGGACTGGACTGACCCGGCAAGGGCCGGGACTTGATTTAAACGCCCGCAGACTGACTGCGGTGGAGGAGCACCATGAGCGATATCGAAGAACAGGCCGCCCGGTTCGAGGCAGGCCCAAGGAAACTTGATGCCATCCCCCGACTCGTGGTGCGCGTTCTGGCCACCACACTCACGTTGCTGGCGGTGAACCAGACCTTCAACCTGGGGTTTTTCATCGACTACACCATCGTGGACCTCAGGTTCTACTACATGGTCATCGCGCTTGGCCTGTTCTGCACCTTCCTGCTGTATCCGGCGAGCCAGAAGCACCGGCGCGAAAACCCGCCCTGGCATGATTGGGTCCTGGCGGTCGCCGTGCTGGTGGTCTGCGGCTATTTCATCGGCAACACCATGTCGATCCTGCTGCGGGGCTGGGAAATGTCACCGCCTCCGACCGCGATCTACTTCGCCCTGGCGCTTTGGGCGCTGGTGCTCGAAGCGGGCCGCCGTGCAGCGGGCTGGCCGCTGGCCATCGTCGTGGGCGTGATGTCCTTTTACCCGATCTACACCGAGTACCTGCCAGCCGCGATCGCGGGCTTCGCATCGCCGCTGTCCTATACGGCGGCCTATCACGCCATGGGTTCCGAGAGCATCCTCGGCATCCCGATGCGGACCTTTGCCAACCTCATCATCGGCTTCCTGATCTTCGGCGCAGCATTGCAGCGGACTGGGGCAGGGGCGTTCTTCATGGACCTGTCCTTTGCCCTGCTGGGCCGGGTACGGGGCGGGCCGGCCAAGGTGTCGATCTTCTCCAGCGGGCTCATGGGGTCGATGAGCGGCAGCGTCATCACCAACGTGCTGACGACCGGCGTCATGACAATCCCGGCCATGAAGCGCATCGGCATCCGCGGCACGTTTGCCGCCGGTGTGGAAACCTGCGCTTCCACCGGGGGTACACTGATGCCACCTGTCATGGGCGCGACGGCCTTCGTCATGGCGTCGATCATGAACGTGCCCTACGCCAATATCGCGCTGGCCGCGATCATTCCCTCGGCGCTCTATTTCTTCGGGCTCTTCGTACAGATCGATTCCATGGCCGCGAAGGAAAACCTGTCGGGCATGAAGGAAGAGGACCTGCCGAAGCTGGGCAAGACGATCAAGGAGGGTTGGTATTACATCTTCGCCTTTGCCGTTCTGATCTACATGCTGCTGGTCCTGCGCCGCGAAGCGTTGGCGCCCTATTACGCCACGCCGCTGCTGATCCTGCTCAACCAGGTCTTCTCGAAAAAGCACCGGTGGACCTGGTCAGCCTTTGGCCAATTCCTTGACGACCTCGGGTCGCTCTTTGCCAATCTCGTCGCGATCCTTGCGGCGGTCGGGCTGATCATCGGCGCATTGTCGATGACGGGTGTAGCGGCGACACTGGTGAACGACCTGCTGCGGATCGCAGATGGCAATTCGCTCCTGCTGCTGATCATGGGCGCGCTGACCGGGCTGATCCTCGGCATCGGCATGACCTCGACCGCGGCCTATATCTTCCTCGCGATCCTGCTGGCGCCCGCGCTGATCCGGGTCGGGCTGGATCCGATCGCGGTGCATATGTTCATCTTCTACTGGGGTATGTTGTCCTTCATCACGCCGCCGGTGGCGCTCGGCGCCTTTGCCGCGGCGTCGATCGCCAAGACACCGCCGATGAAGACCGGCTTCGAGGCCATGCGCCTGGGCAGCGTGATCTACTTCATCCCCTTCTTCTTCGTCTTCGATCCCGCGCTTGTGGGGCAGGGGACCGCGGGCGAGATCGCGTCCTCCCTGGCTCTGGCGGTGGTGGGTATCGCGCTCTTCGCCTGTGCGATGCAAGGCTATGTGCCCGTGGTCGGCGCCCTGTTCCGGAAAGCCTGGTACGGCCTGCCGCTGCGGATCGTCCTGCTGCTGGCTGCGATCCTGATAGCCCTGCCTGCTGACGGGATCCCGGGCTGGAACGATCTGGAGCTTCTGCTGGCGGCGCTCGTCCTCGCGGTCCCGGTGCTGGGCTTGGCCGCCGTCATGAACCGAAACGCCGCGCGTGGAACGACATGAGGAGCGTCGGGATGAAACAGGTCGAAATCCGTGGTGCCGGTGGCCCCGAGGTACTGCATTTCGCCGAAGCGCCCCGGCCCGAGGCGGGCCCGGGCGAGGTCCTCGTGCGGGTTGTCGCGGCCAGTGTGAACCGGCCGGACGTCCAGCAGAGGCGCGGGCTCTATCCGCCGCCGCCCGATGCCTCGCCTATCCCGGGCCTGGACATTGCCGGCACCGTCGCCGCGGTCGGGGACGGGGTCACGCGGCTGGCCGTGGGGGACCCGGTCTGTGCGCTGACCAACGGCGGCGGCTACGCCGAATACTGCGCGGTCCAGGAAGGCCAGTGCATGCGCATCCCGGCCGGGCTGAGCTACATCGAGGCGGCTTCGCTCCCCGAGGCCTATTTCACCGCCTGGAACAACGTGATGTGGCGCGGTGCCTTGGCCGGGGGGGAAACCCTGTTCGTGCAGGGCGGCACCAGCGGCGTCGGCATGGCCGCGATCCAGATGGCACGGGTCCTGCGCGGAGCGCGGGTCTTTGCCACGGCCGGGAATGACGAAAAGCGTCAGGTCTGCCGCGACATCGGGGCCGAGGAGGCCGTGGACTACCGCGGCGCCTGGGACGACAAGATCCGCGACCTGACGGGCGGCGAGGGGGTAGACGTCATCCTGGATGCCCAGGCCGGGCCGTATACGCAGCGCCAACTCGACCTGCTGCGCATGGACGGTCGGGTCGTCCTGATCGCCAGCCACCAGGGCGAGACAGCCGAGGTCAACGTGCGCCAACTTGTGCGGCGGCGCCTGACCCTTACCGGATCGACCATCCGTCCCGAACCTGCCGCCTACAAGGCCCGGCTTGCCCGGGCGCTCGAGGCCGAGGTCTGGCCGCTGCTGGAGAGCGGCGCCATCACCACCCGCATTCACCAGGTATTCGCGTTCGGCGACGTGCGTGACGCGCACGGTGTCCTCGACCGCAACGAACAGATCGGCAAGGTCGTCCTGGCCGTCGACCCGGCCAAGGCCGAAACTCATCCCGTGAAAGGACAGAACTGATGCGCACCGTCGATCACGCCCGTGACCTGGCCGACCTGGCCGGCACCGAGCTTGGAAAATCGGACTGGGTCACGATCACCCAGCAGATGATCACCGACTTCGCCGACCTGACCGGGGATGATCACTGGATCCACGTCGACACCGCCCGCGCCGCGCGCGAGATGCCGGGCGGCCGGACCATTGCCCACGGGCTTATGGTATTGTCGCTGGTTCCGGGTCTTCAGCGCCAGGTCTTTTCGATCCGGAACCGGGGGAAGGGGCTGAACTACGGCTACGACCGCATCCGGTTCATCGCGCCGATCCCGGTCGACAGCCGCGTCCGGCTGGTACAGAGCCTGGTCGAGGCCACCCCCCACAAGGCCGGCACGCGGATCGTGACCGAGGCAGAGATTCAGATCGAAAACCTGGACCGTCCCGCCATAGTGGCCCGCAATGTTCTTCTGATCGAGGACCCGGCATGAGCGACGCCATGGATACCACCGGCGAAGGCGGGCTGATGATCCAGCTCCTGGACCACGGGACGACCCGGCCGGATGACGAGGCCCTGATCGTGGGGGAAACGGTCCTCGGCTGGAAGGACCTGCGCGACCGAGTCCTGAGCGTCGCGGCCATGCTGGACGAGGCCACGCCCGCCGGTAGCCGGATCGCCCTCCTGGGGGATGTGAGCCCCGATCTCGTCATCGACTATCTTGCAATCGTCGCCAGCGGACGCTGTGCCGTGCCGCTGCAGACGAGCGCCCACCCGGACGCACAGCTGGGAATGCTGTCCGACTGTGACCCGGCCGCTCTGATCGCCGATCCGGCCTATGCGGATCAGTTGAAACACGGGCTTTCGAGGGAACTGCCGGTTCTGCCGACAGTTCAGGACGCCACCACGGCGACAATGGAACCGATGCTCGCAGACCCCGATGCGGCGTTCAACATCATCTACAGCTCCGGCACCACCGGGCGGCCCAAGGGGATCGTCCAGTCGCACCGGATGCGCTTTCGCCAGACGGCGCGCAACCAGTTCGGCCTCTCCGCCGCGAGCACGCAGTTGCTGGCCACGCCTCTCTATTCCAACACGACCCTGATGCCGATGCTCGCGACGCTGTTTCACGGCGGCCGGGTGGTGATGATGCCGAAGTTCAATGCCTCCGGGTATCTCGACCTTGCCGAACGGTTCCGGGCTACACACACAATGCTGGTGCCGGTCCAGTACCAGCGAATCCTGGCGGAGCCGAGTTTCGGCGAGCGTGACCTCTCGTCCTTCGAGTTGAAGCAGAGCACCGGCGCCCCTCTGGCCGCCGCCGACAAGTTGCGGCTTGTGCGGGACTGGCCCGGCAAGTTCCTTGAGGTTTACGGCCTGACCGAAGGCGGCTGTACCTGCATCCTCGACGTGACGGCGCACCCCGACAAGGCCGGGACCGTCGGGCGCCCCGCGGCCAACAATGATGTCCGCATCATCGACGAGGCCGGTCAGGACGTGCCCCTTGGCGAGCGCGGCGAGATCATCGGCCGGTCGCCGATGATGATGACCGAGTATTTCCGTCGTCCCGATGTGACCGCCGATTTTCAGTGGCGCGATGCCGATGGCACGCTCTATCACCGGACCGGGGACATCGGGGTCTTCGACGCCGATGGGTTCCTCACGCTTGTCGATCGCAAGAAGGACATGATCATCTCGGGCGGGTTCAACATCTATGCTTCGGATCTGGAAGAGCAGCTTCTGGCCCATCCCGACGTGGCCGAGGCCGCGGTCGTCGCCATGCCGAGCGCGAAGTGGGGGGAAACGCCCCTCGGTTTCGTGACCCTGAAACCGGGGGCGACGGCCGATGCGGACGCGATTCTTGACTGGGCCAACGCGCAGCTTGGCAAGATGCAGCGTCTGTCCGCCGTCGAGATCATCGTTGCGCTGCCCCGCAACGCGGTCGGCAAGGTGCTGAAGCAGGAACTCAAACGCCGGATCGAAGAGAAGACAGCATGACGGACAGCCCGCGCCAAATCGCGTTGATCACTGGCGGCAGCCGGGGCATCGGACGCGCCACCGCCCTGCGTCTGGCCCGGTTGGGAATGCTTGTGATCGTCGGCTATCACGCCAACAAGGCCGCCGCCGAAGAGACCGTGGCCGCGCTCCAGGGCGAGGGCCATGTGGCCTGCCGGATCTCGATCGAAGACGCGGATTCCATCGCCCAGGCCCGTGACTTGGTGGCCGGGCGGTTCGGTCGGCTGGACGTGCTCGTCAATTCCGGAGGAAGAACGAAACCGGTGCCGCTGAACGATCTCGACGGTCTCGATGATGCGCTGTTCGACAGCATTGTGCAGGTGAACCTGCGCGGACCCTTCTCGGTGATCCGGGCGTTCCGATCTCTGATGGAAAAGAGCGGCGATGCGGTGATCGTCAACGTCTCGTCCATCGCGGCCAAGACCGGCGTGGGCAGTAACCTGGCCTATTGCGCCGCCAAAGGCGGCCTCGACACGCTCACCACCGGGCTTGCCAAGGTGCTGGGCCCGACGATCCGCGTCGTTTCGGTCTCCCCCGCCGGGGTGGACACGGACTTCGTCGCGGGACGCAGCCGGGCGCAACTGGAAGCGATGGCCGACAAGACGCCCCTGCGCAAGGTCACCTCACCCGAGGACGTGGCGCTGGCCATTGAGGGGGCGATCACGCATCTCACCAGCAGCACGGGCATCGCCCTCATCGTGGATGAGGGCCGACACCTCTGAACTCAGGCCTTGGATCGGCAAGCGACCTGACCGAGCGACACCAGCGTCATCACCACCTCGCCATCCTGGTTCGCCATGGAAACCTGAGTGCGGATCGTGCCCCACTCGGGCCGCTTCTCTGAGCGCTCCAGACCGATCACCTCCCGCGTGACGGTGAGCGTGTCGCCCGGCCGGACCGGGCGGCGCCAGCGCAGCGACTCGATCCCCATGCCGACGACCGGCGTGTCCCCGTAGCCGCCGCTTTCCACAAACAACCGCATCGACAGCGCGGCGACCTGCCAGCCGCTGGCGATCACCGACCCGAATCGGCCGTTTGCCGCTGCTTCCGGGTCGGTATGGATCGGCTGCGGGTCGTAGGCCTTGGCATAGTCGATAATCTCCGCCTCGGTCATGGTGACAGGTGTGCTCTGCCACGTTTCGCCGATCTCGAAGTCCTCGAAATACCGTTTCATGTGCTCTGCCTTTATCCGTGTGTGAGTGTCATTCCGGCGGTTGGCGTTCCGCCGCGAGTTTCTGCAGAATCCCCGGCAACCGAGTACGGGCCGTGTCCTGCAATGTCGCGTAGAGGCTGTTGCCGTGCGCGTCGATCGCCACGGTCACCGGGCCGAAACCCTCAAGGCGGAACCGTGCCAGCCGGAACTGTTCGATCAGGTCGTCCCAATGGGTCGACAGGCGTTCGACCGCGCCTTCGGACAGGAGCGGCGACGCCCCGCCGGGCATCGAGAAATAGACCCCGCCGACTTCGCGCAACGCATCGACGCAGCCCTGACCCATGCCGCCCTTGCCGCCTGTCGCCGTCAGGCCGAGGCCGCGGATGATATCGGGCATGAAGGCGTCGAACCGGGTCGAGGTGGTCGGATTGACGTAGTTCGGCAGCCAGCGGCCACCCTCTTCGCGGCAGGAACTGCCCATGTGAAATAAGGTGCCGCCCCGCAGATCGTCGGGCAGGGCCCCCGGAACGCCCAGCCCCTCGACCATGCGCTTGTGGGTCGGGAACCCGGCCGTCGTGCGCACCGTGCCGTCCAGCCAGACGATCTGGCCGACTTCGAGGCTGCGGGCCTGCTCGGGCGTCAGCGGCAGGGTCAGGCGGAGCGGCGCATCACTCAAGACGTGTCACCTCGCCATCGGCGGATATGCGCACCGTCGTACGGCGGTTGATCCAGCAGTTGAAACAAACGGCGACCGGCACGAAACCGTGGCCGTGGGCGTAGTCGACATGCACCGCCAGCGCCGTGGTATCCCCGCCCGTGCCCATGGGACCGAAGCCGGTCTTGTTGACGGCGGCAAGAAGGCGGGCCTCCATCTCGCGGATCATGGGATCGTCATGGTCCGACCCGACGGGTCTCAGCGTCGCGCGCTTGGCCATCTTGGCGGCGTGATCGAAGGATCCGCCGATCCCCATGCCGATGATCACCGGCGGACAATGCTGCGAACCGGCGGTGAGCACGCAGTCCATGAAATAGGCCTCGATCTCGTCAATCGTGGGATAACTGAAGACCTTGAGATCCGCCCATCGACCCGATCCCAGCGCCTTGGGCGAGCAGGTGATGTCCATATAGTCGGCGCCATCCACCACGTCGAAGGACAGCACGGGCATGTCGCGCCCCACATAGCTACGTTCCAGCGTCAGCGGGTGCGTGATGAACTGCAGGATCGGCGGGTCGAGGCTGTCAACGAGGTCGGCGAAGCCGTCGACGAAGGCCCGCCGCACATCCCCATCTAGGGTCAGGCGCGTGCCGATCTTGATGAAATAGGTGGGAAAACCCGCGTCGGAACAGGCGTGACGGTTCTTCGCCTCTGCCGTCCGGGCCGCCGCCTGCAGGAAGGCCAGCGTTTCGCGCGAGGCGGGGTGGCTTTCCGTCTTCTCGGCGCGGGCGAGCGCGGCCATCGTGTCGTCGGGCACCTTCATGAGGGACCAGCCGTAAAGGTCGCGGGCCACGGAGCGCAGGATGTCGTAAGTGATGGCCAAGACTGTCTCCTCTTCGCAGAGTCTGTAACCGGCCTTGGTCGGGGCAATCCAACCTGCTGGGCGCGCATTTCGACAGGCGAAACAACTTTCGGCGTGTGGTTACGGCCCGGGACGAGGCGCGCAAGATGTCGTGCGGCGAAATAGAATGGGAGGGGCCGATGCCGGGCGACAGGATCGAGACCAGCGCGGCAGAGTTGCAGCGGTTCACCGAGGAGCTTTTTCTGGGGGCCGGGGTCGAGGCCGCGGCTGCGCGCCTTGTCGCCGAGGCCCTGGTCGAGGCAGAGTTGCAAGGGGTCGCGACCCACGGCTTGTTGCAGGTCCCGGTCTATCTCCGGCGCATCGCGGCCGGAACGATCTCGCGCGGCGCGCGGATCGCGCCCGTGCATCGCAGTGCGGCGGTCAGCGTCTATGACGGTGGCCTGGTTCTGGGGCATGTCGCGGCGGATCAAGTCCTGACCGACCTGCAGGCGCGCACCCGCCGGTTCGGTGTCGCCGTTTCCGCCGTGCACACGGCCACCCATTTCGGCGTCGCAGGCCGCTATGCCCGCCAGTTGGCCGCGGCGGAACTCCTCGGCATCGTCATGTGCAACACCCGCCCCATGTTGCCCGTGCCGGGGGGCGAACGGCCCGTGGTGGGGAACAACCCGCTTGCCATCGCCGTGCCCTGTGCCGGGCGGGCCCCGATTGTGCTGGACATGGCGATGAGCGCGACTTCGATGGGACGGGTCAGGCTGGCCGCGGCCCGGGGTGAAACTCTGCCCGAAGGGATGGCCCTCGATCCCCGGGGACAGCCCACGACCGACCCCAAAGAGGCAATCCGCGGCATTCTGCTACCTGCTGCAGGGGCCAAGGGATTCGGCCTTGCGCTGATGATAGATTTCCTTTGTGCGCTGGCGGGCGGCAAGGCCGGGCAGGAGGTCCGTTCGGTCTACACCGATCTTGCGACCCCCGCGGATTGCTCCTGGCTTTTCCTGGCGCTCGATCCATCACATTTCGGTCTGTCCGCCGATTACGCGGACCGGGTGGCCGAGTTGGTCGCCGGTCTCGGGGCGGCGGATCTGCCGGGTGATCGCAAGCTGCGGGCCGAAACCGCGGCGCAGGACCGCATTTCCCTGCCTGCCGCCCTCGTGACCGAACTGGAGAACCTTGCGCAGGAGCGGGCCGGCGCGCCCGCGCCGCGCCTGTCCCGGACCAGCGCATTGTGAGATTTTTTCGCAACCGGAATGACGTCGCTCCCAATCGCTGGCACGCTGTCATGAGGCAGCTTCCGAGGTACGACGGCCCTGGTCAATCATCGGCTACGAGGATGAAGACCAGGCAAACGGGTTCGTTCGGGGGCATGCCCATTGATCCGGCCGGGCTTGTGCAGTCCGCCGATTCGGCCCGCGCCCCTGTCATTGCCAAACGGCCGTTTCCACTCCGAGGAATACTATGAGATCCGGGCATTGCCCGGGGTCCAGGACCATTGGGAGCGCGTGGCAGCGATTTCGCCTGACGAAATGGTTGCAGGCAACCTGAGTCCGGACGAACGGATTGGCGTAAGACTGTTCCGACCAAATCACACAAGCTGCTCTTGGAGGAGAAGAGATGTTGAAACAGATGCTTATGGGAACTGTGACTGCCGTGTTTGTGGCTGCGGGCCTTCCGGCCCTGTCGCAGACCAAAGACGTGGAACTGCCACGGAACCTGTCCGTCACGTCCTATGACGTCGGGGCCTCGTCCTACAACCAAGCGGTGGCGCTTGGGACCGCGCTTGGCAACGCCTACGACATCTCGTTGCGCGTGCTGCCCGCGACCTCGGACGTGGCGCGTCTGCTGCCCGTAAAGCAGGGCCGCGTCGATTTTGGCGTTATCGGGTCGGAATCCTTCAACGCCGCCGAGGGAACAGAAGCCTTCGCCGATCCGTCGATCGGGCCGCAGCCGCTGCGCCTCGTGATCGGGTCGAACTCGGACAACTGCTTCACGCTCGGCCTGCGCGGCGATGCGGGCATCAAAAGCATCCAGGACATCAAAGGCAAACGTATCGCCTTTGTCGTCGGTGCGCCTGCGCTGCAGAGCAACGTGGCCGCTTTCCTCGCCTTCGGCGGGCTGACCTGGGATGACGTCGAAAAGGTCGACGTTGCCAGTTTCGGCGCTTCCTGGGAGGCGCTGATCAACGGTCAGGTCGATGCGATCACGACGCTGACCACGACGAGCTACAGCCAGCAGGCCGCTGCCTCGCCGGGAGGTCTGGCCTGGCTGCCGCTGCCCGCCGAGGACAAGGAAGGCTGGGCCCGCCTGCAGGCCGCAAAGCCGCAGTTTTCACCCCGCCTCGCCACGCTTGGTGCAAATATCTCGAAAGACACGCCGCTGGAATGCGCGGGCTTCCCGTTCCCGGTTCTGGCAACCTACCCGGACCGTGACGAGACGGTAGTCTACAACCTGACCAAGGCGGTGGACGATCAATACCAGGCTTACGTCGATATCGAACCTGCCATGAGCGGCTGGCGGGCTGACCGCCAAAACTTCCAATGGGTGATCCCGTACCACGCCGGCGCCGTCGCCTACTGGAAGGACAGGGGCCTGTGGACCGATGAGGCCGAAGCCCACAACCAGAAGCTGGTTCATCGCCAGGATCTCCTGATGAAGACCTGGGATGGCTTGGACGACAAGTCCAAGTGGCCGGAAGCGCGGGTCGCGGCGCTCAAGGAGGCCGGACTCGAGACCTACGAGTAAGGCCCGCCCGTGTCTATCGGGCAGACAGTACCCCGCCAGATCCTCTCTGGCGGGTTTTTTTTGACCCTGATCGATTTTCCCGGAAACCCCTTTCCGACGAGGTCGCGCGGTGCCTTCGACATGCCCGTATCCGTCGTTCCCGGCCCCGATGACCGGACCCAGATTGGAAAGTGCCTGGATCTCTCATTCGTGTTGCCGGACTTTTTCGGCAAATGGAGAATGGCGGGACGCCTGCCAGATTGACGGTTGAAAGCGGACAGGAGAATAACGACGTGGACAGCAAAGATATCGGCGGCCACTGGATCAGTGTGTCATGGCGGCAGGAATACGACGACGGCCGGGTGGTGCTGCCTATGGGGATGATCTGACCGGGTTCGTTCAGTATCACGATGGTCGCGTGGTCGTCATGATGATCGATGGCACCCGCCCGAATTTCACCACCAGCGGACAATGGGACGCCAGCATCATGCGCAGTGCACGTGAGCAGATCTTTGGTCCTGTGCCAGCGTGATCCGGGTGCATGAGTTTGGCGAGGCCGTGGCCTTGGCCAATGACACGCCTTTTGGCCTGTCAACCCCAACCGCCACCGGCACATAGAGATTGGCCAGTGTTGCTGAAACCAGCAGCTGGCAATTCGCGGTCTTGTCCGCTGATGAGGCCAACGCCGACCGAGCGTTCGCCTCGCCCCCATCGCGCATGACAGCGGTGCCCTTCGCGGGAAACGTGCCATTTGTGGAAGGAGGCGGCTGTCGCAGCACCTCCTTTTCCAGACCGACCTAGTTGCCAGCCATCACGGCCAGGTCTGAAAACCTTTGCTGAAAGGCTTCGTGCCGCTCCTACAGATATGGCGTTGTCCCATGTGCGCCGAGCTTAAGGATCCAGATCCGGCACGGCGCCTTCGGCGGATTGCCGAGAACTCAAGCACGCCGCCGGGGATCGGCTTGGTTCCAGATGCACCGCTTTGACTTTCAGGTCCGGCGCATCGGAAAGCAGCTTGCGCACCTGGTCTATCAACCCCGCGACGGTCGAGTCGGGCGCCTCGAAACTGACATCGGCATGCGCGACAACTCTTCTTCGGACCAGCCGGAGTCGAGAAAGAATGCCTCGTCGGGCGTGGGGTGGATGGCGACGCGCGGGGTGGCCGCCTGACCCTGCTGGCGCCCTCCCGGTTCATCGCGGATTACGTCGGAAATCACCATGCGGCCCGGCTTTTGGCGGTGGTGAGCGGGATCGACCCGTCAGTGCGCGAGGTTTGGATAGAGGCAGAGTAGGGCGCAGGTCAGGACGATAGGAATACCTGCCAGTTCTGGCGACTGTGCACGATGCGCAGCACGGCGAGATGGTCGTGTTCGACCTGGAAGATGATCAAGTGTGATCCGTAGGGATGCAGCCGCACGGGCGGCACGATTTCAAGGCGTTCCCGCGCGATGTGCGGGGTCTGACACAGGGTGCCCAGCTTTTCGTCGAGGCCACGCAGGTAAAGGTCGGCCTGATCGGCGGACCATGTTGCTGCCGTGTAGGTCCAGATATCCGTCATGTCGGCCTCGGCCGCCGGGGTCAGCCGGTAGTGGCTAACCCTTGTCCGGGCCATGATCCCGCCGCATCCGCGCAAGGAAGGCGTCCATGTCGACCTCGCGCGGGGCGCCGCTGGCCAACCCCTCGTCCACGAGTTTCTGAACCTCGGCAATCGCCGCCTGCCGGTCCTGGTCGCGGCGGATCAGGTCGCGGACATAGTCGCTGGCGTTGCTGTAGCGGCCCGTCCTGGCCTGTGACTCGACCCAATCCTTCATCGGATCGGGCAGGGATACGTTCATCGTTGCCATGATCACCCTCCGGCAGCGGAAGATTGGCATATTTTGGCAAGGTTTGTCAATTTCAGGGGGGCTACTCCGCCGGTTCCGCGGCCGTCTTCGGTGGCGCGTCGCGGTAGGTGAGCGCCGCGCCCTCCTGTGCCGCGTGGCCCTGGGCGCGGGCCTGCAGGGCGCCGTGATGGGGGGATTTCACGCAAACCGGATCGGTCGCGGCGGGATCGCCCGCAAGGGCCATGGCCTGACAGCGGCAGCCGCCGAAATCCACGGTCTTGCGTTCGCAGCTGGTGCAGGGCTCTTGCATCCAACCGGTGCCGCGATAGGCGTTGAAGGCGGCGCTGTTGCGCCAGATCTCACCCAGGGGACGGTCCTGCACGTTCTCGAAGGACAGGTGCGGGATGGTCTGGGCGGCGTGGCAGGGCAGGACCTGCCCGTCGGGCGCCACGTTCAGCCCGGTGGTGCCCCAGCCGCCCATGCAGCGCTTGGGGTAGTCGCCGTGGTAATCGGCGGGGACATAGTCGATCACCAGCTTGCCTTTCAGCGCGGCGCGCGCCTCTCCGACGATGCGTGTCGCCTCGGCGGCCTGTTCGCGGGTGGGCATCAGCGCGTCGCGGTTCCTCATCGCCCAGCCGTGGAACTGCACGGTGGCGACCTCGATCCGGCGCGCGCCCATCTCTTGTGCCATCTCCAGCGCGCGGGGCAATTGGTGCAGGTTGCGCCGGTGAAGCACGGCGTTCAGCGTCAGCGGAAAGCCGATCTCTCCGATCCACTGGGCCACCTGCATCTTGCGGTCGAACCCGCCGCGATAGCCGCCGATTTCATCGGCCATCTCGGCATCCGTGCCTTGTAGCGACAGTTGGACGTGGTCCAGTCCGGCGGCGTCCAGTTCCTGCAAGCGGCGCTGCGACAAGCCGATGCCGGAGGTGATGAGGTTGGTATAAAGCCCCGCGTCCCGTGCCGCGCGCACCAGCTCTGCCAGGTCACGGCGAGAGGCCGGTTCCCCGCCCGAGAGGTGCAGTTGCAGCACGCCCAGGTCTGCGGCCTCGCGGAACACGCGGGCCCATGTCTCGGTGTCCAGTTCGGAATCGATCCGGGCCATGTCCAGCGGGTTGGAACAGTACGGGCAGGAGAGCGGGCAGCGGTGAGTCAGCTCTGCCAGCATGGCGATGGGGGGCGGTGGGGTCATTGGGTCACGTCCAGGAACCGCCGGTCGCGCAGGGCGCCGAGGAATCCGGCGCTGTCCCTGGCGATCTCTTCGGCGGGGGCATTGTATTTCTGCGCCAGCCCTGCGGTGATCTGGGCAAAGCTGCGGGTGCCGTCGACCTCCGACAGGATGGCATGACCCACGGCGTCCAGCGTGATGGCGCGTTCGGGCGCCAGCAGCACCCAGGTCTCGCGCACCCGGTCGTAATGCAGGCGCACGCCGCGGGGCAGGGTGGGGATGTCGGATGGCCCGATCATGAGGCGCGTTTCAGCGCCAGCCCTTCGCCCGGTTGCCAGGCGCCGGGCGGGATGCGGGCGGGATCGACATAGGCCGAATGCAGGGCGTCAAGCTGGGACCAGAGCACATCCGTCTTGAAGATCAGGGCCTTGGCGGCCATGTCCTGCTTTTCCTGCGTGTCGGCATAGTCCAGCACCCAGCCCAGGCCAAAGGCCACGTCCTTGGGCGCCTCCTTCAGCCGGTTGCGGAAGTAGGACAGCGAGCTGTCATCCGCGAAATCGTAGTTCTTCAGCAGGCCCTCGATGCGGTTGGCGTGGATCTTGGGGGCGAAAAGTTCTGTCAGCGAGGCAGCGACCGCCTCCAGCAGGGTCTTGTCGCGGACAAACCGCACATAGGCGTCGACAGCGAATTTCGTCGCGGGCAACACGCCCTCGCAGGAGGCGACATACTCGGGGTCCAGCCCCACCGCCTCTGCCAGCCGCAGCCAGCGGCGGATGCCGCCCTCGTTGGTGTCGGTGCCGTCGTGATCCTCGATCCGGCTCCGCCAGGCGCGGCGCAGATCGGGGTCCTCGACCCGGGACATGAAGGCGGCGTCCTTCATCGGGATCGAATGCTGGTAGTAATAGCGGTTGATGACCCAGGCGCGCACCTGGTCGGGGGTGCAGCCGCCGCCGTGCAAAAGGTCATGGAACGGGTGCAGGTCGTGATAGCGCTCGGCGCCGATCTGGCGCAGGCGGGCTTCGAAATCCTCGCGGCTTTGGGTCATGTGGTGATCTCCATTCCGTCCTGTCCGATGGTCCATCCGGCGGCCTCGGCCCGGGCGCGTTCGTCGGACTCCGGGCGCAGCACGGGGTTGGTGTTGTTCATGTGCACATAGATCTTGCGGGTGATCCCCAGCCCGTCGAAGGCAGCCAGAGAGCCCTCCGGCCCGCTCATCGACATATGGCCCATGCGCTGGCCGGTCTTCTGGCCCAGCCCCTCGGTGATCATCTCGTCATCGCGCCAGAGCGTGCCGTCGAAGAACAGCAGGTCGGCGCCCCGCAGGCGGGCGCGCAGGTCATCCGTCAGCATGGCGCAGCCGGGGATATAAAGCGTGCGGGTGTCACGCGACACCAGTTCGACACCGACGGTCTGATCGCCGATCACGTCGGTCTCGACGGTCTCGCCCTCCATATAGAGCGGCACCTTGCCGGGCACCGGGAACAGCGTCGCCGTCAGGCCGGGCAGCAGGTCAAAGGGGCGGTCAAGGTCGATGGCGCTGCGGGTGACGACATTGGCATTCAGCGCGTCGAAGACCGGGTTCTGCGCCAGGACGTCGTGAATGCCAGCGGTCGCGAACAGGGTGAATTCCTGCATCTCGCGCAGGGTCAGCAGACCGGCCACATGGTCGATGTCACCATTCGTCACCAGCACGGCGCGCAGGGGGCAGTCACGCAGCCCCGTCGGGAACAGCGCGGGCGTGCAGGAGAGTTGGTGACGAATGTCCGGGGAGGCGTTCAAGATCGCCCAGGTCTGGCCGTCTGCCGACACCGCAAGAGAGGATTGCGTCTGAGAGGGAATATCCCCGGCGCGGGCGAGGGTGCAGTTGCGGCAGCCGCAGTTCCACTGCGGAAGCCCGCCACCCGCCGCCGCCCCGAGGATATGCGCGCGGAAACTCATGATACCCTCCGCGCGCCGCGCCTCAGAACAGGACGCCGTCGTCGTGCTCGGGGCCGTACATGTTGATTTCCATGCCGCACTCGATTTCGCGGATCGCGGGTTTCGTCCAGGCCATTGTCATTCCTCCTTTGACGTGGGTGCCTTTAGCCTCTCGACTGTCGCACCCGCCCCGGCGGACTGACGATTCTTATTTTCTAAGAGCGTTGCGCGACGATCGGGGCGTTTCCGGTGAGGCAAAAACCCTTGTTTCGTATCGTCCTGATTTCAAAAGGGAAATCCTGCCCACTCAATTTCTTGCGCAAATAGCCGATGTAGACGTCTACGACGTTTTCACTAGTCCCCTCGACCGACCAGAGGTGGTCAAAGATGGCGCCGCGATGCAGCGGGGTGCCCGCGTGTTCTGCCAGGAGGCACAAGAGGTCGGCCTCGCGCTCGGTCAGAGTGACCTCGCCGGCGGGGCCGCTCAGCACCCGGTCGGGCAGGGTCAGCCGGGCGGATTTCGGGGCCTGTCGGTCGGCGCGGCGTTCCTGCACCCGCAGCCGGGCCACCAGTTCGTCAAAGGAGAAGGGCTTGACGATATAGTCATCGGCCCCCGCCTCCAGCCCCGCGGCGCGGTGTTCGACCTCTGACAGGGCCGAGAGCATGAGGATCGGCAGGGTGGCGCCGCGCGCGCGGGCGGTGCGCACCAGGTCCAGCCCGCTGTCGGCGCCCAGCATCACGTCCACGATGGCGCCCTTGAAAGGTTCCGACAACAGACGGTCCAGCGCGCGGTCGGCGCGGTTCTCTGTCTCGGCGGCGTAGTCGTGCAGCGCCAGCCCCCGGGCCAGGGCCGAGGTGATCTGCGGGTCGTCGTCGACGATGAGAAGGCGCGCGGTCATGGGCGCAGGCTACTCCGCCGCAAGGGGAAGGAGAACCGCGATCTTTGTCCCGGCGGCCCGCTCCGGCAGGGGGCTGGTCAGGGTGATCCGCCCGCCCTGTTCCTCGATCACCCAGCGGGCCAGCGCCAGGCCGATGCCAAAGCCCTGGGCATTGGCGGCGCCCCCCTGGGCAAAGCGGGCAAAGATGCGGGCCTGGTCCTGTTGCGGGATGCCGGGGCCATGATCGGTGACGGCGATCCCCGCCAGCGCGCCGTCCCGTGCCGGGCCGATCCGCACCATCCCGCCGGCGCGGGCGTGGCGGATGGCATTGCGCACCAGCCCGGCCAGCACCTGCCGCAGCCAGTTGGGATCGGCGGTCACGCTCAGGTCGGGGATGTCCGAAAGCTCCAGCCGCATCCCGGCGTTCTCGATCTCGGCGCCGACCTCCTCGGCCACTTCGGCGGCGATGCGGGGCAGGGGGGCGGGCTGCACTTCCAGCGCCAGTTGCCCGCTGTCCGAGCGCGCCACGCGCAAGAGGTCGTCGATCCGCCGGTTCAGCCGCGCGGCACGGGTCTCTATGGTGGCAAAGGCCTCGGGCGCGGTGCCGGTCTGGCGGCCGATCTGCGCCTCCATCAGGATCACCGTCAGCGGCGTGCGCAATTCGTGGCTGATGTCGGCGAAAAAACGGCGGCGGTTCTCGTCGACCTGTTCCAGCCGCAGGTTGGCGGCGCGCAGCGCCTCGGTACGCTCGGCCACGATCTCGTTCAGGCGGGCGCGGTCGGCCCTGATCTCGGCCTGCCGGTCCGCCAGCGCGCGGGCCATGCGGTTGGTCTCGGCATAAAGCTGCCCGATCTCGTCGCCACGGGTGACGGGCAGGGCGACGGCGAAATCCTCTTGCCCGATCTGGCGGGCGGCGGCGCGCAGCCGGTCCAGCCGCCCGAACTGTGGCCGTATCAACCCGAAGTAGAAGAGCAGGACCAAGGCCAGCGACAGCGCGGCCAGCAGGATGGCGGTCAGCGAGAGGCTGCGGCGCAGGTCCTCGATGCCTTGCAGGGTCTCGTTGCGGAACCGCGCCTCTGTGCTGACGGCCTGGCTCAGCAGCGGGTCGATGGCGCTGGCGAAACTGTCGGTCTGGGCGCGCAGGCGGTCGCGGTCGGCCTCTGGACTGGCCAGCGCGGTCACCGTGTTGTCGAGCAGCGCGCGCATCCGGGCAAGGCCCAGCGACTGCGTCGCGTGGCGCGATTGCTGGTCGATCCCCAGCGCCTCGGCCCGGATCACCGCCTGTTCCAGGTCGCGGTCGAGATCGGTGAAGGTGCGCCGCAACTGGTCGGCCACCGGGGCCAGCCGGTCGGCCCGCGTGTCGGCGGGCAGGCCGCTTTGCGCCGCCTCGGTTGCCACCACCAAAAAGCCCGAGACCTGCCGCGAGAGGGCGGCATAGCGGTTCATCCGCGCCTCGGCCGCCAGCGCCGCGTCCAGCCGGTCGGCCACCCGCGTCATGCCGGAAAAAAGCACCGCCGCCGCCAGGATCGTGCCCGCACCCAGGAGCGCCGCGCCCAGGCCCAGCCGCAGTTTCAGCGAGAGCGTGGGGAACATGTGCAAGACGGGACTCCTTCCAGTTTGACTGGATTCTGGGCGTCGCGGCCGTAGCGCCTGAAATTTGTGCACTTCTCAGCGACAGAGTTTCGCGGCGGCGCGAGGATTTTTTCGAGTCCTAACCGGTTTCATGGCATCATGGAGTTACGACTAAAGGTTTAATTGACAGAGGTGAATTATGATAGAACTGCTGTTTGTTGCCTGCCTGTCAGGCACCCCCGGGGCCGTTGTGGCCTGCGAGGAAAAGAGCCTGCTTTTTACCGATGTGACGCCGATGACTTGCATGATGGGCGCCCAGCCGGTGCTGGCCAAATGGATAGAGACTCATCCGGCCTTCACCATCCAGAGTTGGAAGTGCAAGACGGTGCGGTCTTTCGAACGCGACGCCTGAGATTGGACACGCGCCCTGACGGGAGGGCCGGTCGCGTGTTCGTTTGTGACTTTGGGTTTGTCATTTTGACGGTTTGTGGATTTTGAGAGCGGGGGAGGGGGGGCTGCGCGCCCCCCGTCTCCCTGCGGTCGACTCCCCCCCGGAGGTATTTTTGGAGAGAAGAAGCCTGGGCGCGTGCCATTGCCGGAGGGCGCGCGCGGCGTCAGGTCTTGCGCTTCATCAGCCCGCGGGCGGGGTCGTAACCCCAGACGGCGGCGCCCATCAGCACGGCGACCGAGAGCGACACCCAGCCGAGCGCGGGCAGGTTCAGCTGCAGGTAGAGTGCGAAGCGGATCAGCTCGACGGCGTGGGTGAAGGGATTGGCGGCGCAGATGTCGTGCAGGAGTTCCGAGCTTTCAGCCATTTTCCACAAGGGGTAGAGCGCCGAGGAGAGGAAGAACATCGGGAAGATGACGAAGTTCATCACGCCGGCGAAGTTTTCCAGCTGGCGGATGAAGCTGGAGAGCACCAGCCCCAGCGCCCCCAGCATCAGCCCGGCCAGCGCCAGGGCGGGCAGGGCGGCGACATAGCCCAGCGGCGGCATGGTGATGCCGAACCCCGCCGCCACGGCGAGGAAGGTATAGACCTGCAGGATGGAAATCGCCGTCGATCCCAGCAACCGTGAGAACAGCAGCCACCAGCGCGGGAAGGGGCTGGTGAGCAGGAGCCGCATGGAGCCCATCTCGCGGTCGTAGACGAGGCTGAGCGAGGACTGCATCCCGTTGAACAGCAGGATCATCCCGCAGAGGCCGGGAACGATGTAGGTCTCGTAGGTGATATAGGTCTGATAGGGCGGGATGATCGAAAGGCCGAGCGCGGCGCGAAACCCGGCGGCAAAGACCAGCAGCCAGACCAGCGGGCGCACAAGCGCGGCGATGAACCTTTCGCGCTGGTGGACAAAGCGCAGGAACTCGCGCCCTATGACGGCGCGCAGGATGCCCAAGTGTCCCTTGATGCCGAACCCCGTCATGCCTGCGCCCCTGTCTGCGCCTTTGTGCGAGAGAGGAACCAGTCCGACAGGGGCGTGTCTCCCCGGATCTCTCCGGTCTGGCCGTCGGCGATGATCTGTCCCTTGTGCAGGACAAGCAGTTGGTCCTCGTCGCGGACCTCATCCGTCAGGTGGGTGGTCCAGAGCACGCAGAGTCCGTCGGTGCGGGCGAGGTCATGGACCTGTGCGGTGATCGCCATGCGCGATTCCACGTCCAGCCCCACGGTGGGTTCATCCAGCAGCAGCACGCGCGGGTCATGCAGCAGCGCGCGCGCCAGTTCGGTGCGCCGCCTGTGGCCGCCGTTCAGCGCGCGGGCCTTTTCGTCGGCGCGTTCGCGCATCCCCAGCCGGTCGAGCGCGGCGTCGATGCGGGCGGGGACCTGCGCCCGGGGCAGCCCGTGCAGCGCCGCGAAATAGGCGAGGTTCTGACGCACGGTCAGATCGAGATCCAGCGTGCTCTGCTGAAAGACGACGCCAAGCGCGGCCAGCGCGCGGCGGGGATGCCTGCGCATGTCCTGGCCCGCGACATGGATGTCGCCGCCGGGCGCCACCAGGAGCCGGGTCAGCAGCGAGACCAGCGTCGATTTCCCGGCGCCGTTCGGGCCGAGCAGGGCGCAGAAGCGCCCCGAGGGCACGGCAAAGCCGACCTCGTCCAGCGCCTTTTTGGCCCCGTAGTTGAAACTCAGCCCCTCGACACGCAGCCCGTCCGTCATCGCATAATCCGTCTTATGTTAAGTCCTTCAGGGTCGCCGGCGTGCCGTCCAGCCGCAGGATCCGGTCCGCCAGCCTTTCGGCCTCGGCCCGGTCATGGGTCACGAAGAGCGTCGCGGGCCGGGTCGTGGCCATCAGGGATTCGGTCAGGGCCAGCATACGCTCTGCGGTCTCGGGGTCGAGCGAGGCAAAGGGTTCGTCCATGATCAGCAGGTCCGGCGGCGTGGCAAAGCCACGCGCCAGCGCCAGCCGCCGTTGCTGGCCCAGCGAAAGCTGGCCGGGAAAGAGCGTTTCCTTACCCGAAAGGCCGACCCGGTCCAGCGCCGCGCGGGCGCCCTCTGTCCCAAGGTCGGGATGCACCAGCGTCAGGTTCTGCAGCACGCTGCGCCAGGGCAAGAGCGTGGGCTCCTGAAAGACGACGGCCATGCGGTCGGGGCGGCCGACATGGCCGCTGAATGCCTCGTCGGTCCCGGCGAGGATGCGCAAGACGGTGCTCTTGCCGATGCCCGAGGGGCCGACAAGCGCCACGCATTCGCCCGGCGCGATGTCGAAATGCACCCGGCCCAGCACCTGCGCCTCGCCGAAATGTTTGGCCTCGATCCGGACGCGGATCATGCCTGCCTCCAGCGCCGGACGCGGCGTTCCCAGGGTTGCAGGACCAGCCATTCCACCAGCAGCATGACGCAGATGAAGGACAGCGCGTAGACCAGCACCATCGCCACGTCGAACAGCTGAAAATACAGGTGGATCTGAAAGCCGATCCCGGAAGACCGCCCGAGGAATTCGACCACCAGCACGATTTTCCAGATCACCGCGATGCCCGACCGGGCGGCGGCGGTGATAAAGGGCGCCAGCTGTGGCAGCACGATATGCGCCATGCGGCGGCGCCAGCTCATCCGGTAGATGCGCGCCATCGCGTCCAGCTGCGGGTCCATCGCGCGGGCGCCTTCGCGGATCACGGTGGTCACGTTGGGGATCTTGTTCAGCGTCACCGCCACAATAGCCGCCGTCTCGGTCAGCCCGATCCAGAGGTAACAGAGCACGATCAGCACCAGCGCGGGCAGGTTGAGAAAGATCACCAGCCAGGGGTCCAGCCAGCGGTTCACCGCCTCGGACCGGCCCATGACCAGCCCCAGCGCGATGCCCAGCCCCATTGCCAGCGCAAAGGCCCAGAGCACCCGGACAAGGGTCTGCCCCAGGTGATAGAGCAATTCGCCATTGGCGAGTTCCTGGCGAAAGGGCGCCGCCAGCGCAAAGGGCGACGGCAGCACCTGCGGGTCCGCCGTCAGCCCTGCCGCCACGACCCAGAGAAGCCCCAGAAGGAGGATCGACAGGATCGTGACCGTGCGGTGCGAGGTGGCCCGCTCAGTCGAGATCCGCAAACAGACCCTCCGGCACCCTGTCCGCCTTGCCGACCAGCTCGGCGCCGCCAAGATCGGCCATGACCTGCAGCATCTTGTTCGCGGCCTCGATGTTGACCGGGCCGCGCGCGGGGATGCCGCCCAGCCAGTCGGCTTTCAGCGTCTCGAACTGGGCGTCGGTCTTGGCGTTCATGCGGGGGCGGATCGCCTCCCAGGCGGCGGGGTCATTGGCCAGCAGGTCCTTGGCGTCGCGGCTGGCATCGTAAAGCGCCTGCGCCAGCCCCGGGTTGGCGTCGAGGAAGCTTTCCTTGAGGTAGTAGCCCAGGAGCGGCGTGTTCGGGTCCAGCCCCAGCGCCTTGCCGGCGGTGTCGACCGAGATCAGTTCTCGCATCCCGCCGGCCTTCATCTTGGCGAGGAAGTGCCAGAAGTTGATGGCGCCCGCGTAGTCGCCGCCGAGGCCGGACTTGAAGATCAGCGGCGGTGCGCCAAAGACCTGTTCCGTCTCGGCCTTGAGGTCAAAGCCGTGTTCCTGCTGGGCATAGGCGCGCAGGATCAGCCAGGACTTGTCCAGCGGCCCGCCCGCGATGCCGATCTTGCCGCCGGCGAGGTCCGGCAGGGCCTGCGCCTCGCTGGCCTCGGGGACGAGGATGGCGCCGACCGCGCGGCTGTAGGGGATAAAGACGTAATCCTTGCCCGCCGCGCGCTGGCGCGCGACCCAGATCCAGTCCGCGACGGCCATGTCGGCCTCGCCGCCCTCGACCGCGATGCGGGTGGCGCCGTTGTCGGCATAGCCCTGCACGTCCAGCGCAAAGCCGTGCTTCTTGTCAAAGCCCTGTTCGGTGATGGTCGCCAGTTCCCAGTTCACGGTGCCGATTTTCAGCACCGCGGCGCGGATCGTGGGCACGTCCTGCGCCAGTGCCGGTGCGGCCAGTGTCAGCGCGGTGGCGGCAATGGCCCCGATGCGGCTGAAGATGGTCAGCATGGTTGTTCCTCCCCTGTCTGCCGGGCCTCCCGGCCCGGCTCTCCTGTCCTGACCCTAGTGCGCCGCAGGCCTTGCGGCGACTGGTCCAAAGGTCGTGTTTCCGCGCTATTCCGCGCGGCGGCCGATCTCGTTCAACTCGGCGTCCAGCTCGATGTCGAACTGGTTGCCGCCCTTGCAGATCACGTCGTCAAGCTCATAGCCGCCGTCTTCCATCTCGATGTCGTCCGGGTCCATCTGGCATTCCATCTCGGCCAGCAGGGCCTCGATTTTCGCGACGGTCGCGGCATCGGGCCGGTCGTCATCGGCCAGCGCGGGCCCGGCAAGGCCAAGGGCGCAGGCAAGGGCAAGGGCGTATTTCATCTCTCGTTACTCCGTCGGTTTACTGGATGTTGAAGGTGACGCGCTGGGTCTCGCCGGTGGTGCCGGGGATGCGGACGACGTGGCTGCCGGGCTTGATCGCGATAAAGGACAGCGTGACCGTCCCGGCCTTGTCGAACTCGATGGAATCGATCGCCATCGGCCGGATCTCGATCTTGTTGATGACGATCTCGTTCATCCAGATCGACCGGAAAAAGCTGGGCCCCTCGATCGCCAGTTCGGCAGAGCCGTCGGCGACGATCTCCAGCTCGTAATAGGCGCCCGATTGCAGCACCATGTCCTCGCCCAGCGGTTCGCCCGAGGCCAGCGTCAGGCGGATCGGCTCTTCGGCGCGGTTGCAGGCGGCCAGCAGCCCGGCAAAGCCGAAATCGTCACAGAGCGGCGCGGCGACGGCGGGGGTGGCCAGGGCAGAGGCCAGAAGGCCGGCGGCAAAGAGGGTTTTCATGGGATCTCCTGTTGCTTAATTCGGGGTGACGACAACGCCCCAGGGCTGTTGTCCGACCTGGACCGACTTGATCGCCTTTTCGGCCGCGACGTCGATCACGGTGATGTCGTTGGAATTGCCGTTGGTGGTCAGCAGGTATTTTTCGTCCGGCGTGAACGCCAGCTGCCAGACCCGCTGGCCGACGATGATGTAGTCGAGCACCTCCAGGCTCTCTCCATCGATTACCGCGACGCGGTTGGCCGGGCCTAGTGCGACGAAAATACGATTGCCATCCTGCGTGACCTTGACCCCCACGGGCTGCAGCCACTCGGGCAGGACGCCGGGCACCTCGAAGCCGATCTTGGTCACCAGCGTCGGCGCGCCGTCGGGGGCGATGTCCATGACGCTGACCGTGCCGCCGATTTCCGACGAGACGAACAGCCGCTTGCCGTCGGCGGTGTACTGGGCATAGCGCGGGCGCTGGTCGACCAGCACGTTATGCTTGATCGTGTAATCGCTGGTGTCGATGAAATGCGCCATGTTGGTGGTTTCCGAGGTGTTGACCACCCATTTCTCGTCCGGGCTGATGCCCATGCCCTCGGGTTCCACGCCCACCGGCACCTCGGCCAGGACCACGCCCTTTTCCGTATCGGTCACGGTCACCAGGTTGTCGTCCTCGTTGGCGATATACAGATGCTTGCCGTCGCTGCTGATGACGAACAGCTCGGGGTCCGGGCCGGAGGGCAGCGTGCCGATTTCCTTGTAGGTCTCGGTGTCAAAGACCCGCACCAGGTTGTCGTCCGAGGCGCAGACATAGAGTTTCGTGCCATCCGGGCTGAGCGTGATGCCGCGCGGGCGGTTGCCGCCGGGAAACTCGGTGATGACCTCCCATGTGTCGGTGTCGACCACGGTGATCGTGTTGCCCCGCTCGTTCGAGACGAAGGCCTTGTTGGCCAGCGCGGGCGTCGCCGCCAGCAGGGCGAGGGCAAGGGTGATAGAACGCATTTTCATCAAACAGAACTCCGGTCAGTTAAAGGCCGAGCAGGCGGATTCGGGCCGGTCCAGCCCCAGCGTGTCGAGCGGGGAGACCCGGTGCAGGAACCCGTCCTGAGGGCTGACGCTGACGGTGATCATGCCGTCATACAGAAGGATCGGCTGGCGCAGCTGGCCGTTCCAGTTGCGGAACGTCACCTTTTGCCCCTTGAAGGCCGCCAGCTCGAAGTCATCGGACAAGGCATAGTCGCGGAGGCCCATCGCATCGACGGTGCTGGCCCGTGTCACCGCCTCGCCCACCACGCGCAGCGCCAGCCAGACGTTGTAATCCTCGGGCTTGACATAGCGCCCGGTCAGCGCCTCGAACCGGGTCTGGAACTGGGTCGCGCCCCAGGCCTCGTGCGCGGCGTGAAAGGTCGTCGGCCACAGACCGGCCGAGCCCATGACGGGCCGCGGCGACCAATGGTGATAGCCAAGGTAACGGGCGAAATAATCGGTCGCATCGGCGGCGATCAGCAGGTCGTGCCCCTCGGCGCCTTGGGTGAAGACCGGCAGTTGCCGCTGCACCATGACATGGCCCGAATCCGTGCGCCGCGCGCCGCCTGTGTCCTCAAAGGTCCGTTCGTCGGTGATCCTGGCGCCGAACTTGCGCGCCGCCTTGCGATAGGCCTCTGCCAGCTCGACATCCGCCGGGTTGGAGCCCGCGACCAGGAACCAGCGTTTCCACTGTTTCCAGACCGCGAATTGCGCCACCGCGTCGGCCATCATGCCGTTCGATGGCGCGATGTGCAGCAGGTTGCCCCGGCATTGATCGTCGCGCAGCGCCAGCCCCGGCGCGCTTGCGTTCAGCACCAGCGCCCCCGCCTCTGCCGCACGGTCGGCCAGCCGCAGCAGATCCGCATCCCGCGCCAGCACCACGACCAGAGTGATCCCCTCGGCCAGGATCTCGTCCAGCGCCGCATCGGCGCCTTCGGGCGCGGTGGCCCTGTGGATCGTCTCGTAGGTATGGCCCAGGAAGCGGCCCGTGGTGCCGTTGTCCTCATCCGCCAGCATGGCGCCCGCAAAGCCCAGGTCCTCGGCCCGCAGGTCATAGCGCGAGATCGGCAAGAGCGTCTCGTAATCCACCCGCAGCACCGCCGCGCGCACGTCCAGCGCCAGCGCGCCAGAGGCGCCCAGCACGGCAAGACAAGCCGCCAGAAGCGGCATCAGAACATATCGCACTTTCTCCTCCCTTCGGCCCGTTTTACCGGTTGCGGGCGCTGTGCCGGAGCCTTCCAGATCGCCGTTGGCCCGGCGACCGATACCTTTGGCGCGGTTGTATACCAAAGCCTACCGAATACACTTTGTCGCACTATTCTTATTTTCTAAGAACGGTGCCATGAGACTGATAACGCTACTCTTTCTCCTCCTGGGCGCCGGTGCCGCCGCCGCGCAGGAAAAGGTGGCCTTCTTCGGGCTGACCCTGTTGGACAGCTCGCTGCAGACGGCAGAGACCGGCGACCACGGAGAGCGCGCGCGCATTGCCATGCTGGAACAGATGGTGCGCCAGAGATTCGCCGAAGAGGGCTATGACCTGCTCGACCTCGACCCGGTCCGGGAAGACCTCGACCGGATTGTGAACCCGGCCAAATGCTATGGCTGCGATACCCGCATGGCGACCAAGCTGGGCGCCGATTATGCGCTGGTGGGCGAGGTCCAGAAGGTGTCGAACCTGATCCTGTCGATGAACCTGCAGATGCGCGACGCCGAGACCGGGCAGATGGTCAAGGGCCGGGTCGTCGATTTCCGGGGCAACACCGACCAGTCCTGGAGCCGCGCCATGCGCTACATCCTGAAGACCGCGTTTTTCGTTGAGGAGGAAAAATGAAACGACGCCTGTTCCTTGCGGCCAGTGCCGCGATCCTTGCCCCCGGCCTTGCGCTGGCGCATGGGCCGACCCGGCAAAAAGTCACCGTGACGACCGAGGTCGCCGCCGCCCCGGCAGAGGTCTGGGCCGCGATCGGCAATTTCCAGGATCTCGGCTGGCACCCGGCGGTGGTCTCTCAATCCGGCGAGGGCGGCAACGCGATCGACGCCACCCGGCAGCTGTATCTCTCCGACCAGGGCGCCGAGGGGCCGATGATCTCGGAGATCCTGTATAAATTCAGCGACGAGAAGATGAGCTATTCCTACCGCATCACCGATGTCGCGGTCGAGGTGCTGCCCGTCACCAATTATTCCAGCCACCTGACGGTGAAACCGCTGGACGGCGGCGGCTCGCTGGTGGAATGGCGCGGCGCCTTTTACCGCGGCTACCCGAACAACGACCCGCCCGAGCACCTGAACGACGCGGCGGCCATCGCGGCGGTGACGGCGGTCTACCAGGCGGGCCTCGATGCGCTGGTGGAACGGTTCGGTGCGCCCGGTTCGTGATCTTGCGCTGGCCCTGCTGGTGCTGGCGGGGCCGGCCCTGGCCGACACGGCCTTTGTCACCTGCCAGAACGGCGAGGTGCTGAGCGTTCTCGACCTCGACAAGGGGACGGAACGCGCCCGCTGGCCCCTGCCCGGCAAGCCCGCGGGGATCGCCGTGGGCGCCGGCGCGGTCTATACCGTTTCCCCCGATGACAAGACGGTGCGCCGTCTCTCGCCCGAGACGGGCGAGGTGCTGGCCCGCGTGACGCTGGACGGCGGCCCCATCGGCGTGGCGCTGGACGCGGGGCGCGGGCGGCTGTTTGTCTCGGACTGGTACAATGCCCGGATCTGGGTGCTGGACGGCAAGACGCTTGGCGTCACCGCCGAATTGGCGACAGGCGCCGCCCCGGCGGGGCTGGCGCTCTCGCCGGATGGAGCCTTTATTGCCTCGGCCGACCGCGACGCTGACCAGGTGTCGCTGTTCGATGCCGAAACGCTGGCGCCGCTGGCCCGCGTGACCGTGGGCACCCGCCCCTTCGGCCTGCGCTTTGCCCCGGACGGGCGTCTGTTCGTCGGCAATGTCGGCAGCAATGACGTGACGGTGATCGACGCGGCCCGGGCCGGGGTGCTGGCCACCGTGCCCGTCGGCGCCCGCCCCTATGGTGTGGGGTTCGCGCGGGGCCGTGCCTTTGTCACCAACCAGTATGCCGACACGGTCAGCGTGATCGCGCTGGACACGCTGGCGCCCGAGGCGCTGATCAGCGTCGGAGAATACCCCGAGGGCATTGACACCTCAGCGGACGGCCAGCGTATCCTCGTCGCCAACTGGTTCGAGAACACGGTCAGCGTGATCGACGCCGCGACGCTGCAGGTGATCGCCGAGATCGAGACAGGCGACGGTCCGCGCGCCTTCGGGACCTTTGTCATGACGGAGGATGGATGATGATCCGAAACGCTGTTGCCGCGCTTCTTTTGGGCGCAACCGCCCTGCCCTGTTTCGCGGGTGAAAGCTGGGACCAGATCCGGGATGAGCTTTACGGCACCCGCCCACTGCTGGACGGCGCGCGGCTGATCGCGCTGGACGTGCCCTACCGGACGCCCAACGACGCCCGCACACAGATCGCCGCGCACGTCGTGGCGCCCGAGGGCGGGCAGATCGCCCGCGTCTCTGTCATCCTCGATGAAAACCCCATGCCGGTCTCTGCCGTCTTTGCGCTGGACAGCCCGCAGGACAGTTTCTTCTTTGACGTCACGATGCGCGTCAACGGCCCCACCCCGCTGCACGTCGTGGCCGAAACCGGCGACGGGCGGCTTTTCGTGACAGAGGCTTTCGTCAAGACCTCGGGCCAGGGCGCCTGTTCCGCTCCGCCGGGCAGCGACCCCAAGGAGGCGCTGAAAACCCTGGGCAACATGGCGCTGAGCCTGGCCGACGCGGACACCGCGCGCGACCGGCTGGCGGGCCTTTCGGCGCGGCTGCGGCAGTTGGACGTGGACATCTCGCACCCCTCGCATTCGGGGATGCAGATGGACCAGATTTCGCTGCTGTTCATCCCTATGCGTTATGTCGAGGACCTGGAGATCGACCTGGACGGCGCGGGCTATGTCGGTGTGACCGGGTCCATTTCCCTGTCGGAAAACCCGCGCCTCGGCGTCTCCATCCCCGCGCGCACGCGGTCGGTGGACGTGAGCCTGCGGGACACCAGCGGCACGGTCAGCCACGCGCACAAGTCGCTGGCAGGGTATTGACTCAGGGCTGCGGTTCCAGCGGTGTGACCCGTTCCAGCGGGTAATCCCAGAGCATCCAGCCGTCCGTGCCCTCGGGCAGCCAGTAAACGGTCTCGTACCCCCATTCCAGCGCGCGCTTGGCGGCGTTCCAGCTCATCCAGCAATCCTCGAGGCAGAAGAACAGAACCGGGCGGGTCCTGTCGCCCCCGGTCGCCTGGTCCAGCCCGCGGCGGAAATACTCTGCCGTCACCTCTGCAATCGCGCCATAGCCCACGTTGGGCAGCCAGAGCGCGCCGGGGATCGTGTCGCGCGGCTTGTCGCGCCAGATCGTGCCCTCGGGCAATCCGGCGGGTTTCGGCGCCTGCGGCAGCACGTCGATGAAGACGACTTCACCCGAGGTCCACAGGTCATGCGCCGCCTCCGGCCCCACCACGATCCCGCCCTGCAGGGTGGCCGGCACGGGCGCGCGGTAGTGGTCCATGCGATAGCCCTGCGGTTCCGGCACCGTCTGCGCAAGCGACAGCCCCGGCAGCACCGCAAGCGCGATCGCCGCCAGGGCACGTCTCATTGCGTGACCTCGATCACCTTGTCGCCCAGGTCGGAAATCAGCGGCACACCGGCCTCGGCCAGCAGGGCGTCGATTTCATCCTGATGGCGGCGGATCAGCGAGTTCAGCTTGCGTTGCCAGACCTTCTCGCCGTTCCGGACGCCCATCGTGATGCGATAGAACATCTTGGGCGGCAGGGTTTCGTTCAGCAGCGGAATGACCTTCATGCCCGGGTAACCGGACTTGACCAGCGGCCCGCCGATGGGCCCCCAGATCACCGCGCCGTCGATCTCTCCGGCCTTGAGATCGTCCAGCATGTCGATGGCGGGGTTTTCATGCCGCCGGTCGACCACAAGGTGATAGGGTTTCGCCTTGCCGATCAGCCCGTTGCGCGCCATGTGCGTGGCCGGCGGGCTGCCGGCGATCACGCCCAGCCTCAGACCCTTGAGCCGGTCATCGGCCAGCCCCTCGACCGCGGCCAGCGGGCCGTCCTCGGGGACAATCAGCACAAAGGCGGAGGTCAGGTAATGGTTGGTGTTCAGGACCAGTTCGTGCCCCTGGGCATAGCCCACCACCAGGTCGCATTTCTTGGCCTTCAGCGTGTTGCGGATGAACCCGGTGGCCATCGGATACCAGATATAGGTCACCGGCAGGTCCAGCTTGTCGCCGATCAGCTCGGCCAGGGCGTTTTCATAGCCGGTGCCGTCGCGGTTCGACATCGGCGAATTGGCCGGGTCGGCGCAGACGCGCAGGGCCGTCTTCGACACCAGGTCAGAGGTCTGGGCCTGCCCCACCGGCGCGGTGAGGGTCAGGCCCAGCAGGGCCAGCGCCAGGGCGCCGGCAAGATCAGCCCATGCACGCATCTTCCATCTCGCGCACCAGGTCCGATTTGGGTTCCTTCTTGCCTGGGCGGCCGCGCGGAACGGCCTCCATGCCACGGGCGGCAAGATAGACATAGATGTCGTTGAGATAACACATCACGTTCGGGTTGTCGCCGAAGTGGGGCATCACCGAGTTGCCGTTCTTGCGGCCGTTCACGACCACGTCGTAGAACTCGTAATAGCCCATGTGGACGGCGGAATTCTTGATTTTCGGCGCATAGGTCGATCCCTCGCCATCGGGGCCGTGGCAGACGTGGCATTCGGCGTGATAGCGGCGGAACCCCGAAAAGGTTGGCCAGTCCACGGTGCCGTCGTCCTGCACGTTGTAGGTCACGATGTCGTCGGCGTTGTAGTAGATCCCGTCATCATCATAGGCGGCGTCGAATTCGCCCTGGTGCTTGGCGGGGTCGACCGGCTGGTCGCTCCAGCTCTGGGCCAGGCCCATCACGGGCAATAGCGCGCAGGCCGCAGCGGTAAGAAGGGTTCTGGATGCGGTCAGCATCATGGGGGCTCGCCTTTCGGTAGTGTCGTTTCCGGGGGCACCGGCGCAGCGCGTGGCTGCGCCGGCCCCTGTCATGCTGCGCGGATCAGTCCGGCAGGGCAAAGACGGTCAGCTGACCACCAAGCGCGGTGTAGTCGCTGAGGGCCGAATAGCCGCCCACGGCACCAAGACCGTCGTTCGGGTTGGTCAGGCCGGCCGCAAGACCGATCCCGGCCCAGCCGCCGACACCCGAGAGAACGCCGACATACTGCTTGCCGTCATGCTCGTAGGTCATCACGTTGCCGATGATGCCCGAGGGGGTCTTGAACTTGTACAACTCTTCGCCGGTGTTGGCGTCGACCGCCTTCAGGTAGCCTTCGAGCGTGCCGTAGAACACCACGTCACCCGCGGTTGCCAGGGCACCGGACCAGACCGAGAACTGCTCGGGGATGGACCACTTGATCTCACCCTTGAGGTTGTCCCAGGCGATGAAGTTGCCCATGCCGCCGTGGCTGTCCGGGGCCGGGTACATCGCCAGCGTCGCACCGACATAGGGCTGACCGGCGGTATAGGCCACGCGGAACGGCTCGTAGTCCATGCAGACGTGGTTGGTGGGCACGTAGAAGGTTTCCGTGCGCGGCGAATAGGCCGCCGGCTGCTGGTCCTTGGAGCCAAGCGCCGCCGGGCAGATGCCGGTCGAGTTGACGTCCTCGCCGTTGTACTCGGTCGAGTATTCGGCCACCACGGCCGGACGGCCATAGGTGTCGGACTCGGGGTCCATGTCGACGCCGGTCGTCCAGTTCACCACCGGGTCGAACTTCTCGGCCACCATCAGCTCGCCCGAGACGCGGTCGAGCGTGTAGCCCAGGCCGTTCCGGTCGAAGTGGGTGAGCAGCTTGCGCATCTCGCCGTCGACTTCCTGGTCGGTCAGGATCATCTCGTTGACGCCGTCGTAGTCCCACTCGTCATGCGGGGTCATCTGGTAGACCCACTTGGCCATGCCGGTGTCGATGTCGCGCGCCATGATGGTCATGGACCAGCGGTTGTCGCCGGGACGCTGTGCCGGGTTCCAGGTCGAGGGGTTCCCGGTGCCGTAGTAGACCAGGTTTTCCTCCATATCGACCGCGTACCAGCCCCAGGTGGTGCCGCCGCCGATCATCCACTGATCGCCTTCCCAGGTGTTGATGCCCGAGTCGGGGCCAACCGGCTTGCCCAGGTGGGTGGTGTTTTCCGGGTCCATCAGGATGTCGGAATCCGGCCCCATCGAGTAGGCGCGCCACTCCTGTTCGCCGGTTTCCATGTTGTAGGCGGTCACGTGGCCGCGGACGCCGAATTCACCGCCCGAGATGCCGACGATCACCTTGTCCTTGACCGGAAGCACGGTCGCGGTGTTGGTCTCGCCGATCGAGGGATCGCCGTTCACGGCCTCCCACAGCACTTCGCCGGTTTCCGAATCCAGCGCGACGACCTTGGTGTCGGCCTGGTGCAGGAAGATCTTGCCGTCGGCATAGGCGACGCCGCGGTTGACCGTGTCACAGCACATCACCGGGATGACGTCCGGGTCCTGCTTGGGCTCGTAGCGCCACTTGATCTTGCCTTCGTCGGCCAGGTCCAGCGCGTAGACGATGTTGGGGAACGGCGTGTGGACGTACATCGTGTCGCCGACAACCAGGGGCGAGCCTTCGTGGCCGCGCAGGACGCCGGTCGAGAAGGTCCAGGCAACCTGCAGGTCATCGACGTTGCCGGTGTTGATCTGGTCCAGTTCCGAATAGCGCTGGTTCTCGTAGTCGCCGGTCTGGATCGCCCACTGCGCGGGGTCACTCATCTGCTTGACCAGGTCGTCGTTTGCATATGCCGCCGTGGCAACGCAAAGCGCGAGTCCAGATGTCAAAAGCGATAGCTTCTTCATTAGGATTTTCCTCCCGTTGGGTGGCCGCTGGGGCCGTGCTGGTGGCCGCCGCCCGGTCCGGGCGGGGGCCGTCTTACCCCGGTCCGCTGGTCTCTCCTCCCCAGTGGACCGGGCACCGGCGTTCCCCTTCGGGCGCGCCGTGATCCGGTTATTCGGATGCCTCGGAGAAGGTCGCCAGGTAGGCGATCACATCGTTCCGGTCATCCTCCTTGCGCAGGCCGGCAAAGGCCATCTTGGTGCCCTTGGCATAGTCGCGGGGCTTTTCCAGGAAGGCCGCCAGCTCCTCGGGCGTCCAGGTCTTGCCCTCGTCCGCCAGGCCCTGCAGCACGTCTGAATAGTCAAAGCCCTCGACAGAGGCCGGGGTGCGGCCCACGATGCCGTTCAGGATCGGGCCGACGCGGTTCTTGGCGTCGGGTCCGACCTGGTGGCAGGCCTTGCACTTGCGGAACACCTTTTCGCCGGCCTCGGCGTCGCCGGCCATCGCGTGGCTTTCGGCGGATGCCACGACGGGCAGCAGGGTCAGGCAGGTGACAGACAGGATTTTCTTGATCATTGGATGTATCTCTCCGGTGGTCTTTTCAGTTCAGCCGCTCGGCATGCCAGGCCACATGGTCTCCGGCAAAGGAGTTCACGAAGAAATACGAATGATCGTATCCCTTGTGAATCCGCACCTGACCGGGCTGGCGCCGACGCGCCATACTGTCAGCAAGTACTTCCGGTTTCAAAAGGTCAAGGAACTGGTCGCTAGCACCTTGGTCCACTAGCAGATCGCCTTTCCATCCGAACTCGTCCAGCAACAGGGCCGAATCATGCTGGGACCAGGCGCTTTCGTCGTCGCCCAGGTAGGCGCTCAGCTGCTTGCGGCCCCAGTCGGACCGTGTCGGGTTGGCGATCGGGGCAAAGGCGGACAGGGATTCGAACATGCCGTGATTGCGCACCGCCATCGTGATCGCGCCATGCCCGCCCATCGAATGGCCGGTGATGCCGTGGCGGTCCTGCACCGGCAGGTTTTCCAGCACCTCGGCGCGCAGTTCCGTCAGGATGTAGTCATACATCCGGAAGTTCTGCCGCCAGGGGTCACGCGTGGCGTTCACGTAGAACCCCGCGCCCTGCCCCAGGTCATAGGCCTCGTCGTCGGCCACGCCCGCGCCACGCGGCGAGGTATCCGGAAAGACCACCGCCAGCCCGTGCCGCGCCGCGTGTTCCTGGAACCCGCCCTTGGTCATGGCGTTTTCGTGGTTGCAGGTCAGCCCGGACAGGTACCACAGCAGCGGCACCGGCGCCTCCTGCGCCTGCGGCGGCAGGTAGACGGCAAAGGTCATCTCGCAGCCGCAGGTGTTCGACGAATGTTTGTAGACGCCCTGCACGCCGCCAAAGCTCCGGTTTTCCGAGACGATTTCCATCGATCAGAACTCGACGACGGCGCGGATCGACTTGCCCTCGTGCATCAGGTCAAAGCCGTGGTTGATCTCGTCCAGGGTCAGCTTGTGCGTGATCATCGGGTCGATCTCGATCTTGCCGTCCATGTACCAGTCGACGATCTTGGGCACGTCGGTCCGGCCCCGCGCGCCGCCGAAGGCGGTGCCGCGCCAGACCCGGCCGGTGACCAGCTGGAACGGCCGCGTGCTGATCTCGGCCCCCGCCGGCGCCACGCCGATGATGATCGATTCACCCCAGCCCTTGTGCGCGCATTCCAGCGCGGCGCGCATCACCTGCACGTTGCCGGTGGCGTCAAAGCTGTAGTCGGCGCCGCCCTTGGTCAGCTCGACCAGGTGCACGACCAGATCGCCCTCGATCTTCGAGGGGTTCACGAAATCGGTCATGCCGAAGTGGCGCGCCATCTCTTCCTTGCCGTCGTTCAGGTCGACGCCGACGATCTGGTCGGCCCCGGCCATGCGCAGGCCCTGGATGACGTTCAACCCGATGCCGCCCAGGCCAAAGACAACCGCACGGCTGCCGATCTCGACCTTGGCGGTGTTGATCACCGCGCCGACGCCGGTGGTGACGCCGCAGCCGATGTAGCAAACCTTGTCGAAAGGTGCGTCCTTGCGGATCTTGGCCAGCGCGATTTCCGGCACGACCGTGTGGTTGGCGAAGGTCGAGCAGCCCATGTAGTGATGGATCGGCGTGCCATCCAGCATCTTGAACCGCGTGGTACCGTCCGGCAGCAACCCCTGCCCCTGCGTCGCCCGCACGCTCTGGCACAGGTTCGTCTTGGGGTTGAGGCAGTATTCGCACTCCCGGCACTCGGGCGTGTAAAGCGGGATGACGTGGTCACCCACCTCCAGGGTGGTCACCCCCTCGCCCACTTCGACCACCACGCCGGCGCCCTCGTGGCCCAGGATGGCGGGAAAGATGCCCTCGGGGTCGGCGCCCGAGCGGGTGAATTCGTCGGTGTGGCACAGGCCGGTGGCCTTGATCTCGACCAGGACCTCTCCCGCGCGGGGGCCATCCAGTTCGACTTCCATGATTTCCAAAGGCTTACCAGCCTCGACTGCCACAGCGGCACGCGTTCTCATCGTCTGTCCTCCTACGGCGCCGAGCAGTGATTTCCGGCGCCTCTTGCGGTGAAGTATTGATGAGCAGCCTGCGACAAAACAACCAATACAATGGTGGGTATACGGCTGCATGGACTCGATCCGCGCCCCCGGGCATAGTCCGGAAAAGGGAGGACAGAGACCATGAAAGCCCTTAGGATTTTCGCCGTTCTGGCCGTTTTCGGCCCGCTCGGCACCGCCCAGGCGGCCGATTTCTCGGACCCGACCTGGCCCTGCGTTCAGCGTAAGGTTGAAAGAATGTCGATGGGCCTGATGTGGCCGATCATGCCCGACGAAAACGCCGCGCCCGATGCGGCGGCGCAGGCGGACATCACCGAACTGGCGGAATTGCTGGCCCTGCGCCGGATCGAGGTGACCGAGCTGGAAGACGAGGTGGCCGCCTTCGCCGCAACCTACAAGGGCGATCCGCAGATCCTCACCCGCGTCTTTGCCGAGGTCTTCGACACGCTGGCGCAGCGGCGCAGCCGGATCATCTCGGGCATCGGGGAATTCTCGCTCAGCCAGATCGAACTGTCGGAAAAGATCGATTCGGACCGGGGCGAGATGGACCGCCTGCTGGCCGCCGAGACCCCGGATTTCGACCGGGTCGACGCGCTGGAGGAACAGATCGACTGGAACCAGACGATCTATACCGACCGCCAGCAATCCATCACCTACCTTTGCGAAACCCCGACCCTGCTGGAAAAGCGGCTTTATGCCATTGCCCGCCTGTTGCAGGCCCAGGTCCGCGAGGACGGCTGATCCCGGCCGCGGACAGGCCCCATGAAGGACAGGCCCCTTGGACAAGCGGCCCCGTTGGCATATATTGCCAATACCCCGCCACAGGAGCCTGACATGGCCACCCGCAACGTTGTCCTGACCGATCCGCAATCGCGCTTCATCGACGATCTTGTCGCCTCGGGGCGCTACCAGAACGCCTCCGAGGCGCTGCGCGCCGGGCTGCGCCTGCTGGAACGCGAAGAGATCGAGCTGCAGGACATGCGCGCCCGGCTGATGCGCGGCGTCGAACAGGCCCGCAACGGCGACCTGGCCGAGGGCACGGGCGAAGAAGTCCTGCGCCGCGCCTTCGACCTGTAGCCGCGCTTGCGCCCCTTTGTCCTCACCCGTCAGGCGGAAACCGCCCTGCAGGAGATCGCCCGCTGGACGGCGGAAACCTTCGGCCCCCGTCAGGCCCGGCGTTACGGGCAAGAGCTGATCGACGGCTGCACCGCGCTGGCCGATGGCCGCGCCCTGTCGCGCCCCTGCCGCAGGCTGATCGACCCCGCCCTGCCCGAGGATCTGCGCTTTGCCCGCGTCGGCCGGCATTTCATCGTCTTCATCGACGCGCCCGACCGGATCACCGTGGTCGACGTGCTGCACGTCCGCGCCGACCTGCCCCGCCGCCTGGCCGCGCTGGGGGACGACGCGCCCTGACAGCCCCCGCGCGCGCAGATGTGAACGGGGGCAGACTTTCCGCTGCGTTCGCAGACAGGCCCGGTTGTGGCAGACTGCGCGCGGGAGGAACCACCATGAGACATGCCATCCTTGCGGCTGCCTGTATCGCGCTGCTGTCGTCCCCTGCCCCGGCGCAGGACAACCCGCTGACCGACAGCGCCAGCTGGCAGGACATGAAGATCGACGTGCTGGGGGACCGCCCGGTATCGCAGGCCCCTGCCCCCTTCGCGGTGACGGCGCCCTATCGCGCCGCGGATGCGGCGATGGTGCCGCTGGAGATCACCCAGACCGACGCCTCCGTTCCGATCAGCGCCGCCACCATCGTCATCGACGAGAACCCGGCCCCGGTCGCGGCGCGGCTGGAGTTCTCACCGGCGATGCTGCCGCTGGACTTCGCGCTGAACCTGCGGGTGAACCAGTATTCCAACGTCCGCGTGATCGGCGAGACGCCGGAGGGCCTGTTCATGGCCGGGCGTTTCGTCAAGGCCTCGGGCGGCTGTTCGGCGCCGGCCGGGGGCGACGCGGCACAGGCGCTGGCGGTGATGGGCCAGATGCGGCTGGACATGGCCGACGGCGCGGCGCGGGTCTCGACCCCGCGGCGGACGGCGGAAATCATGATCCGGCACCCGATGTATTCCGGCCTGCAGCGCGACCAGGTCACGCAACTGTTCATCTCGGCGCATTTCATCGACCACCTGGAGGTCTGGCAGGGCGATGAGATGCTGTTCAGCCTGGATGGCGGCATTTCCGTCTCCGAGGACCCGGTGTTCCGTTTTGCCTATACCGAGAACGGCGCGCCGACGCTGAAGGTCATCGCCACCGACACCGAGGGAAACAGCTTTAGCCGGGAATTGCCGAAACTGGCGGAGGGCTGACCCTCCGACACAGGATTGGGCGGACGCCGCGCATCGCAGACGCGCCCCGTTCGCCCCCTGCCCTTCTCAGAAACAGACCAGTTCCGCCTCGACCTGGGCGCGGCGCATGTCGTCGACGATATGCGCCGCCGCGACAGAGCTGTTGAAGACCGCCATGCGTTCGCCGCCCACCCGGCGCATCGACAGCACGGTTTCCGCGCGCTCGTAGGCCTCGAACGGCAGGATCGAGGCGATCTCGTCGATCGAACAGGCGCATTTCTCCAGCGCGACGCGGGTCTGCCCGTTCACCGCCATGCAGGCAAAGATGTAATCCGCCCGCGCCACGGTGGGATAGTCGTTCAGCCGTTGCGCCGCGCTTTGCGCCAGAACGGCCCCCGGCAAGAGGGCCAGGATCAGCGCCAGCGCCTTCATTGCTCGACCCCCTCGAAACGCATCTCGGAACGGTACACCGTGTCCGTCTCGGGGCCGGAGGTCTCGGCGGTCAGCGACAGATACCAGCCCGGCACGTCCTCGGACATGACGACACGCATTTCCAGCTCGCCAAAGCCCTTCATCCGCGCCCTGTTCGGATCCTCGGCAAAGGGATGCAGCCGCACGATGCGCACCGGTACGCTGCGGCCGTCGAACATGGCGGTGCCCTCTTCGACCTCGGCCGGGGCAACCAGCGCCTCCTTGACGCGGTTGCGGATGTAATAGGGGCTGCCGCCCGCCGCCTCGGCCATGTCGCGGATCACGCTTTCGTAGAAATACATGATCATCGGGTTGCCGACGCTGGCCGGGAAACGCCCCAGCCCGCGGTGCTTGTCCTGCTTGCGGAATTCCAGCTGGGCCAGCGGATCGTCCTGGGCACCCAGCGTCAGGGCGATGTCGCCGGTGTCGCGCTCTGCCGCCTCGGGCGCCAGCGCGTTGGTGACGGCGCGCGAATAGATCAGCGTCGCCTCGGCGCCGATCCCTTCCAGCGTGCCCTTGCGGAACAACAGCTCGTAATGCTCACCCGGCTCCACCGGCGTGGCCTGCACCGGGGCCGTGGCAAGGGCTGCGGCAATGCAGATCGCGGATAGAAGTTTCATGTGATGTGCCTCCCTGCGCCCAGAGTATTCCCCTGCGGCGCGCTGTCATGGCCGACTTTTGTCTGTGCCTGTTCTTGGGCCGGCTCCTGCGCCCCGCCCTCCAGCACCGGGCCCGGCGATTGCCAGCGGATCTTCCATTCGATCAGCGGCCGCAGCTTGGACAACTGCACCGGCTTGTGCATCACGGTAAAGCCCAGTTCCGCCCCCTGCCGCCGGATCTGTTCGCGCCGGTCGGCGGTGATGACGATGGCGGGCACATGCACGCCGGTTTCGCGCCGGATCTCGGCAATGGCGCGCACGCCGGTATCCTCGCCGTCCAGCTGGTAATCCGCCAGCACGATGTCCGGCGCCAGCCCCATGTCCCGCACATGCACCAGCGCCTCTGCGGTCGAGGGCGCCGCCAGCACGCTGGCGCCCCAGTGTTCCAGTTTCTGCGTCATGGCGAACAGCACGTCCGGGTCGTTCTCGATCACCAGGATGATGCGCTCCAGCTCGACATCCGTATCCGCCGGCGCCACGGTGGCCGGCTCGACCGGGACACGGCGGCCCGGCACCCGGTCCAGCTCGATGCAGAACAGCGAACCGACCCCGGGTTTCGACCGCACCCACAGCCGATGCCCCAACAGCTTGCAGGCCCGGTCCACCACCGACAGGCCCAGCCCCACGCCGGAGGCGAGCGAGACGTTTTCCGCCCGGGCGAATTCCTCGAAGATGCGTTTCTGATCCTTCAGCCCGATGCCGATGCCCGTGTCCCAGACCTGCAGGATCACCTTCTTGCCCCGGCGGCGGCAGCCGACCAGCACCCGGCCCCCCGGTTCGGTGTACTGGATCGCGTTGACCACAAGGTTCTGGATCGAGCGCAGCAGGTAGACCGGATCGGAACAGACAAGCACGTCCGAGGGCACCACCGACAGGTGCACCTTCTTCTGTTCGGCCAGCGCGCTCTGGTCTTCGTAGATGCCCTGCATCAGCACGCCCAGGCTGATTTCGCTGGGGGTGACGGCGCTGGGATCGGCGCTTTCCAGGCGCGAGATGTCCAGCAGCGAATGCAAAAGCTGTTCCGTCGACCCGAAAGCCCCGTACAGTCGTTCCACCGTGGCGGCGAATTCCGTGCCCCGCGTGCGTTCCTTGAGCGTCGCCAAGAGCAGTTTGGCCGCGTTCACCGGCTGCAACAGGTCATGGCTGGCCGCCGCCAGGAACCGCGTCTTGGACGACACCGCCGCCTCGGCCCGTTCCTTGGCCAGGCGCAATTCCTCTTCGACGCGGGCCTTTTCCTCGTATTGTTCGGTCAGGCGGCGGTTGGCCTCGGTCAGTTCGGCGGTGCGTTCCTGCACCCGGTTTTCAAGGATTTCCGTGGCGCGGCTTTCCAGGGTCACGTCGGTCAGTTCCACAAGGAACCCGTCGTCGGGCAGCCGGTTGACCTGCAGTTCCAGCACCCGGTCGGTGCCGTGGCGGATGCGCTTGCGCAGCCAGCCCTCGTGCTGCAGGTGCCGCCGCCAGGCCTCGACCCGCAGGTCGGCATCCTCGGCCACAAGCGAATGATTGCGCAGGAAATCCAGCAGCCGGGTCAGCGTCGTGCCCTTTTGCAGCAGCGTGAACGGCAGGCCCAGCAACTGCCGGAACTGCCGGTTGTACATCATCACCTCGCCCGAAGAGGAAAAGGTGCAGACGCCGGATGTCATGTCCTCGAAGGCGGCCTGGATATAGGCCGCCTGCCGGTCGATCAGGTGTTCCTTTTCGGATCGGTTCTGCCGCACGATCGAGGTGATTTCCGTCAGCAGAAGCACCACGTTCGACGACGAGGTGCGCTGCTGGCTGAGCTGGTACCAGCGGTCGCCGCGCAGCTCGATCACCACCGACCGGACAGAGGCGCCGGTGCTGCCGCGGTCTTCGGGGGCGAAATTGCGGGTGATGCCGCGGTCGGTCGAGACCAGCGCGCGGCTTTGCATCATGTATTGCAGGTAGTCTTCCAGCCGCAGCCCCTTGCGCACGCGAAAGGCCACGTCGGGCAGGAAGGTGCGGAACAGCACGTTGCAGATGTCCAGCCGCCCGCCGGTGAACAGGGCGAACCCCTCGCCCATCGCGGACAGCGCATCCTCCAGCGTGCGGCGGGCGCGCTCGCGGTCGTAGCGGACGCTTTCCAGCTCTGTCGCGGCGCGTTCCAGGTCGCGGGTCTTGGCCGCCACCTGCGCCTGCAGTTCGATGGCCGACTGAAAGGCGCTGTAGGCCGAGACGCCGACATCGTTGCTGCGGTTGGCGCGGCGCATCAGCGCGTCGATGATCTTGGCCTGCCGGGCGATCTGTTCCTCGGGCGGGGCGTTTTCGTCGACCAGGCTCATCCCAGCGCCCTGCCCGCCGGGTCGAAGAAGGCGACACCGACAAAGGTCTGGTTCATGTGAACCCCGCAATGCTGTTCGCCATAGGTGTTGAAGCCCAGCACCCTGTGCGCCCGGAACAGCGCCGAGGCCTCAGTCCCCAGCTGTTTCTGCTCGATCTCCAGCTTGCGCAGCACGCAGTCGAAGCCAAGGATGAAATCCGGCGTCAGTCCGCCGGGGCCGGACACGCTCAGCCCGGCCTCGAGCGTCTTGATGATCTCTGTCCCCTTGCCCAGGGTCAGCACCACCCCGTCGTCGATGGCGGCCAGAAAGGACAGCGCCTGCCCGTCCTTCACGCTGCTGATGGCGCGGACATAGTAATTCTGGTTGTAGCGCACCAGGATCGGGTTTTCGGCAAAGATCTGCGGCGACAGGTCCGCGACGCCGCAGCCCACCAGCCGGGCATATTCCTGCGCCGCCGGGGCGCCGTTGATCTCGTTGACCAGCCGTTCCTCGGGGTCGGCATCGGTGATCACCAGCTGCGTGTCCGTGGGCAGGAAATGGTCAAAGCCGATGCCCTGGAACTGCAGGTCGGTTTCCAGCAGCATCAGCAGCGCCACGTTGCTGCGGAACTGCCCGTTGTGCAGGATCAGCGTTTCCCCGAACGACAGCCCGTCCCCGGCAGAGCCGCCAAAGACCGGCAGGTCGTCCAGCACCGTTTCCAGCGTCGAGATCAGCAGGTCTTCCTGTTTCGACAGCCCGTCCGACAGGACCAGCGCCAGCCGGTTCCAGCCGGCGGTGCGCTGGAACCGCACCGCGTGACGTTTCGCCTGCGCGGCGATCTCGGTGATCGAGATCGGCTTCAGCGGTTCGATCAGCAGTGAGGCACAGCGGAAATGTTCGCGCGGAAAGGCGATCAGCTGCAGCGCGCCGGTTTCATAGCCGCGCACGGTGATCTGCCCGGCGGTGGTGCAGCCAAAGACCGGCACACCCTCCATGCGGCGGCTCAGCTCCTGCGCCATCACCGCGCGGTCGAAATTCTGCGGCATCAGCGCCAGCACGAAACAGGTGTCGCGCGGGTCGATGCAGGCCGAGGCCTCGCGCACCGCGGCGGCGGTGTCAGCCTGCGTCGAAGTGCCAACCCGCACATGGGCCGGTGAGATGTCTTCGTCCCGCATCCTACCGGCTCAGGAACGCCTGCGCCTCCGGGTCGGCCCCCATCGTGCCGGACGTCGCGTTTTCCATCATGACGGCGGCCTGGGTGCGGTTCTGCACCCCGAGGCGCCGCAACAACGCGGTGATATGCGCCTTGACCGTGGCCTCTGCCAGCGACAGTTCATAGGCGATCTGCTTGTTCGGTTTGCCGGCGCAGATCAGTTTCATGATGCGTTTCTGCTGCGGCGTCAGCTCGGCAAAGCGGGGGTTCATCTCGGCGGCATCGCAGGCGTCCGCGGGCTGCGGCGCCGATTGCAGGATGTCCTTGGGAAAGTATTTCCGCCCCGAGGCGATTTCCGTCAGCACAGAGGCCAGCACCTTGGCCGAGGCGTCCTTGGGCAGGAAGCCCGCCGCCCCCTCGCGCATCAGCGTGCGCACCAGTTCAACCGAGGCCAGCGAGGAAATCACCAGGATCGGCGTGCTGGCCATGCGGTCGCGCAGTTCCAGAAAGCCGGAAATCCCGGTCACGTCCGGCAGTTTCAGGTCGAACATCACCAGGTCCGGTTCCAGCCCTCCTTTGAGCAGGGTCATCGCCTCTTTCAGCGTGCCGGCCTTCTGCACGGCGCAGTCCGCAAAGACGATGCCAAGGGCCGCGGCAAGCGCGTCACTGTAGAGGGGATGGTCGTCGACGATCAGAACTGATGAGAAACATCCATCCGGCACGGTGGCCGTGTCATGGTACATTTGCCTTTCCTCCCAAGTCCGGAAAATACCCGAAGATCACCCCTTGTCCATTTTTTCCGTCACGGCAACGGGTTTGCGCGGCGCCTCGCCGGGGCACCGCGCCGCCGCCCGGCCGAGGAGGGGATCAGGCCAGGGCGCCGTTCTGCTTGGCCACATGGGTGGCGATCAGGTCCATCAGCGGCGGCGACAGGCAGTCATAGGGCGTCAGGCCCAGTTCCGACAGCCGGCCGCGGATCTCGTCCATGCGGTCGGGCGAGACCCCGGATTCGATGATCGAAGAGACGAAGGCCGCGAATTCCGGCGCCGCCCAGCCGGTCTTGTCCGACAGTTCCGTGTGCACGAAGTCCAGCCCGTGAAACGGGTGGCCGGTGTTCTCGATCCGGCCATACATGTGCACGCCGCAGTCGCGGCAGGCATGGCGCTGGATCGCCGCGCTGGCGTCCACGATGTCCAGCTTGTCGGCGTTTTCCGTGACCTTGACCTGGTCGCGCCCGACCACCGCGATCTGGCTGAAAATCGCGCCGTCCGGCTTCCAGCACTTGGTGCAGCCGCAGACGTGGTTATGCGCGGTCTGGGCGCCGACCTCGACCTTGACCGGGTTGCTGGAACACTTGCAGGTCAGCGTGCCGCCGGCAAAGCCGGGCGCCGTGGGCGGGATGCCGTTGTCCACCTGGGGGTGGATCTTCACATGGGTGTATTTCGGGGCGGGCGGGGCCGTGTCGCCACTGTCTCCGCCGCCAAAGAGCTTGTCGAGAATTGCCATTTTCCGTTCCTCCCTGTGATGACGGCATGAAAATGCCGCATCCTTCACAGCGTGAGGCACGAGGGGGCAAGTTGGCAATTCAGCCGATGGTATCGGCTTTGACGCGGGCCTCAGCCGGGTCCGGCACCGCAATCCGGCGCCAGAAGCGGCGCATTCGCCGGGTCCGCCATGCTGGCCCGCGCGCGCTCTGCCAGGTCGTCAAAGGCGCTGTCGATATAGTCGAGAAACCCCGCCTCGTTGGTCTGGTCGACCGGCGCGCGGGCGACGGCATGCATCATGAACAGGTCAAAGGCACAGAGGCCGCGCGGATTGGACTGCAGCAGCGCGCGCATGAACTCCGGCGAGCCCCAGCGCAGGCGCGACAGGTCGGTCGGGACCTCCTGCAGCTTGGACAGGAAACCGCCCTGCCGGTCGAATTGCAGCACGTCCATGCCGAAGGTGAAGGCCTGGAACAATTCCTCGATCAGGATCGAGCGATAAAAGGCCCGCGCCAGCGCATCCGCCGGGCGGTATCCCTCTTGTTGCACCATGATATGCGTGCCGGTGCCGCGCCGTCCGAAAAAGGTCTGCGCCATGCCGGGCGACAGGACCGCGTAGTGCCGCCCCCGCGGCAGGCCCAGCCCGTAGACCTCGTTCAGGCGGGCGATGTCGCGGGTCAGCGCGCCGTCGGGCGGATCGCCGGAATACAGCCGCAGCACCACGGTGCGCCCGGTGCCGCAGGCCCGCGCCGATGGCCCGGCATAGCGGCTGGGCAGCGGCTTGCCATGCACCTGGGCGGCAAGGTTGCCAAAGGCGGCGATCACCGCGCGCGTGTCCTCTGACGGCGGCTCCCCCACGATGCAGAGCGCGGCCCCGGCCAGGTCACGCCCGTTGATATGAACGGGGATGTCCCGGCGCATCCGCCGGTCGCGCAACTCATACATCCAGCCCTTTTCCGCCAACGCCAGGTAGGCGGCGCGATCCTCGGCGGCGGCGGCGCAGGTCATGGCCAGGAGGGCGGCAAGGATCAGGCGGACCAAGGGAAACTCCTTTTGCCCGGAAGTAGGCCCGCGCCGGGACGCGTCCACGCCCCGGACGGCGCAATCCGGGCAAATGCCTGTCAGGCAAGGTTTTCACGGATCTTACCCGGGGTCGTCGGCCGGGGAGCTTTGCCGTGGGTAAGGTCGCCCCCTCCCCTTGCGCAAAGCCGCACAGGCTCTCCCCGGCGCGATCTGCCGGAAGAGCAGCGTCTATCTCCGGTTCCGGCGCTGGACCCTGGCGGGGCTCTGGGAGCAGATCATGGACGCCGTGTCGCCACCCGTTACGACAAGACTGCGGAAAGCTTCCTCGGCGTCATAGACATCACGTCGATCAGGCTTTGGATCCGCCACTTGTCAACATGACCTGGGTCCCGTCCCCGCGGACAACCCGGGCCCGAAACAAACGGACCCAGGCCCTGCTCCGCGATTCGGTGCCTGATCCGCACCACGACTCCGCAGCCAGGGCGTGTCCCTGCCCCTCCGGATCCGAAAATTTCGAAAGATCCGGCGAAAATTCGAATTTACCTATGGTTTTCAACTCATTACACCGCACATTGCATGCTTTTCTTGAACTGCCACAATATCTAGCGACGACGCCAACACGCGCCAATTGCACGAAACTGTTGCCAAAAGCCCTTCAACTTGCGTAAAGAAACGGAAAACAAAGCTCTGACGAAAAAGAGCGTTCCTGACGAGGCGGCAAGACGGTGGCAGAGGTGTCCAAGCCCATTCACATCAACTCCCGTATCCGGGAGAACGCAGAGAGCCTGGCATCTGCGCTCGAACATCACATGCTCAAGAGCTTTGCTCCAGATGCCCGCAAGGAACTGCGCTTGTTCTCGGCGGGAGAAGCCGCCGACCTTTTGAACATTTCTGCCAGCTTCCTGCGCAAATTGCACTTCGAAGATCGCATCCCGGATGTCCACACCACTCCGGGCGGACGCCGGCATTATTCCGCAGCAGATCTGACGACCATCCGCAAGATGTTGGAAGAGAACGCAAAATCCCCGGGTGCCTACCTCAAGGGCCGCCGCGAGGGCGACAAGGTCCAGGTGCTGTCCTTCCTCAACTTCAAAGGCGGCTCCGGCAAGACGACCTCCTCGATTCATACCGCGCAACGCCTCGCGCTAAAGGGCTATCGCGTCCTTGCGGTGGACATCGACCCGCAGGCTTCGTTGACGACCCTCTTCGGCTATCAACCAGAGGTTGATTTCCTGCATTCCGGGTCGATCTACGATGCGATCCGCTACGAAGACCCCCTGCCCTTCTCGCAGATCATCCAGCAGACCTATTTCACCGGGCTGGACCTCGCCCCCGGCGGCCTGATCCTGCAGGAGTTCGAGCACGAGACCCCCACCGCCCTGCGCAACAACATCCAGCCCCCCTTCTACGCCCGCATGGCCGCGGCCCTGCAAGAGGTCGAGGCCGATTACGACGTCATCATCTTCGATTGTCCGCCGCAGCTGGGCTATCTCACGATGTCGGCGCTCTGTGCTTCTACCGGGGTGCTCATCACCGTGGTGCCCAACATGCTGGACGTGGCCTCGATGTCGCAATTCCTGCAAATGAGCGCCGACCTGCTCGACGTCGTCTCTGGCGCGGGTGCGCGCATGGAGTTCGATTTCCTGCGCTTCCTCATCAACCGCTACGAGCCTTCGGACGGACCCCAGCAACAGGTTGTCGCCTTCCTGCGCCAGCTTTTCGGCGAAGAGGTCATGACCAATGCGATGCTGAAATCCACTGCGATTTCAGACGCAGGCCTGACACAGCAAACCATCTATGAGGTCGAGCGCAGCGCTTTTCACCGCAACACCTATGACCGCGCGGTCGATTCATTGAATGCTGTCAATGATGAGGTTGAGGCACTGATGCAAAAGGCATGGGGACGCTGATGGCACGCAAGGGAATTCTCTCCACCGATGCAAAGGCCACGCCGGCACGGAGAAACGCGGCAGAGCGGTTGATGCCCCGCGGCACCGTCGGCGCGCTGCAAAGCTCGCTGTCCAAGTTGCAGGAAAACGCGGTGCAGGACATCGACCCGGCCCTGATCCACGACGCAGGCGTCGCGGACCGGCTTGGGACGGATGAAACCGCGGATGATTCCCTGCGCGAGTCCTTGCGTGTCTACGGACAACAGGTGCCGGTTCTCGTGCGCCCACGCGCCGATCAGCCGGGCCATTTCGACATCGTCTATGGCCGGAGGCGGGTCATCGCGCTCCGCGAACTGGGCCAGGCGGTCAAGGCCATGGTGCGGCACCTCGATGACAAGGCGCTTGTGCTGGCCCAGGGCCAGGAAAACACCGCCCGGCAGGATCTGTCCTTTATCGAAAAGGCCAGTTTCGCCGCGCAACTGGATGCGCTGGACTATGATCGACAGACCGTCGCCGACGCCCTGTCGATCGACCTGCCTATGGTCAGCCGGATGCTGAAAGTGGGCCGGGCCTTCGACGTCGAGTTCCTGCGCCAAATCGGCTCGGCTCCGGGGATCGGGCGCGAACGCTGGCTGAAACTGGCAGAGGCCATGCAAGACGAGACCCTGCGCGAGCGGGTCGAGGCTCGGATGGAAACACTGGCTTATGTCGACGGGTCCGACGCACGTTTTGAACAAGTCCTGGCCTGGGCGACGGGTGCAAAGGCGCCAAAGAAAACCAAGGCGCCCCCCCTGCCCTCCCGCAAGATCACCGGCCCGGACGGCATCCCGCTGGCGCAGGTCAAGCGATCCGACAAGGGCCTGACCATGACAACCACCGGGGATTTCGCCCTCTGGCTCGACAGCCATGCCGAAGCCTTGGTGAAAGAGCTTCACGACCGCTGGAAAAAAGACCGGTCGGAAGACTGAAGGCAACGAAACCGAGCAGACAAAGGAGGACGACGACAGGCAAAAGAAAAGCCCCCCAGGACGGATCCCGGAAGGCTCTCTCATTTCTCGCACTCTTGAGATAGCCCCTCAGCACTGACCCTGTCAACGCCACCGATTCGGTGGTGGGGTATTTTTTTGTCTTTCGCCAAGAAAATCATGATAGAACTGTCCCAAATCCAGTTTGGGCAGCCGGTCGAGCCATGTGTTTCACACGACAAGTGGGCACTGCTGGACACGCTGACCTGTGCCGCGCGCCAATTCAATCTGAACCATCGGACGCTGACAGTGCTGCGTGCCCTGCTCACCTTTTACCCCGACCGTGAGCTCTCCGATGTGCCGGGCCTCGCGGTAGTCTACCCCTCCAACCGGACACTCTCACAGCGCCTGAACGGCATGCCGGAAAGCACCCTGCGCCGGCACTTGGCCACCCTCGTCCGCACCGGAATTGTCAGCAGACAAGACAGCGCCAACCGCAAGCGCTTTGCCCGATTTGGTGGGCTGGCCTTCGGCTTTGACCTCAGCCCGCTGGCACGCCTCGCGCCCCAGATCTACGAAGCTGCCGAAGAGGAATATCGCAAGCAGCAAGAGATCGACAGCCTGCGCGCCCGGATTGCAGCAACGCGGCAGCGACTGATCGAGGGTGCCACGCTTATGCCCCACCATCCCTTGATGGAAGACAGCCGCCGGATCTTGCGCCGTAAAGTGGACGCGGAAACCCTGCGCGACGTTCTGGAATGCCTGGAAAACCATCTGGACAACACGCGGAAGATCGACGTGCCGACAGAGAGAATGAGCGCCAGGAACAGCGAAAATGAGCGGCACATACAGACTACAGATAAATCCGAATCTGTATGTACTACGGCTCCTGTCTGTGAGGCCGAGGACATCGCCATGGATGATGTCACGCTCTCTTGCAAGGAATACCGCGACTTCCTGCCAGACGCCCCTCGGAACTGGAGCGATCTTCTGAGAGTGGCCTACACGCTTTATCCCATGATGGGTATCGATCGCTCGACCTTTGAAGAGGCTCGGGAAAAGATCGGTCCGAACGGTGTCTCAGTGGCTATACTCTGTATGCTTGAGAAAATTGCTGACATCCGGAAACCGGGTGCTTATCTCCGTGGTCTCAGCAAACGGGCAGATCAGGGTAAATTGAACCTTCGAGCCATGATCAAAGCAGCGGGTCCCCGGAAATTGTCAGCTGACAATTTTGCCTGAACCCACGGCGATCATCGATACCGTAAACTCGAAACGGATGCCGGCGTCGACCAACGACCGTTTAGCCAGCCGCGCAACGTGGTTGTCGGAAAGCCGCGCATCGCGCGCCTGTTTTCCGTCACCGGAGCAACATTCAAAGACAGGACCCGCGCCGATCCGGAAATAGTGCAGCCATTATTCCGGTGTATGCACTGGGCTGGGTGGCCACCATCGCGAGGATATATTCCGCCAGGATTGCGGCCTTTTGCACCGGCGGACGTGTTTGCTTGCGCTAGATCCCGGCCAGCAGCGTAGCGATGTGCCAGTTCTTGCGATCCAGGGTGAACCCGCGCTGCGTGTAGTTCCAGGAGAGACCAGACAGACGACGGTCTATTGTCGAAACGGAAAGGACAGGGCAAGGGCCCGGTCCGGACGCCAGATCCGCAAGATAAAATCGGTCATTTCCGGTGACGGAGGCAGCGGCTGCGTGAGCGCGGCGTCAGGGAGTTGCAGACCGCCAACGAGATCCTGAAGAAGGCGAGCGCGTATTTCGCCCAGGCGGACCTCGACCGAGCACCGGCATCGCCACGATAGACGAAATCAAACGTCAATCGAGGAAACTTCATTGAAACAGTATGTTGGACTGGACGTATCGCAGAAAGAGACTTCCGTCGGTGAAGTGGATGAGACCGGCCGGCCCACCTATCAGGGTCGCGTGGCCTCCGACCCCGGCGCCTTGGCAGCGCTGTTGGGGAAGCAGGCGCCGAACGCCGAACGCATCGGCTTTGAGACCGGTAGCATGTCAAGCTGGCCGTGGCATAAACTCCGACGGATCGGCCTGGCGGTGGTTTGCATCGACGCCCGCCACGCTCATGCCGCACTCTCAGTGCGGATGAACAAAAGCGACGAGAATGACGCTCGCGGGCTCTCTGAAATGGTCCGGAAGGGTCGGTGTCGAGAGGTCGCGGTAAAGAGCAAGGCCAGAGCGACCTGCATGATCGACGCTTGACCCAACCCTGAGATTGCAAGCCTGACACCAAGCCTGTGATGTCCTGCCGGGACGGTGGTTGCGGGACCTCGTTCAATCGGCAGCAGGCCCGAACACCAACATGAGGCCATGACCTCGATAAGGACCATTACCCCCGCATTGAAAAAGAAACAGGCTTGACGAAGAACCGCAATTAAAGGGTCGATTGACAAAGACGGGCGCGATCGCGCCCGAAACCGAGAGTCTGCTGAAAGGCGGCTGGTTGCCGGAGGTTCTTCGCCGCCACGATCTGGCAGCACTCGACGGTGCGGAGGGGCAGGGGGCGTCTGCGCCCGATTTCAACGCCGAGCAGGCCGAAGACGTTGACTTTCCCGCCTTCCTTACAACGGACGTCCCGAGCAATAAGGCGTCGATGATGGTCGAGGCGTGATTTGCGCCATCCGAGGGCGGAAAATTCGCGAAAGCGGTCTGGTATCGACCTTCGACAACACTGTGTGTGTGAAGTGATGTCTCCAGAAAGCTAGATGCGTGGCATGGTAGAGAAGGCAGGGGCAGGGGCTCAGAGACCGGCGGCCTTGGTCAGGTTCACGCGGAACCGGTCCCTCCTGCGTTGGTAGCGGCGGGTCATCTCGGTCGAAGCGTGTCCGAGTTGCCTCTGGACATAGCGTTCGTCGACTTCGGCCGAACTGGCGAGGCCGGCACGCAGAGAGTGACCAGAGAATAGCGCCAGGCGCTCCTTTTCTGGCAGCTCGGATCGGATGCCGGCGTCCAGGACCGTGCGCTTGATCAGGCGTGCGACATGCTTGTCGTTGAGCCGCGTTTCTGAGGCCCTTTTACCGTCCCGCGAGGTGCCGACGAAGACCGGCCCGAAGTCGATCTTGGCGAAGTGCAGCCATTGCTCGAGCGCATGTACGGGGCAGGTCTGATCTTTCGAGCCGCGGCCGATCTCGACTTCGCGCCAACCGGTCTTGGCATTGAGGGTGAGCAGGGCACCCTTGTCGAATATCTCAACCCAACCGCCGGAATCCGGTGTGTCGTCTTTGTTCACGTCGAGGCTGACGATTTCCGAGCGGCGCAGACCTCCGGCGTAGCCGAGCAGCAGGATCGCGCGATCCCGCAGCCCGCGCAGATCATAGGGCAGGGTGGCGACCATCGCGAGGATGTCCTCGGCCAGGATGGCTTCCTTCTGAACCGGCGGTCGCGCATGCTTGCGCTTGATTCCGGCCAGCACAGTGGCGATGTGACGGTTCTTGCGATCGAGGGAAAAGCCGCGCTGCGCGTAGTTCCAGGCGAGACCGGACAAGCGGCGGTCTATGGTTGAGACGGAGAGGGCAGGGGAGTGCCCAGAACCGGACGCGAGATCCGCGAGGTAAAGCCCGATCATCTCGGGTGACGGCGGCAGCGGCTCCGCCCCCTTCATCCGGCACCAGCGCGCGAAGTGCGCCCAGTCAATCGCATAAGCCTTCAGCGTGTTGTCCGAGGCCGCGGCGCGCGCATAGTCACGGGCGGTATCGACCAGGTGATCCAGCGTGCCGGACCCCGCGAAATGGGAGGGCAAGGCGAGGTCATCGTTTTCCTCTTGATCCCTCTCGTCTCCGTCGTCGCGTTGGCTCATCTCAAGAATGCTCCGAGAAGTGCGCGTTCGAGTGCAACGAGAGGCAGCGCATTTGGAGGCATCTTTCCAACAAATGACGTGACCTGCCCCCCGCTGGTCCCTCATTCATAACGAGAGTCTGCAGGTCGGATTTGGGTATTCCGGTTTCCCGTCTGGCGCAAGCGCGCCGGGCGCGGAGCCCTCAAATTGCTCAAGCGCTCGGCGCGCTTGCTGCG
>NZ_JAANYX010000003.1:0-141487 GCF_012274245.1 Mameliella sp. LZ-28 | reverse complement strand
TCACCCGAAGGCGCGCACGACTTGCATGTGTTAGGCCTGCCGCCAGCGTTCGTTCTGAGCCAGGATCAAACTCTCAAGTTGAAAGACCGTTGCCAGTCTATCCTTGACGTTCGAACCTCTGCACATCCTTTGTTTGTGCTACCGCTTCGCTACTTGAGCACGTATGCCGCATAGCTCGACCGGTATGGCTCACCCGGCTAAGGAAGAGCCCAAACAAAGAGTCATCTGTTTGATGTACATCGTTCCAAGGGAACGAAGTCCATACAAACAGTGAAGCTGACACTTCATCATCGGACCGAAGCCCTAGAAGCGCGATATACAGAAGCTTGATCCATCGAAATGAACCAGAGCCGCCCGCATATCTCTTCAGATACCATCAATGTCAAATAGCGTAGAGACAAAAACCGAACCGGTGCGCCCTAACTTGCTCGGCGCGCCCGCCCGTCATTGCCTCAGATTGTTGCCTCGCAGTCCCCGGAGCATCGCCCCGCCGTCCCGTCCGGCCTCCCGATCAGCGCCTCAGCGCCGCCGGTGAAGGGGCTTTTACGGTTACACATCAAAACCCGCAAGCAGTTTTTTGGAGAAATTCGGATTTTTTCGGGAAATCCTACAAAACCTATTGAAGACAATCACTTAAATGGCTCAATTGAGCAGCCATGCCTCCGAAAGGGCGCCCTCCCCCACCTTTCCAGACCGAACCCCGTATCGCTCCGGGACGAATCCGGCCCGGCAAGGGGGGCTGGCTCCGATCAGGGAGACATGCCCACCCCGGTTTCCTCCCTTCACCCGCCCTCTGCCCAGGTGTGACCTGTCCAACAGAGCGACCGGTGCGCTCGAACAAGGCCCGATGGGGCCGGTCCGCTGGCCGGACAAGACGATCTCCGACCAATTCCCCGGTCGACATCTGCTCATATTTTGCGCTACGCGTTCAAATATGGACAACCGTGCCAGGGACGATTTCATGCCGGACGACATCGACGCCAAGCCCCATCCTGACTACTCTGTTCCGCCCGTTGTGCGGGCCCTTGCGGTTCTGCGCCATATCGCGGCCGGCAATCGTTGCCGCAACATGAGCAAGACGGCCAAGGACATCGGCATCAACCGCACGACGCTGATCCGTCTTCTGGCCACGCTCGAAGCCGAGCGCATCATCGAGACCTTGCCGGATGACGGCGGCTATCGTCTCGGGACCGGCTTGATCGCCCTTGCGACAGAGGCGCTGAACGAACGCGGGCTGATCCCCACGGCCCGGCCGATCCTGGCCAAGCTGGTCGACCGGCTCAGCCTCTCTGCACACCTGGGGATACGCGAAGGGCATGAGATCATCTACCTCGCGCGCGAGACCCCGAATTCGCACCTTGCCAGCACCGTGCGCGAGGGCACTCATCTGCCCGCCCATGCCACGACGATCGGGCGCATCCTGTTGGCCGAACTGTCGTCGGCTGATCTGCGGACACTCTACAGTGCCCATCCGCTGGAGGCCTACACGAACAAGACCCGCACCAGCCTCGAGGAACTCGAGAACCAGCTGGCCGAGGACCGGGCGCGTGGCATGTCGTGGAGTGTCGCGAACTTCGAACGCGAAATCGGATCGGCGGCCGTGGCCGTTTATGACCACCAGGGGCGCGCCATCGCGGCCATCAACGTGACCGGTCACGTCAGTGCCTTTGCGCCGGACAGCCCGCAGGCCGGCCAGATCGAGGCAGACCTGAAATCCGCGGCACGAGAGATTTCCGAGGCGCTTGGCTATCGCGGCTGGGCCTCGGAGCAGATCTAGGCGCGCGCCGGTAACGCGCGCGCCTTTTCAGAGATAGGTATAGCCGAAGGACATCCCGAAGGCAGCCGGTTTCAGGGCGCCGTTCCCCTGCCGTGCCCCGCGCAGCCAAAGGCGCCCGTGCACCTGGGTTTCGGCCAGGTCGGCATCGGCTGGCAGCGCGGCATCCTGGCACCACAGACCGCCCAGCCATTCGCTGTCGCGAAAGCTGGTCGGCCCCTGCATGGACACCTGCGCCAGCGAGCAGTTGCCATAGCCCACCGCGCCCGAGAAATCGGCCTCTGCCTCAAAGCGCGCGCCATCGAAGCGACCGATGCCTCTAAACTCGATCCCCGAGAAACGGGCGGCACCGTCAAACCGGGCACCTTCGAAACGGGCGTCATTCAGGAAGACCGCGCCGCCGAAATCCACACGCCCGCCAAACCGCACATCCCGCAACCAGCTGAGCCCCAGGAAGCGTGCGCCCCGGGCGTCGATGCCTTCGGGGAACCTGGCTCCGGAAAGGTCGAAGCCCGCGACCTCGCAGCCAGACAGGTCCAGCCGCCCCTCGCAGGTCACCCCGCGCAGGTCGGCGTGTTCACCGTGCCGCCAGGGAGCGACGAGCCTTTCGCGCAGTTCCGCGGGGGTCATCAGGCTGCCTCGCCCAGCTTTTCCGATACCTCGGCGATGACAGCTTGGGCCCAGGGAAAGGCCAGGTCTTCGGCCATGTCGCTGCCGGAGGCATCATGCGCCACGCGTTCACCCACCTGGTGGGCGCCGTGCGCAATCATCAGTTCCGCCAGTTTCTTGGGGCCGTGGTTGAAGGTCTCGTCGTATTCGCTGTCGCCCAGGCCGAAAATCGCGAAATGGATCGCCGCCAGGTCCGGCTTTTCCGCCGCCATCGCATCCGCAAAGGGCTGGGCCGAGGCAGGAAGGTCACCATCGCCATAGGTCGAACAGACCAGCAGGTAAAAGCAGTCCGCGTCGAAATCCGCAGGCGCGAAATCCTCGAGGTTGGAGATTTCGACCTCGTGGTCTCCCTCGATCTCGGACTGGATGTCCTCGGCCAGCATTTCTGCGTTGCCAGTTTCGGTGCCGTAAAGGATGGTGATCTTCATTTCGTCGTCTCCCTTGCTCCTGCAACCCCGAGCATTGTCTCCCGGGTGGCGAGTTTGGTGCGGCAGCGCCCCTCAGGCGCGGCCTCTGTTTCGGCGGCGTCGATGCGGCTCCAGCCAGAGTAATCGACGATATTGTCCAATCCGTCGAACACCTGGCCGCCCATACGCGCCGGATCGGCCGAGAGGTCATCAAGGATGACCGATGCTAGCGCCTGCGCGTCGGTACGGTTCTCGGGGATCGTGCCGCGCGGACCGCGCCGGAACCATCCCGCCGCGAAAAGTCCGGGCGCCAGGCGCCCTGCTTCGGCATCGGCGGCCTCGGCGACCAGCGCATCGCGCGGAAGGCCCGGCGCCGCCTCGAAACCGATGGCGGTCAGGACGGATGTGCAGGGGATGACCTCTTCGCCACTTTCCGTGTCGAACCGTACCGCCTGCACCTGCCCTTCGCCTTCCACCGCCTTCGGCGTCAGGCCAAAGCGAAAGATGATCCGCTTGGCCCCACCCCCATGTCCGTGGATCGCCGTCAGCGCCTCCAGTGTCTTCAGTTCGACCGGGTCGTCGCTGTCACCGGCGCCGACCACCTCGATCCGCACATCCGAAAGCTTGGCCAGCTCCTTGACCATGACGGCGTCGAACTTGGCCCGCGCCGCAGGCGACCGCCCGGTGATGGTGATCGTCTCGATACCGCTTTGGGCCAGCCAGCGGCTCGGCCCGTCGCCAAGGTCGGAGCCGTCCAGCTCCTCCGGCGCCTTGGCCAGCAGCCTCAGCAGGTCGATGGCCACGTTACCATTGCCGACGATGACCGGATGCGCACCCAGGTCGGGCAGCTCCTCGGCGTCCGGATGTTCGAACAGCGCCCGGGTCAGCCGACCGGCGCCATAGACACCCGGCAAATCGTCACCGGGCACACCCAACCTGCGGTCCGTCGAGAGACCTGCCGCCAGCACCACGGCATCATAGGCCGCGCGGAGATCGTCCAGCGTCACATCCCGTCCGATCGCCACGTTGCCGAAGAATCGCGCCCCCTGGCGTTCGAAGACCCGCGCAAACTGACGCGCGACCCCCTTGGTGCCCTGGTGATCCGCAGCGACGCCATAGCGGACCAGCCCGTACGGCACCGGAAGTTGGTCGATCAGGTCGACCTGCAGGTCAGGCGCCTTCTTCAGCAGCGCCTGCGCCAGGTAGCAGCCCGAAGGCCCGGCGCCCACGATTGCGATCTTGCCGCTCATGACGCCTCCAGCGCGGCACCGGCCCAGGGATGGGGCGCACCGCTCAGATCGGTGTAGAAACTCTTTTGCGTCATGTAGGCGCGCAGGCCCTGGCGGCCCTTTTCGCGTCCGATGCCGCTGTCCCCGTCACCGCCGAAGGGTGTCGAGATCGAGAACTGCTTGTAGGTGTTGTGCCAGACGGTCCCGGCCTTGATTGCGCTGCCGATGCGCCAGGCACGCGGAAAGTCTCGCGTCCAGATTCCGCAGGCCAGTCCATAATCATTGTCGTTCGACAAGGCGATGACATCGGCCTCGTCGTCGAATGGCATGACGACCAGCACCGGTCCAAAGACCTCTTCACGGCAGATCCGTGCCGTGTTGTCGACCCCGGCAAGGATGGTGGGCAGGTAATAGCTGCCCGCTGAATAGTCTGCGCCTTCGGGCGCTGCACCACCGCAGAGCAGGTCCGCCCCCTCGTCCAGCGCACGGGCAACGTGGTCCGCCACCTCGGCCCGGTGGTCCATGTGGATCAGCGGCGCCACCTGCGTTCCCGCCTCGAAGGGGTGGCCCACCTTTAGCGCGCGGGTCGCCGCGACCAGCCGTTCGACAAAGCCGTCATAGATCGACCGCTCCACGAAAAGGCGCGATCCGGCGATGCAGCTTTGCCCCGAGGACGAGAAGATCCCGAACAGGATCCCGGCAATCGCCATATCCATGTCCGCATCTGCAAAGACGATGGTGGGCGACTTGCCGCCAAGCTCCAGGCTGACCGGCATCAGTTTCTCCGCCGCCTTGCGCGCCAGGGTCCGCCCCGTCGAGGTGCCGCCGGTAAAGCTGACCTTGGCGATGTCGGGATGTTCCACCAGCAGGTTGCCGATCTTGCGCCCCGACCCGGGCAGGACGGAAAACAGGCCCTTGGGCAATCCGGCCTCATCCACGATCCGCGCCAGTTCCAGCGCCGTCAGGGGCGACCAGGAGGCGGGTTTGAGGATCACGGCATTGCCCGTCGCCAGTGCCGGCGCCACCTTCTGCGCGTCCGAGGCGATGGGCGAATTCCACGGCGTGATGGCGGCGACGACACCCAGCGGCTCATGCACCGACAAGGTCATCGCCGTTCCGCGCCGCGCCGTCAGATCGTCGTCCATCGTCTCGGCCACGGCGGCGAAATAGCGGAAGGTCCCCGCCGCCGAGGCAGCCAGCGCGGCTGTTTCGGTCAGCGTCTTGCCGGTGTCGCGGGATTGGATGCGCGAAATCCGTCCGGTGTTCGCCTCGATCCCGTCGGCGATGCGGTACAGGACCCGCGCCCGCTCAAAGGGTTTCAGCGCGCCCCAGGCGGGCTGCGCCGCCTTGGCCAGGGCAATCGCCTCTTCGCCATCGGCGGTCGAGGCACCGCGCAGCACGCGGTTCACCGTACCGTCCGCCGGAAAGACCGATGTGATCTCGGCCCCCTGCCCCTCGCGCCAGGTGCCGCCAAGGTAAAGCCGCCCGTCCGGCAGTGTCGTGTCCATCATGTTCATCAGATCACCACTGGGTTCATGCGGTTCCGGATCTCTCGCAGGACCGAGTAGACCGTCGAAACGCTGGTTTTCACGTTGCCTGCCGAGGGCAGGTTCTCGATTTCCATCGTGTAGTTCGCCACAGGCGAGCGCACGTCGTAGGAATGCACGTTGCCGGGCGCCTCTGGGTCCGCGATCAATTCGACCTGCGTCTCCTCGAAACCGGCCCCGGCCAGGGCCAGCGCCGCCGCGACATTGGCATTCTTCGGGAAGGCGCGCGCGGCATCCCGCGCCGATCCACGGAAAAAGACCTCGCGCGTGGTCAGGGTATCGAGGTCAAGCGTTTCCCCGGCAGGCGTCCCCGCCCAGGCCTTGGGCGGCTTGATCCCGCGATAGGTGACTTGCAGTTCGCCTGTTGCCGAGAGCGCCGACAACAGGTCCAGGCCGCCGACCGCGCCTGCGGGCAGCACAATCCGCGCCCCGCCCTCCTTGGCGGCTGCGCGCAACTGGGCCTCCAGCGCCGGATCCGACATGGCGCCGACAGAAACCTGCACCATGTCTACCCCCGCGCGCAGCACCACAGGCCCGTGTTCGGATACCGCCGCATGGCCCGCGCATTCCACGATCAGATCGGGCGTTTCGGCCAGCAGCGCTTCGGCACTGGTCACTACCACGGCCCCGGCGGTCTCGGGCACGCTGCCCTCGCGGCCCGGACGCACCAGAACCGCCAGGTGTGCCGGGGCAAGCCCGGCCTTCTGCATCAGGTCCAGCAGCGTGGCGCCGATGTTGCCAAAGCCGATCAGTCCCAGACGCATGTCGTCAGTCCTCTTTCTGCGCGGCACCGGCGGGCGGGCCTGCAAAGGCTTCGGCAAAGGGACCGATGGCGATCATGTCCACCTCGATCAGCTGCGGACCTTCGGCGGCCAGCGCGTCGTCCAGCGCCGCCTCGAAGGCGTCAAGCGCGCTGACCTTGCGATGCGGCAGGCCGATGGAGGCGCAGAAGGTCCCGAACTCAGGCACGCGGATCGCCGAATAGTGCCGGCGGCTGTCGTATTGCGCATCCTGGATGTTCTGGATCACGCCATAGGCCTGGTCGTTCATCAGGACATAGACCAGCGGGGCGTTCTCATCGACGGCGGTGATCGCCTCGGCCAGGCCCAGCATCGTACCGCCATCGCCCAGCAGGGTGATCGCCTTGCGGCCTTCACCACAGGCCAGCGCCGCGCCGATCCCCATCGAGACCCCCTGACCGATGCCCCCACCCAGCGCATGCACGCCCTGGGTCGGCTCGCTGAGCCGGACATACCGGTTGCCGAAGGTCGAGTTGGAAATCGTCACGTCACGCACCCAGGCGTGGCCGCCCTCGACCACCTTGGCGCTGAGCGTGTCGGCCACGGAGGAATAGTGGCCAAGCCGGTCGCGCAGGGCGCCTTCGGCCTTGGCCCGCGCCTTGGCAATATCGAAGCCAAGGTTCGGGTCGGTGTCGAGTTTCGCGGGCAAAAGCTCCAGCACGCGCGCCAGCGTGTCCGCCGCGTCGCCGTGGGCGAACAGGTCCACCGCGTAGTTGCGCCCGCCCTGCGAGGCATCCGCGTCGATCTGGATCAGCGGCTTGGGCAGCGGCATCTCATTGTTGCGGGTCTCGTTGCCGCGCAGGCGCGACCCGATGACGATCATCAGGTCACTGCTCTGGTAGAGGTCGACCGCTTCCGGCCCCATGTTGAAGGCGCCCAGCGTGCCCGGCTCTTCCTCGGAGACCACGCCGCGCCCGTTGGTCGAGGAGACGACACCGACACCGCGCCGCATCAGTTCCGTCGCCTCTGCCACGGCGCCGCGCGCGCCGCCACCCAACCAGATCAGCGGACGCTTGGCCTGCTTCAGGTGGTTGGCGATTTCCTCGATCACCGCGTCGCACACGCGGGGCACGACCGGCACCGGCGCAAATTGCGTTCCCTGCGGCGCCGCAAGGCTGCGCTGCACGTCCACCGGGATCTCCAGCGACACCGGACCGCTGGGCGCCGAAAGCACCGCCGAAACAGCCGCGGTCAGCGCGCCGATGGCGCCATTCGCGTCCCACATGCGGAACACCGCCTTGGACACCCCGCGCAGCATCTCTGGCTGGCGCGGCACGTCGTGGATCGCCGCGCGGTCACGGTCGGCATAGGCCAGGTCGACCTGGCTGGTGATGTGCAGGACACGGCTGCCGGCGGTCAGCGCCTCGGCCTGCGCGCCGGCGGCATTGCCCGCCGCGGTCCCGGTGGACGTCAGGCAGACGCCCATGCCACCAGACACCCGTGCATAGGCATCGGCCATGTTCATCGCGCCCGCCTCGCCCCGTGCCGGGACGAACCGGATACGACCCTGCCGCGCCACCGCGTCGAGGATCGGCATGTTGTGGATCGAGATCACGCCGAACATCGTCGTGACCCCCACATCTGCGAGGTAGCGGGCAATAAAATCGCCGACCGTCTCGGTCTGCTGAATGGCTTCGTGTTTCATACCCATCTCCCTAGATGTGCCGTGCCAGGCCGCCCGAAACGTCAAGCTGGGCGCCGGTGATGTAACTGGCCGCGCGCGAGCCGAGGAAGGCAATCGCGTTGGCGGCCTCTTCGGGGTCGCCGAGGCGGCCCATCGGAATGCCTTTCTTTTCGGCCAGCGCGCCGTACCAATCGGCGCGGCTGACGCTCTGGTCCTCTCGCGCGGCAAAGCGGCGGGTCCATTGGCCGGATTCGATCAGCCCCATGAGGACCGAATTGACGCGCACGTCGGGGGCCAATTCGACGCTGAGCGATTTCAGCATGTTCTGAACCCCCGCGCGGGCCGAAGAGGTGCAGACCATGTGCGGTTCCGGCTGGTAGGCCAGCAGCGAGTTGACCGCGACGATCGCGCCTTGCGCCTCACGCAACATCGGCAGGAAAGCCCGGACCGGCAGCACCTGGCTGAAGATCTTCAACTCGTATTCGTCGCGCCAGTCCTGGTCGCTGGTTTCGGCGAAGGTCGACAGACGCCCCTGGCCCGCGTTGTTCACCAGCAGGTCGCAGCGGCCAAAGGTCTGCTTCACCTCGTCGGCAAAGCCGTTCACCTCATCCGCGTCCAGCACAGAGAAGGCTCGGGACAGAACGCGATCCTCGCCGTAGTCCCGGCGCAGCACGCTGGCCACGTCCTCCAGCCGCGAAGCGTTGCGCGCACAAAGCGCGACCCTGGCGCCCGATCCCAACAGGACCCGCACAGTGGCAAGGCCGATGCCCGAGGATCCGCCGGTGACGACCGCCACCGATCCTTCGTATCCGAAATTCATTCCGCTGCCCCCCGGTTGCGTTGTGCCAGTTCCGGCCAGCCCGGATCGGGCCGCCCCTGCATCACCGCGCGTTGCGCCGGTGTTGGCGGGCCGGCGGTCATCCAGCGGTCCATCAGTTCGGGATTGTCGCGCGGCCAGACCTGCGCCTCATGCGTGGTCTCGTCGATCTGCTGCAGTTCCGAGGTGAACTCGATCACAAAGCCCGAGGGCGAGACGAAATAGGCGAAGGGATTGTTGCCCGGCCCGTGACGGCCCGGCCCCCAGGTGGGCACATGGCCCTTCTGCTTCATCCGGCCGATGGCACGCATGAATTCGTCGATCGTCGGCAATTCAAAGGCGACGTGGTTGACGCTTGCATAATGCGCGCGGACCAGGGCGATCGAGTGGTGGTCGGTGTTACAGCGCAGGAAAACCATCTGGTCGGCCGAGTAATCCGAGGTGCGGAACCCCAGAACATCCTCGTACCAGGCCTGCACGCCTTCCATGTCCGGCGTGTTCAGCACCACGTGGCTGACCTTCTTCGGCTTGGACCAGTCCGGTTCCTCGGGCAGTTGCCGGGCCTCGGTGCGGAACCGCAGGCGGCGCATGTCCGGGTCGAGGACCTCGAAGCCATAGCCACCGGCCCAGTCGTCGAACTCTGCCGGGGCGCCCAGTACCTGCGCGCCTTTTGCCACGCATTGCGCGTGCAGCGCGTCCGTTTGTGTGCGGTCGGGCATGGCGAAATGCACGTATTCGATGCCAAAGACATCGCCCTCGGTCAGCCCGTAGAGAAAGGGCTCGGTCCCGGTGCCGCGCAAAAGCGCGGTGCCGTCGTCGCTATGGGCCAGCTTCAGGCCCCACATGTCCTCGTAGAAGGGCAGCGTTTCCGCCAGGCCCGGGCCGCGCATCATGATGCCGCGCAGGCTGCCGGTACGGATCGGGGTCTCGCTCATCGGGTTTCCTCCTTCGTTCCGCCGGTCAACCGGCTGTCTCGGTGTGCGCGGCCAGCGCGGCGGCGAATGCCGCCGGGGCCTGCAGGTAAAGCGCGTGCCCCGCGTCGGGCACGATGGTCAGGCGCCCCTGCGCGGCGCGATGCAGCGCGGCAAAGGCGCGGCGGGCGCCATCGGGGGGCGTAACCACGTCTCCGGCGCCGACGATCACGTCGGTCGGCACCATCAGCCGTTCGGCATCATCCAACAGCCGGCCCGAGGCCAGCATCCGCGCGGCCTGCCCGTAGCCGGGCAGCGTGACCTGCGACATGGCCGCCTGCACCAGGGCGACATGGCCCGGGTTCGCGTCAGGGTCATGCACCAGCCGCGCGGCGCGCAGGGCGGCGAACTTTGCGGCGCCAAGACGCTGAAGGTCGTCGATCCGCGCCTGGGCGGCGGAACTAAGGCCACCACCCCGCGGCACGCCATGCCCCAAAGCGGGCGAGGCCAGGACAAGGCGGCTGACCCGGTCGCGGTGCGCCGCGGCAAAGGCCGCGCCCATCAGCGTGCCCAGCGAGTGCCCGGCCAGCATGACCCGGCGCAGACCCAGCGCGTCGCAGAAAGCCTCCAGCGCGCGGGCGTAGTCGCTGGCCAGCGGCCAGTCCATCCCAAGCGGCGCAGAGGCTCCATAGCCCGGCGCGTTCCAGGCGATCACCCGGCGCGTCGCATCGATATGATCCAGGAGCGGGGTAAAGGAAGCCGCCTGCGATCCGATGCCATGCAGCAGAACCAGCGCCTCGCCCTCGCCCGCGCGCTCGAGATACTCGATCCCGGCGGCGGTTTTCGTTTCCCAGCCGGTCATTTGAACACGAACCCGTTGTTGACGGGCAAAACCTGCCCGGTGAGCGTCAGTGCCCCTTCGCTCAGCAGAAAGGCCACGACATCGGTGATCTCTCCCGGCGCCTGCGGCCCGGGGACGGCGCGGCCGTCGGAGTACTGGCGGTGGCGTGCCTCCGGGACGTAATCGGTCGACTCGGTGGTCAGGATGCCCGGCGCAACGGCGCTGACACCCACCCGGTCCTTGCCCAGTTCGCGGGCCAGCGAGCGGGTCATCGACATGACTGCCCCCTTGCTGGCGACATAGGACATGAGATTGGGCGCCCCCCAGAGCGCAGTGTCCGAGGCCACGTTGACCACCCGGCCCGAGCCGGATGCGCGCAGCATCGGCGCGGCGGCGCGGGTCATCAGCCAGGTGCCGCGCACGTTCACGCGTTGCACCAGGTCCCAGCTGTCGATCTCGATTTCCTCGAAGCCGATGCCGCCGATGCCGGTGGCAATGGCACCGTTGTTGACCAGCCCGTGCAGCTTGCCTCCCGTGGCCTTGCCGACGGACCCCGCCAGCGCGGTGATCGACGCGGGATCGCCCAGGTCGACGGGCAGGAACTGCGCGCCGACCTCCTTGGCGGTGGCGCGGCCCTCGTCCTCGGCGATGTCCGCCAGGATCAGTTCCGCACCGTGGCCCGCGAGGCAGCGGGCGATTTCCGCCCCCAGCCCCCGCGCCGCGCCGGTCAGCAGGATAAGACGTCCTTGCAGCATCATCACTCTGCCGCCACGCTGTCCTGCTTCAACTCCGCCTCGACCTGCGCCTTGGCGGCACGGGTCAGGATCTGGCGGATACGGCTGACGCCCAGGTCATGCTGATACAGCATCTCGCGCTTGCGGGCGTCGTCGGGCATGCCTTCCAGCATCACGCGGTCCTGTTCCAGCACGTCCCAATGGGTCTTTTCCATCTTGGCACGGTAGAGGAAGCGCCAGCTTTCGCGCGCCATCCCCTCGACCTGGCGCATCCGCCAGAAAAAGACCTTGGTTGTGGTCTCGTCCATCGGGGTGACAAAGCCGATGATGCGGAACACGCCCCCCGGCCCCGCCGCCGGCGGATAGGGGATTTCGAGAAAGCAGAACATGTCGCCCGGGTAGACCTCGAACTCGGTCCAGTCGAAATTCTCGCCGGTCTGGCCGACGCGCTCGATCCGGAAGCCGTTGTCGGTCTTGTCCAGCTTCATCAGGTCCTGCTTGGACCCGTAGGCAAGGGTAAAGCTCTCGGCGTGCAGGTAGCAGCCGTGCATCGGATCGGCGAGGTTGTCGAGCGCGTAGCGATAGTTCGACTCCCAGACCGAGGTGCAGAGGAACCCGGCCCAGGCGTCGTCGCTCATGACGTCGGGCATCACCAACTCCGGCGCCTCCGGCCGGTCGATGGAGGGGACATAGACAAAGACCGCGTCGTTGGCCTCTGTCACCTGGAAGGACTTGACCGCCTTGCGGCCTTCCAGCGCGCATTCGGGCATCGCGGGCACCTGGACCACCACGCCGTCGCCGTCCACGACCACGCCGTGATAGCGGCAGGCGACATGGCCCTCGTGGACCTCGCCGTAAGACAGCGGCGCGCCGCGATGGGGGCAGAAGTCCTCGATGCAGCGCAGCTTGCCCGAACCGTCGCGCCACAGCACGATCTTGTCACCCAGCAGCTTGGTGCCGTAGGGGCGCGAGGCCTTCACCTCGACCGATTTGCAGACCGGGTACCACTGGCCGCGCAGACCTTCGTTCACGCGCTTTTCGATCAGGGCTTTCTTGTCGATGGCAGTCATTGTCATACTCCCTTGGGAATGCGTCCGCCGCTCAGCCGTGGGCCTTGGGCAGGTAATGGAGAACACGCTCTTCGATGCGCACGAGGGCCGAGTAGAGCACGAAGCCGATCACGGTCAGCAGGATGATGGCGTTGAAGACCATCGCGGCATTCGCCTGTCCGCCACCGTAGGAAATCAGGAACCCGAGGCCGGTGTTGCCGCCCACCAGTTCGCCCACCGTCACGCCGATCACGGCCAGTGTGGAGGCGATGCGCAGGCCGGCCATCAGGTTCGGCACGGTCGAGGGCATCTCGATCTTCCAGAAGATGCCGAAGCGCGACAGATTGTAGGCACGGGCCAGGTTGATCAGGTCGCGGTCGACGGTGCGCATGGCCTGCAGCACGTTGACGAGGACCGGAAAGAACACGATCAGCACCGTCACCAGCAGCTTGGGCATCGAGTTGTAGCCGAACCACATGATGAAGAGGGGCGCAAAGGCGACCTTGGGTGCGATCTGCAGCGCCAGGATGTAGGGCGACAGGACCTTTTCCCAGAAGGCGGACATGCCCAGCAGGTAGCCCAGCACCGCGCCCAGCAGGCTGCCGATGGCAAAGCCCAGTGCCGTGTAGAGCGCGGTCGACAGGATATGTGCCCAGAGCCCCTCGAAGGCCCACATGCGCTGGAATTCGGCCAGGCAGTCGCTCAGCGTGGGGATGATGAAGCGCGGGACATCCAGCGCCGGCGGCAGGAATTCCCAGGCCAGCAGCACGAGGGCCAGCAATGTCAGGCTGACGATCGTTGTCATGTGACGCTGCGCCATGCTTGGTCTCCCGGTTGCAGATTTGTGTTTGGTCGGGCGGGTCCCTTGGGCCGGGGCCTTCGCCCCGGCCTGGATTTGCGTTGCGTCGGTCATTTCACGAATTCATTGGTGTAGAGGTCTTCGATCGGCACAGCGGTGCGCACGATGCCGCGATCGACGTAGAAGGTCTGGACGGCCTTGATCCGCTCGGGATCGAAGGTGCCCAGGGGCTGGTTTTCGCCTTCGGGATAGATCAGCGAGGCGTAGGCGCGCATCACGCCCTCGACCATCTTTTCCTTGCCGCTGTGCTGCGGAACAAAGCTGACGTAGTCCTTGGCGGCCTGCTCGGGATCGTCCTGGATGTCGCGGATGCCCTTCAGGACCGCATTCACGAAACCGCTGACGATCTCGGGGCGTTCCGCGATGGTCTTGTCAGAGGCGATAATGGCCTGCGCCATCGCCGGGAAGACGGCGTCGACCGGCATCTGCTTCATCTCGACACCCGCGCCCTCGACGGCGGCGATCCACTCCGGCACACCGGAGAATGCATCGAGGTTGCCGGCAATGGACAGCTGGATGATGCCACCCGGGCCAACGGCCTGGATGTCGACGTCATTCTTGGTCAGCCCGACGGAGGCGAGCACGCCCAGCAGGTTGTAATAGGTGGTGTCCTGGAACGAGAGCACGCCGACCGACTTGCCCTTGAGATCCGCCGGGCTTTCGATGCCGCTGTCGGCGCGCCATGCCAGCTGGGTCAGGCCACGGCCGCCCAGCAGGGCCACGCCGCGGATGTCCAGACCATTGGCCCGCACGATGATCGAGGTGTCGCCGATGCCGCCGCCAAGGTCGGCATTGCCCAGAGCAACCTGCGTCGCCACATCCGCGCCGCCCTTGCCGACGCGAAAGGTCACGTCAAGGCCGGCCTCTTCGAAGTACCCCTTGCCCTTGGCAAGTTGGAACGGCGCGAAGGCCGGCAGGAAATCCGGCGCCGGGAACAGGTAGGTCACCTGCTCTGCCGCGCTTGCGAAAGAGGCCGAAACGGCCATTGCAGCGGCGGCGATCGTGTTGATGAACGTGTGTTTCATGTCTTTTGACTCCCTGCAGTCAGGCTGCTTTTTCTTCGAGCTTCAGTAGTTTGAAGAGCTGCGCGGCATAGTCGGCCACTTCGGGCAGCGTGCGCCGCTTGATCGGTTCGTCGCGGTGTGGCAGGTCCACCTTGATGTCCGCGATCACCGTGCCGGGACGTTCGCTGAGGACCAGGATGCGGTCGGACATCAAAACGGCCTCTGCCAGGTCATGGGTGATCAGCAGCGTGGTCTTGCCCGCCTCGGCGATGGTCTTGGCAAAGGAGTTCTGCAGCAGCAGCTTGGTCTGCGCGTCCAGCGCCGAGAACGGCTCGTCCAGCAGGATGATCTCGGGGTCGATGGCGAGGGTGCGGGCCAGTGCCGCGCGCTGCCGCATGCCCCCTGACAGTTGATAGGGATACTGCTGGTCGAACCCTTCGAGGTGGCAGTGCTTGAGCTCCTGCATGGCGCGTTCGCGGCGGGCTTCCTTGCCGACGCCGCGCGATTCCAGCCCGAATTCGATGTTCGAGATGATGTTGCGCCAGGGCAGCAGCAGGTCCTTCTGCAGCATGAACCCGACATGGGTATTGGGGCCCGTGACCGGCTCGTCGCTGACCAGCACCTGGCCCTCGGTGGGCTGGTAAAGGCCTGCTGTCATCGACAGGATCGTGGACTTCCCGCAGCCCGAGGGGCCGACCGCCGAGACGAATTCGCCCTCTTCGACGCGAAAGTTCACGTCCTTGACGGCGGTCAGTTCCTCGCCGGAATTGGTCGGGAAGCGCTTGGTGACGGAACGGAACTCAAGCGCCATAACCCTGAGCCTCGTATGCTGCGTCCAGGTCGGCGTTGATCGCCTTCAGCTCGTCGCCCAGCAGCGCCTCCGTCCAGTCGGTGCGGCCCGACTTGGGCGCGGTCACGCCCTGATCCGCCAGCGCGGCGGCGACCTTGGCAAAGTCGTGCTCGCCGGTGCCGTAGATTTTCATCAGGGCCTCGGCCAGGGCCATTTCCGCCGGTTCCAGGTCGCGCCCGCGGCACTGGTTCGCCAGTGCCGGGCGGCTGGTGTCCTGTGCGCGCTCCGTGAGCCTGTCCTTGAATGCGTCATGTCCACTCATGTGCCGGTCTCCCTTATCCATCGTGGCTTGCTTTATCGCGTCGCGTCTTTGCGATGTGTTCATATTTTAACATGATGTTCAAATATAGACTGCCTGACCGCCCTGCGTTCTGTCAACGAATTTCCGCGGATCGCGCCAGCCAAAGGCACCCGCATTGACAGATGCCCGCAGATCCGACACTGATTATATCTGAACAAGATGTTATTTTATGAACACTTGCGGAGAGGGAGACACCTTATGAATGCCTTGAAAATTGCTATTGCCGGCGGGGGTGTAGGCGGGATGGCGGCGGCCATCGCGCTGCAGTCACACGGCCACCAGGTCGCGATCTACGAACAGACTTCGGCCTTTGGACGAATCGGCGCCGACGTGAACCTGACGCCGAATGCCGTTCATGCGCTGGACGGACTGGGGACGGGAATCGGTGACCGGCTGCGCGAAACCGCGGCCCGCCCGGAATACCGCATCAGCCGGATGTGGGACGATGGCCGCGAGACCTCGCGCCTGCCGATGAGCGCGGCGGCCGAGGAGAAATACGGTGCCCCGCAGCTGACCATCCACCGCGCGGACCTGCTGAACGCCCTGCAGGATGCCCTCGCACCCGGCACCATCCGCTTTGGCGCGGCGGTCGCCGGGCTGGAACAAGGGGAGCAAGGCGCCACACTGCTGCTGAAGGACGGAAGCCGCCACGCGGCGGACGTGTTGATCGGTGGTGACGGCATCCATTCCGCCCTGCGCACGGCGATGTTCGGCCCCGATGCGCCGCGCTTTACCGGGCTGGTGTCCTGGCGCGCGGTTGTTCCGCGCGCGGCGGTGGCCGAGTTGCCCAACCTCGACAGTTTCACCAAGTGGTGGGGGCCGGATTCGGACCGCCAGATCGTCACCTTCCCGCTGACCGGCGGCGAAGAGATATTTGTCTTTGCCACCACGCCGCAAACGGACTGGAGCGAGGAAGGCTGGACCCTGCCCGGCGACATCGCGGAGCTGCGCGCCGCCTACGCCGATTTCCACCCCGAGGCCCGCACCCTGCTGGAGGCCTGCACAGAGGTCACGCGCTCGGCCCTGCACGTCCGCGAACCGATGCCGCGCTGGTCACAGGACCATGCCGCCCTTCTGGGCGACGCGGCGCACCCGATGGTGCCGTTCATGGCCCAGGGCGCCTGCATGGCGATCGAAGACGCGGTCGTTCTGGCCCGTGCACTCTGCGACGGTCCGGAGACTGTGCCCGAGGCGCTGAAGGCCTACGAGGACGCCCGCCGCGACCGCACGGCGGCGATCCAGCGCGGCTCGCTGGCGAACGAATGGCTCAAGGAAGGCGGGAACGCCGACTGGGTCTATGGCTATCACGCCTGGACGGCACCGCTGGGCGAACCGGCGCCCGTGTGACGGGCGGCGCGACGCGAAATCAACAGGGGTGCTGATGTCAGCGCCCCTGTTGCGACAATCTTGGCAAATAGCCTGACGGAGAGCAGTCTTCAGCTACGACTATCGAGCCGACGTGGACGCAGTTGTCGCATCGCGAATGGCGGAAGAGCGCACGGCGCGGACGCGAACAACATTGACGCCAGTACGGGTGCGACCTCTATAACAGCACGGAGTTCATTCGCCTGGACCCTTTTTTTCTTCGGGAGATCACTTTGAGTCCATTACTGATAGACCGGGACGTTGCACTAAAGCTGAACGAAACCGAGCCACCGAGTTATCAACTCTACGACTGCTTCGAAGACTTCTTTCCGCCCGAGATTGAAAAACGCATTCGGGAGCTTAATCAGAGCTTCCCCTTGATGGGTTTGAAGGCACAAGTCGCCGCAGGGCAAATATCCTACGGTCAATGGCTTCTTTACACGACAGTGTGTCTTACCGGGCAAATCACCAACGGCGGAGTCGAGGGTTTTCTTGCCAATTGCCCCGGGTTGATACTAGATGCGGCCGTTCTTCTTGATGAATGGGCCAAGCCCGAACTTTCGACAGCGTACAAGACCACGGCGGAACCATTTCTAAAGGTCATCCGGTCTTATGCTGAGTCGAATCCAACTGCGACCGGCAATGAACTCGATCAGTTCTGGGACAGCTTCGAAGCTGCTTTCAATCATTTTGACGAGGATGCCTCAGAAAAAATTGAAGATTCGCTGTACGACGGAGGCCGCAAAGACGACCCTGAGAACTGGTTCTTTGCACTAGACGTTCGTGTTCTCAAGTTCGTTCTCAAAAACAGGGATCACTTTCAAAGATCGACGTAGCTCTTTGGGCGGTGTTGGAACGTCCAACCTGGGCTCCAACCCGTCATTGAGGAGTTGTCCACTCAGGGCCACCAGTCGCACTCAGCCCTTGGCCAGCACTCTGAAAGACGAAAAGCGGGGCACCCGAAGGCGCCCCGAAGTCCAAACAGGGAGTGACGGGCTGCTCAGGCCGCCTTGTAGGCCACGCCGTCGTCCGACGAGGTTCCGATCACCGTCCAGACGGTCGCATGACCGGCCGAGTTGTTGCGGAACCAGTGCTTGCGGCCTGCCGGCGTCTTGACCAGGTCGCGCGGCCCCAGTTCCACCTCGACGGTTTCACCGTTTTCTTCCCAACCCACGGTCAGCGAGCCCTCGATCACCATCATCGCGTCCTCGACCGGACGGGTGAAGGCCTGCACGCCGGTGCGGCTGGGCACGCCCCACATTTCCTTGCGGCAGGTGTCGTTGGCGATGCCGCCCTCGCCCACATAGACCTTGCGGGTGAACCCGGCCTCTTCCCAGATCGTCGGCGCCTCTGCGTGACGGATGACGAATTTGCCCATCAATTGCTGCAGTTCATGCGTGCCGTTCGGGTCGAACGGCATGGTCTTGCCCGGCTCGGCGCCAAAGCTGCGCGCCAGTTCGGGGGCGTGCTCCTTGGGGTGGTAGTGGTATTTCGGCGGCAGCGGCTTGCCCACGTCGACCGAGATCGACATCAGCACCGGCTCGGGGCCATCGACGCGAAAGCCGTGGCCGACCTCACGCGCGTTCAGGATCATGTCCTTGGGGCCAAGGTTGACCTCGACCACTTCGCCGTCACGCTCCCAGCCGACGATCAGCGCACCGTCGATGATCAGAAAGCTCTCTTCGATCTCGTGGCTGTGGCAGGCGGCGTATTTACCGTGTTCCTTGTAGATCAGCGACAGGGTGAAATTGTCCGGCTTCATCGTGCTGGTGTCACCGACCTTGGGCGAGCCGCCAGAGCCGATATAGCGCATCTGCGCGCGGGCCAGGTCGGGGAAACCGGCGTTGGACGGGAAGGCGTTCCAGTCGAACTGCTTGTCGGTGAAACGGCCGGTATGGGCGGACAGCTCGGCGGCCAGGGTCGAAACCGCATCGGTCTTGATGTTCATCGGGTGTTTCCTCTTGTCGTGTCGCGCTTCAAATTCGATGCGATACGGGTAGCAAAACCGCGTTTTACATCCTATACGCCGTTTCATGGACAAAACGCGCTTGCCTCGAACCAACCTTGATCCCGCCGAGGATCGCTATCTTGTTCCCGGCCTCATACGGGGCCTTCAGGTGCTGACTGCCTTCACTCCCGAACGCCGGGAAATGTCCCTGTCCGATCTCGCGCGCGAGATCGGGCAAAGCCGGTCCGCCGCCTTCCGGTCCGTCTACACGCTGGCGCAGATGGGATACCTGTTGCACGACGAGGCGCGAAAGACCTATGCGCTTGGCCCTGCGGTGATGCGGCTTGGCTTTGGCTATCTTGCCACGCGCGAACTGGTTGAGATCGCGCTGCCCGAGCTGGAACGTCTGCGCGACGAAACCGACTGGTCCACGCACCTGGGGGTGCGGGACGGGACGCTGGTTCTGTACATGTTGCGGGTGCCCAGCAGGCTGGGTCTTGGCAGCATCGTCCATGTCGGCAGCCGCCTGCCCGCCGCCAATACAACGATGGGGCGGGTTCTGCTGGCGGACCTGGACGAGGAAACGCTGATCGCGCTGTACCGCGACGCAAACGCACAGCGCACGACCCGGAACACCGCGCCCGGCATGACCGAACTGCTGGCCCAGTGGCGGGCCGACCGCAGCAGCGAAACGGTGACCCAGGTCGGCAGTTTCGAGGCGGGGATCACATCGGTCGCGGCCCCCCTGCGCGACATGTCGGGCAAGACCGTCGCCGCGATCAATGCCACCAGTGCGACAGAGGGTCGGCAGGCCGTACCCGCAGAGGTCAGACGCGCGCTGGAGGACACGGCGGCCCGGATTTCGCGCCTCTTGGGAAACTAGGCAAAGAAAAACCGCCCGGAACAATCCCGGGCGGTCTCCAGTCTCAGGAAGCGCAAGGATCAGTCGCTGATCGAGCCTTCCTCGTCGCGGCGTGCGTGCATCTTGGCCTTGACCCGGGCGCCAATGATCAACGGCAGGACAAAGCCGATGATCGCGATGGCCCAGAGGCCGATGGACAGCGGGCTGTCGACCAGGGTCCACCAGTCGCCGTTGTCGATGGTCACCGCCCGGCGCAGGTTGTTTTCCATCGCGTTGCCCAGAAGTGTCCCGAGGATGATCGGCACCAGCGGCACGTCCAGCTTGCGCAGCACCCAGCCCATGACACCAAAGCCGATCATCACCAGAAGGTCGAAGGTCGAGCCCGAAATGCCGTAGATCCCGACAAAGCTGACCATCGCCACGATGGGCATCAGGATGCGGCTGGGGATCATCAACACGCGGGTGAACAGGCCCACCATCGGGATGTTCATCGCCAAGAGCATGAAGTTGGCGATGAACAGCGCCGCGATCAGACCCCAGACCACGTCCGGGTTCTGGGTGAACAGCAGCGGCCCCGGCGTGATGTTCAGTGCCAGTAGAACCGCCAGCAGAACCGCCGTCGTCCCCGAGCCCGGCACGCCCAGCGCCAGCATCGGCACCAGCGCGCCCCCGGCGGCAGCGTTGTTGCCTGCCTCCGGCGCGGCCACGCCGCGCGGATCGCCAGTGCCAAAGGTGCCTTCCTTGTCGACCAGCCGCTTTTCCATCGAATAGGAGATGAAAGACCCCAGCGAGGCCCCTGCCCCCGGCAGCACCCCGGCGAGGAAGCCCAGGAAAGAAGTGCGCAGCATGGTGGGAGTGGTCTGCTTGATCATCGACATCGGCGGATAGAGCTTGCCGACGGTGATCTTCTTGCCTTCGGCGTCAGAACCGCCGTGACGGTTTTCAAGGAAGATAAAGACCTCGGACAAGGCAAACAGACCGACGATGGCCACGAGGAAATCGAGCCCGTCATAGAGGTGCACCTCGCCAAAGGTGAAGCGCGGCACGCCGGTCTGGGTGTCGACACCAATGGTGGCCAGGCCCAGGCCCAGCGCGGCGGCAAAGGCCGATTTCGCCTGGTTGGTCGAGGACACGCCGCCCAGCGTCATGAAGGCCAGCGCAAAGAGGGCAAAATATTCCGCCGGGCCGAACAGCAGCGCGATCTTGACCAGCTGCGGCGCCAGCAGGATCAGGCCCCAGGTGGCAAAGAAGGCGCCGACGAAAGAGGCGATGCCCGACAGCGACAGCGCCTCACCCGCGAGGCCCTTCTTGGCCATCGGGTGCCCGTCGAGGCAGGTCATCATCGCCGGTTCATCGCCGGGTATGTTCAGCAGGATCGACGAGATCCGCCCGCCGTACATCGCCCCGTAGTAGACCGAGGTCAGCAGGATCAGCGAAGGCGTCGCGCCCAACCCCATCGTGAAGGCCAGCGGGATCAGGATGGCCACGCCGTTCGACGGGCCAAGGCCCGGCAGCGCGCCCATGATCGTGCCCAGAAAGCAGCCCAGCAGCGCCAGCAGCAGGTTCTGCCAGGTCAGCGCGATGGCAAAGCCATCGGCGAGATTTCCAAACATCTCCATTTTTCAGAACCCCCACGGCCCGCGCGCCAGCGACAGACCCAGAACAAGGTGAAAGATGACGTAGATGCCGACAGAGGTGCCGACACCGACAAGCACTGCCTCAAGCGGTGCGGACCCCAGGCGCCATGCCAGGTAGGCGGCGGCAAAGGCGGTGGCCACGACAAAGCCCGCGACGGGCAGCATCTCGGCATAGAGGATCAGCACCACGACCGAGGCAAAGACCTCGACCAGGCGGCCAAGCGCGGGCCAGTGCGGCTCGGCATCCGGGCGCAGCACGATCACCAGGCTGGACAGGCCCAGGATGGCGGCAATGATCAGGGGGAAGGCCTTTGGGCCGACGGCATCCGAGAGAAAGCTTTCCTCGATCGCAAGCGCGGCAAAGACATAGCCGATGGCGAGGAGAATGCCGACGACCCCGAAAATACGATCGCTCATGGCGGTCTCCTTTTCCGGGTGTCAGGTAGAAGGTCGGGCGCCGCACATCCGCGCGGCGCCCTGCATCAGGCAAGCGGCGGGCGCTTACTTGATGATGCCGATTTCCCTGGAAATCGCCTGGATCTGCGCAACCGAGTCGGCCACGAAGCTCTGGAACTCGGCGCCCTGCAGGTCCAGCGGGGCCAGGCCGTTTGCGGCCATCACGTCTTTCCACGCGTCCGAAGCGTAGAGATCGGCGATCTTGGACACCCATGCGTCATAGGCCTCGTCACTCATGTCGCCGGGGGCGTAGAAGCCGCGCCAGTTGGCGCCGATGGCGTCGATGCCCTGCTCGCGCGCGGTCGGGAAGTCGGCGAATTCGCCGGGCAGACGCTCGGGCGACAGGACCGCGATCACCTTGATGTCACCGCTGTCGACAAAGCCCTTGGCTTCGGAGATGTCCCCGGTGAAGGCCTGAACCGAACCGGCCAGCAGCTGGGTCACGGCCTCGCCGCCGCCGTCAAAGGCGATGTACTTGACCGAACGCACGTCGCTGATGCCATAGGCATTGGCTGCGATCAGGACCTTCAGGTGGTCCCAGCCACCCACGGCCGAGCCACCAGCCACGGAAACCGAGGTCGGGTCCGCCTTGATCTGGTCCAGCAGCGCCGGCAGGCTGTCGACTTCGCTATCGGCGGAAACGGCGATCACGCCGTAGTCCGCGCCGATGGTGGCCAGCCAGCGCACCTGGTCCATGGTGTTGCCCGGGTAGGCGCCTTGCGCGAGGCGGGTCGCGGTCGCTGTCGAGGCCGCCACGATCAGGTCATCCTCGTCGTTGCGCTTGTTCACCACTTCTGCAAAGGCCACGCCACCGCCGCCACCGGCGAGGTTGACGACCTGCATGGTCTTGTCGATCAGGCCAAGGTCCTGCATCGACTTGCCGACCTGGCGGCAGGTAAAGTCCCAGCCGCCGCCCGGGTTGGCCGGGGCGATGCATTCGGGGTTTTCCTGCGCCTGCGCCGCGACGGCGGAAAACGACAGGACAAAGGCGGCCAGTGCGCCACGGGTTGCGGAAAATTTCATGTGGTCCTCCAACACTCTGGCCGGACGCACTCCTCTGCATCCGGTCCGGTCCCCGCGCCATGAACGACTCTGCGCCCTTTTCCGCGGGTTGTGGATGTGTAACCAATGATCCTGTCATGAACCTGTCAGCCATAGGACAGAATGACATGAGAGGGAGGCCGCGGCGATGCGCGTGCTCATGATCGAAGACGCCGAGGATCTGGCCGAGGGCGTGATCCGGCAACTGGCCCGGTCCGGCATGGTCTGCGACCTGGCCCCCACGATCGAGGCCGCCCGCGACTATCGCGCAGTACAGGATTACGACGCGCTGATCGTGGACATCAACCTGCCTGACGGCTCCGGCCTCGGCTACCTGCGCGACATCCGGCAAGGCGGCAACCGCACTCCGGTCCTGATGCTGACCGCGCTGGCAGATGTGGACGACCGGGTGACGGCGCTGGACGCGGGCGCCGATGACTACCTCAGCAAACCCTTCGATCAGCGCGAGCTGGAGGCCCGACTGCGCGCGCTGGTCCGGCGCGAAGCGGACCGCAAGTCCCAGCAGATCACGCTGGGCCCGCTGGTCTACGCGCCCAACGACCGCAGCGCCACGCTGGAGGGAAAACGCCTGGACCTGACCCGGCGCGAGGCGGCCCTGCTGGACGCGCTGATCCGGCACCAGGGGCAGTACCTGTCCAAGGCCCGGCTCTACGATTCCCTCTACGGGTTCGACGATGCCGACGTCGGCGTGAACGCGATCGAGCTGTATATCGCGCGGCTGCGCAAGAAATTCGCCGACAGCCCCGTCAGCATCGCGACCCAGCGCGGTGTCGGCTACCGGATCGGGCTGGATGGCTGAGGCACGCATCCAGCGCAGCCTGGTCGCCCGCGTGCTGGGCGCGGTGCTGCTGATCCTGCTGCTGGGCGGATTGCTGGTGACGGTCTCGACCTGGTGGAACGGCAGACAGGCCGCGCGCCAGTCCTATGACCGCATCCTGCTGGGCGCCGCCAGCGACATCGCGGAATCGATCCGCATCCAGAACGGCGCACCTTTTGTCGATCTCCCCGTCTCTGCCTTTGAACTGCTGGCGCAGGCCCCCGAGGACCGCATCTATTATGCCGTGCGCGGCCCCGACGGCACCTTCATCACCGGGCTGGACGAGACCTCGGCCATTGCGGCCCCGGATCGGGCCGGCATAGCACCGGGCTATTTCGATGCGCCCCTGCAGGGGGAACCGGCGCGGTTTATCCAGGTCACGCGGCGCTTTGCCGAGCGGGAATATTCGGGATCGGTCGAGGTCATCGTGGGCCAGACCCTGCGCGCGCGGCAGGACATGACGGCGCGGCTGGTGCGGGATGCGCTCTGGCCGATGGGCGTGGCCGGCGTTGTGTTGCTGGTCATGTCCTGGTTCGTGATCCGCTCTGCCCTGCGCCCGCTCGAGGCGATCTCGGTCGATCTGGCGCTGCGCGACCCGAACGACCTGACGCCGATCCCCGTCGACCGCCTGCCCCGCGAATTACAGGTCATGCTGGGGGCGATGAACCGTTTCATGGGGCGGCTCGACCGGCAGGTCGACGCGATGCGCAACCTGATCTCGGACACCGCCCACCAGTTGCGCACCCCGGTCGCCGCGATCCGCGTCCAGGCCGAGGCGGCGCAGGCCGAGACTGGGAACGAGGGAGCAGACAGGGCGCTGGGCCGGCTGCTGGCACGCAGCCGGTCGTTGAGCAAGCTGCTGGATCAGCTCTTGTCCCGCGCAATGGTCATCCACCGCACCGACAGCGCCCCCCGCCGCCCCGTCGACCTGCGCGAGATCGCGCTGGAGATCATCGAGCGGGACGAGCACCAGGCCCTGGCCCCCGGCGCCGAGGTGCGGCTGGACATCAGCGATGCGCCGGTCATGGTCCTGGCCGATGCCTTTTCGCTGGGCGAGGCCGCCAAGAACCTGCTGGCCAACGCCCTGCGTCATGGCAAGGCCCCGGTGACCATTGGCGCAGACCAATCCGGCAAGAGCGCCGCGATCTGGGTGCGGGACAGCGGGCCTGGCCCCGGTCCGGAAATTGCACAACGGCTGGGCGACAGGTTCAACCGCGACCGCGCCTCTGGCGAGGCCAGCACGGGGTTGGGCCTGTCCATCGTGACCTCTGTCGCCGCAGCCTTTGGCGGTTCGGTCGAGATGGCCCGCGACGACAAGGGCTTTCGCGCGTCACTGGTGCTGCCCGCGGCGCCTGGGGAGGCAGATGAATGATCGTCCTCAGGACACTTCTTCCCTGGCTTATGGCGCTTGCATTTCTCGTCACGGGGGCTGCGGCGCAAGAGATGGAGGACAGGGCAGAATTCGGGTCTGGCGAGACCCGGCTGCTGCTGCGCTCGACCACCGATATCGCCATCCTGCGCCCGGTGATCCAGCTCTTTGCTGACCGGAACCCTGACCTGACCATCGTGTATGAACAATGGGGGTCGAACGATCTCTTCGCGCTCAGCCGTGCGGGTTGTCGTGAAGAAAGCGAGCCCGCCGATGCGGTCTTTTCCTCGGCGGTGCAACACATGGTCTGGCTGGTCAATGCCGCCTGCGCGCGGCAGGTCCAGTCACCGCTGGCCAGCGCCCTGCCCCCGGCCCGCCGCTGGCGCAACGAGCTGTGGGGCATCACCACGGAACCGGCGGTCATCGTCTACAACAAAGCGGCGATTTCGGGGGCCGAGGTGCCGCGCACGCGTTTTGCCCTGCTTGACGCCATGCGCACGCGGCCAGAGTTCTTTCGCGGGCGCATTGCCACCTATGACATCGGGGCCTCGGGGCTGGGGTTTCTCTTTGCCTATGCCGACAGCCTCGAGGCGACCAGTTTCGGTTCTCTGCTCGAAGGGTTCGCGCGGATCGAGGCGGTGGCGACCTGCTGTTCCGCCGAGATCATCCGGGGGGTCGCCGAGGGCCGGTATCTCATGGCCTACAACGTGCTGGGGTCTTACGTTCTGGGCGATCAGAGCGGCGAGATCGGGTTCATCCTGCCCGAGGATTACACCCTCCTCCTGTCGCGCGCCTACATGATCCCGCGGCAGGCCCGCCAGCCCGAGGCCGCCGAGCGACTGCTGGACTTCCTGCTGTCCACGCCCGTGCAGGCACAACTCGCCGATGCCGGGCTGGTCAGCCCCATCGACGACGCGGAAAATGGGCTGGCGCCCAGCGCACGGCGGTTCATTCCGCTGTCGCCAGCCCTGCTGGTGGCAATGGACCGTAACCGGCGCGCGGCGCTCTTCGCCATCTGGGACGATGCCTTTCGCCGCGCCACCGGCCCCTAGCAGACAGGCATCACGACCCGACGACGCCGCGCGCCGCAAGCGCCGCAATGTCCTCGGGGCCGTAGCCCAGCACGTCCGCCAGAACCTGCGGCGTGTTCTCGCCCAGCAGGCTGGGCGCGCGGGCTGCGGCGGGACCTTCCCCGTCAAACCTTATCGGGCCACGGACCAGGCGCATCTCTCCCTGGCTGGGGTGACGGACGGTTTCCACCAGGGCCCGGTCCTGTACATGCGCCTGTTCCAGTGCGTCGCCGATGGACAGGATCGGCGCGCTGGGGACGTCGTATTCGCCGAGGCGGGCCAGCCAGTAGTCCGTCGTCTCCTGGGTCATCCGCCGGTGGATGATCTCATGCAGGGCGTCGCGGTTGGCCAGTCGCGCGTCATAGAGCGCGAACCGGGGATCCTCGATCAACCCGTCCTCGCCCAGGCAGCGTGCGAAATTATGCCAGAACCGTTCCGTCAGGCAGGCCACGATCACATGGCCGTCCGAGGTCGGGAAGGACCCGTAGGGCACGATGCTGGGGTGCTGCGTGCCGACAGGCTGCGGGCTTTGCCCGGTGACGAAATAGATCTGCGACAGGTATCCCTGCAAGGCGATCAGGCTGTCCAGCATGGCCACCTCGACGTGCCGCCCCTTGCCGGTCACATTGCGCTCGTGCAGCGCCGCCAACAGACCGAACAGCGAAAAGATGCTGCCCGCCATGTCGCCCAGAGGCACGCCCAGCTTGTTCGGGGCCTGTCCCGGCTCGCGGTTGACGCTCATGACGCCGGAGAGGGCCTGCGCCACGATGTCGAAGGCGGGCTTGTCACCCAGCGGGCTGTTCTCGCCGAAGCCCGAGATCGAACAATAGATCAGGCCCGCGTTGTCCTGGCGCAACTGTTCGTACCCCAGGCCCAGGCGGTCCATCACGCCGGGGCGGAAATTCTCCAGCACGATGTCGCTTTGCCGGGCGAGGTCACGCGCGATCTGCACACCTTCCTCGGACTTCAGGTTCAGCGCGACGCTTTTCTTGCTGCGGTTCAGGGCGATGTAATAATGGCTCAACTCGCCGTGGAACGGAGGAAAGTTGCGGGTCTCGTCGCCCTTTCCGACCGGCTCGATCTTGATCACCTCTGCGCCGAGGTCGGCCAGCACCATGCTGGCATAGGGACCGGACAGGATGCGCGAAAAATCCAGGACCTTGATGCCGGCAAGCGGTCCGCTGGAAGGGGAAGGCTGGGTGTCGGTCATGTGGTGCGTCCTGTCTTCGAGGTGATTTTCATGATGGCCGAGGCGGTGGCCACGGGCCCTGTTTCGCTGTGGATCTCTGCATCGACGAAGATCAAGGACCGGGTGGCATGGCGGATCTCGGGCCTGATCTTCAGGAAGTCGCCGACCCGCGCCGCACCCAGGAACCGGCTGTCCATCTGGACCGTGACCGTGGGCTGACGATCGGCGGCCTTCCAGGCAAGGATGGCGATCGCCTGGTCCAGCAAACTGGTCAGCACGCCGCCATGCACCAGCCCGATGTGATTGCCGTGGCGGTCATCGGTCTGGAAGCCGTATGTCCCCCTGTCCCCGGCATCCGTAGCGCGCAGCAAGGGCCCCATCAGCGCCATGAACCCCTTGATGTCCAGCGGCCTCCATTCCCCGGTGTCCGTGTCAGTCACGCCTCAACTCCCCGCGTCGATCTGCAATTCCTGGATGTGGTCCCGGATGCCCTGCATGGCCCGGGTCAGTTTCGGCACCTGCTTGTCCTTGAGCCGTTCCGAGATGCCGATGGCGACGATGGACCGCGTCATGCGTCCGCTGTTGCCGAAGACGGGCACCGCCACGACGGTCACGCCCGAGATATAGGTGCCCTGGTCCACGGCATAGCCGCGCTCGCGCGCCTCGCGGATCTCCTGCACCCAATCCTCGAATGCGGGGGGATGATCCCAGACCAGACGGTCGAACTCCTGCCTGAGGGTCTGCTCATCCTCTACGTTGAAGGCGGCGAACAGGCGCCCCGTGGCGCTGATGAGCGCGGGAAAGCGGCTGCCCAGGTCCACCTGCAGCCGGAACGGCATGCTGGATTGCGACAGGGCCACGACGATCATCTGGTTGGGTTCCGAGAGCTGCGTGGCGATGCTGGTCACGCCGAACTTCTGCGACAGCTCGGACAGCTGCGGCTGGATCAGGGTCGAGAAACTGTTGCGCTGAAGCGCCGAGCGGGCCAGCGGCAGGATGCCGATTCCGATCGTGTAGCGCTTGGTCTGCGAATCGAAATCCACCATCCCCTCGTCTTGCAGGACACGCAGGATGTGCAGGCAGGTGCTGGGCACCAGATCCAGCTCGCGCGCCATCGGGTTGACCCCCACCGGTTCCGGCGACCGGGCCAGAAACCTCAATATTGCAAGGGCCCTGGTGACTGCCGGCACCTGCCGTTTCGTCGTCGATCCCGCCTGTTCACTGGTCATGCCTACCTCTCCGAACCACCGATTTTCATTGCCTATATACAATAATAACAGCGTATTGACAATAGATGACTGCAATCCCTACCGTTGTCAACGAACCGGACGGACACCTCGTGTCGATCCGCACACGAGACCTTGGGAGGCAGACAGGAATGACCCGCCTGACGGAATTCACGTCGTACGAAGACGCCAAGAAACACTATTCGAAGGACCGCCTGTGGGAGCTGTTCGACGGCACGCGGGAGCGGTTCAACATCGCCCACGAGTGCATCGACCGGCATGTCGACGGGAACAACGTGGCGCTGCGGGTGGCCCATGCGGATGGCCGCGACGAGGTCATCAGCTTCGAGGAAATCTCGCGCCGCTCGTCCCAGATCGCGCATTTCCTGCAGGGCTGCGATGTCGGCAAGGGCGACCGCGTCGCGGTGATGATCGACCCCTCGCTGGCCTTCTATTGCGCGCTGTTCGGCGTCATCAAGGCCGGTGCGGTTGCGGTGCCGATGTTCTCGCTTTTCGGGCCGGACGGCATCCGTCTGCGGGTCGGCGACTGCAAGCCCGAGGTCTTTTTCACCAACGCGGAGAAGGCGCCGGAAGCCGTCGAAGGCGGCGCCAGGAATGTCATCGTCGTCGACCAGGAGTTCCTGGACGGGCTGAATGATCTGCCCGCAACCTTTGACTGGGACACAACGGGCCGCGACCTGGCGGTTCTGCAATACACCTCGGGCACGACGCGCGCCCTGCCGGCGGCGGTGCAGCACAGCCACCAGTCCATCGTCACGCTGATGGTGGCCGCGCTTTATGCCACCGGCATCCGCCCCGGCGACCGGTTCTTCTGTCCGTCGTCGCCCGCATGGGGCCACGGGTTGTGGCACGGCACGCTTGCGCCGCTGGCATTGGGGGTTTCGACCGGTACTTTCAGCGGCAAGTTCGATCCCGTCCGCCTGTTGAAGGCGCTGCAGGATTTCAGGATCACCAACCTGACCGCTGCGGCCACGCATTACCGGATGATGCGCAACTCCGGCGAGGCAGAGAGCTACAGCTACAGTTTCGACAAGCTGTCCTTCACCGGAGAGCCCATCGACTCGGAAACCGCGCATTACGTCGAACGGGTTTTCGGGACCAAGGTGCGGTCGATGTACGGCACGACCGAGATCGGTGTCATCATCGCCAACTATCCCGGCGCCGACGACCTGGAAGTGCGCGATGGCGCGATGGGCAAGGCCGTTCCCGGCGTCGAGGTCGAAGTGCAGCGCGCCGACGGCAGCCCGGCGGATCCCGGCGAAACCGGCGAGCTGATGGTCAGGAAGCGTGGCGAATGGTTCCCGACAAAGGACCTCGGCCGCGTGGACGAGGATGGCTATTTCTACCACGGCGGCCGCGCGGACGACGTCATCATCTCGGCCGGCTGGACAATCGGCGCGGTCGAGGTCGAGGACGCGGTCCTCAGCCACCCGGCAGTGGCCGAATGTGGCGTGATCGGCGCGCCGGACGCGGTGCGCGGCCTGGTCGTCAAGGCCTACATCATTCTCAAGGCGGAAGAGACCGAGGGCCTCGTCGAGGACATCCAGAACCACGTTCGCGCCCGTCTCGCCCGTCACGAATACCCCCGCCAGATCGAGTTCGTCAGCGAGCTGCCCAAGACCCCTGCCGGCAAGGTCAACCGCAAGATCCTGCGCGATCAGGAAGCCAAGAAATTCGAAGCCGCGGAATAACCCGCGCGCCCCGAGAGAAGTTCTGAGGAGAGAAACATGAACGACATGACCCACAAGAAATTCCCGAAGATCACGCAGGAAGGCCTGGACGACCTGCGCCAGCGCATCGGCGTGAAGATCGAGAAGACGGTTGAGCCCTGGTGCTACGAGGCGACCCGCGACAACATCCGCCACTACGCCCACGGCATCGGCGACGACAACCCGCTGTGGTGCGATCCCGAATATGCCAAGAGCACGAAATACGGCGACGTGATCGCCCTGCCCTCTTTCCTCTTCGCGACCAACCGGATCATCTCGGGCTATGTCGGCGGCCTGCCGGGCGTGCATGCCATGTGGTCGGGCGCCAACTGGAACTGGCACAAGACGATCACCCGCAACATGGAATTCCGCACCGAGGCGGTGCTCAAGGACCTGGTCGAGCATGACACCCGGTTCGCGGGCCGCGCCGTGCAACAAATCTACCACGTCGATTTCTACGATGCCGCGACGGGCGACCTTGTGGCCGATGCCGACAGCTGGTGTTTCCGCACCGACCGCGACCAAGCGCGCGAGAACGGCACAAAGTACACCGAGGCCAAGGAAAAGGGCCGTCGCGTCTGGACCGAGGAAGAGCTGCAGGAATACTACAAGTACTACGAGCAGGAGACGGTCCGCGGCTCCGAAACCCGCTACTGGGACGACGTGGCCGAGGGTGAAGAGCTGCCGACGATGGTCAAGGGTCCGATGACGGCCACCGGCTTCATCGCCTATGCCCAGGGCTGGGGCGGCCTGTACATCCGCGCCAACAAGCTGGCATGGCAGCTACAGCAGAAGCACCCCAGCGCCGGACCCAAGAACAAGTTCGGCATTCCGGACTGCCCCGAGCGTGTTCACTGGGAAGAGGAATTCGCCCTGGAGGTCGGCGCCCCCGGTGCCTATGACTACGGCCCCGAGCGCACCTCCTGGCTGACCCACCAGGTCACCAACTGGATGGGCGACGACGGTTTCCTGCGCCAGGCCAAGTGCCAGGTCCGCCGGCACAACCCCGAGGGTGACATCATCCTGATCCACGGCACCGTGATCCGGAAATTCGAGGAAAACGGCCGTTTCCTGCTGGAAATTCAGCAACGCGCGGAACAGCAGGATGGCGAGCTGTCGGCCATGGGTTCGGCCATCGTCGAACTGCCCAAGCGCTAAGATCGGAATACCGCAACGGCAAGGGAGGCATGGCCGATGCTTGATAAAGTTCTGAGCAAGATAGAAGACGTCCTGCACCTGGTGGGCTGTCTGAGCCTTGTCGCCGTCGCGGGTCTGATCAACGCGGACATCCTCTTACGCTTGTTCGCGAACCGCCCGGTCCAGATCCAGTTTGAACTAACCGAACTGTACCTGATGCCGGCGCTTGCAACCCTGTCGCTGTCGCGGGTTTTCCGCGATGGCGGCCATCTGGCACTGGAATTCACCCCCGAACGCCTTCCCGGCCCGATCGGCGTGGTGATTTCCAAACTTCGCTTGTTGTTGCCCGCGGCGTTCTTCGTCGCGGTGACGGCAATGTCCGGAAAATTCGCCCTCGAAGCCATCGTCCACGGGGACGTGGAATACGGGGTGGTCGATTGGCCGCTCGGGTGGGCCTATGCCTCCATCCCCCTGGGATGTGGCGTTCTGGCCCTGCGGCTGCTGCATAACGCGCTGTTGAAGCGCGATCTTGCAGTGACCTGAATTCAGTTCAAACGGGAGGAGAAACCGATGAAATTGATGACCACTTGCCTTGCGGCCGTGACCGCCGCTTTGACCTTTGCCACGGCTGGCCAGGCGGAAACCCTGCGGCTTGGCGATTTCCAGTCGACCAGCCACATCGTGTCCGTCGAGGGCACGACCAAGTGGATGGCCGCGGTCGAAGAGGCCACCGACGGCGCGATCACCTTCCAGCACTTTCCCTCGCAGCAGGCCGCCAAGTCCAAGGCACAGCTCGATGCGGTGAACAACGGCATCCTTGATGCTGCGCTGCTGGGCACGCCGTACCACGCCGATGTTCTGCCGCTGAACTCTGTCGTCGCACTGCCGGGGTTCTACACCACCGCCGAACAGGGCACCAAGGCCCTGCAGGCCATGCTCAAGGACGGACCGCTGCGCGAAGAAATCCTTGCCGCGGGTGTGACGCCGATCTTCGGTTTTGTGCTGCCGCCCTACCAGGTTCTGGCCAAGGCGCGCCTGGGTCAACCCGCCGACTGGGACGCGCAGGATATCCGCACCTCGGGGTCGACGCAGGCGATGACCGCCCGCGCGCTGGGTGGCGTCGGAATCTCGATCCCCGGACCGGAAGTCTATACCGCCGTGGAACGCGGCCGTCTTGATGCCGTTCTCTTCCCGCTTGCCTCGGTGCCCGGCTACAAGCTGAACGAGGTCGTCGGCCATATTTCGACCAACGGGTCGTTCGGCGGCTACAGCTTTGTCATGGTGATCCGCAGCGACCTGTTCGACGGGCTGCCCGAAGAGACACAGGCCGAGCTGTTGCGTCTTGGCGATGAGAGCGCCCTGCACGTGGCGCAGGCTCAGGATGCCTCGGTGTCCGAGCTGATCGAAGAGTGGAAGGCCGAAGGCATCGACACCTACGAGTTCACGGACGAGGAACTGACTGCCGTGAAAGATGCGCTGAGTGCGGTCAGCCTGGACTGGGTCGAGCGGATCAAGAGCGACAATGCTCAGGCCGTTCTCGATGCCTACGCGGCCCAGACCAGCCAGTAATCCGACATCTAAACGGACATGAAGACAGCCGCCCGCGGCGGCTGTCTATCACTCTAACGCGCACAGGCCACTTATGCTGACCTTTCTTGCCATACTTGTCGTTTTGGCTGTCTTGATGACGTTTCGCGTTCCCATCGCTTTTGCCATGGGGATTTCCGGGACCATTGGCCTTGCGGCCCAACTGGGACCGCGCCCGGCCTTTGCGGTGCTGGAGCGGACATTCTTCGATACCTCCGCCTCTTTCATCCTGGTCGCCATCCCGCTGTTCATTCTCATGGCCGAACTGCTGACGGCGGGGGATGTCACCCGGCGGGCCATCATCGCCTGTCAGGCCTGGATCGGCCACGTCAAGGGTGGGCTGGCCATGGCCACCGTGGCCGCATCGGTCATCCTCGCCGCCCTTGTCGGCAGCTCCACTGCCTCGACCGCGGCGATGTCCGCCTCGGCCTTTCCGCAGATGCGGGCGCACAGGTATTCGGATCGGCTCGCGGCCGCGGTGGTCAGCGTCGGCGGTACGCTCGCCGTGGTGGTCCCGCCCTCGATCGTGCTGGTGGTCTACGGCGTGTTGACCGAGACCTCGATCGGCAAGCTGTTCATTGCCGGGATCATTCCGGGGCTTCTAACCGCCACCGGCCTGGCCGTGGTCATCAAGATCATTGCCGAAACGACCGACCAGGCGCCCAAGGGCGATCCTTTCGTCCTGAAAACCGCGGTCAAGGAAAGCCGTCATGTGATCCCGATGGTTCTGCTCATGGTGGCGGTGATCGGCGCGATCTACGGCGGCATCGCCTCGCCCTCCGAGGCGGCGGCGCTGGGGGTCATGGGGTCGCTGCTGATCGTGCTGGCGCAACGCACGCTGAGCTTTGTCCAGTTTAACAATTCCATCAGCAGTTCGATCCGCGCGACGGTGATGATCGTGGCCATCGTCGCCTGTTCGGCGATCTTCTCCAACTACCTCGCCTTTACCCGCATTACCCACAGCATGCTGGAGTTCGTGGCCGTCACCGAGATGCCGCGCGAGGTGATCATGGGGATCATCATCCTCGTGCTGCTGGTGATGGGCATGTTCATGGACCAGCTGGCGATCCTGTCGCTGGCGATGCCCCTGGCCTTTCCCACGGCCATGGCGCTTGACTATGATCCGATCTGGTTCGGGATCGTCGTGACCAAGACGGTTGAGATCGGTCTGCTGACACCGCCCTTGGGCCTGAATGCCTATGTCGCCGCCTCGCAGACCCGCGTTCCGCTGGGAACGATCTTTCGCGGCATCCTGCCTTTCCTGGCGATGGAGGTCCTGGTCCTAATCCTGCTGCTGTGCTTTCCGCAGATCACGCTGTTCCTGCCGGACCTGATGCTGCGGTGAACGGAAATGGCGCCGGGCCGCCCGTGGCTGGCCCGGCGCATCACCCCGATCCCTACAGGATAAAGTCGTCGGCGGTCAGGCCGCTGACGCCGACCACCCGGATACCGCCGTCGGCGCTGCCATCGCCATCGGTATCGAACTGAACCACGGTTCCGCCGCCTGCCGTCTCGATCAGCTGCAGTTCCGGCGCGCCGGTGCCGGTGAAACCATCCGTCCCGCGAAAGCTGAAGGCACCCGGCACAACGCCGGCCAGGTTGATCACGTCCAGCCCCTGTTCGAAATCCAGGATCTGGTCCCGAGCGGCGCCCAACCCGGCCTCGGCGGCAGAGGCGAACAAGAAGACATCCGCATCCGCGCCCCCGGTCAGGAGATCGGTGCCCGGGCCGCCGATCAGCAGGTCTTCGCCCGCGCCCCCGTCCAGCACATCGGCCCCGCCGTCACCGCGCAGGACGTCGTCACCGTCACCGCCGGACATCGTGTCGGCGCCCTGACGCCCGATCAGCACGTCACCGCCCGCGCCGCCCTCGATGACATTGCCCAGGTGGTTGCCACGCAGCACGTCCCCAAAGGCAGACCCCAGCAGGTTCTCGACCGACAGGTAGGTATCGCCACGCGCGTCGCCCGTGTTCAGCGTCGGATCGACGAGGTCGGCGATCAGGCCTCCGCCCGCCGATGCGTAGACCGCCGTATCGGACCCCGCTCCGCCGATCAGCCGGTCCTCCCCCGCGTCCCCGGCAAGGGAGTCGTCGCCATCATAGCCGATCAGCGTATCAGCCCCGGCCAGGCCGGACAGCAGGTTCGACGCGCCATCGCCGCGCAGGCTGTCGCCGTAGGCGCTACCAATCAGGTCTTCCACGTCGAGATAGCTGTCCCCCGCGGCCTCGCCCGTGTTCAACCCGGCATTGCCAAGGTCGGCGATCACGGACCCGGCGGCATTGGCGTAGCTGGCCGCGTCTGTCCCGGTGCTGCCGATCAACCAATCGGCGCCCTGCCCGCCCATCAGCGTGTCGTGGCCGCCCCGGCCCACCAGCGTGTCGTTCCCGGCCAGACCCGACAACAGGTTGGCGCCGGCGTCGCCGCGCAGGCTGTCGGAATGGGCAGAGCCTTCGAGGCTCTCGATCCCGATGTAGGTATCGCCACGCGCCTCACCCGTGTTCAGCGCTGCATTGGCAAGATCAGCAATCAGCCCGGCCGCCGCCCCGTCGTAAGAGGCCATGTCCATCCCGGTATTGCCCACCAGCCAATCGGCCCCGGACCCACCGTACAATGTGTCGTCGCCCTCCATCCCGTTCAGGATGTCGTTGCCGTCACCTGCATTCAGGCCGTTGCCCAGCGCGTTCCCGAACAGCCGGTCATTGCCGCCCGCACTGGTCAGGTGTTCGATGCCCAGAAGAACATCCACTCCGCGCCCGGTGTCCTGCGGACCCGAGATGCGCAGGTCGACCGTAACCGCGTCATCTCCGGCAAAGCTCGCGGTGTCCTCGCCCATGCCGCCGACCAGGCTGTCGTCCCCCGCGCCGCCGGTCAGGTCATCGTCGCCCGCGCCGCCCTCGAGCGTGTCGTTGCCCGCGCCGCCGTTCATCACGTCGTTGCCGCCGCCCGCCTGCGCCACGATCACGGGGACGGGACCGACGCCGCTGATGGTTTCCGCCAACAGGGGATCGCCGCCCATCGCATCCTCCATCCGTCCGGTTGCGGGATCGGGCACCCAAAGCGTCACCAGCCCCGGCTCCGTCGCGGGATCCACCGGCGACAGTGCCTTTTGCGCCACTTCCGTCGCGCCCAACGCCCGGTTCCAGACCCGGACTTCGCCGACTTCGCCCCGCAGCACCTGGTTGCTGTCGAAGGCGCCGTTCACCTGGTCCTGTTCCTGCCCGATGATCAGCGTACCCCCGGCGGTCAGCCCGCCGATGGTCGATCCGACGATCACGTTGGAATAGACGCTTTCGCCATCATAGTAGAGGCTGAAGGAGGCATTGCCGCCGGAGTCCGGGGTGACGGACAGGGTGATGCGATGCGCCTGGCCGTCGAAGAGACCGGCCAGCGGAACATTTGTCACGTAGTGCCGGCCATTAATCCAAAGCTCCATCCCGCCTGTCGGTGTTCCGATGAGCAGCAGTTCATTGGTGCTGCCCGGCACGGCGTAGGACAGGAACGAGGTCTGCATGCTCCCCGGCGCTTCTGTCGCGCGGAACGTCATGTCCACGGTGAAGGAGCCGCCGGGCATGTCGTCATACCCCTGCAGCCGCAGCATCTGGTCGCGCGTTCCATCGGCGTTCATGGCAAAGGCCGGCGTGTCGATCCCGTCGACCAGGTGGTCATTGCCGTCGCCGCCCGACAGCGTGTCGTTGCCGCCAAGACCCACCAGCAGGTCGTCACCCGCATCGCCGCTCAGCTGGTTGCGGGCGTCATCGCCGGTCAGACGGTCGTCCGAAAGCGACCCCGAGACTTTCTCGATCCCGCCGAAGGTATAGCTGTAGGCGACCCCGGTCGACAGGTCGCGAAAACCTCCGATCCCGTCGCGCAGGTGGATCGCGGCCTGGCCAGGCGTCTGGACGGGCTGCCAGTCGGGCGTTCCGTCCGACAATTCGCCGGTCTGGTTGGGGCCAAAGCTGGCGGTGTCGATCCCGGCGCCGCCCTGCATGTCGCCGCCGCCCATGCCGACCACCAGCAGGTCGTTGCCACTGCCGCCGCGCAGGGAATCCAGCCCCTCGCCCGCAAAGAGCACGTCGTTGCCCAGCCCTCCGTCGATCAGGTCATTTCCCGCCTGTCCGTTGAGATTGTTGCCCAGGTGGTTGCCCGTCAAATTGTCGCCATGCTGGCTGCCGCGCAGGTTCTCGACGCCGCTGGTCTGGATAGTGGCATTGCCTCCCTGCGAAAGATCCAGCGTCACCGGCCCGTCGAAACCGCTGAAATCCGCCACGTCCGTACCCGGCCCGCCGGACAGGGTGATCTGCCCCGGACCGCTGAACAGGCGCAGGATGTCGTCCCCGCGACCACCGGACATCAGGTCGTTGCCGCCGACATCTATGCCGCCTTCGGCATTGCGCAGGTCGTCGTTGCCATCACCGCCAAGGATACGGTCGTCGCTGCTGCTGCCGATCAGTGTATCGTCACCGTCCTCGCCGGCCAGCACGTCCAGGCCGCTGCCCGAATGGCCAAGGATCACGTCATTGCCCAGCCCGCCCCGCAGGTGGTTCGCCCGGTCGTTGCCGGCAATGAAATCGTTCTGGTCACTGCCGATGACGGCCTCGAACCCCTTGATCTCGATATAGGACTCTCCCAGCAACAGATCGAAACTGCCGCCTGGTGCGCCCAGCTGCCGCTGCAGGCTGTCGAAGGCGGCATAATCCGTCGCCCCCGGCAGCTGCGTGGTGCCGGGTTCATGTCCTTCGGCCACGCCCTTGTAGCCCAGCTTGAGCGGGTCGCCGATGTACTCGCCACTCAGGTCGATCGCCCAGCCAAGGTCGCTGCCCGAAAAGTCCAGCGTGTCGACCTCGGCGCTGCCGGCTGGCTCGGCGTCTGCGCTGCCATCGACCAGCAACCAGCCCTGGCGGGTGATCTCGACCGTGTCATCGCCGCTGCCGCCTTCCAGGTTGGTGCGCCCCTGCGCGGGCCGGAACCGGTCATCGCCCGCGCCGCCATCATAGAAATCGTGGACTGTAAAGCTGTTCTGAGGGTCCGCCGTGTCCCAGATCGGGCGAAAGTTGCGCGCGCCGCCCTCGAAGAGGTCATCGCCCTCGCCCCCGAAATAGACATCCTGCCGGTCAGAGCCGATGAAGGTGTCGTTGCCTTCGGCGCCAAAGACCTGGAACGACCCCTCGATCCGGTCGGTGCCGATCAGGTTGCCCGTGCTGTCGTACTTGCGGATCAGGTTCTGCGCCCCGTCGACCCGCAGGTGGTGGGGCAGCATCGCGTCGATCTCTGCCGGGCTGAGGCCGACCGCGGCCAGTGTCGGGAACATCGGGAAATTGGCCGCGTAGTCGACGCCGCCGTACCAAATGCTGCTGAAGTTGCCGCGCTCATTGATGTAGCTGTCATTGCCCGTGCCGGCCACGATCAGCTTGCGCCCTATGGTCGAGGGATCGGTCGGCTCATAATCCACCGCCGTGGCGATCACGGTGTCGTTGCCCGCACCGCCGATCATCAGGTCGGTGCCCTTGCCACTCAGCAGGGAATCGTTGCCACCCAGCCCGCGCAGCACGTCGTCGTCACCGCGCCCGTCCAACCGGTTGGCGCCATCGTCCCCCCACAGCCAGTCCTCGTTGTCGCTGCCGGTCAGGTTCTCGACCGCAACGTAGAAATCCTCGGAGACGAAGGGCTGCCGGGGATCGCCCGGCGCCAGCAGCGACACGAAATGCGGCCGGTCGGATTCGCCCAGGTAAGAGCCGACATCGCTGTCCGCGCCGCCGTCGATCCTGTCGAACCCGGCCCCGCCTTCCAGGAAGTCGCTTCCATTGCCACCGTAGAGAGAGTCGTTGCCGTCCCGTGCGGCGATGTAATCCATCAGCTCGTACCCGGCGATGCTTTCGGCGCCGTCGGTCCCGAACATGAAATCGCGCGACGGCCCGGTCGGGACTCCGGGCAGGGAAATCCCGTCGCCATCGGTCTCGCCGTTCGCGGCATCGTAGAAATAGTCGAAATCGTCGATGTGAAGCGTGCGATCCTCGAAAATGAAATACTCGACGTTGCTTATGACATCGGTGCCCAGATCCGGCGCATCGGAGGCGCCGTGCGTGTGGCTGACGAGAATGTCGCCGGTGACCGTGTCGCGCTTGATGCTGAACTCGCTCAGGTTGCCCTGCAGGATTACACCGTCGGTGCCGGTGCCACCGTCGATGATATCGTCGCCAGCGCCACCGATCAGCACGTCGTTGCCCGCCCCGCCGTGAAGGACGTCATCGCCCAGCCCGCCCGAAATCAGGTCATCGCCGCCCTGCGCAAAGATGTTCGTGCCCCCGGCGATGATCCCGTTGGGATCGCGCCCCTCGAAGCCGTCATAGCCCATTGCAAGGTTGGCGCTGTCGTCCAGCAGCAGGTTGACCGGATCGAAGGGCGTGATCAGCTTGCGCACCTCGACGGCCAGACGGTCGACGTCGTCGCGCATCCGCGCCATGACATCGGGTTCCAGCGCCACGTCCAGGTTGGGCGCATCCACCACGAGGTCACCGAATTCCACCTCGAAATTGCCCAGGTCCAGGTCGATCCCCTCAAAGAGGCTGAGCTCGGGGATCAGGTCGTTGATCGCATCCGACATCTGGTCGAAGAGGTCGGTGACGCCGAGGCTGTCCAGGATCGGGTCCAGGACCGGGTTGATGACCGCGTCGATCACCGCCTCTGCGGCATCCAGCGCCCATTGCACCGGCTCCAGCGCGTCGTTGAGCACATCCATCGGTGTCTGCAGGAAATCGACCTTGCCGATCAGGTCGATGAAATCCCGGGCCACGCCGATCAGCGTGGCGGCCGTGGACGGGAAATCCCCCAGGATGCTGTCGATCCGCACCTTCAGCGCGTTGATGTCCTCTGCGATATCCGCGATGCCGCTGGTCGACCCGTTGATGGTGCCGGCCGTGATCTCTGCCTGGTCGATCGCGTTCTGCAGCTCGGTCGGAATGGAATAGGCGTTCTCGATCCCGTCGGCGGCATCGGCGATCCCGTTCTCGATGGCCGAAAGCTCGGCCACAGTGATTTCCAGCGCGTCCCTTGCACCTTCCAGCCCGCTGATCAGTGCCTCGACGTTGTTCTTGAAGTCGCCGAACTTGCTTTCCACGTCGATGCCGTTTGCAACGTCATTGGCGCGCTCCTCGACGCTTTCGATCACCCGCTTCAGGAAGGGGGTCACGCTCGACAGCGGCGGCCCGACCTTGGAGATCAGCGCAAGCGCGTTCTTCAACCCCTTGGCAATGCTCTCCAGCTTTTCCGCGTCCTCGTCGATGTCCTCGAGAACCTCGAAGACATCCTTGACCAGCGTCAGCGCGTCAATTGCGCCGTTGACCGCATCCAGGGCCGTCTGCGCGGCGAGCCGCGTGTCCTGCACATTGTCGTCCAGTTGGGAAACTTGGCCAGGCATCGAATCTCTCCGTCAAATCAAGGGCCGGTCTTGCCGGTGTTGCGGTCAGGCTAAATCGATGCGTGCCCACGCAGGATGGGGTAGATCCCCCAATCCATCCGCACCGGTGGAACACCGGCCCGGTGCACACCGCAAGACAATGACGCCGCCTAAAGCCCCGATGTCGGCGCGATCAGCCCTTCGCGCAACGCGTAGGCGATCAACTGGGCGACCGAATGCACGTCCAGTTTCTGCATCAGGTTGGTCCGGTGGCGGTCGACGGTCTTGACGCTGATCCCCAGGATCTGGGCGATTTCCTTGTTCGATCGTCCGGCCACGACCAGGTTCAGCACCTGCCGCTCGCGTTCCGACAAGTCCGGAACCTCCGGCGCCTCTTCCAGCATCCTGCGGAACACCTCGGAGACGTGCCGCCTGCCCCTCAGGATGCCGGGCAAGGCGCCAAAGAGTTCATCGTTGTCCTCGCCCTTGGAAAACAGCCCGTCGACGCCGCAAGAGACCAGTTCCCCGATCTTGCCCGGCGACGTGACCCCGCTCAGCACGACGACGCGTGTTTCAGGCGACCAGCGCCGCGCCTCGATCAGGACCTCCAGCCCACCCGCCAGCGGCATCTGCACGTCCAGCAGCAACAGCGACGGCCGGTGCTGCCGGATCGCGGCGATGGCGCTGAGCCCGTCGGCGGCCTCGGCCACCACCTTGATGCCTGCCGGCTCGACAAGGCCGGGGCTTTCCAGTGCGGCGCGCAGGCCGGACCGGACAATCGCGTGATCGTCCGCTACAACGGCTTGGAAACGGGGCTCTGACATTCGTATGCTCCGCTTGGGGCGCAGGGAGAGGACAACGTGCGGTCAGTCTTAGCACTTTTCCTGGCCTGTTCGATGCTTTTGATCCTGGCCCCGCCGCTGTGCGCAGAGGCGCCGCCGACGATGGTCCTGGACCCAGAGACACCCGCCGTCGAGATCGGGGACAAGATGCGCTTTGCCCCCGGGACAGGCGACACGCTGGCCAGCCTTGCGGATCGCCATACGGCGGGCCACCTGTCGTCCTCCTTTGATGAGACCGTCGCAAAACTGCGGCCCTACCAACCGCTCTGGGCCGTCGTCGAAGTCCAGAACGGCGCCCCCGCGGACGGGCGGCCGCCAGACGACTGGGTACTGGCCTCGGACATATACGGATTGATCGCGCTGGACGTTGTGCTGGTGCGGCTGGGGGCCGAGACGGACCAATTGCTGGCGCATGACATCCGCAAGCCCTTTGCCCCCGGGGATTACACCGTCACCCGGGTTGTCAGCCGCCCCTTCGAGCTGCGCCCGCAAGAGCGCGCGCTGCTGCTGGTACGCATGGTCCACGGCACGGTAGAGGCGCTGGACCTCAGTCTGGAACGCAGCGCCTTTACAAGGGCCAAGGGATTTGCCAGCGGGTTGTCGCTGGCCGGGTTCTATGCCTTTCTCCTGTCCTGCCTCGCCATTTTCGCGGTGTTCAGCGCCATGATGCGGGCGGGGACGGGATTTGCCTACGCCGGACTTCTGCTGCTGGGTCTGGTCTTTGTCGCCTATCTCGACAGCTTCCTGTTTCGCTGGCTCTACCCCGCGCGCCCGGACCTGCATCTGCCTGTCGGACTGGTCCTGCTGCTGGGGATCACCGCGCTGGGGTTCCTGGCCGCCCTCCTGTCCCTGCGTCTGCCCGGTTCGGGGCCCGCCGTCCTGTGGGGGCTGGGGTCCGGAGCCCTGGCCGCGCTGGCCGCAATCCTCGCCGTTCCCTTCGTACCGCCCGAGATCATGGCACCGCTGGCCTACGTGCTGTTGGCCGCGATGCTGGTCGCGCAGGTCTTGGCCGTCTTCCAATGGGAGGGCGCAGGCGACAGGATGCGCCCGATCCTGCGGCTGATCCCTCTGATCGCGCTGATCGGCCTGGGCGGCGTCACAGCCCTTGCCCTGGCCCGTAGCCAGGCCGGGGGGCTGTCGATCCCCTGGACGATCAAGGGCACCTACGCGACGCTGGCGCTGGGGATCATGGCCGGCCTGTCCGCCGGGCTGATCGACATGCGCCGCGCCCACGCCGCGGCCCTGGCCCGCGAAATGGAGGCCGTCCGCAAAGAGGCCGGGGCCATGCGCGACCTGCTGGAGGCGGAACAGAATTATGCCCGCATGCGGGATCTCGCGGACAGCCGCCGGATGCAGATGGCCAGCATGTCGCATGACATTCGCCAACCGCTGAGCGCACTGCGCCTCTCGATCGAGCGCATGGCCCGGGAGGCCCCCCAGGACACGCGCGATCACCTGCGCGAGGCCTTTGACTATATCCAGACACTGACCGGCGGACAGTTGGACGTGGCCCGCGACGAGGTCCGGGCAGAGGCAGAAGATGAAACCGCCCCCTACCCTCTGTCACTGGTGCAGGAGGCGGTCGGCCAGATGTTCCGGGACGAGGCCCGGGCCAAGGGACTGGATCTGCGGATCGTGCCCAGCACGGCCCAAGTGCGGGTTCCCGCGCTGCACCTGATGCGCATCCTGTCGAACCTCGTGTCGAACGCGGTCAAGTATACACATGGAGGGGCCGTTCTTGTGGGCGTTCGGCGGCAGGGGGACAATCTGGCGCTGCAGGTTCTGGACACCGGTCCGGGCATGACCGAGGATGTGCTGGCCAGGAACATGAAAGCCTGGCAGTCCGGCACGGACAGTCAGGGGCACGGGCTGGGGCTGGCCATCTGCCACCAACTGGCGCAGCAGAACGGGCTTGTCCTGCGGGCACGGTCGCGGGTCGGCAAGGGCACGGCCTTTACGCTGGACATACCACCGGAGGCACGATCATGAGACACGGCCCGGCATCCGCCCTACTGACCATCTTTCTCCTGTCCGCGCTGCCGGTCTGCGCGCAGACAGTGGTCCCGGGCGCTGGTCCGGTCAGCCGGGGCGAGGTGGATGCCTTTGTCCGGGCCGATGCCGACAGGGACGGTTTTCTGAGCTTTGCCGAGTTCCGCGTCTTTGTTCGTCTCATGGCGGCCTCGGGCCAGTCGACGGCAATCACGATCCGCAATTTCGGCGCCTATCGCCTTGCCTTTCGCAGGGTGGATGCCAATCGCGACGGGCAGGCCAGCCCGGGTGAGCTGCGGCGGGCGGACGACGGGTTCCGCGCCGAAGGCGGCTAGGCCCCAAGACGGGCGTGTGAATGGGGGATTAGCCCCATGCCTACGCGCGCAGGCGCGGCCTAGGCTGCGGGCATCCGTCAAGGGCATCGCCCAAAGCCGCAGAGGTTTCCCCAGATGCGTCCATGCCTGACTGCCGCGCTTATCGGCGAAGTCCTGTCACAGTTTGCACCGACGGCTTTGCCGGCAGAGCCGCTGCCCGTCGCACCGGCCCCTTTCGAAGAGCCGCAAGAGGTTCTGGTCAGCGGCCAATATGCGGCGGAATGGCCCGAAGGGCGCCGCCTGGTGGTGACCATCCAGATGGTCACGCCGGACCTCATCACGCTGCAAAGGCACAGTTATTCCTCGATCCCGGTGACCTTTCGCAGGGTGGACAAGGGCGTGTTCCGAGACCGGCAGGGGAATAGCCTGTCGGTGCAAGGCCCCGCGCGCCTTACCTGGACGGACCCCACCCAGGAGACCAGCGTAACCTTCCAACGAGAGGCGAGATAGGAGACTTGTAGGTCTAGCTTGCAGCACGCAGCGGCGGCTGCTGGTGGCACGGCCAGGCCCTCTCTCCGGTGTCGCGGGCCCGAATGCGCCAGGCCTCGACCAGGGCGCGCGCCTCGCGGACACCAAGCGCCCGACCGCAGGGCTGCGCCGCCGGGTGCTGTTCCAGCGCCGCTTCCTCGACCCCCAGCGCGCGCGACAGCTTGCGCCGGTCCGCCTTGTCCAGCGTGCGCAGGCTGCGTTCCCGGATCAGCATGGATTCCGCCGGGATGCCCTCTGCGACCAGCAGCATGTGCTGTTCCGTCACCACGTGGATGTAGGTCACGGGGCGGTCCGCCTGTCGAAGACGTACCTGCGGCAGGCCGGTGAACCCCTTGGCCGGGCCAAGCAACGGCTCCGGCCCGTGCGGATCAGTGCCGGGAATGCAGATACGGTGCTGGGGTGAGACCTTGATCCGGCGATGCGGCAGCCCCTCGCCGAAGGCGCCCGGTTCGATCACCACCGGCTGCTGCCCGGCGGCGGGCGACAGGTGACGGGAGCGCAGGGTCGTTGCGACCGTCCCGACCGCCCCCCTGTAGTCCAGCACCTTGGCCCCGGGACCAAGATCCTGCACTGGAACCGGCCCGCGTGGTGTCAGGATATGTGTGTCGGGGCAAAAGCAGATCGTCCCGGTCACGTTCAGGTCGTAGCCGGTCTGGTCAACTGACAGGACCACGGCGATTGACGACAGCAGGTTCGGCGGCCCCTCGGGGTAGACCAGCAGTTTTTCCCCGGTCTCGGTGTCCTTCATCACCAGGACATCGACCGATGTGCCGGTCGGGACAATCAACCCCAACAGATCGACACCAGGCTGTGCCGTGCCCGACCCCATCATTTCCACGGTGCGGCCATCCAGCGTCATCTGCTCGCCCACGTAAAGCTTGCCGTCATTGTCCTCCAACGTGGCGGGGCTGGAGGTGGTGCCGACATCGCTGAGCAGCAGGGTCTGGTTGTCGGAAAAGAAGTTCGCGGACAGCAGGGCGAAGTTCAGCACCTGGTATTGCAGCGAGTAGGACATGCGTCGCGACCTTTCCTGACGTGCCCCCGGACGGGTCCGGGGCGGACGGAAGAGACGATGCGCGAAGACCGTTGTCATTCGGTTAAACCGCGACCGGACAAGGGAACTCGGGGCGCACGCCTGTGCACCCCCGGCCTTCCCGAAAGGTCTGTTCCGCTTTTTTGCGGCTGAACGGTGGGGCGGAACAGGATTTCGTTCACGTCCACGTTCGCCGGTTGCGAGATGGCAAAGGCCACCAAGTCCGACATGGTCGATGCGAGCACCGCGATGTCTGGCACGAATGCGTCGAGCCCCTGCTTGATCTCGTCGATCGAGATGTGGTCGTAAAGCTCCGTCGCCACGGCCCCGGGGGGATCACCATCACCCGGATGTTGTGCGGCTTGACCTCTTGCCGCAGCCCTTGGGACAGCGACCGGACCGCGTGTTTCGTCGCACAGTAAACCGCGCCTGTCACCATGGTGATATGGCCATAGACAGAGGCCATGTAGGGCAGCGCGGCGGACACACCGTAAAGCGTGCCCTTAAGGTTCACGTCGATCATCTGGTTCCGGTCAATGACCTTCTGCGCCTCGATCATCGACAGCGGCATCAGGCCCGCGTTGTTGAACAGCCGTCGATCCGGCCAAAGCTGTCGACCGCCGCTTTGACCAGCGCCTGCATGTCCTCAAGCCGGGTCACGTCGGTCTCGACGGCGATGGCCTCGCCACCCGCGGCCTTGACGTCGGCGACGATTGCGTCGAGGCGGTCCTTGCGGCGCGCGCCCAGGACAAGCTTGGCGCCCTTGGCAGCCAGGACGCGGGCAGTGGCCTCCCCCATGCCACTGGAGGCGCCGATGATGACCAGGCCTTTGCCAGTGATTTTGTCAGTCATTGTCTGTTTCCTTTGCATGACAGCACCCTTGCGGCGCGGCGCATGGCCGTCCGGTTCGGGCAATTTCGATGTTCAGGGATAGATCAGTCGGCGGCTTCGATCCGTACGGCGATCTCGCCCGGGTGTTTCAGGGCGTCGAACGCACCGTCGAACTGTCCCAGCCGCACCAACCCGCAAGAGTCCGAGAAGGGTGCGGTGAAGATGGCCAGGTTCTTCCTAGGCGCGTATTGGGTGATGTCGCCCGCCTTGGGTTCATAGCTGGGCAGAGCATCGGACGCGTCGAGCCTGCGGCCCAGGTCGGCCACCTTCTCGATGCCGTGGTAGTCCGACAGCACGAGGTCCAGTGGAAGCGAGGCCTACAGGGCGGCGGTGATGATCCGGTGCATTGTTCGTGCTCCCTTTCGATGCTCCGGATATAACGCCTTGCCCTCAGGAAAGAATGCACATGATTTTCCTGTCGGCCATGAGCCGCGCTCATGAATGAAAGGGGCGGTTTCCCGCCCCCTCATGAATCAGGCGAAATCGTGTTCGCGAGCGGCAGGCTGCGGATCCGCCGCCCGGTCAGCCGCGCCACGGCGTTGCCGATGGCGCGGCCGTGACCTGGGGCGACCATGTGACGGATGCCGAATATGGCGAACAAGACACGCGCTCTGCGGCGCGGGCCTCATCGGGGCCACGCTGTTTCCGCTGGCCGCCAGTGTCTCGGACACCGTGCTGGAGGGGCTCGATTACCCCTGGGACATCGAAGCGCACGGCGGGATATTCTACATCACCGAAAAGGCGGGCACGCTGGACCTGTTCGACGGGACACGCTTTGCCCGCCTGCCTATCATCACCAGCGCGCCGATCCTGGACGATCGCGGCGGTGGCCTGATGGGGCTGGCATTGCGTCCGGACTTTGAGGAAACCGGACGGGCGTTTCTCTATCACCACACCGGCACGCCGGAGGCGCGGTCAAACCGGGTGATCGAGGTCGTGCGCGACGGCGTCAGTTGGCGCGAGACGCGCGTGCTGCTGGACGATATCCCCGGCCATCCGCTGTACAACGGCGGGCGCGTGGCCTTCGGCCCGGACGGGATACTCTATGTCACGACGGGCTGGACAGAGAACCGCCAGCGCCCGCAGGACATGGACAGCCTGGCGGGCAATTCCTTTCCCGGCTCGCCGGTCTATTCGCTGGGACATCGCAATCCGCAGGGGCTTGCCTGGGGCGCAGACGGACAGATTTATGCCGCCGAACACGGGCAATCCGGCCATGATGAGGTCAACCGGATCGACGCCGGCCAGAACTATGGCTGGCCAGTGATCCAAGGCGACGAAGCCCGCGAGGGAATGCAAGACCCGCTGGTCCATTCCGGGCGCAACACCTGGGCCGCCTCGGGCCTGACCTGGGACGGGGAACGCCTGCTGCTGGCCGGTCTTCGGGCCGGAGGGATCGTTGCGATCACGCCAGAGGAGGGCACGGCGCGCGCCTACCCGGTCGATTGGCGTCTCCGCGATGTCGTCGTGGTCGGCGACCAGGTCTTTGCCAACACCAGCAACCGTTCGCCGCGTCGCGACGGGGCCGCGGACGACCGGATGATCCGGCTGTCGAAATAGGCCTGCACTCTCCATCGCCCCCATGAACAGGGTGCGAATCTAATGAGGGAGATCCCGTGATCTTCGACACACAAACACCGGACTCCCTCATGATCCGCGAGAAAATCAACGACCTGATCGCCTTTGCCGCCGTCGCGGAAGAGCGCAGTTTCACCCGCGCCGCCGCGCGGCTGAGCGTGTCGCAATCGGCGCTCAACGAAACCCGGGACGAGCCCAAGGGCACCCTGCGCATCGTCGCGGTAGAATACGCCATCGAGTCGATCCTCTGGCCGAAACTGTCACCAGTGCTGAAGAAATACCCGTCGGTGAACGTCGAACTGGTGATGGAATACGAATACACCGACCTCGCCCAGGCGCATTGCGACGCGGGCGTACGCTATGGCGACCAGGTGGCCGAGGGGATGATCGCGATGCGCATCGGCCCCGATGAGCGCATGATCTGCGTCGGCGCCCCCCCGATTTCAAGGCCCGTGGCCTGCCGGACGAGCCCGGAGAGCTGACCGAACACGCCTGCATCAACCTGCTGCTGTCGAACCGCGGCGCGCTTTACGCCTGGGAGTTCGAGGACGACTAAGGCAAGGACATCCAGGTCAAGGTGTCGGGCCAGACGACCTTCAACACGATCAACTCGGTCCTGCGCGCAGCCTGCGACGGGCATGGTCTGGCGCTGGTTCCGGAACGGCTGGCCCGCCCCACCTGGACGCGGGCGGCCTGCAAACCCGCCTGGACGCGTTCTGCCCCTCCTTCCCCGGCTTCCATCTCTATTATCCCAGCCGCCAGCGCTCTTCCTCGGCCTTCGAGGTCGTGCTGGAGGCGCTGCGCGAAAAGGCCTGAGGATTGATGAGGCGCAGTCATGAGTGCAGTGATTCAATGCGGCATTAAGATCGCAGGCAGAGGCACCACCTGTTCGGGGTAACGCTGAACAGGAAGGATGTTCCATGAAGACGACCCTTGCCGCCTCTGCCCTTGCGCTGATGAGCACCGCCGCCACCGCCCAGGACCTGGCGACGACGACGCCCGACGCCGTGGGCCATGTCGCCCCCGCGATGAACACCTACAGCACCTACGACATGTTCGGCACGGTCTGGGCGGGCGAGGAACTGGGCCAGCGGGACCGCGCGCTGGTGACGTTTGCGGCGCTCATGACCCGGCACGAAACCGAAGACCTGGGCGCGTTCGCGGCCCTTGCCCTGGACGCGGGCGTGACCCCGGCGGAACTGTCCGAGAGGATCACGCACCTTGCCTTTTACACCGGCTGGGGCAATGCCACCGCCGCCGCGCGCGCATAGGCCCCGGTGTTCGAGGCCCGTGGCGTTGCCGCCGAAGACCTGCCCGTCGCCGATCCGGACCTGTTGCCCCTGAACGAAGAAGCCGCAGCCGCGCACCAGAGCTTTGTGCAGGGCACCTATGGCGAAACCAGCAAGGGCGTGGTCGACTACACGGAGCAACTGCTTTTCCTCGACCTCTGGCTGCGCCCGGACCTGGCACCGCGCGACCGCAGCATGGTGACCGTCGCCGCGCTGATCGCGGCAGGCCAGCCCGACCAGATGAGCTTTCACCTCAACCGCGCGATGGACAACGGGCTGACGCAGGAAGAGGCAGGGGGCGTCCTGGCGCACCTGGCCTTCTACGCGGGCTGGCCCCATGTCTTCTCGGCCATGCCGGTGGCCAAGGAGGTATTCAAAAATCGCGCAGACTGATCCGCAACGGGCGGGCCTGAAGGCCCGCCCAACCAAGGAGCCAGAAGATGAAGATCGCGATTCTGGGATCCGGCCTGATGGGAGCGGCACTGGGCCCTGTCTGGGCACGGGCGGGGCACGCGGTGACGTTCCGCTATGCCCGCAGCGCGGACAAGCTGGCGCGCCTTGCCGACGAGACCGGCGGCGCCCATGCGCCGGTTTCCCAGGCGGTGCAACAGGCGGAGGCGATCCTGCTGGCCGTGCACTGGTCGCGCGTCGACGATGTGCTGTCACAGGCTGGCGATCTGGCGGGCAAGCTGGTGCTGAACTGCTGCGTGCCGCTGACGAGGCCAACGAGGCCCTTGTTTTTGGCCCCGACACCTCTGGCGCCGGGGAACTGGCGCGGATGCGCCCGCAGGCCCGCCGGGTCAGTTGATTCAACACGGCACCGTCGGAAAGCTTCGCGCCGATCCTTGCACGCAAGGGACAGGCCCCCGCCCCGCACCTGCTGACCTATGGTGACGATCCTCAGGCGAAACGGCAGGCGGGCCAGTTGATCCGCGATGCCGGGTTCGAGCCGCCGGACGCCGGAGGGTTGCGCACCGGGCGCTATGCCGAGCCCTTCGCGATGGTCACAGCCGTCCTGGCCTATGACCAGCCGGGCGGCCCGGCCCTGACCTATCGTTTCACGAAACTGGACCGCTACTCCCTGTGCCGCCAAGGGTCCCCCGGCGGGAATCTGCGACCGCGCATCATCACCCGTTCATTTTGGTCTGCACCGGGCCTTTTTTTGGTTAACTGGGACGGGCAAAGCTGACTATGGTCCCGGCAGGGGTCCTTGGCCGCCGATGCTTTGGCCCGAATGCATCATAGCCTTTGAAAGTTGAAACATGTCACAGACCACCTCCGCCACCAAAGCACGCTCTCACCTGGCAGCAGGGGCCAAGCTGGTCGGGGACCTGACGATCCCGGGCCACTTCGAGCTGGTCGGCCATGCCGACGGGCGCATCCGGGCGGATGGAATCACCATCGAGGCCGGCGGCTCTGCCGTCGGAGAGCTGCGCGCCGACACGATCATCGTGACCGGCAAGTTCGAGGGCCAGATCCTGGGCGGCGACGTCAAGCTGAGCGCGGGCGCGCAGGTGTCCGGAGAAATTTCCTACACCACCTTGACCATCGAGAGCGGCGCCAACGTGAACTGCAGCTTCTCGCGGGTCGGCAGCCAGGGCTGAGGCAAACGGCCTTCGCGGGCCGCCTGACAGCGGGAGCGCGCCACGATGGACAAGCTTTCCGTCATGCAAGCCTTTCGCCGCATCGTCGAGCGCGGCAGTTTTGCCCGTGCCGCCGAGGACCTTGGCGTCTCACCCGCGCTGCTCAGCCGGGAGATCAAGCTGCTGGAGGAAAGCCTGGGCAGCACGCTGCTGACACGGACCACTCGGTCGATGTCGCTGACCGATGCCGGGCGCCTGTACTACGATGAAACCAGCGGCATCCTGGATGCCGTGACCCGTGTCGAAACCCGCATACGCGATGGAGCCGGAGCAGTGCGCGGGCATCTCAGGGTGAATGCCTCGTCCTCTTTCGGGCAAGCGGTCATCGCGCCTTTCCTGCCCGATTTCCTGAACACCTATCCCGATCTCAAGCTGACCCTGTCGCTGGACGACCGCGTGGTCGACATGGTCGAAGGCGGGTTCGACGTTTCGATCCGCATTCGCTCGGCCATGCCGGATTCCGCCCTTGTCGCGCGCAAGCTGGGCACGATCCGGCAGAGGATCTTTGCCGCGCCCGCCTACCTAGAACGGGCCGGGACGCCAAAGGCCCCCGAAGAGATCCCAGGTCACCGGGTTGTCGGTTTCCTGCTGGCCAATCACCTGAACAGTTGGACCCTGCACGGCGCGGGCGGCACCCGGACCGTCGACCTGGACCCGCCGGTGCGTGTCGGCAACAGCCTGGTCCTGCGAGACCTGCTGATCGCGGGCCACGGCATCGGCACCCTGCCCGATTTCGTATCAGACGCGCCGGAAGCACGCGGGGAACTGGTACGTATTCTGCCCGACTGGGAACTGACCGCACCGGATATTTTCGCGGTCACCGCATCTCGGCTTGGGATGGACGCGCGGGTAACGGCCTTTCTCGACCACCTGGGCACGGCGCTGCGGGGCTGACATTCTTCAACCAGCGTAAAGAATGATTTGCGCGCGGGCCGGTTATTCCGGCGCCCGCTTTCCACGATCTTCGAGGGCATCACCATTCCAAGCCCAAGAGGATCCCCATGACCCGTGTTCTTGTTCTCTACTATTCCAGCTATGGCCATGTCCGCGCCCTGGCACAGGCCGAGGCAGACGGCGCCCGCAGCGTGCCCGGCACCCATGTCGACCTGCGCCGGGTGCCCGAAACCGTCCCCGAGGAGATCCGACGCAAGGCCGGGTTCATCGAGGATGACACGCCCCTGGCCACGCCCGCCGACCTTGAGGCCTACGACGCCATCCTGTTCGGCACGCCGACCCTGTTCGGCATGATGGCCGGTCAGATGAAGAGCTTTCTGGACCAGGCGGGCGGCCTCTGGGCGCGCAATGCGCTGGTCGGCAAGGTGGCGGGTGTCTTTGCCTCCACCGGCTCGCAGCACGGCGGCCACGAGGCGACATTGCTGTCCTTCCAGATCCCGCTGCAGCACTTCGGAATGCTGATCGCCGGGATGCCCTATACCTTTGCCGGTCAGACCACCGCCGACCGCATCATCGGCGGCGCCCCCTACGGCGCCGGGACCATCGCCGGAGCCGACGGATCGCGCACGCCCACGGAAACCGACCTCTCCGGGGCGCGGTTCCAGGGGGCCCACGTGGCCCGGATCGCCGCGCGCCTGGCCGGTGCCGAGCGACAAGGGGAGGCCGCGTGATGCCCACCCTGACCATCGACTTCTTCCATGACGTCGTATGCTGCTGGTGCTTCAACATCTCGTCGCGGATGCGCACGATTGCCGAAGAGTTCGACCTGACGATCCGGCACCGCAGCTTTGTCCTGCAGGACAGCCGTGCCGAGATGGCCGCTCGCTGGGGCACGCCACAGGCGGCGCGGGACACGATCCTGGGCCATTGGACGGCCTGTCGGCAGGTCAGCGACCAACCCGGACTGATCGACATCGAGGCAATGCGCGCCGCCTCTTTCGACTATCCCCACGGCCTGACCGCCGCGCTGGGATGCAAGGCGGCGGAACGGCTGGACGGACAGGAGGGGCACTGGCGGATGTTCGACCACCTGCAACGCGCCCATCTGTCAGAAGCCCGAGACATCTCTGATCCCGAAACGGTCCTGCAGGTCGCGCGTGACGCCGGATTCGAGGCGGCGGGTTTTGCCCGGCACCTCGCCGACCCCGACACCGCAAGCGCCGTCGAGGCCGACCGCCAGGTGGCCCGCGCGCTGCAAGTCCGTTGCATCCCCGCGCTCATCATCCGCGACACGGGCGCCCGCCTGGTCAATGGCCCGACAGAGGACTTGGCCGCGCAGATCCGCACCGCGCAACAGATCCTGGCCTGAAGGGAGCCGCCCATGCGTTTCCACCTTTTCCGCCGCAATCCCCGATCGCCAGAGTTGCGCGACCTTCCACCCCACCTCTTGCGCGACATCGGACTAACCCCCTGCCCGTTTCGCCCGCCGCATCCCTTTGACCGCCCCTGGTGAGCCGCCTACAAGGAAGCCCAACATGTCACGTACCACCGATATTTTCCTGACCGCGCTTGCCCCGGCGATCTGGGGCAGCACCTATCTTGTCACGACCGAGGCCCTGCCGGACGGGTATCCCGTCACGCTTGCCGCGCTGCGCGCCCTGCCCGCCGGTCTCCTTCTGCTGACAGTCACGCGTTGCCTGCCGCCACGCGCATGGCTGGGCCGGACCTTTTTGCTGGGCAGTTTCAACTTTGCCCTGTTCTGGGTGCTGCTCTTCGTGGCCGCCTACCGTCTTCCCGGCGGAGTCGCCGCGACGCTGGGCGCTGTTCAGACCATGATTGTCATTTTGATGGCACGGGGCTGGCTCGGGACGCCCATCCGGGCCGGGGCGGTCGCCGCTTCGGCGGCGGGGGTCCTGGGCGTGGCCCTGCTGCTGATCGGCCCCGAGGCCCGGCTGGACCCGGTCGGCGTGGCCGCGGGTCTTGGCGGCGCGGCCTCGATGGCGGCGGGCACCGTGCTGAGCCGCAAGTGGCAGCCGCCTGTTTCCGCGCTCAGCTTTACCGCCTGGCAACTGACGGCGGGCGGGCTGATCCTGCTGCCGCTCGCGCTGATCGTCGAGCCACCGCTGCCCCCGCTGACCGCCACCAACCTTGCCGGGTTGACCTGGCTGGGCCTGGTCGGGGCCGCCGCAACCTATGTGATCTGGTTCCGGGGCGTTGCGCGGATCGAACCCGGGGCCATCTCGATGCTGTCGCTGATGAGTCCCCTGACCGCCGTGATCCTGGGCTGGGCCTGGCTGGGACAAGCCCTGACCCCAGTGCAGGCGGTCGGCGCCATGATCGTCCTGGGCTCTGTCTGGGCCGGGCAACGCGCCAATCGTCCAAGCGCTGCGCCCGCTGTCGCGCCGATCCCGGCGGGGGTGAAACCACCGGCCTGAGGGCCGCCCGCGTCTCGACCCGAAAGTGACAACGCCCCTGGGCCCCGGCATCGACCGGGGCCCTTTTGTTTTTGGCCAAGGCAGTCCCGGGCGCGGGTTGAACCCGCGTGGATACAAGCGTATACATATGAGCACATCACGATCATGGACAGGCACATGGAGCATACGGACAACAAGACCAGGCAGGCCGCCGACCCCTACAGCCGGATCGTGGCCGAAATCCGCAAGGGCTCGATCCGTCCGGGCGACAGGCTGATCGAGACCGAGCTGGCGGCGAAATACGGGGTCTCTCGGACCCCGGTCCGGGAAGCCGTGCACAGGCTGGAGGCCGACGGCCTGGTGACACATGTCCCGCGCAGCGGACTGGTGGTGCGCCAGCTGGATTACGCGGAGATCACAGAGCTTTACGCCATGCGCGCGGTCCTTGAAGGTACGGCGGCGCGCTTTGCCGCGCGCTCCGTCTCGGAGGTCGAGATGGCAGAACTGGCCACCATCAACGAAGAGATGCGCGACGCCGAACAGATCGGCGCCGCCTACGAGGCCAACGCCCAGTTTCACCGCGTTGTCCTGAATGCCGCCCGCAACCGGTTCCTGATCCGCGCGGTCGAGGCGGTGCAGAAGACCCTGCTGATCCTCGGTCGTTCAACCCTGGCCGAGGACACCCGGTTCGAAAAGGCCGTGGCCGAACACGAGGCGATCCTGCAGGCCTTGCGCGCGCGGGACGAGGACGGGGCCGAGCGGCTGATGCGGGATCACATCGAGGCGGCGCTGCAGGTCCGCCTGCGGCAATACCGACGGGAGGTGACGGAATGAGCGGGATCGAAAAAGCCGGCTGGGACGTGATCGTGGCAGGCGGCGGCAATGCCGCGCTTTGCGCCGCGATCGAGGCCGCCGAGGCCGGCGCGCGCGTGCTGGTCCTGGAAGGTGCACCAAAGGATTATCGCGGCGGCAACTCTCGCCACACCCGCAACTTTCGCTGCATGCATCGCGGTCCCTTGTCTGTCCTGACCGACAGCTACGGCGAAGACGAGTATTTCGACGACCTTATCCGCGTCACCAAGGGAGAGACGGACGAAGGGCTGGCCCGCCTCGCGATCCGGCAATCCGAGGACTGCCTGCCCTGGATGGAACGCCACGGCGTGCGTTTTCAGCCCTCCCTGTCGGGCACGCTGTCGCTGAGCCGGACCAACGCCTTTTTCCTGGGCGGCGGCAAGGCGTTGGTGAACGCCTACTACAACACGCTGGAGGACCTTGGCGTGACCGTCCGATACGAGGCCCAGGTCACCCATGTGCATATCGCGGACGGCCGGTTCGAGGCGCTGGACGTCACGCTGGATGGCGAGAGCCTGCGCATCCCGGGCCGGGCGCTGGTGCTGGCGTCGGGCGGGTTCCAGTCGGACATCGACTGGCTGGCACGGGCATGGGGCCCCTCGGCGCGCAACTTCCTGATCCGGGGCACGCGCTACAATCGCGGTGTCGTGCTGGCCGATATGCTGGACCAGGGCGCCGAAAGCGTTGGCGATCCGACACAATGTCACGCCGTGGCCATCGACGGGCGGGCGCCGAAATACGACGGCGGGATCGTCACCCGGCTGGACTGTGTGCCCTTTTCCATCGTCGTCAACCGCGACGGCGACAGGTTCTATGACGAGGGTGAGGACGTCTGGCCGAAACGCTACGCGATCTGGGGCCGGTTGGTGGCCGCACAGCCCGACCAGGTGGCCTATTCAATCATCGACTCGCGCTCTGTCGAACTGTTCATGCCCTCGGTCTTTCCGCCGGAAAAGGCCGATACCATCGCCGGACTGGCCGACAAGCTGGGTCTGCCCGCCGACAAGCTGACCCAGACGGTCGAGGCCTTCAACGCCGCTTGCGGCGAGGGGACGTTTTCGCCCCAGGAACTGGACGGGCTGGCGACAGAAGGGGTGGAGCCGCCCAAGACGAACTGGGCCCGCCCCATCGCCGAGCCGCCCTTCTACGGCTATTCCCTGCGCCCCGGCGTGACCTTCACCTACCTGGGCCTGAAGGTGGACGAAACCGCCCGCGTCAGCGGGCCGGATGGGCGCTATGCCAACATCTGGGCCGCCGGAGAGATGATGGCCGGTTCGATCCTGGGACAGGGCTATCTTGCCGGGTTCGGCATGACCATCGGAACCGTCTTCGGACGTATCGCAGGACAGGAGGCCGCCGCCCATGTCGTTTGACGCCGCCACGCAATCCCCCTCGACCGACACGATCGCAGAGGCCCGCCGCCAGGTCGAGATCTGCAACGCCTGCCGCTATTGCGAAGGGTTCTGCGACGCTTTCCCGGCCATGTTCGCAGAACGGGTTTTTGGCGACGGGGACATCGTGCAGATCGCGAACCTCTGCCACAATTGCCGGGGTTGCTACTACTCGTGCCAATACACCGAACCGCATGAATTCGCGCTGAACCTGCCACAGGCGCTGGCCGACGTGCGGGTCGACAGCTGGGACAGGTACGGCAGGCCCAGGGGGCTTGGGGCACTGTTCCAGAGGCACGGAGTGGCCCTGTCCGCCGCGCTGGTTGCGGGGATTGCCCTGCTGTTCCTGGCACAGGCCATGCTGACCCCGGCAAACGGCGAAGGGTTCTACGCGGTGCTGTCCCACACGGTCATGGTGGCGATCTTTCTGCCCGCCTTCCTCTTTCCAATGGTGGTCCTTGCCCTGGGCCTGCGGGCCTATTGGCGCGACGTCGGCGGGGCGCCGGTCCGCTGGACACACCTGCGTCGCGCCGCTCTGCGCGCCGGACAGTTGAAGAACCTCGACGGCGGCCAGGGACAGGGCTGCAACTTTGAAAAGGGCGACCGCTACAGCCAGGCCCGGCGCCATGCCCACCAGGCGACCTTCTGGGGCTTCCTGCTGTGTTTCGCCTCCACCTCCTCGGGCACGCTGATGCATTACCTGCTGGGGCTCGAGGCGCCTTATGGCCTGCTCAGCCTGCCAAAGCTGCTGGGCGTGCCGGGTGGGCTGCTCCTGACGCTGGGCGCCTTCGGTCTGGCGGGGCTGAAGCTGAAGGCCGATCCGCAGCTTGGGGCGCAAAAGGCCTGGGGCGGCGAGATGGCCTTTGTGCTGCTGCTGGGGCTGACCGGCCTGACCGGGCTGATCCTCTATGCGGTCAGCGGCACCGGCGCGGTGCCCGCCATGCTGGCCCTGCACCTGGGCGCGGTGCTGACATTGTTCCTGACCACGCCCTATTCGAAGATGGCGCATGGGTTCTACCGGTTCGCGGCCCTTGTCCGCGACGCGCAGCAATGGCAGGCCTGAGGAGGCCTGCCCCTCAGATCGGCCAGAACAGCAACAGGGCCGGGATCGACACCGCGATCACCAGAACCTCCAGCGGCAGACCCATGCGCCAGTAGTCGGAAAACCGATAGCCGCCAGGGCCAAGGATGATGGTGTTGTTCTTGTGCCCGATGGGCGTGAGAAAGGCGCAGGAGGCCGCAACCGCGACCGCCATCAGGAAGGTGTCCGGGTTGGCGTCCAGCGTTCTGGCAATCGACAGGCCGATGGGCGCGGCAATCAGTGTCGTCGCGACATTGTTCAGGAAATCGGACATGGTCATCGTGACCAGCATCAGAACTGCAAGGCTGACCCAGGGCGCGCTGTCCGCCGTCAGGACCAGGATCTGACCGGCCAGCAATTCCGCGCCTCCGGTCCTTTCGAAGGCTTCGGCCAGCGGGATGAGGCTGGCCAGCAGCACGATCACCTTCCATTCGATCGAATTGTAGACCTCGCGCCCGGTGACAAGGCCCAGCAGGAGGAAGGCAATGACCGCCGCTGCCAGCGACACGGCCAGCGGCAACAGGCCGGCCACGGCCAGCCCGACGGCCCCCACGAAAACCGCAATCGACAGGCCGGCCTTGCGGCGCTGGATCACCTCGGTGTGGCGGCCTTCGATGGGCAGGACGCCCAACCATTCCATGCTGCTTTCGACGTTGCGGGGCGTGCCCAGCAACAGCAGCACGTCCCCCGCCCTGACCCGCAACAGACGGACACGATCCTGAAACCGCCGCCCCTCGCGCGAGACGCCCAGCAGTGTGACCGCGTGCCGATGCAGCAGGCCGAGGCTGCGGGCCGTGTGGCCATTGATGCGCGCATCGTCGGGCACGATGGCCTCGCGCAGGGCCAGGCCCGGCGCAAGCACCCCGCCCTCGTGCTGTTCAGAGCCTGCGAACTCCAGCGATGCCTTGCCCATGAAGGCCTCGATGGACTTGGGCTCGCCCTCGACCACGAGGAAATCGCCGGGCTGCAGGGTTTCGCGGCTGGCCAGCCCGGGGCGGCGCTTGCCGTGGCGGATCAGGCCCAGGATGTGGATGTCCGTATCCTCGGCGGTGGGGTACAGGGACAGGACGGTGATATCCTTTTCACCAGCAGACTCGGCGACCTTGAGTTCGGCGACATAGCGCCCCTTGCGAAAGGCCTGCCCCTGTTCGGCGATCGAGGTGCGCGACGGCAGGAGCCGCCACCCGATGAGCGCGACAAAGACGATGCCCGCGATTGCCACCGTCAGCCCCACTGGCGCGAAATCGAACATCGAGAAGGACTGGCCTAGGACGTCCTGCCGATACTCGGAGATAACGATGTTCGGCGGTGTCCCAATCAGCGTGACCATGCCGCCCAGGATGGTCGCAAAGGACAGCGGCATCAGGCTTTGCCCCGCCGCGCGCTTGGCCTTTTCCGCGGCCTCGACGTCCAGCGGCATCAAAAGCGCCAGCGCCGCCACGTTGTTGATGACCGCTGACAGGACGGCGCCCGCGCTGCCGATGATGGCGATATGCAGGGGCAAGGGGCGTTCCGGGTCGATCACGCGGCTGGCGATCAGTTCCACCGCCCCCGACGAGGACAACCCCCGGCTGACGATCAGGACCAGCGCGATGATGGCCACCGCAGAATGGCCGAAGCCCGAGAACACATCGTCCGAGGGCACCAGCCCAAGGATGGCGCCCAGGGTCAGCGCCCCGAAGGCCACGAGGTCGTAGCGCACACGCCCCCAGACCAGAAGCACGAAGATCACCGCGAAAAGGCCTATGATGAGTGTCTGGTCTTCGGGCATCTGCGGGGCCTCCGGCTTTGTCGGGCACCGCGACAGGCAGGCCCGTCCCGGCACCTGCCACGGTCGTTCCGCGCCAGCCTACCCGCCTCACCATCCGGGCACAATTCCACCCGTGCCGGACCGCCGGCAGGCGCCTGCCGGCTACCCGCCTCTGCCGAGAAACCCCGCCGCCGCCTGCGCCAGCAGGGCCGAGGCGGCCACCCCGTCGATCAACGGGATCGTGGTCCGTTGCGCCAGTTCAGGGGTCAACGGCGCCATGCCAGCGCAGCCCAGGATGGCACAGGCGGCCCCGTCCTCCGCCCGCGCGGCCTCTATCTCGGCCGCGATGCGGGCGACGGTCTCGGGCGCGCCCTTCTCGATGGTCAGCACCGGCAGGCCGCTGGCCCGGACAGAGGCACAAAGACCGCGAAATCCCGATGTGTCGATGTTCTCGTCGATCACGGGAATCGAGACCGGCAAGGAGGTGACGACGGAAAACCGCAACCCCAACAGCTGTGCCATGACATAGGAGGCCTGTCCGATCCCCAACACCGGGCAGCCGGCCTGTGCCTGCGCCTCTGCCAGTCCCGTGTCGTCGAAACAGGCGATCACGATGGCATCCGCGCCTTGATCCCGCGCCGGCCCCAGCCGGGCCAGAAGGCCCGGAACGGCGGTTGCGCCGTCCTCGGGACCCTCGATGGCGGCAGGCCCGTCGCTGTTGGTCATGCCGAAGATCTCTGCCCCGGGCAGGGCGAGCCGCGCCGCCTCGACGATGCCATCCGTCATGGCAGCGGTGGCATTGGGATTGATGTAGGCGATCTTCATACGCCCTTGCCCGCGTCCGATCCCAGCCGCGCGCGGCGCTTGCCCATGACCCAGACGGTCAGCAAGAACAGCCCGATGATGGCAAAGGAGAATACCGTGGTCAGCGTGCCCAGCGCATAGATCACCGGGGTCGTGACGTTGGTCGTCATGCCGAAGATCTCCAGCGGCAGCGTGTTGTAGCTGCCCGCCGTCAGCAGCGTGCGCGCAAATTCGTCGTAGCTCAGCGTAAATCCGAAGAGCGCCACCCCGATCAGCGAGGGCGCGATGATCGGCAGCACGACAAAGCGGATCGTCTGCCAGGCGCTTGCCCCCTGGTCGCGCGCCGCCTCTTCATAGCTCTGGTCGAAGCGGTTGAAGACGGCGAACATGATCAGCAGGCCAAAGGGCAGCGTCCATGTCAGTTGTGACCCGAAACCGCTGGTGGCCCAGTGCACCTTCAGCCCCAGCTGGTTGAAGATCAGCCCGACGCCCAGCGAAATCAGGATCGACGGGATCACCAGAGAGGTGATTGCCGCGTAGAACACCAGGGCGGAACCGACAAAGCGCTTGCGGAAGGCCAGACCGGCCATGACCGAGACGGCGACCGTCGTCACCATGACCATAAGCCCGAGGCCGAAACTGCGCCGGAAGGCACCCCAGATGTCACCCACCGCCTGTTCCTGGAACAGGTCGCGGAACCAGTGGGTCGAGACCCCGTTCATCGGGAAGGTCAGGCCGCCCCTCGGACCCTGGAAGCTGAGGACACCGATGGTCAGGATCGGCCCGTAGAGGAACAGCACGAACAGGCCGAAGAAGGCGGCGAGGACGTAAAAGCTGCGGGGACGTTTTTCCATTGGATCACAGCTCCTTGCGGATGTTGACAAAGCGCAGCAGGATCGCGATCACGATCAGGACCGTGCACAGAAGAACCACCGCTGTCGCCGCCGCCGAAGGGTATTGCAGCAGCGCGATGTCGTTCGAGATAAGCCGCCCGACGTTGGCGCGCTGCGAGCCGGACATGAAACGCACGGTGATGAAATCGCCCATCACCAGCGTGACGACAAAGATGGTTCCGATCATGATGCCCGGCTTGGTCAGCGGCAGGATCACGTGCACCAGCGTCTGAAAGCCGCTGGCGCCATTGTCGCGCGCCGCCTCCAGCAGGGATTTGTCGATGCGCATCATGGTGTTGAAGATTGGCACCACCATGAACAGCGTATAGAGGTGAACAAAGGCCAGGATGACCGAGAAGTCGGAATAGAGCAGCCATTCCAGCGGCTCGTCGATCACGCCCCAGGAAATCAGCGTCTGGTTGGCGATTCCGTTCCGCCCCAGGAAGGGGATCCACGAAATCATGCGGATGATGTTCGAGGTCCAGAAGGGGATCGTGCAGACCAGGAACAGCGCGATCTGCATGGTCAGGCTGCGGACATGGAAGGCCAGGAAATAGGCCACGGTAAAGCCGATGGCCAAGGTCAGCGCCCAGGTGATCAGCGCGTATTTCAGCGTCGCGCCGAAGACCTTGTAGGTCACGGGCGATCCGAACAGGAATTCATAGTTGTCGAACTGGAACGCCGGGTAGATCGAGAATTCCGTCGCGCCCCAAAAGCTGACGACGGCGATCATCACGATGGGCGCGATCAGAAAGGCCAACAGCACGACGGACAGGGGCATGGCCATCAGCCAGCCCAGGACATGCCGGTTCTTGAGAGGGGTCGCAGCCATCTGGCCTCCGCAGGGGTCTGCCCGGATCGGGAATTGGTCAGGATGACCCCCGGACCGCGTACGGCCCGGGGATCTGAAGGGGACCGGGGGGATAACGGACCCGGCCATTCACCGCGTCATGCCGCGATGAATTCGTTCCACTTGCGGACCATGTACTGGTTTTCGTCCATGACGGCGTTCCAGCAGGCCACGCTGCCCATGCGGTCGTAGAAGGAACCGCCGTCGCGGACCTCTCCGGCCTCGGCCAGCTTGTCGCCGGTGGGCGAGGTGATGACGTCGGTGGCTTCCTTGCCCTCGAACCAGTAGCCCCACTCGTTTTCGGTCATGAAGTCCTTGGAGGTCTCCGGCACGGCCGAGTAATAACCCTGGCGCATCAGGTAGCCGCCGACCCAGCCGGAGAGATACCAGTTGATGTAGTCATAGGCGGCGTCCAGCTCCATGCCCGACAGCGAGGACGACAGGCCGATACCGCCGCCCCAGCTGCGATAACCCTCTTTCAGGGGTTGGTAGACGCAGGGGATGCCGCGCGACTTGACCGCGGTGATCGCGGGCGACCACATCGACTGGATCACGACCTCTCCCGAGGCCATCAGGTTCACGCTTTCGTCGAAGGTTTTCCAGAAGGCGCGGAACTGGCCGTTCTGCTTGGCCTCGGTGAAGATCGCCATCGTCTTGTCGATCTCGTCGCGGGTCATGTTGCCCTTGTCGCCGTACTGGATCTCGCCCATCGCCTCGCAGACCATCGCCATGTCCATGATGCCGATCGAGGAAATGTCGAGGATTGAGGCCTTGCCCTTGAACTCGGGGTTCAGCAGCTCGGTCCAGCTTTCGATGGGGCGGCCGATCAGGTCGGGGCGGATGCCCAGCGTGTCGGCGTTGTAGATCGTGGGGATCAGGGTCATCCAGCCGGTTTCCTCGTCGGCAAAGCTGGTGCCGCCGGGGCCGTCGACAAAGCCCACTGTATGCGGTGCGGTGCCCTGCGCGATCTCGCTGTCGGGTGTCAGCTTGCCCGAACGGAAAATGCCCACGATCTTGTCGTAGTTGGCGATCTTCGAGGTGTCCATCGCCTGCAGGTTTCCGGTCGGCCAGACCTTCTTGCAGATCCAGTATTCGATGTCGGCAATGTCAAAGCTGTCGGGCTGGGTGGCCGCGCGCTGGGTGACGCTGTCGGAATCGAGCGCCGTCATTTCCAGTGTGAAGCCCAGGTCCTCTTTCACCTTCTTGGCCACGTCGTTGAGGTTCGACACGCCGGTGCCGAACTGGCGCAGCACGATGTCCTTGGTGTCCTGCGCCCAGAGCATCGGCGCGGGCAGGGTTGTCGCCGCGACGGCCGCGCCGCCTGCCTTCAGCAGCGAACGGCGGGTATATCCAACCTTGGGTTTAGCCATAGTCTTGTCCTCTCTGTTCAGTCGTCTTGTCTTGGTGGTTGATGCGTGATCTCGAAAACGGCGCTTGCCGAACCGCGTTTTTCAGGCGGTCAGGCGATGCAGCCGCGCCTCGTCCCAGCTGAGCCGAACGGCATCGCCGGGATTCTTGGGGGCGGCAAAGAACTGGTCCTCGGGCAAGAGCGCCAACACCTCGTCACCGCCTTCCGTGGTCGTGGACACGGCGACAGAGGCGCCCTGGTACTCGATCGCCATGACCGTGGCGGCCATGCCCTCGTCTGCCAGTTGTACCGCGTCGGCGCGCACCGTGACCTTGCCTTGGGGCAGCGTGATGACGTTGTGACCGCCGATGAACCGGGCCACGAACTCCGTACGTGGCTTTGCCCAGACCTCACGCGCGGGGCCTGCCTGTTCAATCACCGCGTCGTTCATCACCACGATTTCATCGGCCAGTGCCAGCGCCTCGTCCTGACCGTGGGTGACGTGGATGAAGGTGATCCCCAGCTCGCGCTGCAGCTTTTTCAGCTCTGTCCGCATCCGGATGCGCAGGAACGGGTCAAGCGCGGACAGAGGTTCGTCCAGCAACAACACCTTGGGTTCCGTCACCAGCGCACGCGCCAGCGCCACACGCTGCTGTTGTCCACCGGACAGCTGCGCCGGCAAGCGGTCGGCCAGATGGGTCATGTCCACGAGCGCCAGCAATTCGTCCGCCCGCTTGTGCCGGGCGGACCGGTCAACGCCTTTCATACGCAGGGAGAAGGCCACGTTGTCGCGCACCGACAGATGCGGAAACAGCGCATAGTTCTGGAACATCATCGCGGTGCCCCGCTGCGCGGGCGCCAGTGGCGCCACGTCATGACCGTCCAGCAGGATCGACCCGTCGCTGACCTCTTCGTGCCCGGCGATCATCCGCAGGGTCGAGGATTTCCCACACCCCGACGGTCCCAGAAGACAGACATAGCTGCCCGGGGCGAAGACGTGGTTCAGATCACGCACGGCGACAGTTTCGCCATAGCGTTTGGTCAAGTGAACCAGTTCCAGATCATATCCTGTGCGCATGACGCCCCCGTTTGCCTGTCAGGGAAACCTTGTTGCGCTCTTGCCGGGATGGGGGAGCGTTTTCAGCCTCCCGACCCCCGCGAAACACGGATCGGGCAAAAATTGAGCATTCGCGGCATCGCTGTGCGCAAAAATGAACGCAATTTCGTATACAATCATGCGTGCAAGGCTGCGTCCCAGCGCCCGCTTGTCCCCAGGCCGCCGAATCGGAATAACGGAACGCAGAGGTGGTCGTTGGCACAGAGTGACATGAACAAGTTTGAAACGAAGCATTGGACCAGCGACACCGTAGCCGCGGACCTCGAACACGCGATTCACGAACACAGGCTGCCCCCGGGCACCAAGCTGGGTGAGGATGAGCTGGCCGAGGCCTATGGCATCAGCCGCACCATCGTCCGCGCTGCCCTGCTGGCGCTGTCACACCGCCGACTGGTCGAGCTGAAGCGCAACCGGGGCGCCTTTGTCGCGCAACCCACCGTGCGAGATGCGCGCGAGGTATTCGAGGCGCGCGCACTGCTGGAGCCGCGCACCGCGCATTCGGCGGCAGAGCGGATGACGGACGAGGACCTGGCGCTTTTGCGCAGCAATATCGCCAGCGAGCACGAGGCGCTCGACGCCGGAGAGAATGGCCGCGCCCTGTTCCTGTCGGGGCAATTCCACGTCGAGATCGCGCGCATCGCCGATCAGACGACGGTCCAAGGCTTCATCTCGGAACTGATTTCGCGCTCGTCGCTCATCATCGCGCTCTATTGGCGGCGGCGGGCGGCGCTGTGCGAAACGCAGGCGCATCACGCCCTGCTGGACGCCTTTGCCAACCGGGACGGCGCCCTGGCCGAACAACTGATGAAAAGCCACCTTCTGGATCTCGTGGCCTCGCTGGATCTGCGCAACGTCACGCAACCGCCCACCTCCCTGCGCGAGGCCCTGAAAAGATGACACAGCCGAATTGCCGAACCGCGACGCTGGAAGAGATCGAGCTGATGCTAGACTGGGCCGCCGACGAGGGCTGGAACCCCGGGCTGGCGGATGCGCAGGCCTTTCAGGCGGCGGACCCCGAGGGGTTCTTCGTGGCAGAGGTGGACGGAAAAACCGTTGCCGCGATTTCCGTCGTGAACCATTCGCCGCAGATGGCGTTTCTTGGGCTTTACCTCTGCCTGCCGGAATATCGTGGACGGGGAATCGGCTATGCGCTGTGGACACGGGCGCTGACCCACGCCGGGGCGCGCACAGTGGGGCTAGACGGCGTGCCCGCGCAAGAAGCAAACTATGCAAAGTCCGGTTTCGTGCTGGCCGGGCGCACCCGGCGGTTCGAAGGCACGTTGGACCACTGCGATACCGCCGCGAGTCTTGCCGGCGCGGCCGATCTGGATGCCATTACGCGATTGGACAGGGCGGCCAACGGCTATGACCGGCCCGCTTTCCTTGCAGAATGGACAACACAGTCAGGCAGCCGAAAAACGGTCTTGCTGCGGGGGCCGCAGGGGATCACCGGCTTTGCCACCGCCCGCCTTTGCCGGAATGGCTGCAAGATCGGCCCGATCGTGGCCCCGACCGTCGACGAGGCATTGACCCTGGCCCGGCAGGCCGCCTCGGCGCTGGAGTGCAGAGACGTCATCATCGACACGCCCGATATTCCCGGCGGCCTGGGTCAAAACCTGCAAGGCATGGGCTTTGAGGAAAGCTTTGCCACAGCCCGCATGTACCGTGGCCCGGCCCCCTCGCCCGGCCCGACACTGCAGGCCATCGCAACGATGGAACTGGGCTAGAGGCTCAGCCGCGCCGGGGCGGCTCGTTGCCGCCTGCCCCCTTACGCGGTTTGCCCGGGCCTTTCCCCGCACCGCCGGCGCGCGGCCTGCCCGGTTTGCCAGCCGCTCCCGGAGGCGTGAACCGCTTGGACGTGTCAGAGGCCTGCGCCTTGGGCGCCGCGGGCTTGCGCGGACCGCCGTCGGGTTTGGCGCCACGTCCTTTCGGGCCCGCCCCACCCGGTTTGCCGAAGGGCTTGCCCCCGGGCTTGCCCCCGGGTTTACCCGTGGACCTGCCGTCCGGTTTGCCCGTGTATTTTCCCTTGGGCTTGCCGGGGCCTTCCTTGCCGGCGGCGGGCTTGCCCGGCCGCCGCTCCTTGTGGGCCTCACCGTCGGGCCGTTTCGGCTTGCGCGCGACCGGAGCCTCGGGCGCCGTAGATGCGGGCGCCTCGGCAACCGGGGCAGCGGACGCCTCGGCCTTCGGCTCCGGGCGCGGTTTGCCCTTCGGGCGATCATCCGACCGGGCCGGGTTCTTGTGGCCCTGCGGGCGGTCAGGTTTGCGTCCGGCCGGGGCAGGCTTGCGCGGCGCAGAGGTGAATTCCGGCGCGCTGTCCAGTTTGCGGACCGTCACGCCCTCTTGCAGCTCCGCCCCTTCGCCGATCGCGGAGAGGAACCCTGGAACGCTGGCCTCGGCCAGTTCGACATAGCTTTCCGATTGCTGGATGCGGATCGCACCGATGGCGTCCTTGTCCAGGTTCCCCACGCGGCACAAGAGCGGCAACAGCCAGCGCGGTTCTGCCCGGTCGCCCCGCCCGACAGACAGCGCGAACCACGTGCTGGGACCGAAAGGCTTGCGCTCCTTGCGCTCGGGGCGGGCGTCGGGGTCCGCCAGGTCCTCGGGGGCGGACAGGCGCGCACGATGCAGCGCCAGGTAGGCGGCGGCGATCTTTTCCGGTCCGTAGAGATCAAGCAGACGGGCGGCGAAGGCCTCCTGCTCGGGCGTGGTCTCTGCCTCCCAGACGGGATCGGCCAGAAGGCGTTCCTCGTCCTTGCGCAGGATGTCGTCGGCAGAGGGCGGCAGGATCCAGTCGGCCTCAATCTTGGCGAATTTCAGCAGGCGCTCGGCCTTCTTGGTCACCTTGGGCGGCACGATCAGGGCGGAAATCCCCTTGCGCCCAGCCCGGCCCGTGCGCCCGGAACGGTGCAGCAGCCCTTCGGCGTTCGAGGGCAGTTCGGCGTGAATCACCAGTTCCAGCCCAGGCAGGTCGATGCCGCGCGCCGCCACGTCGGTCGCCACGCAGACCTTCGCGCGCCCGTCGCGCATCGCCTGCAGCGCATGGGTACGTTCGTTCTGGCTCAACTCGCCCGACAGGGCCACGACGGAAAAGCCCCGGTTCGTCAGTCGCGCGGTCAGGCGGTTCACCATCGCACGGGTATTGGCAAAGACGATTGCATTCTGCGCATCGTGAAAGCGCAGCAGGTTGATGATGGCGTTTTCCGCGTCCTGTTGGGCCACGCGCAACGCCTGGTAGGCGATGTCGGCGTGCTGCCGCTCGCCGGTGAGCGTGGTCACGCGGACCGCGTCACGCTGGTATTGCTGGGCCAGCTTGGCGATCATCGGCGGCACGGTGGCCGAAAACAGCAGCGTGCGCTTGTCCTCGGGCGCCTCGCCCAGCATGAATTCCAGGTCCTCGCGGAACCCGAGGTCCAGCATCTCGTCCGCCTCGTCCAGCACGATGGCGCGCAGGCTGCCCAGGTCCAGCGAACCGCGCTGGATGTGGTCGCGCAGACGCCCGGGCGTGCCGACGACGATATGTGCCCCCCGCTCCAGCGCACGGCGTTCGTCACGCATGTCCATGCCGCCGATACAGGTCGTCACCCGCGCGCCCGCCTTGGCATAGAGCCAACCCAGCTCGCGCATCACCTGCAACGCCAGTTCGCGCGTGGGGGCGACGATCAGGGCCAGGGGTTCCGCTGCCGGTTCCATTGACTCTGCCTCGCCCAACAGGGTCGGTGCGATGGCAAGGCCAAAGCCCACCGTCTTGCCCGATCCGGTCTGGGCCGAGACCAGCAGGTCCTTGTCCTCGAGGTCGGGATTGGTGACGGCCTCCTGGACGGCGGTCAAAGTTTCGTAGCCGCGCTCGGACAGCGCATCGGCGAGGGCCTGGATCATGTTTGAAATCAGTCTGGACATTTGGGGCGCAGATGCGCGGTCGGCCCGTGCCGACCGGCAAAGGCAAGCCTAGCCCATTATACCCTTGCGGGCCGGCTGTATACCTCTAATCGCGCAATATGTTGGCCGAAACGCCGCGTTCACCCCGCCCCGGCGATCAGCAGGATACCATGCGCGACCAGCGCGGGCCGGTCCTGGCCCTGTATCTCGAAGGTGGACTTCAGTTCGACACGGACGCCACCGTCTCGCGGTTCCGCCGCAATCACCTCCTGTCGCAGCCGGACGAAGGCGCCACAGGGCACCGGCGCGGTAAAGCGCACCTTTTCATAACCATAGTTCAGCCCGGCGCCGCGCCGTTCGATGCGGAACAACTGCCGTTGCAGTCGCGGCGCCAACGCCAGCAGGAACAGCCCGTGCGCGATGGTGCGCCCGTCCGGCTGCTCGGAGGCGGCGCGTTCGGTGTCGACGTGAATCCAATGGTCGTCGCCGGTCAGCTCGGCGAAAGCGTCGATCTTGTCCTGCGTGATGTCCACCCAGTCCGTTGCGCCCGGGCTGGCGCCCTGATGATCGGTGAAATCCATAGGGGTCTGCAGGATCAGCATCTCTTTCCTACCGGCTGGCAGACCTGCCGGTCCACCAATGAATCATTAAATCATAAATATAATTTTTAACTTGCACAAGCGGGCGGTTCTCTTGAAGATACGGTGCAACTTGACGTGTTTTGGAGGGACAGGATGCCCGGGGCTTTGAATCACCTGAAGGTGCTGGATTTCAGTCGGGTCTTCGCGGGACCGTGGACCGCGCAGATGCTGGCCGATTTCGGCGCAGATGTCGTGAAGGTCGAACATGTGAAAGGCGGCGATGACGTACGCCGCATGGGCGTGCCGCACCTTGGGGCCGATGGCGAACCCACCGGAGAGACCTCGTCTTTCCTGGCGATGAACCGGGGCAAACGCTCGCTCGCGCTGGACCTGTCGAAACCCGAGGGGCAGGACATCGCGCGCCGCCTGGTCACCGAGGCAGACGTGCTGATCGAGAATTTCAAGACCGGCACGCTGGCGCGATTCGGGCTGGACTACCAGGAAGTGGCCAAGCTGAACCCCCGGCTGGTCTATTGTTCGATCACCGGCTTCGGCCAGACCGGCCCGATGAAGCACCTGCCCGGCTACGATCCGATCTTTCAGGCGATGAGCGGGCTGCTCAGCATGACCGGCATCTCCGATGGACAGCCGGGCGCGGGTCCCGCGCTGGTGGGCTACTCGATCTCGGACATCACCGCCGGGCAATACGCGGTCTCCGCCATTCTGGCGGCGCTGAATCACCGCGACGCGGTGTCCGGCGAGGGACAGTTCATCGACATCGCCCTGCTGGACACGCAGATCCACGCCGCTTCGCATATGGCGATGAACTACCTGTCCTCGGGCCGCCTGCCCCGGCGCAACGGCACTGCCTCGCAGATCACCTGCCCCTGGCAGGCTTTCGACTGTGCCGACCGCCCGATCATGATCGCCATCGGCAACGACGCACAGTTTTCCCGGTTCGCCGACTACCTGGGCCTGCCCGAGCTGGCGCAGGACGACCGCTATGCCTCCAACCTTGCCCGGGTGCAGAACGCCGACACGCTGATTCCCCAGATCGCCGCCAAGCTGGCCACGAAACAGGCCGACGCCTGCTATGCCGAGCTTGAGGCCATCGGCATTCCCGCTGGGCCGCTCAACAGTTTCGACGACGTCTTTCGCATGGAACAGGTGCAAGAGCGCGGCCTTCTGCAGGAAATGCAGCACGGCAGCGCGGGCCTCGTCCGCTATGTGTCCAACCCGGTGAAATTTTCGGGGCTGGACGCGGGCACCGACATGCCGCCGCCGCGCTTTGCCGAACATACCGACGCGGTTCTGACAGGGCTGGGGCTGGACGCGGATCAGATCGCGGGCCTGCGGGCTGCAGGCATCGTGAAATGAAGGAGACCGGCATGGACGGAAGCATGAACGAGGACTGGCAGGAAAACGCGCGCATGATCGTCGAAAGCGCGCGCGCCGTGGTGCCCGCGGATGGCGCGCTCGACCGGGTCCGCAAGGCGCGGTTCGACGGGGCCGGTTTTGACCGCGCTGTGATGCAGCAGGCTGCCAAACTGGGCTGGCCTCTGATGTGGATCGGTGAAGAGGCCGGCGGCCTGGGCCTGGGCCTGGGCCTGCGTGAGACCTGCGCCCTGATGGAGGTGCTGGGCCGTGGGCTGGTGCCCGAACCGGTGCTGTCCACGATGATGGCCGGCGCGCTCTTGCAGGAGGCACTGCCCGAAACCGTCATGACCGGCGAGGCGGTGATCCTGACTGCCTGGCAGGACGTCACCGGCGCGCTGGACTGGCAGGGCGGTGCCAAGGGCGACCTCCTGATCGGCACCAAGGTCAACCTGCGCGGCGCTGTCGGGACCGATCTCTTTGCCATCGTCACTGACGCGGGCCTTGCCGTTGTGCCCCGCTCCGCCGAGGGCCTGACCATCGAGACAGCAGAGACGCTGGACGGCGGCACGATGGACCGCCTGCACATGACAGGCGTCGCGGCGGACTACTTGCCCTGCGCCCGGGTCGAAGCCGTATTGCAGGACGCGACTCTGGCCCATTCCGCCTACCTGCTGGGCCTCGCGGACCGCGCGCTGGAGATCACGCTGGACTACCTGCGCGTCCGCAAACAGTTCGACCGCCCCATCGGCAGCTTCCAGTCGCTTCAGCACCGGGCAACCGAAATGAAAATCCAGCTGGAACTGACCCGCGCCGCGATTGCCGCCACCGCGCGGCGGTTCGACACCGGGGCGGACGCCGCCACCCGCGCCGCCGGCACCGCCCGTTGCAAGCTGCGCGCGGCAGAGCTGGCCATGCTGGTCGCTCGCGAGGCGGTGCAGATGCATGGTGCGATGGGCATCACCGACGAGGCCGACATCGGCCTGTTCGTCCGCAAGGCCATGACAGAGGCCAATCTCTTCGGCAGCCCGCGCCAACAGCGCCGCCTGCTTGCCACTCGTCTCGTCCAGGAGGAGGCCGCATGACCGCCCTGCCCGATTACAACGCCATGAGCGACGCCGAGTTTCGCCGGACCGCGCGCACCTTTGTCGAAACCAACTATCCGGACATCCCGCGCTATTCGCTCAGCCGCCTGCATTGGGACGAGGTGAAGCCCTGGTACATGGTCCTGTCGGAAAACGGCTGGATCTGCCCCACCTGGCCGCGCGAACATGGCGGCATGGGCCTGAACGCGGGCAAGCACCTGATCCTGATCGAGGAATTCGAACGTTATGGCGCCGCACGCGTGAACGACATCGGCCCGGTCATGCTGGGTCCCTTGCTGTTGAAGCACGGGACAGAGGCGCAGAAGGCACATTTCCTGCCCCGGATTCTGTCCGGTGAGGACGTCTGGGCACAGGGTTATTCCGAACCGGGCGCCGGGTCCGACCTGGCAGCGGTGCGCTGCGAGGCGGTGCTGGACGGCGAGGAATGGGTCATCAACGGGCAAAAGACCTGGTGCACGCTGGGGATGGATGCCAACTGGATCTTCATCCTCGCCCGCACCGACAAGACCGTGAAGAAACAGGCGGGCATCAGCTTCCTGCTGGTGCCGATGGACGCCAGGGGCGTGACCATCCGCAACATCGAGAACCTGGAGCTCGAGGCCGAGTTCTGCGAAGTCTTTTTCGATGACGTGCGCGTGCCCGCAGATCACATCGTGGGCCGTATCAATGACGGCTGGTCGGTGGCCAAGGCACTGCTGGGCCATGAACGGGTCTTTATCGGGGCGCCGCGCCTGTCTGCCGCTGCCCTGTCGCGTCTGAAACGCATCGCCCAACGTGCCGGGGCCTGGGACGACCCCGTCTTTCGGGATCGCTACGTCGCGCTGCAATGCGACGTGCTGGATCTCAGCGACCTCTTCGAGACCTATGTCGACCGGCTGCGCGATGGGCGCGAGATCGGTGCCGACGTGGCCATGCTCAAGATCTTCCAGAGCGAACTGTACCAGCGCATTTCCGAACTGATGATGCAGGTGGCCGAAGAGGACGCGGGCCTGCGCCAAGCCCCCGAGGGCGACCGCCAGTTGCACGCGGCGGCCACATACCTGTCGGCCCGCCCGACGACGATTTTCGGCGGCTCGACAGAGATCATGCGCAATGTCCTGGCCAAGGCCGTGCTGGAGCTTCCAAGCTGACTAGGGTCTATAAACTATAGTTTTGACTTTTAACACATCACGTCTAGTTTCGACCAGAGTTGAAACGGGGAAGAGACCCCCGGATTCGGACCGACCAAGCAACAGGAGGAGTAACGTTGCTGTATTCCAAGTTCATCCGTGGGGCCGCCATCGCCGCCCTTGGCCTTGCCGCGCAGGCCGCCTTTGCCCAGGACGTGACCTTGCCGCGCGCAATGGTCTGGACATCCTATGACCTCGGCTCGACCGGTTATGCCGAAGCCTCGGCAATGGCCGATGCGCTGGACAAGAAATACGGCACCACCGTGCGCCTGACGCCCTCGGGCACGGCCATCGGCCGGATGCTGCCGCTGGCTCGTGGCCGGGCGGCCTTCGGCTTCATGGGCAATGAAATCTTCTTTGCCTCCGAGGCCGATTTCGAGTTCGCCGCACCCGACTGGGGACCGCAGGACGTGCGCGTCCTGCTGGGCCGTCCCGCCGCCGTGGGTCTGATCACCGGCGAAGACACCGATATCCAGTCGATCCAGGACCTGAAGGGCCGCAAGGTCGGTTTCGTGCAGGCCAGCCCCTCGACCCTGATGAACACCAAGGCCGCGCTGGCCTTTGGCGGGCTGACCGTCGATGACGTCGAAGAAGTGATCTACCCCGGCTACGGCGCGATGGTCCAGGGCTTCATCTCGGGCGAGATCGACGCCGTTCCCGTCACTCCCACCGTTTCGGCCCTGCGCGAGGCAGAGGGCGGTCGCGGCGTGCGCTGGCTGGACATGCCCGGATCGGACGCTGCGGGCTGGGAGCGCGTGCGCGCCTCGTCCTCGGTGTTCTCGCCCGTCTCGATGACCGTGGGCGTCAGCATCTCGGAAGAGGACCCGGCGGAACTGCTGGGCTACCGCTATCCGCAGCTGACCACCTATGCCGCAACGGACGATGACGAGGTCTACAACTTCGTCAAGGCCCTGGACGAGAGCTTTGATCTCTACAAGGACGCCAACAAGGTGATTGGCCGCTGGAACGTCGGCGATGCCGGCACCTCTCCGGCGGGCGCCCCCTTCCACCCGGGCGCGGTCAAGTACCTGCGCGAGATCGGCGTCTGGGATGCCGAGGACGACGCCTGGAACGAGGCCCGCATCGCACGGATCGAGGCCGTCAAGACGGCCTGGGCCGCCGCCCGGGAAAAGGCCGAGGCAGACGGTGTCTCAGACGCAGACTGGCCCGACTTCTGGCAAGCCTACCGCGCCGAAGCGCTGGACTGATCCACCCACCGACCGCGCCTGCCGCCCTCACTCCCGGCGGCACGGCACGGTCACGGCGCGGGCCGACCGGCCCGCCGCCGCCCGGCCCCGGCCCGCGTGCCGGCGGCTCTCCCCTCCCGCATTCCGGATACCGCCATGCAGACCGACACCCTTTCTCAGACGCAGGACCAGCCAAAGCCCTGGGCGCAACCCGGCAGCAGGCTGACCGGCCCGGCCTGGTTCACCGTCCTCATCCTGTCGACGACGGGCCTGGCGATCATCATCAACCAGATCTTCAACCTGCAGTTCCTCGGGTTCCGCCCGATCAGCACGGCCTACTATTACATCATCGTCGGCCTGTTCATGCCGGTGGCCTTCCTCAATTCCCCCGCCCGCACCGCCGATGCCGACCGCGTCCGCTGGTACGACTGGCTGCTGGCTGCGGCGGCGCTGGGAACCTGTTTCTATTTCGCCCTTCACGCCAATGACATCCTGACCCGAGGCTGGGAATTCGAGGCGCCCCTGCCGGTGGTTCTGCTGGCCGGACTGCTGGTGCTGATGTCGCTGGAGGCCGTGCGCCGCTGCGCGGGCTTGCCGCTGTTCCTGATCTGCGCGGTCTTCGCGGCCTTCCCGCTCTATACCGGTCACATGCCCGGTTTCCTCTGGGGCGTTCAGATGTCGCTGTCGGAAACCGTGCTCAGCCATTCCCTGGGGGTCGAAAGCATCATCGGCATCCCGATCCGCGTGATCGCGGACCTTCTGATCGGCTTCATCGTCTTCGGCGTGGCACTGACCGTCTCCGGCGGGGGCACCTTCTTCATGGACTTGGCCAGCGCCCTGATGGGCCATGCCCGCGGCGGCCCCGCCAAGGTGGCCATCCTGTCCTCGGGCTTTTTCGGTTCGCTCTCGGGCAGCGTGATTTCCAACGTCATCTCGACCGGTTCGATGACCATCCCGACGATGAAACGCTGTGGCTATCCGGCGGCCTATTCCGGCGCGGTCGAAAGCTGTGCCTCGACAGGTGGCGCACTGATGCCGCCGGTCATGGGCTCGGTCGCCTTTGTCATGGCCTCGTTCATGAACGTGCCCTATGCCGACATCATGGTGGCTGCGACGGTGCCCGCGCTGCTGTTCTACCTTGTCCTGCTGATCCAGACGGATTGCTACGCGGCGCGCAACGGCCTGCAGGGCCTGCCGCGTGACCAGCTGCCCAAGATCTGGGTCGTGCTGCGGTCGGGCTGGATCTTCCTGCTGAGCCTCGGCCTGCTGGTCTTTCTTCTGCTCGCCACCAACGCCGAGGCGAAATCGCCCTTCTACATCACCGTGCTGCTGCTGATCACCGCCCTGGTGCGCGCCCGCAAAAGCGGAGTCCTGACCCCGATCCTGACCCTGCTGATCGAGACCGGGGCCACCATCGGGATGCTGGTGGGCGTACTGGCCGGGGTCGGCATGGTCGTCGGCGCGCTGGCGATCACCGGGGTCGGCAATGCCTTCAGCCGCGAGCTGCTGCAATACGCGGGCGGCAACGTCTACCTGCTACTGGCCTTCGGCGCATTGACCAGCTTCATCCTGGGCATGGGGATGACGGTTTCGGCCTGCTACATCTTCCTCGCCGTGGTGCTGGCGCCTGCCCTGGTACAGGGCGGCCTGTCCGAGATGGGCAGCCACCTGTTCATCCTCTATTGGGCGATGCTGTCTTACATCACGCCGCCGGTCGCGATGGCCGCCGTTGCCGCCTCTTCGATCGCCAAGGCACCCGCCATGCGGACCGGCATCGTGGCGATGCGGCTGGGGGCGATCCTCTTCGTGCTGCCCTTCCTCTTCGTTCTGAACCCCAGCCTGATCCTTCAGGGCGAGCCGCTGGAAATCACCCTGTCGGTCTCGACCGCGATCCTCTCCATCCTGATGCTGTCGGCCGCTTCCGAACGTTACATCTACGTCCTCGGCCGAGGCGCCCGTGGGTGGGAGGCGCTGGTGCTGCTGGCAGGCGGTCTGTGCCTGCTGGTGCCCGACCTCGTCACCGATCTCGTCGGGCTGTCGGCGCTGGCGCTGATCATGGGCATCGGACTTCTCAACAAACCTGCGATGGCGGCCACGCCGGCCAGCCAGAAAGGGATCGAATGACCCGCAACCTCACTGTCCCCCTGCCCGATGGCGGCCAGCTGAACGCCTGTATCGACGGGCCTGACGGGGCGCCCTGGGTGGTCTTTTCCAACTCGGTCATGACCGACCTGTCGATCTGGGACGCGCAGGCCACCGCCCTCGCGGACCGCTACCAGGTGCTGCGCTACGACCAGCGCGGCCACGGCGCCTCCAGCCTGCCCGACGGCCCGATGAGCTTTGACGGCTACGGCGCGGACCTGACTGCGCTGCTGGATCATTGCGGGATCACCCGCTGCGTCCTGGTCGGCCTGTCGATGGGCGTGCCTACCTGCCTGGCCGCCGCCAAGGCCCGGCCGGACCGCGTTGCCGCATTCGTCATCGTGGATGGCGTCTCGCGCAGCGCAGCGGGGCGCGAGGCCTTCTGGACCGAGCGTCGTGAGACCGCGCGTGCCGATGGCATGGCGCGCCTCGCCGCAGAGACCGCGCCGCGCTGGCTGCCCGATGTGGCTGCGGATGCCCCGCTTGCACAGGGCCTGAGCGCCATGATCGCCGCCACCCCGGTCGAGGGCTTCGCCGCCGCGACCCATGCCCTGGCCTCTTACGACCAGTCGGCGGCGCTGTCGGCGCTGACCTGCCCCGTGCTGGGCCTGGCCGGGGAAAGGGATGGCGCCATGCCCGAAGCGATCCGGGCCCAGTTCGGCCCCCTGCCCGACATACGTTTCGACACCATTCCCGGGGCGGGCCATGTGCCCAACTTCCAATGCCCCGAGGCCTTCAATGCCGCGCTTGCGCCGTTCCTGGACGCCGTGGCCCAAGACCAACAGGAGCTTCCGTGATGCCCGGCCCGCTTTCTCATATCCGTGTTCTCGACCTCTCACGCATCATGGCCGGCCCCTGGTGCGGCCAGATCCTGGCCGACCTGGGTGCAGACGTCATCAAGGTCGAACGCCTGGGCGCCGGGGACGATACCCGCCGCTGGGGCCCGCCGTTCCTCAAGGACAGCGCCGGCAACACCACCAAGGAGGCCGGTTATTATCTGTCGGTCAACCGCGGCAAACGTTCGGTCGAGCTGGACCTGAAAACCGAGGAAGGGCGCGATGCCGTCCGCGCCCTTGCGCGCGAGTCCGACATCCTGCTGGAGAATTTCAAGACCGGCACGCTGGGCCGCATGGGACTGGGATATGACGACCTCAAGGAGGTGAACCCGCGCCTGATCTACGCCTCCGTCACCGGCTTTGGCCTGTCCGGGCCACAGGCGAACGACGCCGCCTATGACTTCATGATCCAGGGCATGGGCGGCCTGATGAGCGTCACCGGCGGCCCGGATGGAGAGCCCGGCGGCGGCCCGCAGAAGGTCGGTGTGCCGATTATCGACATCATGACCGGCATGTATACCGCCATCGGCACCCTTGCGGCGCTGGCCAACCGCGATCAGACCGGCAAGGGTGATCACATCGACATCGCCATGCTGGACGTCTCCGTCGCGATGCTTGCGAACCAGGCGATGAACTACCTCGTCTCGGGTCAGAAGCCCGTGCGGCGCGGCAACCGCCACCCCAATATCCAACCGCAGAACGTCTATCCGGTGAAGGACGGTTTCATCGTCCTGGCGGTGGGCAACGACGGCCAGTTCGTCAAGTTCTGCGAGGTCATCGGGCAACCCGCCCTGTCCGGTGACCCGAAATTCGCCACCAATGCCGCCCGGGTCGAGAACCTCGAAGAGCTGGAGGCGCTGCTGATCGCGGCCCTGGCCGACCGCACCATCACCGAGTGGTGCGAGGCCTTTGCCGCGGCGGGCGTCCCCTCCGGCCCGATCAACACCATCGACCGGGTGTTCGAGGAACCGCAGGTCAAGCACCGCCAGATGCTGCGCGACATTCCGCATCCGCTGTCGGGCACGGTCAAGCAGGTGGTCAGCCCGATGAACTTTCTCAACGCGCCGCTGAGTTTCGACAAGGCACCGCCGCTGTTGGGGGAACATACCGAAGAGGTGCTGCAGGCACTCGGACTGGGGGAGACGCAGGCATGAAGACCGGACAGGACACCGCCAAGGTCGAGGGACGCATCAGCTTTCCCGAGCCAGAGACCATGACCGCCGCCCAGCGCGAGGTCTATGACCAGATCATTTCCGGCCCGCGCCGGACGCTGGTCGGGCCTTTGCGCGCCGCGCTGCACAACCCGGTGCTGGCCGATCGCTGGCAACGCATGGGCCAGGTGCTGCGGTTCGAAACCTCGCTGCCGACGCGCCTGTCGGAACTGGCGATCCTCGTGACCGCGCGGCGCTGGAACAGCCGCCTGGAATGGGCGATCCACGCCCGCGACGCGGACCGTGCGGGTCTTGACCCGGCCATCGCCGAGTCGGTGCGCCTGTGCCAGCCGCCCGGCTTCGGCGACGATTCCGAAGCCCGCGAGATCTACGATTTCGCCCGCCAGATCGTGCAGACCGGGGATGTGGCACCCGACACCTATACCGCCATCGTCGCCCGCTGGGGCGAAGTCGGCGCGGTCGAACTGACCGCCGTCATCGGCTACTATTCTCTGGTGGCGATGACGCTCAACGTCCACCGCATTCCCCTGCCCGAGGGCGTCAGCGCCACTCTTCCGGGCGAGGCGGGCGTTCTGGCCGAACTTCCGGCGCCGGCGGGGGCCTGAGCGTCATGTTCCACGACCCCCGGCACGACGCGCACGGGTTGGCGCATGGCCCCTGGATGGCCTTGATTGCCCCCCGTCCCATCGCCTGGATATCAACCGTTTCGGCGGAAGGGGTGCGCAACCTTGCCCCCTACAGCGCCTTCAACACCGTCGCCTCCAAGCCGCCATTCGTGATGTTTTCCTCGGACGGGCCAAAGGACACGCTGGCCAACATCGAGGCGAGCGGGGAATTCTGCGTGAACATCCCCGGCGAAGACCTGAAAGAGGCGATGAACGCCACCTCTGGCAGCTACCCGCCAGAGGTCGACGAATTCGCCATCGCGGGCGTCACCCCCGCCCCCTGCACCAACATCGACGCCCCCCGCGTCGCCGAGGCGCCGATCTCGATCGAATGCCGTCTGGACAAGATCGTGGGGCTGGACACCTCCACCGGCGTGCCCTGCCACAACCGCGTGGTCTTTGGCGAGGTCGTCGGCATCCACATCGCCGACCGCATCCTGCGCGACGGCAAGGTCGCGACAGACCTGCTGCGCCCGCTCGCGCGGCTGGGATACCGCGACTACTGCACAGTGACAGAGACATTCGAGATGATCCGCCCCCAGGTGGACCAGACAGGCACGAGGACTTGACGAAAATGAGCCACGAGACACTGACCCTGGACGTCAGCGACCATATCGCCACCATCACCATCACCCGCCCGCCGGTAAATGCCCAGAACAACCGCTTTCGCGAAGAACTGGTCGAGGCGGTCGATGCGCTTGGCGACCGTTCGGATGTGCGCGCCATCGTGATCACCGGCGAGGGCAAGGCCTTTTCCGCGGGCGCCGACCTGTCAGAACGTCCGACGCAGGACCCCGGTCATTACACCGCGCACAATCGCCGCGTGCGGGCCAGCTTTGACTGCCTGCTGGAATGCCCCAAGCCGATCATCGCCGCCGTCAACGGCGCGGCCATCGGCGCGGGCTGCGTGACCGCCTTGTGCTGCGACATTATCGTGACGTCCGAAAAGGGATTCCTGCAGATGACCGAGGTCATGGTCGGCCTCGCCGGGGGGGTGGCCCATGTGCGGCGCCACTTCGGCGAAAGCGACGCCCGCATGATGATCTACACCGCGCGCCGCGTATATGGCCCCGAGCTGTTGCGGATGAACGTCGCCTCGGCCTGCGTCGCGCCAGAGGACCTTTTGGAGACTGCGCGCGGCATTGCCACCGAGATCGCCAAGGCAAGCCCCTCGGCGGTGCGGGCGGCCAAGAAGTCGTTCCAGGTCACGGAAGGCGTGTCGATCTACGAAGGCTACCGGTTCGAACAGGGCCAGACCAAGGCGTTGTCCACCTCCGAGGATACCGCCGAGGCGATGGCGGCCTTCCGCGAAAAGCGCGCGCCGGTCTTCAAGAGCTGAACGTTCCCCGGGCGTCACTGCCCGGCAGGTTCGAGACACATGGCCGCCAGCCCTTTTGTTCGGGCTTGCGGCCAAGCCGGTTGTTGCGCGATGGCCTTCCCGGGATTTCCGGAATAAGAGAACCGGCAAAGTTTCATCGCGCGGGAAGGACAGCATGATACCCTATCGCTCAAAGACATCGACTTCTGGACGCAACATGGCCGGCGCCCGGGCCCTGTGGCGCGCCACCGGGATGAAGGATGGCGACTTCGGCAAGCCGATCATCGCCATCGTGAACTCCTTTACCCAGTTCGTGCCCGGCCACGTCCACCTCAAGGATCTGGGCCAGATGGTGGCCCGCGAGGTCGAGGCGGCGGGCGGTGTCGCCAAGGAATTCAACACGATCGCCGTGGACGATGGCATCGCGATGGGCCACGACGGCATGCTCTACTCGCTGCCCTCGCGCGAGATCATCGCGGACAGCGTGGAATACATGGTCAATGCGCATTGCGCGGATGCCATGATCTGCATTTCCAACTGTGACAAGATCACGCCCGGCATGCTGATGGCGGCGATGCGCGTCGATATTCCCGCGATCTTCGTCTCCGGCGGCCCGATGGAGGCCGGAAAGGTCAATGTCGACGGCAAAGACATCGCGGTCGACCTGGTGGACGCGATGGTGCAGGCGGCGAACCCCGACCTGAGCGATGAACAGGTCAATGCCTTCGAGGTCAACGCCTGCCCGACCTGCGGGTCCTGTTCCGGCATGTTCACCGCGAACTCGATGAACTGCCTGGCCGAGGCCCTGGGCCTTGCCCTGCCCGGCAACGGTTCGACCCTGGCCACCCACGCCGACCGCAAGGCCCTGTTCCTGGAGGCCGGGCGCCGGATCGTGGATCTGGCCAAGCGCCACTACGAGGGCGGCGACCAATCGGTCACGCCGCGCGGCATCGCCACCCATGCCGCATTCCAGAACGCCATGACGCTCGACATCGCGATGGGCGGATCGACGAACACGGTGCTGCACCTGCTGGCCATCGCCCGCGAGGCCGAAGTGGACTTCACCCTGGACGACATGGACAAGCTGAGCCGAATCACGCCCTGCCTGTGCAAGGTCGCGCCCGCCGTGGGCGACGTGCACATGGAAGACGTGCACCGCGCCGGCGGCATCTTCGGCATCCTCGGGCAGCTCGACGATGCCGGGCTGATCAACCGCGACGTCTCGACCGTACATGTGCCCACGATCGGCGAAGCCATCGACCAGTGGGACATTGCGCGCACCAAGGACAACAAGGTGCACGAACTGTTCAGCGCGGCGCCGGGTGGCGTGCGCACCACAGAGGCCTTCAGCCAGGCCAGCCGCTATCGCAGCCTCGACACGGACCGCGAAAACGGCGTCATCCGGTCCAAGGAACACGCCTTCAGCCAGGACGGCGGCCTGGCCGTGCTGTTCGGCAACATCGCGCAGGAAGGCTGCGTGGTGAAAACCGCGGGCGTGGACGACAGCATCCTGAAATTCAGCGGGCCGGCCAAGGTCTGCGAAAGCCAGGACGAGGCGGTGAACCGGATTCTGGGCAAGGAAATCCAGGCCGGTGACGTGGTCATCATCCGCTATGAAGGGCCGCGTGGCGGGCCGGGGATGCAGGAAATGCTCTACCCGACCAGCTACCTGAAATCCATGAAGCTGGGCAAGGCCTGCGCCCTGATCACCGACGGCCGTTTCTCCGGCGGCACCTCCGGTCTTTCGATCGGTCACGTCTCGCCCGAGGCTGCCGAAGGCGGCAACATCGGCCTGCTGGTCGAAGGCGACATGATCGAGATCGACATCCCCAACCGGACGATCAACGTGGCGCTCAGCGACGAAGACCTGGCAGCGCGCCGCGCCGAGATGGAGGCCAGGGGCGACGCCGCCTGGAAACCCGCCAAGCCGCGCAAGCGCAAGGTCAGCCGCGCGCTCAAGGCCTATGCCTCGCTGGTGGCCAATGCCAGCCACGGGGCCGTCCGCCTGGACCCGTGATCGCCTGAGACGGCTGGAAACAGATGCGCCCCGAACCGGACTGCCGGTTCGGGGCGCATCTTCTTTGAACTGACGGGGGCGCGCGGACCAGTCCCGCTACCGCAGCTTGACCTCTATCTTCATCATGTCGCCACGATAGATCCCGTTGGCCAACATGATGATGTCTCCGTTCTGGTTGACCACCGTCCGCTGCACGCGGGCAATCGGATCACCGATCGAGATGTTCAGCTGCGAAGCGGTTTCAAGGTCTGCCGCGCCGATGGTGACGATCTGGTTGGCGTTCACCACCGTCTGCCCGGGCAGATCCGCCACCAGCCGCATGGCCGTGACCTTGGTGTAATTCTCTTCCGGGATCAGGTCGCAGATGCGTTCATCGACGTAGACATCGGCCAGCAGAAAGGCCAGGTCGTCACGACTATGCCTGCGCTTGAGATGCCGGTAGGCCGGTGCGGCATTGCCGATATCACCATCATGACGGGGCAGTTGCGCGCCAAGTTCATCGCCCAGGATCTCGATCACCGCGTTGTCGCGCGCGATCAGCAGGCCCGTCCAGTCGGTCTTGACCTCGCACCAGAGGTCGCGCTTGGGCTGTTCGACGACAAAGGTGCCCTTGGCACGGTAGCGCTCGATCAGGCCTTCCTTTTCGAGGATGTCCAGCGATTGCCGGATCGTCATCGTCGCCACGCCGCATTGATCGGCCAGTTCCTTGACCGTGGGGATCTTTTCCCCCACTTCCCACTCGCCGCTTTCGATCCGCTGACGGAACAGGCTGGCAAGCTGGATGTATCGCGACACGTTGCTCTTTTGCAGCGCCTTCACGGTCGCATTTTCAGACTTCATACCGGCCATCGCGCCCTCTTTGCCACTGTCACACAAGGATAGAGGGAGCTGGACGCTTCTTCAATCAATAAAACTAGTTTTTAGATCAAGCACCGGGCGCGGGAACCATGACCGCGCCCGGGCCGTGTTCAGAATGCCAGGCGGCCCAGGGTGATTTCGTTTTCCCCCTCGCCCTGGTCGTTGACCACCGGGTTCGCGGAGACGGAGGCGCGCGCGGCCATCTCCGCCTCCCAAGCGGCCAGCGCCGGGAAATGATCGCGCCAGCCGCAATCGGGCCAGCGGAAATCCAGCTGTCCCAGCGCACAGATCACCGCCACATGGCCGATCCCGAAACCCGATGCTCTCAGATCCGGAACCTCGGACTCCAGCCGGGCCATCGACGCACGCACCTTGGCCAACCATCCTTCTGTTACCGCTTCCCAAGGGCCGGTTTCACGGGTCAGTTCGGTGCGCCAGAGCAGCAGGATATCGGTCAGCCCGTCGCCCAGCGCCTGCCAGGTCAGCTGGTCCACCCGCGCCGTTGGGTCCGCAGGAAACAGGCCGGTCCCGGCCCGCAGGTCGAGGTATTCGCAGATCACGCGGCTGTCGAACAGCGCCTTGCCCTCCTCGGTGACTAGGGTGGGGATCTTGCCCAAGGGGTTGTCCGCCATGACCGCCTCGTTCGGCGGCAGCGGCATGGCCACCACGGACCGCACCTGCTCCACCTGTTCCGTCAGGCCGGTTTCCTCCAACACGATCATGACCTTGCGCACGAAAGGAGAGCGCGGCGACCAATGCAGTTTCATCATCTCAGGCGGCCTCCAACCCGATGGCGATTCCCTGTCCCACGCCGATGCACATGGTGGCAAGCGCACGTTTCCCCTCGCCCCGCGCCAGCGCGCGGGCGGCGGTGCCTGTGATCCGGGCGCCAGACATGCCCAGAGGATGACCAAGGGCAATGGCCCCGCCGCGCGGGTTCACATGATCCGCGTCATCCGGCAGGCCCAGCCGCCGCAACACCGCCAGCGCCTGCGAAGCGAAGGCCTCGTTCAGTTCCACCAGGTCAAAATCCGCGGGCGTCAGCCCCTGCTGCGCACAGAGTTTTTCCGTCGCGGGTGCGGGCCCCATGCCCATGATGCGTGGCGCGACCCCGACGGTGGCCCCGCACGTGATCCGCGCCAAGGGCGTCAGCCCGTGGCGTTTCACCCCCGCCTCGGTCGCCAGGATCAGCGCCGCCGCACCATCGTTGACACCAGAGGCATTGCCCGCCGTGACCGACCCGCCTTCACGGAAGGGGGCCGGCAGTTTGCCCAGCTTTTCCAAGGTCGAAGCGCGCGGATGCTCATCCGTGTCAAAGACCAGCGGGTCCCCCCGCCGCTGCGGCACCTGCACCGGGATGATCTCTTCGCCCAGCACGCCCGAGTCGATGGCCGCCGCCGCCCGTTCCTGCGAGCGCAGGGCAAAGGCGTCCTGGTCGACGCGCGAGATACCGAAATCGGCGGCCACGTTCTCGGCCGTTTCAGGCATCGAGTCCGTCCCGTAGAGCCGCTGCATCACCGGGTTGATGAAGCGCCAGCCAATGGTCGTATCCTCGACGCTGTTGGCCCGGGAAAAGGCAGAGGTTGCCTTGGGCATGACAAAGGGCGCACGGCTCATGCTTTCGACCCCGCCGGCGATGGCCAGGTCACCCTCGCCCACGGCCAGCCGTCGCCAGGCCGCCAGCACCGCATCCATGCCAGAGCCGCAGAGCCGGTTGATCGTGGTGCCGGACACCGTCTCTGGCAAACCGGCCAGCAAGAGCGACATGCGCGCAACGCTACGGTTGTCCTCGCCCGCCTGGTTGGCGCAGCCATAGATCACGTCCACCACCTCTGCCCAGTCCAGCGCCGGGTGGCGCTCCTGAAGCGCCTTCAACGGCAAGGCGCCAAGGTCATCGGCGCGGATACCGGACAGGCTGCCGCCATAGCGGCCGATGGGTGTTCGGATGTAATCGCAGATATAGACAGGCTGCATCATTGGCCCTCCGTCGGGATGTCGATCTGGTCGAGTGTCCGGGCAACCGGCCCGGCGCGGAAACCGTGGCCCACGGCCTGCGCGAGGTCGGCCAGATCGGCCTCCAGCGCCGCGCGGTCCTGCCGGGCCGCCCAATACAGCGGCCCGCCACGCCAGCGGGGAAAGCCATATCCATTGGTCAGCACCACGTCGATGTCCGACGCCCGCTGCGCGATCCCCTCGTCCAGCAGGCAGGCCGCCTCGTTCACGATTGCCGCCAGCAACTGTCGCTGGATCGTCTCTGCGTCATAGCTGCGCGGGGAAACCCCGGCGTCGGCACGCGCCGCCGCGATCAGGGCGGCGACCTCCGGGTCAGGTACTGGTTTGCCGCCTGAATGATCGTACCAGCCCTTTCCCGTCTTGCGGCCCAGCCGCCCGGCCTCGCAGAGGCGGTCGGGGATGGTGACATAGCGCGCCTTCGGGTCGCGTGTCGCGGCTTGCCGCTTGCGCATGGCCCAGGCGATATCCAGCCCCGACATGTCCGAGACCGCAAAGGGCCCCATCGCAAAGCCGAAAGCCTTGGCGGCGGCATCCACCGCCTCGGGTGCGGCCCCATCCAGAACCAGCAGTTCGGCGCGTCGGCGATAGGCGGCATAGATCCGGTTGCCGACAAAGCCCTCTCCCACGCGGGCCACCACCGGCTGCTTGCCCAGCCTGCGGGCCAGCTTCAGCCCGGTTGCCAGAACGGCCTTCGAGGTAAGTTCGGCGCGGACCACCTCGAGCAGTTTCATCACGTCGGCGGGGCTGAAGAAATGCAGGCCGATCACGCGGTCGGGACGGGACAGGCCCTGCGCCATCTCGTCGATGTCCAGGTAGGACGTGTTGGTTGCCAGGATCGCATTGTCTGGCAGATGTTGTTCCAGGCTCGCCAGCAGCGCCGTCTTGACGGCCATGTCTTCAAAGACCGCCTCGATCACCAGGTCGCAGCCCGCCAGGCCCGCGTGGTCCATCGTGCCGGCGAGGGCCGCCTTGCGCCCCTCTGCCACCTCCTGCGACAGGCGCCCCGAGGCCACCTGCCGGTCGATCCCGGCCCTTGTCCGCTCCAGCGCGCTGGACAGCGCCTCCTGATCCCGTTCGACGAGGACCACCGGCAGGTCGGCGGCGAGGAAGGCGCGGGCAATCCCCTGCCCCATCGTCCCGCCGCCGACCACACCGACGCGGGTCACGTCGCGGGCCTGCGCCATGTCCAGACCATCGACAGAGGCCGCCTTGCGCTCGGCGAAGAAAAGATTGCGCAGGGCGAAGGCATCGTCGCTCAACCGCAGCCGATGAAAGACCGCGCGTTCCTCGGCAAGCGTCGCATCGGCATCACCACCAGAGGCGCGGACCAGCCGGATCGCCTCGGCCACGTTGGGCCTCTTGCCGCCGCGCGCCAGCATCTTGGTCGCCACGGCATCAATGGCCTCGGGCGTTTCCTCTGGCGGTGTCAGGTTCTTGGCAAGGCGCTTGCCGCGCCCCTCGGCCAGGATGGCAAATGCCGCTTGCAGCAGGTCCCCCTCGGCGATGGCGTCGATCAGCCCGATCTCCTGCGCCTCTTCGGCGGGGATGCGGGAGGCACGACAGATCAGGTCGATGGCGCGGGACTGGCCGACAAGGCACGGCAGGCGCTGCGTCCCGCCCGCGCCCGGGATGAAGCCCAGCGACACCTCCGGCAAACCGACCTTGGTGCCCGGCGCCGCGATCCGCCAGTCACAGCCCAGGGCCAGTTCCAACCCGCCGCCCAGCGCCACGCCGTGCAAGGCCGCGACCACGGGAAAGGGCGCCGCCTCGATACAGGCGATCATGTCCGGCAGTTCCGGCTGTTCCAGCGGACGGCCGAATTCGCGCAGGTCCGAGCCCGAGATGAACGTCCGGCCCGCGCCGATCAGGACCGCGCCCCGGGCGCCCGCCTCTTGCGCCGCCGCGATGCCGGCAACGACACCGAGGCGCACGCCCAGCGATCCAGCGTTTACCGGTGGATTGTCGATCGTCAGGACGGCAATCCCGTCCTGCATGACGAAAGCGACCCGGCCCCGCGCTGCCGCCGGGTGGTCGGATGTGACCATCGTATTCACGTCTTCTGCCCTTTCGTAGGTCTCAGTCAGGCGTCCCGGCGCGCAGGGCGAGAATCCAGGGCACCATGATTGCCGCCACTTCGGCGGGCTTTTCGTCGGGCAGCGCGTGGCTGGCCCCGTCCACGGTCACCAGTTCGACCCTAGGGGCGAACTCGTGCAGGTAGAATTCGCGCCCATCTGCCGGGCGAAACGGGTCCTGCAGGCCGACGACGTCCAGGATCGGCGCCCGGCCCGAGGGCCACCAGCTGTCGCGGTCGGTCGCCGCACGGGCGGCCCTCTGCGCGCGCACCAGCTCTCCGGACCATCCCGACAGCCAGGGGCGCGGGTCGTGCCCCTCGGCAAAAAAGCCCAGTTGCAGCGCGGCGAGCCTGTCGGCCTCTGGCGCCTCCGGGTCCATCGCAACCTCGATCGCGCGGGAGAGTTCCGGCGCCCATTTGCCGCCGCCCGCCGCCAGCAGCACGATCCCGTCAACCAGGTCCGGACGGTCCTGCGCCAAGGTCCGCGCGATCCAGCAACCGTAGGCATGACCGACGATCACCGCACCGCCCGGACCGGCCTCGGCCTGCAACGCGGCGCCGGCATCGGCGGCCAGGTCGTGAAAGTCGATGCCGGCCAGCGCACCCGTGCTGCCGCCCGTGCCACGCGGCCAGGGCAGGACAACGCGCAGACCGGCCTCGGCCAGATGCGCGGCCAGGTGGACAAAATCCTCTGGCCCGCGGCCCGTCGAGGCCACGAGGCAGAGCGTCACCGCCTCCGGGTCTTGCGACCCCGAGACCGCATAGGCGATACGCGCCTCTCCATTCGCAACCGTCTTGATCCGGCCCAGGACGTCCGTCGTCATCTCTGCCCTTTCCGTTCTGTCATTTCAGCGTCACGCGCAGGCGCGCGCTGTCGCCGCGATAGATCCCCTCGACCGCAAGGAACCGCTGTCCGGCCTCGTCGACCGCGACGCGCACGACCCGCGCCATAGGCTCTCCCAGTCGCACCGACAGTTCGTTTGCCACCGAGAGATCGGCTCCGGTCACGGTCAGTTCCTGTTCCGCCGCCGCAATCGCCCGCCCCGGCACCGCCGAGGCCATCTGCATCGCTGTCATGGACGCCAGAGCGCCTTCCGGCAGGGCAGCATAGGCGCCCGCCTCGACATAGAGATCCGCCACCAGGAAGGCCGCGCCCTGCCGCCAGTGGCGGCGACGGATGCGGCGATATCGCGGGGCACTGACACCGGGCCAGTCGCCCGCGCTCAGGAACGCGGGAGGCGGTGAGGGCACATCCTCCAGCACCTCGATCCGGCTGCTGTAGCGCGCGATCAGAAGGCCCGAGAAATCTGTGTTCACGGCGCACCAGGTGTCGCGTTCGGGGCGGCGTCGCACAAAGGTGCCCTTGGCGCGGAACCGCTCGATCAGCCCGTCCTCTTCGAGGATGTCCAGCGCCCGGCGCACCGTCACGGCGGCCACGCCGCAATCTGCGGCAAGTTCGGTGATCGTCGGGATGCGCTGATCCAGGGCCCATTCGCCCTGTTCGATCCGGCGGCGAAACATGCCCGCCAGTTGCAGATAGCGCGATACCGCGCTCTTGTTCAGGGCCTCGGCGGTCGGGGTGGCAAGGGGGCGCGGCGCGTTCATATCAGCGCGCGCAGCACCCTGCCCTCCAACCAGTTGGCCACGTTTTCCACCGCCTCGCGGTAGTAGACGCGATAATTCTCTTGCGTGACGTAGCCGATGTGCGGCGTGGCCAGCACGTTGGTCAGGCGTCGATAGGGGTGGTCGGCAGGCAGCGGCTCGTGGTCGAAGACATCCAGCACGGCCCCACCGATCCGCTGGCACTCCAGTGCCGCGATCAGCGCCGCCTCATCCACGATGGGGCCGCGCGAGGTGTTCACCAGAACCGCGTCGGGGCGCATCCGCCCCAACAGATCCGCGGACACCAGCCCCCGGGTGCCGTCCACCAGAGACAGCTGGATCGTGATGACATCGCTGGAGGCAAAGAGCCCGGGCAGGTCGACCGGCTCGATCCCCAGCGTTTCGGCCCGCGCCTCAAGGTCGCTGCGGGTCCAGCCGCAGACCTCCATCCCGAAGGCCTGGCCAAACCGCGCCATCTGGCGGCCCAGCTTGCCCAGCCCGACAATGCCCAGCCGCTTGTGCTGCAGCGACCGGCCCAGTCCGGTCTGCCAGGGGCCTCCGGCGCGGAAATTCGCGACTTCCTCGGGCAGTTGCCGCATGAAGGCCAACACCCCGCCCCAGGCCAGTTCCGCCGCAGGGTTCCCCGCGGCACCGGTACCGCAAACGGTGATGCCCAGGTCCGCCGCAGCCTGCAGGTCGATGCTGCGATTGCGCATGCCCGTCGTGACCAGCAGCTTGAGCCTCGGCAGCCGGCGCAGCAGGCTTGCCGGGAACGGCGTCCGTTCCCGCATCGCCACGATCACCGTGCAATCCGCCAATGCCCGCGCCACCGCGTCCTCGTCACCCAGGTGGGCATCGTAGCGGCGCAGGTTGATCCGTCCGTCCAGCGCGGACCAGTCGGCGCAGGCAAGGGCCGCGTCCTGATAGTCGTCGAGGATGGCACAGATGGGCAGGTCGGTCATGCTACACTCCGGGTTCTGGGTGGGCGGGCCGACCGGCAAGGGCCGGCCCGCGCGGGGTCACTTGCTGATGCCCTGGGAGACGGCCAGCGCCTTCCACTTGGTCAACTCCTCGTCGACCTGCTGGGCAAAGCCCTCGGGCGTGCTCTGGAACAGGGTCCAGTCCAGTGGGGTGACGGTGGCAACGAACTCGGGGGTCTGCAGGGCCTCGTTCACGTCGGCGTTGATCTTGGCAACGATGGCCGGATCGGTGCCGGCGGGGGCGAACATGCCCACCCACTGCTTGATCTCGAGATCGGGAAAGCCCAGTTCCGCCGTCGACGGCACGTCCGGCAATGCGTCGATGCGCTCGTTGCCGAGCACCGCCAGCGCCTTGACCTTGCCGGTCTTGAGGTTCTCACCGGCCGAGCTGATCGAGGAGCCGTAGATGTCGGTTTCCTTGGACAGGATCGACACGACTGCGGGGCCGCCGCCCTTGAAGTGCACCACGTCCACGTCGGCGCTACTGTCTGCGATGAACTTCTCGATGGCGAAATGCGTGGTCGTGCCCAGCCCCGCCGTGGCGGCGAATTTCGGCGCGTCCTTACTCTGGGCGATGAAGTCCTCAAGCGTGTCGAAGCTGGACTCCCCGTTGGTCACCAGGACGTAGGAGACGTGGCCAACGTTGGCGACAGGCGCAAATGCCTCACGGGAATCGAAGGGCAGAGAGGTCTGGATTGCAGGAGCAGTCACAAAGGCCGAGGTGGTCACCAGCAGCGTGTGACCGTCGGGCTCCGCCTGGGCGACGATCGCCGTGCCCACCATCGAGCCGCCGCCGGGGCGGTTGTCGATGACGATCGGCTGGCCCCATTTCTCTTCGAGATAGGGGGCAAGGTGGCGGGTGAACACGTCGGTGTTGCCCGAGGGCGAATAGGGAACGATGATCGTCACCGGTCCGGTGGGAAAGTCCTGTGCGGCCAGCGGCTGGGCCAGTCCCAGCGCCACGGCGGCTGCGGTCAGAATGGATTTCATGGGGTCTCCTCCTTGGTTGGATACGTTCGGGTCTTTGCGTCAAGTGCGCCTGTCTGTTGCCTCGGGGGTGTGATCCACCTCGCCCTCGGACAGCAGTTGACGCTTGCGGCTGCGTTCGGCGCTGACGACGCCCCAGATCAGCACGAGGCCGGTCAGCGCCATGATCGTCGCGCTGATGGGACGTTCGAAGAAGGTCATGAAGTCCCCCCGCGACAGTACCATCGCGCGGCGGAAATGCTCTTCCATCAGCGGCCCCAGGACAAAGCCCAGCAACAGCGGCGCACCCGGAAAGTGGAAGATCCGCATCAGGTAGCCCAGCACGCCGAAGGCAAAGACCATCCAGACGTTCAGCGGCGAAAAGCCCGAGGTGAAGGCGCCGATGCAGATGAAGGCCAGCACGGCGGGATAGAGGATGTGATAGGGGATCGTCAGCATCCGCACCCAGACCCCGATCAGCGGAATGTTGAGTAGAAGCAGGATCAGGTTGCCGACCCAGAAGCTCATGATGAGGCCCCAGAACAGCTCTGGCTGCGAGGAAATCAGGTTCGGCCCCGGCGCGACGCCGTGGATCATCAGCACCCCCAGCATCAGGGCCATCGTGGCACTGCCGGGCACGCCCAGGCTCAGCGTCGGGATGAAGGCGGTCTGGTCGGCGGCATTGTTTGCGGCCTCGGGCGCCATGATCCCCTCGATCGCGCCCTTGCCAAAGCGTTCCGGCGTGCGCGAAATCCGCTTTTCGATGGCATAGGACAGAAAGGCGGCAATCGACGGGCCGGTGCCCGGAAGCGTGCCAAAGAACGAGCCCATCGAGGACCCGCGCAGCATAGGGAACCAGGACCGGCGCATCTCGTCCCGGCTGGGCTTGATCGCCTTCAGCTTCAGGCTTTCGGGGTCGATGTCGGCGGTCTTGACCCGGCGCACCGACATGATGATCTCGGCCACACCGAAGACCCCCATCGCCAGCGCAATCAGGCTGACGCCCTCCAGCAGGCCCAGGATGCCAAAGCTGAAGCGGACCGTGGCGCTTTGCGTGTCCATGCCGACCAGGCCGATGATGATGCCCAAAACGACCATCGCCAGCCCCTTGATGGCCGAACCTTCGGAAATGGTCGAGGCTGCCACCAGCCCCATCAGCATCAGGGCGAAATATTCGGCCGATCCGAACTGTAGCGCGTATTCGGCGATGATCGGCGTGAACAGCGTCAGCAGGATGATCCCGAAGGACGCGCCAAAGAACGAGGCCACGGTGGTCATGAACAGGGCAACGCCGCCCCGCCCCTGTTTCGCCATCGGATAGCCGTCGAGGCAGGTCACGGCATTGGCGGGCGTGCCCGGCAGGTTCAGCAGGATCGAGGCGGTCGAACCGCCGTAGGTGGTGCCGTACCAGATACCGGCCAGCATGATCAGCGCCGTGGTCGGCTCGAGGTGGAAGGTCAGCGGGAACAGCATCGAGATCGCCGCCAGCACGCCCAGGCCCGGGATCACCCCCACCAGCGTGCCCAGGAGGGCACCGAGAAAGCAGTAGAAGATGTTGGTCAGGCTCAGTGCGACGCTGAAGCCCAGCCCGATATTGCTGAAGAAATCCATCAGAACGGCCACCGGATCAGAGGAATGGGCAGGCCGAGGCCGACGACGAAGACAAGCGGCGCCATCAGGCACAGCGCCAGGCAAAGCAGCGCAAGGCTGACAGGCCGGATGCGCAGTTCCGCCAGGGACGAGATCACCACGATCGAGACGATGGCCGGGATCAGGCCCGCTGGCGTGATCAGCAGCGCAAAGCTGGCGACGCCGGCCAGGACGAAGAGCGGCGAAAAGACCCTGATGTCCGGGCGTTTGCCGGTTCGGCGCAGCGCCTGCAGCGCCTGCAGGATGCCCAGCCCGCCCAGCACGACACCGAGGATCGCCGGGAACATGCCCGGCCCCATGCGCTGCAGGGTGCCCAGCGGGTAGTGCTGGATGGCGACCAGGCTGACGCCCACGCCCAGCGCAACCAGCAATAGCCCCCCGACCAGATCGGTGTAATCTATCCTGTACATCTGTCTCCCCTCCCGGCGACCGCCCCTCCGGCCGATCCATGCGGTTTGCCCCGGACTGCGCATGAGTAAGCGAATCCTGAACGCCCCAATAAAGATAGAAATATAGCTTTTTGTCAAATAGCGTTTTCAAGGAAGCTCTCGTCTGGGCGGCACTTCAGAAAAAATCCATCAATATCAATTTAATAACCCCACACTCAACAGCACATCGCCATCGGACGCCACTCATTCTCAACGCTTCCGACGTATCGCACTGACACCGCGTCTGCATGAAGGTTCGACACAAACACGGCCCCCATTGAATCATTTTTATAGCTCTTTATACTCCCAGCAAAGACAACACCCGTCACGCCCACCACCACGGGCGCCCCGTTCCATCTCTGGAGGAAAGCGATGCGCATCTCCCCGGCGCTGCCGGTGCTCTTTCTTGCCGCGACCGCCGCGGGCTACCTGATGTCCCTCCTCGGGGCACCGCTCCCCTGGATGATCGGCCCGCTTGTCCTGACGGCGGCTGCAACGGCATCGGGACTGTTCACCGAACGGGTGCCGACCCGGATCCGCCCCTTCGGACAGATCACCGTCGCCACTTTCGTCGGCGCGCATTTCACGCCCGAGGCGCTGCACGCGCTCCTGGCCACCGCGCCCCTGCTGATCGCCGTCAGCCTCTGGGTGCTGATGGCCGCGATGCTGGTCGCCCGGCTGCAACGGCGGCTCTTTGGCGGCAGCCTGGTGGCCAATTTCCTCGCCGTCGTGCCGACCTCGCCGGTCGAGGCCGTGGTCATGGCCGAACACCACGGGGTGCCGACTGCTCCGGTCATCCTGTCGCAAACCCTGCGCATCGCGCTGGTGGTCACGGTCATCCCGATCCTGCTGTACGCCGGGACGGACGGCCCTGCCCCGTCCCCGGAGGCATTGCGCCGGGACGGCCTGACCGGCACCGCGCTGACGCTGGCGGGCGCCCTGCTGGGACCAGTGCTCTTTCGCGCCATCCGCCTGGCCAACCCCTACTTCCTTGGCCCGCTCTTCATGGCGGCACTGATTTCCTCGCTGGACCTGCCCGCCTTCGACATGCCCGGACCGCTGCTGGCCGCCGCGCAGATCGTGCTGGGCACCTGGCTGGGCGGGGCCTTTCGGCGCGAGCTTCTGGGCGGCCCGCTTCTGGGGTCCGCGCTTTTGTCCTCGGGCCTGCTGCTGGCGACCTGCGGCCTGGGCGCCTGGGCGCTGTCGCGGGTCTTTGGCGCGCCCTTTGCCACGGTCATGCTGGGCATCGCGCCCGGGGGCGTGACCGAAATGGCCCTGACCGCCGGCATCCTGGCCCAGGACGTGGCGCTGGTCACGGCCATGCACCTCACCCGCATCTTCGTCATCATGCCCAACGCGGGCTGGATCGCGCGGCTTTCGAACCGCGCCGATGCCTCTGCCCACCGCGACGCCGGGCGCTGACCCGGAAAAGGAGACCCCAATGCCCCGAGCCTTTGACGGCCTGCGCGTCATCGACGCGACCCATGTGCTTGCCGGCCCCTTCGCCTCGTACCAACTGGCCGTGCTGGGCGCCGACGTCATCAAGATCGACCGTCCGGACGATCCCGACCAGGTGCGCATCCAGGGTCCCGACAGGGCGCTGAACGACGCGGGCATGGGCACAACCTACCTGGCACAAGGCGCCAACAAGCGATCCCTGGCGCTTGATCTCAAGTCAGAGGACGGGCGCGCAGCTCTGCGCGCCCTTCTGAAGACGGCGGATGTCTTCGTGCAGAACTACCGGCCCGGCGCGCTGGAGGCCCTGGGGCTGGGCTATGACGACATGGCGGCGCTGAATCCGCGGCTGGTCTACTGCTCTGTCTCGGCCTTCGGACACGATGGCCCACGGCGCGAGGAAACCGGCTATGACAACGTGTTCCAGGCGATTTCCGGCCTGATGGCCGCAACGGGCACACCCGAGGTCGCACCGCTCAAGACCGGGGCGCCGGTGGTGGACTATTCGACCGGCTACATGACCGCCTTTGCCATCTCCGCCGCCCTGTTCCAGCGCAGCCAGACCGGGGTTGGCCAGCATGTCGACCTGGCCATGTTCGACGCCACGCTGATGCTGATGAGCACCCATGTCACCGCCCTGACCGCCGCCGGCAAGGCGCCCCGCCCCGAGGGCAACCGCTATGCCGTGGCGGGCCTGGGCACCTATGATTGCGCCGAGGGCAAGCTGATGCTGGGCGCCGCCAACCTGCGACAGCAGAAACGCCTGTGGGAGGCATTGGGCCACCCCGAGATGGTCAAGCACTCGAACAACGAACGCTTTGACGACTACGACCGCGAAGAGGCGCTGCTGGCGCGCATCCTCGCCACGCGCAGCGCCGCCGAGTGGGAGGTATTCCTGCGCGACCATCGCGTTCCCGCAGGCCGCGTGCGCGGGCTGGACGAGGCCCTGGCCGATCCGCAGCTGGATCATCGCGGCGTTCTGCACGAGCTGGACGCCCCCGAGGGACGCGAGGGAACCTACAAAGTGCCGGTCGCGCCCTTCCTGATGTCTGCCGGAAATCCCGCCATCGACCGTGCCCCCCCGCGCATCGGAGAGCATTCCGCCGAAGTGCTGGCCGAGGCGGGCTTTGATGCCGCCGCGATCGCGCGGATGTTCGAAAGCGGAGCGGCGGCAAAACCCGGGTGACGGGAACAGCGCCCCCGGATTGCGCCCGGCCTGAACATGCTAAGGGGCGGCACCGGCCGCCCCGCTATTCTCATTTCTTCTTCATCGCCGCGAGCAGGGCATCGCCCAGAGCGCCCTGTCCCCCGGACTTGCCCCCGGATTGACCACCCGACTGGCCACCGCCTTGACGGCCGCCATGCTTGGGCGGGCGCCCCTTGCCACCGGCGCCGGCGGTCTTGCCCTTTGGCCCGGAGTCGCGACCGGAAGCCTGTCGATCCCCCCCGTCCTTGCGCATAGACAGGCCGATCCGCTTGCGCGGAATATCCACCTCCGTCACGCGTACGCGCACCACGTCCCCGGCCTTGACCACCTCGTGCGGGTCCTTGACGAAACGGTCTGCCAGTTGGCTGACATGCACCAGACCGTCCTGGTGCACGCCCACGTCGACAAAAGCGCCAAAGGCCGCGACGTTCGTCACCGTCCCTTCCAGCATCATGCCCGGCTTGAGGTCCTTGATGTCCTCGACCCCGTCGGCAAAGCTGGCGGTCTTGAACTCGGGGCGCGGGTCACGGCCCGGTTTTTCCAGTTCCGACAGGATGTCCCGCACGGTCGGCAGGCCAAAGGTGTCGTCGACGAAATCCTCGGCTCGCAAGCCACGCAGGGCGGTGGGTTGACCCATGATCGAACGGATGTCCCGCCCGCAGGCCGACACGATCCGGCGTGCCACGTCGTAGGCCTCGGGGTGGACCGAAGAGGCATCCAGCGGCTCTTCCCCTTCGCGGATGCGCAGGAAGCCCGCGCATTGTTCAAACGCCTTGGGGCCAAGGCCCGCGACCTTGAGCAGCGCTTTGCGCGAAGGGAATGCCCCTGTCGCGTCACGATGGGCCACGATGGCCTCTGCCAGGCGCGGACCCAGGCCGGCCACATGTGCCAGCAAGGGTGCCGAAGCGATGTTCAGATCGACCCCGACGGCGTTCACCGCGTCCTCGACCACCGCCTCCAGCGCCTGCGCCAGGCGGCGCTGGTCGACATCGTGCTGATACTGGCCCACGCCGATGCTTTCGGGCGTGATCTTGACCAGTTCGGCCAGCGGATCCTGCAGGCGCCGGGCGATGGACACCGCCCCGCGCAGGGAGACGTCCAGGTCGGGGAACTCTTTCGCGGCCAGTTCCGAGGCCGAGTAGACCGACGCGCCGGCCTCGGACACGACGACCTTTGTGGGCTTCGGCCCCTCGATCAGTTTCAGCGTGTCGGCCACCATGCGCTCGGTCTCGCGGCTGGCGGTGCCGTTGCCGATGGCGATCAGCTCGACCCCGTGCTTCTTGACCATGCGGGCAATCGCCTCCTGCGCGCCGCGCAGGTCCATCCGCGGCTGGAAAGGGTAGAGCGTCGCCGTCTCGACCAGCTTGCCGGTGGCATCGACCACGGCCGCCTTGACCCCCGTCCGGATGCCCGGGTCCAGGCCCAGCGTCGGGCGGTTGCCCGCGGGCGCGGCCAGCAGCAGGTCCTTGAGGTTGCGGGCAAAGACGCCAATCGCCTCTTCGTGCGCGCGGCGGCGCAGGTCGGTCAGCAGGTCGACATACATCGACAGCGACAGCTTGACCCGCCATGTCCAGCCCGCAGCCGCGCGCAGCCACTGGTCGCCCGGACCGTCGCCGGGAATGCCGATGGCGGTGCAGACGATGCCGACGGCGCGGGTCGCGCCCTCTTCGCCCTCGGGCGCGATCTCGATGGTCACCACTTCTTCCTTGGCCGCGCGCAGGATGGCCAGCGCCCGGTGACCGGGGATCTTGGCCCAGCTTTCGCGGTGGTCGAAGTAGTCGCTGAACTTGGCGCCGGCCTCTTCCTTGCCCGGCTGCACCCGCGCCGTGATGACCGCCTCGCGCATCATGTAGTCACGCAGCCGCCCCAGCAGGTCGGCATTCTCGGTCAGCTCTTCGGCCAGGATGTCGCGCACACCTTCCAGCGCGGCCTTGACCGTCTCGACCGCCTCGCCGGTATAGCCCTCGGCCAGCTCGGCCGGGTCCGCAGCGCGGTTTTCCTCGATCGCGCGCAACAGCGGCTCGAGCCCGTTTTCACGGGCGATCATCGCCTTGGTGCGCCGCTTGGGCTTGTAGGGCAGATAGATGTCTTCCAGCGTCGCCTTGGTGTCGGCCTGCGCAATGGCGCGGGCCAGGTCGTCGGTCAGCTTGCCCTGCCCCTTGATCGAATCGAGGATCGTTGCGCGCCGCGCCTCCATCTCGCGCAGATAGGTCAGGCGGTCGGCCAGGGTGCGCAGCTGGGTGTCGTCCAGGCCGCCGGTCACCTCCTTGCGGTAGCGGGCGACGAAGGGCACCGTCGCCCCTTCGTCCAGCAGCCCGACCGCTGCGGTGACCTGTGCCGCGCTGGCGGCGATCTCGGTGGCGATGGTGCGGGCGATGCGGTCGGCGGTGGTGCTCACGTGCGTCCTCCAGGTCTGCGGTACGCCGTCTTAGCCAAGCGCGCGGGCCTCGCCAAGGGTGATCGCCGCGCGCGGCCAAGATCGCGGATTTATGCCGGACCGGATCAGGGCGCCGTGAGGTAGTCGGCCGAGACATAGCCCGTGACCGCGGGCGCATCGGCAAGCGAGACCCGGCACCAAAGCTGCCCCAGTTCGGTCACGCAATCGCGGCGCACCAGCACGGTTCCGTCCGGCAGGCCCAGCTTGACCTTATAGCCCAACCCCGGCCCGTAGCGCAGTTTCAACAGCTCGTCCGGGCCTGCGCCTTTGACCACGGTGCGTCCGCCCGTCACGCCACTGCAACCGGCGGCCAGCAAAAGGGCGCCAAATATCGCGAGTTTCTGTCTGCTCATGTTCCGGCCTCTGTCGTTTCTTGTTGTTCCCTCCTTGCCGTGCCCGGCAGGGGGTCGCAACAGGATCACGCTTTTTCAGGCCGGGGTCGAGTCCCCCATGCCCTCGCCGGGCGGCGGCCTCAGGCGGCCGCCGCTTTTGCCTCCTTCCGGGCGCGCGCGTCAGCCTTTCGCGCGCGGGGGAAGAAGCTGTAGTAGAACACCGGCGCCGCGACCAGCGTCAGGACAGAGGCAAAGCCGAGGCCGCCCATGATCGTCACCGCCATCGAGGCAAAGAAGGCGTCCGACAGCAACGGAATCATGCCCAGGATCGTCGTCGCGGCGGCCAGGACCACCGGCCGCAGACGCGAGGTGGAGGCATCCAGGACCGCCTTGCGGAACGGCACGCCCTCGGCCCGGACCAGGTCGATCTCCTCGACCAGGACGATGCCGTTCTTGATCAGCATGCCCGACAAGCTGAGCAGGCCCAGAAGCGCGGTGAAGGAGAACGGCAGACCGGTGCCCAACAGGCCCAGCGCAACGCCGTTCACGCTCATCGGGACCAGCAGCCAGATGATGACCGGCTGGCGGATCGTTCCGAACAACAGGACGGAAATCAGCACCATGATGATCAGGGACAGCGGCAACTGCTTGCCCAGCGAGGACTGCGCCTCGGTCGAGCTTTCGTATTCCCCGCCCCACTCCAGGACATAGCCCTCTGGCAGTTCGATGGCCTCGACCGCACCACGGACCTGGGCAAAGACGCTGGAGGCGTTCACCCCCGCCGGCACACCCGCCTGGACAGAAATCGTCGGCACCCGGTCGCGCCGCACCAGGAAGGTGTTCTGCGCTTCCCAGGCGAAGCCATCGGTGATCTGCGCCACCGGGATATAGGTCCCTGCCGCCGCCGAATAGACCGGCAGGTCGACAAGGTGGCCCGCGCCTTCGCTCTGCGCCGTGTCGGTGCGCATGATGATGGGGATCAGGCGGTCCGCCTCGCGGTAATGGCCAACCTGCAGGCCGTCGGTGCCCAGCGTCAGCGCCTGTGCCAGGGCTTCGCGGGTGACGCCCGCCGCCTTGGCCCGTTCGTCGGCAAAGCGTGGCACGATCACCAGTTCCCGCTCACGCCAGTCCGTCCGCAGATCCTGCAACTGGTCGGATGCCCCAAGCAGCGCAGCCTCTGCCTGTTCCGCCAGTTGACGCAGCACCACCGGGTCCGGCCCCGAAAAGCGCGCCGCGATGGGCGCGCCGCCGCCGGGACCAAAGGCCAGCCGTTCGGTGCGGAACTCGCCCGAGGTCAGCGTGCTGCGGCCAAAGGTTTCCAGATCGGCCCGCAATTGCGGGATCTGCTCAAGGCTCTCGGCTCGGATGATCAAGTGGCCGTAGGTCGGCAGGGCCTCTTCGGGGGCATAAGTCAGCATGAAGCGCGTCGCGCCACCGCCGATGAAGGTCGCGACCGAGGTGACATCGTCACGTTCCGCCAGCCAGTTTTCCAGCAGGGTCATGTCGTCGGACACCTGGTGGATGCTCGATCCCTGCGGCAGCTTGTAATGGACGTAGAACAGCGGCGTGTTCGAGTCCGGGAAGAACTGTTGCTTTACTTGGCCAAAGCCGATGTAACACAGGACGGTCACACCGATCAGCGCCAGGATCACCAGGTGGCGCAGGGTCAGCGCCGCAGACAGAACCGCCCGGTAGGCCCGGAACAGCGGCCCGCCGTAGTGGTCCGCATCGTCCCCCGATCCGACCTTGAAGAAGTAATGCGCCAAGAGCGGCGTCGCCGTGATCGCCAGGATCCAGGACAGCAGCAGCGAAATCCCGATCACCGCAAACAGCGAGAACAGGAACTCCCCGGTCGCGTCCGGCGACAATCCGATCCCGGCAAAGGCCATGATGCCGATCACGGTCGCGCCCAGCAGAGGGGTCTGGGTCTTCTTGGCAACGTCCTCCGCGGCATCGCGGGCGGATTTGCCCTGCGCCATGTCGCCCTGCATGCCCTCGGCCACGACGATGGCGTTGTCCACCAGCATCCCCATCGCGATGATCAGCGCCCCCAGCGAAATCCGCTCCATCTCGATCCCGAAGATCGCCATCAGGAACACCGTCCCCACGACGGTCAACAGCAGCGTCGCGCCGACGACCACGGCCGCCCGCCATCCCATGAAAAGCGCCAGCACAATGACCACGATGGCCACCGACATCGCCAGGTTCAGCAGAAAGGCGTTCGAGGCCTCGTCGACCACGACATGCTGTTGATAGATCGGGTGCAGTTCGACCCCGGCGGGCACGTCGCGCATGATCTCGGCCAGCCGCGCGTCCACGCTTTTGCCGACTTCGACGATGTTCAGAGCGGCCTTGCCCGCGACACCCAGCGTAAAGGCTTCCTGTCCCTGGAAGCGGATGATCTCGTTGGGGTCGGTGACGCGCGACCGCGTGACCGTCGCGATGTCCAGGAGGTCGATCACGTCGCCGCCGACGCCGATGGTCAGGTTGGCGATATCCAGGACCGTGTCGCTGCCGCCGGGCGCCTGCAGGCGGACCTCCTGCGCCGGGTAGGACACGCTGCCCGCCGGGGTGCGGGTGTCGGTGCTGGACAATGCCGCGCCGATGCTGTCCGGCGCGATCCCCAGGTTGGTGACGATGGAGGTGCGCGCATCGACGTAGATCGCCTCGGACGGCAATCCGGCCACGGCCACGTCGGCCACCCCGTCCACCGCCAGCAGTTCGCGGCGCAGGTATTCCGAGATCTCATGCACTTCGGCATCGGTGAACCCCGGCGCCGTCACCGCGTAGAACACGCCGAACACGTCGCCGAAAGTGTCGTTGACGATAGGCTGCCCCGCTTCGGGCGGCAGGCTGCGCCGGGCATCCTCGACCCGGTTGCGCAGCTTGGTCCAGATGGCGGGCAGTTCGGTGCCGTCGTAGGTGGATTCAATATTGACCGAGATCCGGCTGACACCCGGCTTGTTGGACGAGGTGATGAAGTCGATCTCGCCCATCTTCTGGATCTCGGACTCGATGGGTTCCGAGACCTCGCGCGCCACCTGCTCGGCGGAGGCGCCGGGGTATTGCGTGATGATGATGGCGTTCTTGATCGTGAAGGCGGGATCTTCGAGACGGCCGATCGTGGAGAAGCCCCAGATGCCGCCCAGTAGACAGCCCAGCATGAGGATCCAGGTGATCAGCGCCTTGTCGATGGAGGCGCGCGCGATTGACATGGGCTTACTCTCCGATCCGGGTGAAGGGGCGCACGGACTGGCCGTCGCGCAACTGCGACGCGCCGGTCATGACGATCTTCGTCCCGTCGGCGGGTCCCTCCATCATGTAGAGCTTGCCGTCGTCATGCAGTTCGATCCTGACCGGGGTGCGCCGCACCATGCCATCCCGAAAGACCATGACAGAGGCCTTGCCAGCCGCATCGTAGACCAGCGCCGTGGCGGGCAGGATCACGCCGTCTGGCGCGGCACCTTCGAGCGTTGCAAAGACGGTAACGGATGCGCCTGGAAAGACGAAATCGCCGGGGCTTTCGGCAAAGCCGAGGGTGATACGGTAAGTCTGGCCAACACTGGATGTTTCCGTCTCGAACTCGCGCATTTCCAGCGGGTACATGGCGTTGTCCCCGGGGAATTGCGCAACAAAGGTCACGTCCGCCTTGTCACCTGCCTGACGAAACAGCACCTCCGGCACCTGGATGTCGACGCGCAGTTCCGAGACATCGTGCAGCCGGACCACAGGCGTTCCCGGAGAGACCGTCTGGAAATTCGCCACCAGCCGCCGCGCGACAAGCGCGTCGAACGGCGCCTTCAGGGTGGCATGTTCCAGGTCATCCTGAGCGCTTTCCAGCGCGATCTCGGCCAGGCGCAGCTGGGTTTCGGCATCGCGGACCTGGACGGCGGACACCGCCTGCCCGCTCAAGCTCTCAAAGCGTTCCGCGTCCCGCTGCGCCTTGTCGTAATTCACCTGCGCCTGCGCCACGGCCCGCTCGTAGCCGGATATATCCAGTTGCGCGACCAGCTCGCCTTTCGGCTTGGACGTGCCTTCTTCGGCTTCGAGGATCTCGAGCTGCCCCCCCACCTGAAAGGCAAGATCGACGGTCTGGCGCGCCGTCACCTGGCCAAAGAACTGGCGGCGTTGCACGACCGGGCGCGACGACAGCTCCATCAGCTTGACGGGTTTCGGCGTGTCGGGAACAGCCTGATCCTGGGCCGCAACGGCGATGGGAAGGATCAGGGCAACGAGGGCAAGAACGGAAACAAGTTGGCGCATGGTGCTTTTTTCTGTCGAAAGGATGGGCAGGCTGCCTGCAGGTAGGCGACAGGACCGAAAAAAGCAAACCGTTTAGTTCAGTTTTTGACAAAAGGAGGCGCGCGCCGCAGGAAAACGCGTAACCAAGATGCATTTTTCGGATTTCACCGGCCCGCGCAAAGCGCCCAGATCGAATCGACGGCGTGCAGCAGGCACGCGCACCGGGGCAGCAAGGGCTTGCCCGCCCCCTGCCCCGGTTCCGCTCGTTCAGTCGAGAAACGCTTTCTCGACTACGAAATGACGAGGTGCGGAATTGGCGCCTTCCTCCAGCCCATGCGCCTCGCACAGGCCGATGATGTCCTTGTTGAGGGCGAGGTTGCCGCAGATCATCACGCGATCCTCTTCCGGCGTCCAGGCCGGCAGGTCCAGCGCCGCAAAGACGCGTCCGTCGCGGATGTGATCGCTGATCCGGCCCTCGATGTCGGACCGATCGCGGGTGGTCGTGGGATAATACCGCAACTTGTCGCCAACCAGTTCCCCGATCAGCGGATCGTCCGGCAGGGCGGAAACGATTTCTGCGCCATAGGCCAGCTCGGCCCTCGTGCGACAGGTATGGGCAACGATCACCTGATCGTAGCTTTCCCAGGTCTCCGGATCGCGCAAAAGCGAGGCAAAAGGGGCAATCCCCGTCCCGGTGCAGATCATCCAAAGCCGCTTGCCCGGCAAGAGCGCGTCCAGCACCAGCGTCCCCACGGGCTTGGGCCGCAGGATGATCTGGTCGCCGCTCTCGATCTTTTGCAGGCGAGAGGTCAGCGGACCGTCGGGCACCTTGATCGAATAGAACTCCAGCTCGTCATCCCAAGAGGGTGAGGCGATGGAATAGGCGCGCAAGAGCGGCTTTTCCCGCCCGGTTTTCGCATCGGTCTGCATCAGGCCGATCATGACGAACTCACCCGAGCGAAAGCGCAGGCTGCGCGGGCGTGTGACGCGAAAGGAAAACAGCGTGTCACTCCAATGGGTGACCGTCGTCACCGTCTGCGCATCGGGCAGGATCTTTGCGGGGGTTGCGATGTTCATGGCGCGTCTCCTCAGGCGTCTTCGGTGGCGGGGTTTTCGGAAAACTGGCTGGCCAGCTTGTCGGGCTTGCCGTCCATCTCATCCGCGCTCGGCAGCGGCTCCTTCGCCTCAAGGATCACGGGCCAGAGCGCCGCGTACTTGGCGTTGAAAGCCACCCATTTCTCCATGTCGCCTTCGGTATCGGCGCGAATCGCATCGGCGGGACACTCGGGTTCGCAGACACCGCAGTCGATGCATTCCTCGGGGTCGATCACCAGCATGTTCTCGCCCTCGTAAAAGCAATCCACGGGGCAGACCTCGACGCAATCGGTGTATTTGCAGGCGATGCAATTGTCTGTGACGACATAGGTCATTGGGGGCGTTCCTCTCTGTTGCCCCTCTGGATTGCCGCAACGCAGCGCACCCGTCCGTCAACTAATTGCTATTTCCCGACCCCCCATTTCGGCAGCCTGTCCACAGCACGACAGGAGTGAAAAAATGATCGAACAGATGATGACGGATGCCGGCGGTACACGCCTGACGGTGACCTGGGAAGATGGCGGGCAAAGCCATCTCTCGGCCGAGACGCTGCGCGTAAACGCCCGGGATGCATGGACAAAACGGGAAATAATCGACACCGGCACCGTCACCTTGGCGCCCGGACTGACGATCACCGGCATTCACCCGGTAGGCGGCTATGGCGTGAACCTCTGGTTCTCTGACGGGCATGACAAGGCGATCTTCCCTTTCGTCTACCTGCGCGAACTTTCCGACACCCACGACAACTAATTGACATAACCCGCGCTGCACTGCGGCGCAGGCTGATCCCGACACAGAATTCAAGGAGCCCCTGGCATGGACGAGATTCTCGACGGTCTGACCCAGATCGAATGCGACATCCTGGTGATCGGCGGCGGCACCGCCGGACCGATGGCCGCGCTCAAGGCCAAGAAGAAGAACCCCAAGGCCAACGTAGTGCTGCTGGACAAGGCCAACGTGAAACGCTCGGGCGCGATCTCGATGGGCATGGACGGGCTGAACAACTCGGTCATCCCGGGCTATGCCACGCCAGAGCAGTACACCAAGGAAATCACCGTCGCCAATGACGGCATCTGCGACCAGGCGGCGGTCTATCGCTACGCGCAGGAGTGTTACGGCATCATCCAGGAACTGGATGACTTCGGCATTCGGTTCCAAAAGGACCAGAACGGCGAATACGACGTCAAGAAGGTGCACCATATCGGCACCTACGTCTTGCCGATGCCGAACGGCGACACGGTCAAGAAGGCGCTCTATCGCCAGTTGCGCAAGGCGCGCATCAACATCGTCAACCGCTACATGGCCACCCGCCTGCTGACCGGCGAGGGCCGCATCGCGGGCGCGGTCTGCGTCAACACGCGCACGGCGGAATTCCTCGTGGTGCGGGCCAAGGCCGTCATCATGGGGCTGGGCGCCGCCGGGCGGCTGGGCCTGCCGACCTCGGGCTATCTCTATGGCACCTATGAGAACGCGTCGAACTCTGGCGAGGGCTATGCGATGGCCTACCACGCGGGCGCCGGTCTGGCGAACCTGGAGTGTTACCAGATCAACCCGCTGATCAAGGATTACAACGGTCCGGCATGCGCCTACGTCGCCGGTCCGATGGGCGGCTACACCGCCAACGCGCAGGGCGAACGCTTTATCGAGTGCGACTACTGGTCGGGCCAGATGATGCAGGAGTTCTACGACGAACTGCAGGGCGGCAAGGGGCCGGTCTATCTCAAGCTCAACCACCTGGCGGAGGAAACCATCAGCGAGATCGAGCGCGTGCTGCACATCGTCGAACGCCCGACCCGCGGGCATTTCCACAAGGGCCGCGGCACCGACTACCGCAAGCAGATGATAGAGATGCACATCTCGGAAATCGGCTTCTGCTCGGGGCACTCCGCCTCCGGCGTCTTTGTCGACGAACACGCGCGGACGACGATCCCCGGCCTCTATGCGGCGGGTGACATGGCGAACGTGCCCCACAACTACATGCTGGGGGCCTTTACCAACGGGTCGTTCGCCGGTCTGGACGCGGCCGATTTCATCGCCGACGTGGACTTCGCCGCCTTCGACGAGGCCGAGGTGGAAGCAGAGCGCAGCCGCGTTCTGGCACCGACCAAGCGCGACGATGGTATCCCGCCCAATCAGATCGAATACAAGACCCGCCGCCTGGTGAACGACTACCTGCAACCGCCCAAGGTGACGGCCAAGATGGAACTGGCCCAGCAGCGTTTCGAAGAGGTCCGCGAGGACATGGAACAGGGCATGTACGTCCGCGACTCTCACGAGCTGATGCGCGCGCTCGAGGCCTCCTCGATCCTGGATTGCGCCGACATGGCGGCCAGCGCCTCTCTCTACCGCACCGAAAGCCGCTGGGGTCTTTACCACAACCGCGTGGAATACGACCGCGATGACGACAACTGGTTCTGCCACACGATCCTGACCAAGGGCGACGACGGCAAGCCGGCGCACCGCAAGCAGGAGGTGAAACCCTACATCGTCGAAATCGCCGAGGACGAGAAGGACGCCTACAACAACCAGCGCGTCGGTGCCTCGGTCGCGGCCGAATAACGAACAGAAGGAGACAGACAGATGCCTCTCGCCCAGACCGCGACCACCGTTCCCGTCACCGTGAATGCCGATCTCTGCATCGCCGACAAGGGCTGCACCGTCTGCGTGGATGTCTGCCCGCTCGACGTGCTGCGCATCGCCGAGACCGAGGACGGATCCAAGACGGCCTACATGAAATACGACGAGTGCTGGTACTGCATGCCCTGCGAGGCCGACTGCCCCACTGGCGCCGTCACCGTGAACCTTCCCTACCTGCTGAAGTGAGGACAAAGATGAGCGGACTTTTCGAAGATTTCGACGACATCGCGGACCTCGCCGAGGGGCTGGACGACCCGGTGCCCGGCGCGCGGATCATGGCGGTGATCGACCTGACCGACAGCGCCGATCCGGCGGCCATTCCCCACCTTGCCCGCGCCATCGCCGACGAGGACGCCGGCGTCCGCAAGCAGGCCGCCCAGGGGCTGACCGATTTCGACGGGCCCGAGGTCGCCGCGGCCCTGGTTTCGGCGCTGACCGATCCTGACCCGGCAGTCGTGGCCGCGGCCTCGGTGTCACTGACCGAACTCAAGGACCCGACGTCCGGGGATGCGATCCTGCCGCACCTGGGGGACGCGAACGAGGTCAAGCTGACCGCCTGCCTCGCCGGGATCAAGGAGTTGCGTCGGCCAGAGGCCATGACGCCCGCCGTCGCCGCGCTGAAACACGCTGCCCCCGGTGTGCGGGCGCAGGCGGTTGGCGTGATCGGCTGGCTGCAGGACGAAACCTCCCTGCCCGCGCTGCAGGATGCCGCGCATGATACGGATGTCAACGTGCGGCGCACGGCGCTGGCGGCAATGGGGTTCTCGCAGTCCGAGGCCGCGCAATCGGCCCTGATCGCGGCCCTGACAGATCCGGAATGGATCGTGCGCGAGGCTGCCGCGGAAACGCTGGCGAAGTCCGGCGGCCCGTCCTGCATCCCTGCCCTGCGCGGCGCCCTGGCCGACGACTATTGGCAGGTCCGGCTGAAGGCCGTGCGGTCCCTAGGAAAGCTGGGCGCGACCGAGGCGGCGATGGAAATCGCGCCGATGATGGACCTGCCCGTGCCCAACCTGCGCAAGGAATGCGCCGCAGTTCTGGGCGAACTCGCTGTGCCGGCGACGGCCTCGTACCTGAAGAAATATGCCGACGACAACGACCCGGATGTGCGCAAGAACGTGCGTTGGGCGCTGGAGCGCATGGCCGCCTGAACAGGCACGTTCCCACTGAAATCGCTGCATTTTTAATCCTCCCGGGCATCGCTCCCCCGGGGGGTATTCGCGCATCCGAATTGCAATTCAAGTTACTGAGATAAAACGATAATTTTATATGCGATTCGCAGATCGGCGGTCCGAATTGCGGCGCCTTAGCGGTCATCAGCCACAAATCAAGCACAAAAAGAGGGCAATCCGGAAATCCGGTCCGAAAGCACCCCCGCGACCTTTTACAGGGCGCATCGAAGGGCCGGATACTGCTGGAGGAACGATCGACGACTTCTCGGAAACTCACAGGAGAGACGTGATGAAGACCTTCCTCAAAACCACCCTTACGAGTACAGCCCTGGTCCCCCTCGCATTCGCGGCATGGGCCGAAGAGATCACGATTGCGATCGGGCACCAGTCGATGTGCACAGACACCTACACGGCGGGCATCGTCGTCAAGGAACTCGGCCTGCTGGAAAAATACCTACCCACGGATGGCGAATATGCCGACGCGGAATGGAACATCACCTGGTCCGACTATAGCTCTGGCGGGCCGATCACCAACCAGATGCTGGCCAACAAGCTGAACATCGGCGTCATGGGCGACTATCCCCTGATCGTGAACGGTGCCAAGTTCCAGGAAACCGACAGCCTGCGGTCGATCTATGTCGCGGGCACCGGCTATAACCTCAAGGGGTCGGGCAATGCCATCGTCGTGCCGGTCGAGAGCGACATCTATTCCATCGACCAGCTGCGCGGCAAATCCGTCTCGACGCCGGTCGGCTCCGCCGCCTGGGGCATGTTGCTGAAGGCGATGCAGGACAACGACATGCCCGCGGGCGAATACGTCCTGAAGAACCAGAGCCCCGCCGTGGGCGCGGCCAATATCGCGGCTGGCAAGATCGACGCGCACAGCGATTTCTGCCCCTGGTCCGAGATCATGGAATTCCGGGGCACGGGCCGCAAGATCTATGACGGCTCCGAGGCTGGCGTGCCCTACCTGCACGGCGTCGTCGTCCGCGAGGATTTTGCCGAAGAGTATCCCGAGGTCGTCGAGGCCTTCCTGAAGGCCGTGATCGAGGCGGGCGAGTGGATCCGCGAGGATCCGATGCGCGCCGTGACCGAGATGGAGACCTGGACCGGGGTCGAGAAAGAGGTTCTGTACCTCTACTTCTCCAAGGGCGGGCACCTGACGCTGGATCCGACGATCAAGGCCGAATGGGTCGATGCGCTGAAATTCGACCACGGTGTCCTGGTGCGCGAAAAGGCGATCCCGCCGCTGGATTTCGACGCCTGGATCACCGAGGACTACATCAAGGCCGCCTATGCCGACATGGGGCTGGACTACGAGGCCGACAAGGCGGCGACGGTCGATCCGAAAGAGGCCAACGCCGGCCTGCCAGCCGAGATCTGGCATGCGCGTGACGGCGTGTCGACCTATGAGACCATGCCCGAATTCCTTGCCGCCGTGGCCGCGATGCAGGGTACCGGGGCCAAGCTGAATGCCACCTATGTCTACGACAGCGAAACCGGGCTGAAGCTCTTTGGCAAGACCGCCTTCTGGGTCAAGGCCGGTGAGGACTACGCCACCTTCCTGCGCAAGGGCGAGGCCGAGACCTATGCCGCAAGCCATTCGGGCGAGGTCATCACCTTCGACGCCGCCATCGCGGATTTCACCTCCGAGGGCTGACCCCTTCCCCTCCAGAAAAGGCCCGGGGCGGACGTTCCGCCCCGGGTACGCAGCAAGCTCCACCGGAGGCAAGCCATGTCCCAAGCGCTGAAGACGACCGAAACCCCGCCCGTAAACGCCACGCCGGAACCGGCAGTTGTGGCCAGCCCAGCGCCGCCACCGGCCGGGCCAACCCTTCGCCTGCCACGGATCAGCGCCGCGCAACTGGGCAACCTGGGGCTGGTCGCGCTTTCGCTGACGCTGGGCGTGCTGGCCTGGCACCTGCTGACCGCCAACAACGTGGATTTCTACATCAACTTCCAGAATGTCCCCTCGCCCTGGCGCGTCTTCGACGCCTTCGTGACGCATGTGCAGACCGGGATCTTCTGGACCCATATCGGCGTCTCGATGCGCCGTATCCTGATCAGCTATTCGCTGGCCTGCGCCCTTGGCATCGGGATCGGCCTGGTGATGGGACGATCGCGCCTCGCCCGGGCGCTGATCATGCCCTACATCGAAGTTGTACGCCCCATTCCCGCCGTGGCCTGGATACCGCTGGCGATCCTGATGTGGCCGACCGAGGAAAGCTCGATCATCTACATCACCTTCCTTGGCGCGCTCTTTCCCATCGTGCTGAACACCCTGCACGGAGTCGAACAGACGCCCGAGGTGCTGGTGCGGGCCACGCAGTCGCTGGGTGCCTCGCGCTGGAACGTGTTCCGGCATGTGGTCATCCCGGCCGCCCTGCCCTCGATCGCGGCGGGTCTGGCCATCGGCATGGGGGTCAGCTGGTTCTCGCTTTTGGCCGGAGAGATCATCTCGGGGCAATACGGCATCGGCTATTTCACCTGGAACGCCTACAGCCTGATCAACTATCAGGACATCGTCGTCGGCATGCTGGTGATCGGGTTCCTTGGCACCGGCTCGACCGCGGCGGTCAAGTTGCTGACCGCGCCGATGCTGGCCTGGCAGAAACGGACGCGGTGATGGCCCTGCTCACCATCATCGCGGGCGAGATCCGCCAGCGCTGGCGACACCTGCTGCTCTGGGGCGTCCTCTTCGCCCTGCTGCACCAGGTCGCCATGTTCGCCGCGCTCCTGCTGCGGTTCCGCGCCTGGCCTAATTACGTCACCTTCTACGACTGGCTCGGCAACGTGCTGCACATCATCCGGTCCACGCCATCGGTGCGCGACATGGTCGGGATCATCCGCGAAGAGTGGCTGATCGAGATCGGGCGCATGAACTACGACTACGGCACCGGCATTTCCGAGTGGAGCCTGAACATCATGCCCTCGCGCCTGCTGGTGCTGTGCCTGCTGGGGGCGATGGTGGGGCTGGCCTTCTCGCTCTTGCACCGGACGGCCTGCGCCGCTCCGGCCCGCAATAGCCTCAGGGCGACAACCGGGATGGGCGCCTTTCTCGTGGCGCTGACCAACGTCACGATGAGCTGGGTTGTCTGCTGCGCCACGCCCTCGTGGGTTGTCGGCCTGGCGATGCTCGGCCTCGGCACCTCGACCTCATTGGCGCTGGAACGCTCCGGCCCGCTGCTGTCGGTCCTGGGCTTCGGCCTGCTGACGGCGCTGATCCTCTACCTCGCGTGGCGCAAATCGCGCCCCGCTCAACAGTCAAAGGGAGTCCCGGCCCATGCTTGATATCCTCAAATTCAAGGCCCCTCAGCAACGCGATGACATCGGCAAGGGCCGCATCGAGGTCAAGGACGTCTCGATCACCTTCGGGAAGGGCAAATCGGCATACCGCGCAACCGAGACCACCGACATCACCATCGAGGCGGGCGAATTCGTCTGCATCCTGGGGCCGTCCGGCTGCGGCAAGTCCACGCTCCTGAATGCCATCGCCGGCTACGTCGAACCCTCGACAGGCGCGGTCCTGGTCGACGGCAAGGAGGTGCGCAAACCCGGGCCGGACCGGGGCATGGTCTTTCAGCAGTATTCGCTGCTGCCCTGGAAGACGGTCTATGAAAACGTGGCTTTCGGCCCCCGCATGGCCGGGCATTCCCGGACCGAATCCGGATCGACCGCCAATACCTTCCTCGAACTCGTGGGGCTGAAGAAATTCGGTGACCGCTACCCGGCGGAACTGTCGGGCGGGATGCAGCAACGGGTCGGCATCGCGCGGGCGCTGGCGAATTACCCGTCTGTCCTGCTGATGGACGAACCCTTTGGCGCGCTCGACGCGCAAACACGCCTGATGATGCAGGAAAGCCTGCTGGATATCTGGCGCAAGTTCGGCACGACGGTTGTCTTTGTCACCCATGACGTCGACGAAGCGGTGTTCCTGGCCGACCGCGTCCTGATCATGAGCGCGGCCCCTGGGCGCATCATCGAGGACGTGCGCATCGACCTGCCCCGCCCACGCTCGACCGACATGGCCACCGAACCGGCCTACATGCAGGCGCGCCAGCACTGCCTGGCCACGATCAAGGCCGAAAGCCGCAAATCCTTCGAAAGCCAGAACGCATGAGACGCCTTGCCATTCTCCTGTCGCTCATTGCCGCGCCGCTGATGGCCCAGGTCCAGGGCGTCGAACTGGACGAGCCCGTGGCCCTGCCCGCCTTTCACCTGGAAAACGATCTGGGCGAGACCTTGGACAAGGACGCCCTAAACGGACACTGGACGCTGGTGATGTTCGGCTTTCTTTCCTGCCCCGATGTCTGCCCCTTCACCCTGGGCAACCTCGAGGCCGCCGTCTCCGAGACATCAATGCGGGTACGGCCGGACAATGTCCCGCAAGTGGTCTTTGTCTCGGTCGATCCGGCGCGAGATTCCGGGACCGTCAGTGACTACGCGCGCTATTTTCACCCGGATTTTCGCGGCTTCACCGGCACGCGCGACCAGATCGACACCCTGATCGAGGCGACAGACAGTTTCTATCGCCTGATGAAACCGGATGCCTCGGGCTATTACGAGGTGCAGCACAGTTCCGCGGTCTCGGTGATCGCCCCGGACGGGACTCTGCGGGCCAAGCTGCAGCCGCCGTTTGACCCCGGCGCCACCGCCGAATTCCTTGCCCGTCTGCAAATCGCCTACCGCAGGAGCCTGAACCAATGAAACGCCTTGCTGTCTTTTCCCTCTCGCTGATGATGCCCCTCGCCGCCTCCGCCGGCGGCCTGACCGTTTCGGACGCATTCGTGCCGATGGCCCCGCCGGGCGTCATGGCCCATGCCGCCTACTTCAACCTGACCAACGACGGCCCGGAAACGCACCGCCTGATCGGCGTCCGGGCCGAGGGATACGCGATGGCGCATCTGCACCGCTCCGAGGACATGGGGGACGTGGCGACGATGTCCGCGGTGGATGCCATCGACATCGCCGCCGGTCAGAGCATCGTCTTCACCCCCGGCGGGCTGCACGTCATGCTGATGCATCCTGCCGCGAAGCAGGCAGAGGGCGACACGGTCCTGCTCACCCTGACGTTTGCGAACGGGGAAACCCTGCCGGTGCAGGTTCCGGTCACACGGTTGCGGCATGGGTCCTAAAGCCGCCTTCATCGCCATTGCGCTGGCAATGGCGGCACCGGCCAGCGCCGATTTCGACGCCGAGGCCTTTCCACCCTACGAACGCTGCGCGCTCTGCCACGGACTGTTCGGGGTGTCAGCCAATGCCCGCTTTCCCAACCTCGCGGGACAAGAGCCGGTCTACATCGAAAACCAGGTCCGCGCCTTCCTGTCGGGAGATAGACACAACGACGGGGGGCAGATGAGCAGCATCGTGACCGAGCTGAAACCCGAGGAGATCGCGGTGGTGGTCGAGTGGTTCTCGACCCAGGATCCGCCCGCCCCGGCGCCTCAGGGGAATGCCGAGGGCCGCGCCCTCTACGAGGCGCGGAACTGTGGCACCTGCCATGACGCCGAGACCCCGTATCTGGGCGTGCCCCACCTTACCGCGCAGCACGCGGGTTACCTGGTCAAACAGATGCGGGACTTTCGCGATGGCACGCGCGGCACGCACCTGGGGTGCCTTCCCCACGGGCCGATGATGCCTGCCGACGACGGCGAGATCGCGGCCATCGCCGCCTACCTTGCCTCGGCGCCGCGCCCATGAGCGAAGAGACCGACATCGACAACACCGGCCCCGGCGCGATCTACCTGTCGGAGTATTTCCTCGAACTCAACGAGGGCGCCGGTTTCCTCGCCAGCCTGTCCCCGGATCAGCGCAAGAAAGTCCGCAAGCTTGGCACGCGCTGCAGCTTTGCCAAGGGGGAAGGCATCTTTCACCAGGGCGCGGCCCATACCGGCGTCTGGGTGATCGAGGAAGGCCGCGTGCGGACCTTCTACACCGGCCCTTCGGGGCGCGAGATCACCCTCGCCTACTGGAGCCCGGGCCATTTCGTCGGCGGGCCAGAGGTCTTTGGCCGCGGCCGACACGTCTGGTCAGCGGATGCGCTGGAGGACTGCCAACTGCTGTTCCTCTCCGGCACCAGCCTGCACCACCTGGTCCGGGAAGTGCCTGAGGTGGCGATCGCCGTGATCGACGGGCTGGTGGCCAAGGGCAAGAGCTATTCCGCACTGATCCAGATGCTGGGCACGCGCACCGTGTCCGAGAGGCTGCGACAGCTGCTTGTCATCCTCGCCGATGCGCATGGGCGCGAGGAAGGCCAGACCATCGTCGTGGATCGCACCCTGACCTATGAACAGATCGCCGCCATCGTGGGCGCCACCCGACAGTGGGTCACGCAATCGCTGGACAAGTTGAAATCCGCCGGCGTTCTCGAGATAACGCGCAGCGAGATCATCATCCACAACCTCGAAAGCCTGGAAGAATGAACCTAACGCGCGTCTCGCCGCCGCTGTCGATCCTCCGCGCCCGCGCCGAAGAGCACCTGCCCGGCGTCGCGGTGGCCGTGGTCATCAGCATCGCCGCCTTTGCCATCGCCGCACGCTATGACGCGCCGGTCATGCTGTTTGCGCTGTTGCTGGGCATGGCCATGTCCTTCCTGGCCGAAGATGAACGCACCGCAACCGGGATCCGGCTGGTGGCCTCGACCGGGCTGAAACTGGGGGTCGCCCTGATGGGGCTGCGTATCTCGTTCGAGCAGTTGTTTGACCTCGGCCCCGCGGTCTTCCTGCTCATCCTCCTGGGCAGCGCAAGCACGATCCTGCTGGGACTGGCCATCGGACGGGCGATGGGCTGGTCCGGGCCTGCCTCTCTGATCGCTTCCGGAGCCGTTGCGATCTGTGGCGCCTCGGCGGCTCTGGCGCTGGCCTCTGTCACCCGTGGGTTCCAGGGCAAGGATGATCACACCCTGCTGGTCATCATGACCGCGACGGCCCTGTCGACGGTGGCGATGATCTTCTACCCGGTTCTCCTCGGGCTGGCCGGGTTCGACTTTTTGCAAGAGGGCATCATCCTAGGCGCCTCCATCCACGATGTCGCGCAAGTGATCGGGGCCGGGTTCTCCGTGTCGGAAACCACCGGAGAGACCGCCACGCTGGCCAAGATGACGCGGGTCGCGATGCTGCCGGTCCTGCTCTTGCTGGTGACGACCGGGACAGAACAGGCACGTGGCGGTTTCCGCCTGCCCTGGTTCGTTGTCGCCTTCGTCGTCCTGATGATGCTCAACCAGGTGGTCGCCCTGCCCGCCGCTGTCATGGACGGCAGCAGGACGTTGTCCGGCGCGCTGTTGGTCACCGCCGTCGCCGCCTTGGGCCTGGGCAGTGCGCCCCGCAAACTGCTGCGCGCCAGCGGCGGGGCCTTTGCCCTGATGGCCGGCCTGTCGATCTGGCTGCTGGCGGTTGCTGCGCTGGGTGTCTGGCTCTGGGCCTGATTTCCCGCTCAACGCAGGACGGTGAGCAAGCCGGCCAGCAAGAGAACCATAGACAACAGAGGCTGCAACCGCCCCGGCGCCAGGGCCTGCGCCCAACGGGCCCCGGCGATGACGCCGACCACAACCGGCAAGACAAGCAGTGCCACAAGCTGCACGTCGATCACGTTCAGGACCGCAAAGCCGATACAGGCACAGCCAGTCACCGGCAGCTGGATCACCTGCGCCATACCGGTCACTTCGCGCGGGTCCTTCCCCAGCCAGAGCAGCGGTGGAACCAACAGCAGCGGGCCGCTTGTTCCCGACAGGGAAGAGCCCAGCCCCACCATGCCGAACAGCGCGCCGAACACCGAGCCGGACATGCCTTCGGACTTGGTTGGTCCGGCATCCCGGTTCCGGAGACTGCCGACGAAACCCAGCGCACAGACCGTCACCATGCCACATGTGATGACCCCGGGCGGCACGACGGGCAGCAGGACCGCCCCGATCATGGCCCCCAGCCCCGCTGGCACGAAAGACGCCAGCGCCGCCCGCCTGTCGACCCGGCCATGTCGGGCAAAGACACAGGACCCCGCAAGGCCCGAGCAGAGAGCGACCGTCATGCCCACAGGGATCGCCTGCGCAATCGGAACCTCGCAGATCAGGGCAATCATCGGAACAAGCAGCACACCCCCGACCGAGGTCGCCCCCATGAGCCCCCCGATCGCAAGCGCCGAGGCCGCCAGCGCGGCAAGCTGAAGAACAGAATAATCCATACCCGTTTCAACCAGATTCCGCAGGTTGCCGCAGGCAAGTTGTTGTCACCAAGCCTTTGAAATCGGGGAAACTCCCATGTTTTTTGGTGCCTGACCACAGCCGCCGCAGGATCTGTCACGCGATCGCCAGCCCCACCCATCCGCACTTCGCTGCAGGACATGCGGTCCCTCTTGCGAAAGACCGCTTCGGAGAGGCCAGATCGGCTCAGCCACTCCGCCGGAGTGACAGTGTCCTGTATCGACCACTGGCCAGGCTCCGCAGGGCCAGGGCCAATGTGACCAAGGCCAGCACCGCGGTGCCCGCGAAGGTCATCGAAAAGGCCCTTCCGACCTCCTCGGCCGTCGCTTGCGTGGCATCCCCGGTGCCCAGGAAGATGACAAAGACGGTCGACATCGCGGATGCGCCGGTCATCAGCCCAAGGTTTCGAGAAAGCCCCAGAAGCCCGGACAGCCGACCGCGTTGCGCCTGCGCGGCACCAGACATGACCGCAGTGTTGTTTGCCGCAAGGAACATCTGGAATGCCGGGGTCAAGGCCACCAGCGCGGCGACATATCCCCCAACCCCGAAGAGACGCGGCAGGTAGGCCAGGCAAAGCAGTCCAATGATGATCTGACCCAGCCCCAGGACCATCACCCGGCCTGCGCCCAGTCGGTCGGTCAACCAGCCCGACGGGATCCCGGACACCGCGGCAACCGCAGGCCCCACGGCGAGAACAAGACCGACTTGCGCTTCGCTCAACCCCAATGAAAAGGCCAGGAAGAATGGGCCGACCACCAGGGTGGACATCATGACCGTGCCTATGGCGAGGTTCATGGCAAAACCGATGCCCACGGCCCGATCTCGCAACAGGCCCATCGGCACAAGCGGCGCCGCCACGCGGCATTCCAAGAAAACAAACAGAAGAATCGCGATCAGTGCACCGGACATCAGCACAGGTGGCGACACCGGTACGCCAGAAACGCCCCCGCTCGTCGCGAGGGCATATGCCGCAAGGGCCACCACCAGCACAAGCGTTCCCGGCAGATCCAGTTCGCGGACGGAAACCGCATTTCGCCGGTGGTCTGACCTGATCGACCAGGCAACCAGGACCAGCGCCGCACAGGCAAACCCGGCGAGCAGCCAGAAGGCCAAGCGCCAGTCGCTCCAGGCCAGGAGCAAACCACCCAGCGACGGCCCGAGCGCCGTTCCAAAGGCAGATGTGGTCCCAAGAAGGCCCATCGCCATGCCAAGCCGCCCTTCCGGAACCAGGTCACGGGCCAGGGACATCGGCAGCGCGATCAGGATCGCCCCACCCAGTCCCTGCGCGGCGCGCCCCGCAACCAGAACACCAAGACCCGGTGCGGTTGCGCAAATGACCGAGGCGACAGCGAAAAGATTGAGCCCGCCGATCAGCACGCGGCGATGACCGAAGAGGTCGCCAATGCGACCGGCCGAGACGATGGCGATGGTCACCGAGACGAGATAGGCCAAAACGACCCACTGTACCTCGGTCACCGACACGGCAAAGCTGCGGGTCAACGTGGGCAACAGGACCGAGGCAACGCTGATCCCAAGCGATGCGGATAGGGTCGCCCCTGCCAATGCGATCAAGACAGGTATGGCGGTGCGGTTCTGCGATGCGGTGTTCATGGAGGGGGTCCTCTTGCCTTGAGTGCCAGTGGACAGCTACCCTGCCACTTCAAGTCAACTTTAGGTCAACCATGAATCTTCTCGACATCGGCGCGGTGTCCAGACACAGCGGCATCCCGCCCTCGACGCTTCGGTACTACGAGGAAATCGGCCTGATCCAATCGGTCGGCCGGCACGGGCTGCGTCGGCAGTTCGATACCCCGGTGCTGACGCAACTAGCTTTGATCTCGTTGGGGAAACTGGCCGGGTTCTCGCTTGACGACATCAAGGGGATGTTCGCCGGGGATGGGTCTCCGCAATTGCCGCGCCCCGAGCTGCACCAGCGCGCCGACATGCTCGATCAGCAGATCAAGGGGCTGACACGGCTGAGGGATGCCTTGCGCCATGTCGCCGATTGCCCGGCCGAGACCCACATGGACTGTCCGAAGTTCAAACGCCTGATGGAGTTTGCCAGCCGCACCGCAAACAGGCGCTAATGGAATGAGAGCGGACGGTGCGAGACGATATCCCAAGGCAGGACCAAGGACTGCGTGTCAATCGGCACAGACTATGGTCCCCTTATCGGCGTCCAAAGATGACCCCTTCCGGCGCCACGGAATCTGGCCCTATGCGGTGTGACCTCCACACAGCGCAGCCGCATCCGGCCAGCGGCGGTCTCGATACAAGCGGGCCTTGGAGCGGCAGATCTTGTTGCCGATTTCCACGATGTCGCAATGATGGTTCAGGCGGTCGGGTAAGCGCGGTAGAAGACCGCGCGCTTTCCCGATGCCCCTGTTGTCAAAGTTAAAGACGCGCAAGGGGCTTGAAGTTTGCTGGCGCAATCAACCTGTCAGGCCAATGCCCGTCAGCCGTGAAAACCATCGCCCCGATGGACCAACGACCTACCATGCACTAACACTCGACGCGGAACAATCAGGCGGGGCCGATCATCGTCCCTGCCCAACGCGAGGCAAAGGAGGAAGGTGCGTGACAACAGAACTGCCAGCCGATTTCGCCGGCAAACCGCTCATCGCCTGTCCGACTTGCGACACCTTGCATGTCGAGCCGAGTGTTCCGACAAATCATGCCGCATGCTGCCGGCGTTGCGGTCGGGTTCTGGCCGCTCCCCGAGAGAACGCAGTGCGCAATGTTCTTGCCTTGGCAGTGACGTCGACCATCCTGATGACCGGCGCGGTTTTCTTTCCGTTCATCGAATTGCAGGCGGCGGGCCTGCACAACCGCGCTTCCGTGCTGGACGCCGCAATGGCTTTTTCGCAGGGGATCATGGCGCCGCTCGCCATTGCCGTGGCCTTTCTCATCATCCTGATTCCAACCGCCCGCCTGGTCGCGATCATCTACACCCTCCTCCCCCTGGTCCAGAAGCGGCAGCCCTACCGGTTCGCAGCACATGCCTTCAGGCTGGCCGAACGCTTGCGCCCCTGGTCGATGGCAGAGATATTTGTTCTTGGTGTCGCCGTGGCGCTGGTCAAGGTCGCCGGGCTGGCCACGGTCAGCCTTGGTCCCGCGTTCTGGGCTTTTGCAGTTCTCGTTGTCGTCAACGTCCTTCAGGACAACACGATGTGCCGGTATACAATATGGAAATCCCTGGAAACGACGCGGCGCTGATCTCGGCGCAACGCGCGGGCCTGGTCGCCTGCAGCCATTGTGGCCGGGTCTATCCCCCGGGAACGGAGAGCTGTGGCCGCTGCGGCTCGGGACTGGACCCGGACGGGCGCCAGTCCCTGCAGGCCGTCTGGGCCTGGCTTGCAGCGGGGGTCCTTGTCTACATCCCCGCCAACATCTACCCTATGCTGAGGACAAACACGCTGCTCGAAAGCTCGGAAAGCACGATTGTCGGCGGCGCGATCGAGCTTTTCCACCACGGCGCCTATGCGGTGGCCGCCATCGTCTTCGTCGCCAGCATCCTGATCCCGATCGGAAAATTCCTTGCCATCGGCTACCTGGCCATGAGCCTGGGACGCCGCTCGCGGATGTCGGTCCATCATCGGCACATGCTTTTCGAAGTGGTCGAATTCATCGGCCGCTGGTCCATGATCGATGTTTTCGTGGTTGCGATCCTCTCTGCCCTTGTCCATCTGGGTTCGGTCGCTAACGTTAACCCTGGGATTGCGGCAGTCAGTTTCGCGCTTTCGGTAGCCTTTACGATGTTGTCTGCGCAAAGCCTCGACCCGAGGCTGATCTGGGACGCAGACGAGGAGGACCGATGACCGAACCTTCCCCGGCAGACCCTATCGTGCGCCCTGCTCGGCGCGGGCCGATGTCGCGGCTGTCGCCTGTCTGGCTGGTACCGATCCTTGCACTTGCGGTGTCTCTGGGCATCGCCTGGCAAAGCTACGCTGAAAGGGGCGTGCTGATCGAGATCGCCTTTCCAAGCGCCTCTGGCGTGGCCGCAGAGAAGACCGAGCTGAAATACCGCGAGGTTTCTGTAGGGCTCGTCGAAACAGTCAGCTTTTCCGACGACCTGTCCGAGGTCATCGTCGCGGTGCGGGTGGATCGCAAGCTTGCGCCTTACATGGACGAGGATGCGCGTTTCTGGGTCGTCCGGCCCGAGGTGTCCGCGCAGGGCATCAGCGGTCTGAACACCGTGCTGTCGGGCGTCTACATCGAGGGCAGCTGGGATTCCGAGGCCGGAACCGCGCAGACTGCTTTTACGGGGCTGGCACGCGCGCCATTGGCCGATCCGACGCGCAAGGGCACGGCGATACAGCTGTCCGCGCGCGATGGAAATTCGATCGTGGCCGGCGCGCCGATCCTCTATCGCGGCATCCCCGTGGGGGCGGTGGAGGCACCTGAACTGACCGATACCGGCGACGGCGTCATCATACGCGGTTTCGTCGAGGCCCCACATGACCGCAACCTCTCGACCAACACGCGCTTCTGGGACATCTCGGGCGTTTCGGTCTCTCTGGGGCCGGGTGGCGTGTCGCTGGATTTCTCGTCCGTCGCCTCGCTGGTGCAGGGTGGGATCAGCTTTGACACGATGGTCGCCGGCGGCGAGGCCGTGGAACAGGGGCAGGTCTTTCCGCTCTACGCCAATCAGGCCGCGGCGCGGGCCAGCCTGCTGGACGACCCGAGCCTCGACAGCCTCAAGGTGCTGGCCGTGTTCGACGGATCCATTGGCGGCCTGTCGGAAGGGGCGATCGTCCGGTTTCGCGGCGTGCAGGTGGGCGCGGTCGAAAACGTCGCCATGATCGCCTCGGACCAAAGCGGCCGCAAGGTCGTGCAACTGCATGCGACCCTTGCCATCAACCCGGCGCGGCTGGGCCTTGGCGAAGGGGCCGGACCGGAGGACGGGCTGAATTTCCTGCGCGACTACGTCGCCCAGGGTCTGCGCGTCCGGCTGGCGACGGCAAGCCTGCTGTCGGGCCAGTTGGTCGTCGACCTCGTGGAATTGCCGGAGGCAGAGGCCGCGGAAGTCACGATGACAGAGGACAAGCTGCCGCAACTGCCCACGGTCGAGGCCGACGTCGCCGATCTGAACGCAACGGCCGAAGGCGTGTTCCAGCGGATCAACAACCTGCCCGTCGAGGAGCTTCTTACGTCGCTGCAATCGTTGATCGACTCGGCGAATACCATCGTGGCGGCCGAGGAAACGCGCGCGCTTGTGCCCGGCATCAATGCCACGATGGCGGAATTGCAGACCCTGGTCCCGGATCTGAAGGCAACGCTTGCCAAGACCGAGGCGACACTGGAAGAGGCCCGCAAGATCACGGCTGGCCTGCGCGAAAGCGGGGCGACCGAGAACGTGAACAAGGTGTTTTCCTCGGCCGCCGCCGCGGCTGACGCGGTGGAAATTGCGGTGGCGGAACTGCCCAAGCTCACGGCGCGGCTCAATACGCTTGCCGCCCGGACCGAAAACGTGCTCAGTGCCTATGACGACAGCTCGCGCCTGATCACCAATGCCCTGTCGACGTTGCGCGATATCAGCGAGGCCGCAGACGCCTTGCGCACCTTGGCGCGGACGCTCCAAAGAAACCCGAACTCGCTGCTGATGGGACGGTGACATGACCTTCAAGACACTGGCTGCGGCCCTTGCCATATTTAGCCTGACCGCTTGCGGCACTGGTGGCCCACAGTACCTCGTGGAAAGCAAACCTTCCGACCTGCATGTGCGGGCCAGCGTCTCGACGCTGCTGGTCCGGACGGTCAGCCTGCCGACCTATGCGGCGGACGAAAAGATCGCGATCCAGGACGAGAAAGGCGTCGTGCGGGAGGCCGAGTTCGGCCTTTGGGCGGATGAGCCGGAACGCGCGACGACGCTTCAGGTGAGCCGGCAGTTGAACCAGATGACCTCTGCCAAAGTGGCACCCGAGCCCTGGCCGCTCCCGGAGCCGCCGCAGGGGGTGCTGGACATCAGGTTCGAGACCTTCATTGCCACAAATGAGAACGTGTTCCGCATGTCGGGGCAGTACTTCATGGGGTCCGAAACGCCGGACCCCATCGACGACCCGGATTTCGACAAGCCGCCGCGCCAAGTGCCTCCGCCGCTCCCATCCAAGGCGCGGCTTTTCGACATTGCCATCCCGCTTGCGAACAAGGGACCGGCCGCCATCGCCGCGGCACAAGCAGCGGCTCTCACATCCCTCACAGAAAGTATTGCCCGGGATCTGTCTCGCTGAAATGGAACGGCCAAACTGGGCTGGCCACTGCCCGCAGACCAGGTCCTACGTCCCACTGGGTGGTGTTTCAGTTCAAGATGGCGCCGATCCATCAGCGGCAGCGGGCGCAATGTTTGAACTGCTTCTCGGACCAACCACCGGTCGCGCAAATAATGATGGTAGCCCACGCGCTGTCTGACGTCAGCGCCATTGGGACAGTTTTGGGTGATTTGGACTCCTGGCACATCGTAGCCACCAAGGCGTAAATGCAAGACAGAAACCCGGGGCCGTCCGGGGCCTTCCAATCCTGCGCTTCGGAAACCCTGCCTCCAGACGCTGTGCCGCGACACCAAGCAAATCCCGCTTTTTTTAGCGGCCAATCCGCCTCCGGTGCGATGAGCCAATCCAGATCTCCACGTGCCAAGGCATTTGTCTGGCGCATCGTGCCCTAATGCGAGATCATGGAAATGAATTCAGCGCCCGGGCGCTCACTCGGCTTCCTCGGCCTTCCGCTCGCCTATGACCTCTTTCGAATCTGCGTCCCAGCGCGCCGGGCTGTTTTGCGACAGATGCGGCACCACTGCGACGGTAATGATCTTCACAGGCAGTTAATGGAACTCCTGGCCCGCGCTAACCTGAAGAGTTGCCGGTTGACCAGCTTGGCAATGGCGTGCAGCCCGGATTTGCTGGCCAGCACCAGCAGCGCGAGTTTCTCGCCCCCGAGATCTTTCGGCCATCAGCAGAGGTGCGGGGTTTGCGGCCCCTGTGCCGGTCTCGGCTTGGCACTTGTTCCAATAGGTCCTGCTTCGGTCAGATCGTTGAGGCAAGTCCTGGGGTCTCACTGACGAGAGGCCGTAAGAAGATCCGAGGCTTGCAACGCGCAAGCTGTTCCTGAATGACGCCGGAATTTCCTTTCAGAGCCTTTTTGCAAAGTTCCCAAGCAAGCCTGATAAACTCGGCCAATGCTTCGTTTGCGAGATATCGGTCGACAAAATGTCCACGAATCTTGAACTGCTTTACGACTCCTTCGATGCCCAAAAACGAGTAGTTACCAATGCCAGGAAGGATGCCTTCATCCAGATCGCGGGCTGCTCCCCCTGACTGCCATTCCTCGCCGTCGCCACCGCGGCAAAAGGACTCCAGCCCTCTGAGTCATTAACTTCGGGGGGACTCTCCTCCTGCCGCTCATATTGCAGTATATCATGGATAATTTCATCGATATCAGCCGCGACTCTGGCTGGCATAATGTGGAATTTCCGGGTGGCTCGCCTCAACAACCACGGTCGCGCCATGAACGTCAAAATGAAGCGTTTCTTGGCGTTAGCCCTCAACTCATCATATTGAAAAGTCTTCTGGTCTGTATGAATAAGAGCACCATCAAATTGCGAATAGAAATGAAGTGCATAGATAAATGGGATGAAAAATATGGCGAGGTAGATTGGCAGGATAAAGCATCGTGCTGTTTTTATCGTGAAGAATGTCTCCAGCTCCGCCCAGATTTGAGAGACGGAATGCCATAGAATGGTCAAAGCCGCGATGGCCAATACCCATGCAAGCAGCTTATTGACAGCAGCGCGCTCCAGATCGCGCTCCGAGACGACTGCAAGTAGCGCGATGAATGTGACAATAGGTGTCAGGATCAACTGGGTGGGCAGACTAAACGTCTTCGCAACATATATAAACTCGATCAAAGTCGTCCCGCTGAGAACGGCTGTGGCATATCCGCGAAAATGTTGTGTTCCCTCTTTGGCTTCGAATGCGCGTAACAACAATGGCAGGCCGCCGACAAAGTACCAGACAGCCGTCGGCGCGATTTGACTGGATGTCCAAAGCCCGATCCTGCTCCCAGACCATGCAAGAAAGCCGATCCAACCGGCAAACGATTCGAAGATAATCATAATCTTCTGTCCGCTATCGCTCGGACGACCCCTAACAGCGATTTGCGAACGTCTTTCTTTATCGACACAAGGCCAAGAATCAAAACGACCCAAGCGGCTCCCGCAATTTCACGGTTGTTGAAGTTCTGAGTGATCCACGGCCAGATTTCGTTCATTCCGGAGATCCGAGGTTTCCGCCGTCGGGAAGATACCGGTTCAACACAGCGAACACGCCTGCAGATTTCCAAAGCTGCCTATTGCCAATCACGTACAAGGAAGCTTTTGCGCGGGTAACGGCCACGTTGACCAAGTTTGGCCTTCCGCCAGCCCAGGCCCGCGCTCCGTTTTGCGAAGACATCTGCGCGCCCAGAACGAAGACCACGACCCCGGCTTCACGGCCCTGAACGGTGTGAACCGTCCCGACATGTTCCCACACCCAGGCGTTCGGGTTGTCCACCCATCCATCCAGTACACGGCTTTTCAGGATTTCCTGTCGCAGGTTGTCCTGCACGATCACGAATGGCCGTTCTGCGTTTGGACTTGCCCTTGGGTCGCTGCGGACGAGATGTAAGCGCAGGAAATTCGGCGCAGCGGCCGAAAAGACTCAACACACGCCAATGGTTCCGGCAACCCAGCCAAAGCAACGCATCAGAGCTTGCCTTCGAAAGGCCGAGCTACGACTTGTTTTATGTAAAGAAATACTCTACAAGGTGGTGAGCCAAATAGGCTTTGCCGCATAGCGCGGCGCAGTTCTCATGACATCTATGCGTACGGTGAGGATCCGGAAGAATCGGGTTCAGGCCGTATTCCTGCCGCCGCACGTGCGTCACACGACTGCCGTGCGTTTTTGCGTGCGGCAGTCGTTTGATGACCTGTTTCGGCATCACAAAGCGACGCGGCGCTTTCTCCGCGGGAGGATTTCAAATAACCACTCCCGATTGGTTAAAGCCGGGTATCTACGGTGCCCTGCTCGGCGCTGCGGCCCTTGCCATCGTCGGTTTTTCCTGGGGCGGCTGGGTAACTGGCGGCACGGCAAAGGACAGGGCCGAGGACTTATCCCAGCAAACTCTGACCACGGCGATGGTTCCGATCTGTCTCGACATGGCGCGCAACGATCCGCAACGCCTGGCAAAGATCGAGACGATCCGTACCGCGTCGCGCTATCAACAGCGTGATGCCCTGATGGAGGCGGGCTGGGCCACCGTGCCCGGCGCTGACGGGCCAGATCGCGATATCGCGCAGGCTTGCCTTGCCGCCATCGATCTCGCCGCGCCCGACACCGGCGAGGTCGACAAGGGATGATGCGCGGCTTGGCCCGTGTGTTTGGCCAAATCGTTGCCGTTGTCCCGTTGGCGGGGCCTGCGCTTGCACAGGTTGGCACCGGCCCGGTTCCGGCACATGCCACGACGCGCAGCTACGGCGATGGCTGGACCTGCGACCTTGGCTTTCAGCTGACCGACGGCGCCTGCGTCAAGCTGACCCTTCCTGCCAACGCCTACGCCACGGGCCGGTCTTATGGTCCGGGCTGGTCTTCTATGCGCGGCTACGCGCCCAGCGACACGGCCTTTATCGCGATCACACTGCCTGAGAATGCACATCTCGATCGCTCGGGAACTCGATGGCGCTGCGACAAGGAGTTTACCTCGAAGAATGGAGTTTGCGCCCTTGAGCGATGACCAGCGCTGGAGACCAGCCGCCACATACACGCCCAGACTGCGGATGCATATCGGCTGCCGCATCAGCCATACATTGACCCAGCCGACACCGATGATCGCGATCCTGAACGCGCACTACTCGCGCTTTGGCGATCTAGAGCGGGCGGACTACCTCGTGACCGAGCCAAGCGTGCCGCTGGAAAGCTATCGCGACGGGTTCGGCAACTGGTGTACGCGGCTGGTGGCGCCTGCGGGCGAGTTCACGTTGACGACTGACGGGGTCTTTCGCGATGCGGGGCTGCCAGATCCGTTCAAGCCGGATGCAAGACAACATGCGGTGCAGGACCTGCCCTTCGAGACGCTCGTCTTTCTGTTGGGCAGCCGGTATTGCGATACGGACCTGCTGTCGGAACGGGCCTGGGCGCTGTTTGAACACACGGCGCCCGGATGGGCGCGCGTGCAGGCGATCTGTGACTACGTCCACGCCACGATCACCTTCGACTACATGCGGGCGGATGCCACGCGGACGGCGGCCCAGACGCTTGCGGGCGGCTATGGCGTCTGCCGCGACTTCACCCATCTGGCCATCGCCTTTTGTCGGTGCATGAACATCCCGGCGCGCTACTGTACCGGATATATCAGCGAGATCGGAGAACCGTTGCCCCATGCGGACGATGATTTCGCCGCCTGGATGGAGGTGTTCCTGGACGGCCAATGGTGGGTTTTCGATCCGCGCAACAACACACGCCGCACCGGTCGTATCCTCGTGGCGCGCGGGCGTGACGCGGCAGACGTGCCGCTCACGCAAATCTTTGGGCCGGGCACGTTGTCGGGCTTCGAAGTCTGGACCCGCGATGTCCAAAGCGACGGCGAGGACAACCGGGCATAAACACCCGGCCAACTAACTTTGGCGACACGCTGGCAATACGCCATGCGACCCGCGCCGTAGACCTTCCGCAGCACGCGCCGGTCTGTCCAACGGGACAGGCCGTGTCGCGCGTGTTTCCTCAGAAATCAAGGAGTGTTTCCATGACACAACCGACCACCCCGACCTTCTTCTTTGACAACCCGTTCGATCTTCCCGGCTTTGATGAAAGCATCGGCACGGGCGGTTTCCAACCTGTCGCCTTTCTCGATCAGATGCTGGCCGACCCGATGATCCGCCTCGTCATGACGGCGGACGGCGTTTCGGAAGCCGATCTCCGCCATCTGTACTGGTCCCGCGCGGCGCAAATGGCGCAAACCATCCCGCAACGCGCGCCTGTCGACGATGGGTCTGGCCCCTGTCCGGGAAGTCCGCGACCGGGGATCGGCGAATGAGCGACGAGATCAACACACTTCAAGGCAATTCCCACCCACGCGCAAAGGCGGACATCGCAGCCGATCGTATCTGTCTCTGCTGCCGCAAGACCTTTCCGAGTGCAGGCTTTGGCGAGCGCATCTGTCCGCGCTGCAAGGGATCGATAGCCTGGCGCGGCTCGGTGCCGGAAGGCGTTTCGACAGGGCGCCGTCGTGGCGGGCGATCAGCGTAGCGAAGTCCATGACCCGCCTGTCGATCATCCACAAAACCCGCTACACGTTTTGTCGCGACATCACCTTGGGTCGGCATCAACTTATGCTGCGCCCACGCGAGACACGGGATCTCAGCCTTGTCTCTTTCGATCTCGGGATCCGGCCCGCGCCCGTCCTCGACTGGTCGCACGATGTGGCCGGCAATGCCGTCGCCACTGCGCTTTTCCGGTCGCCGGCGCGCGAACTTGACATCACGGCAAGGATGGTAGTCGAGTTGCATGCGCCGGTCTGGCCGGTTTTCCCGATCGCCGCCTCGGCCATGCAGTTTCCCTTCACCTATTCACCGGATGAGCTGACGGACCTTGGCCCTCTCGCACAACCGCAATACTGGGATCAGTTCAAGCGCCTGCGTGGCTGGGTCGACCCGTTTGTCGCGCCGCAACCTACAGATACGCTGGCTCTGCTGAAGGACATCAGCAATGCCATCGCCGCGCAGATCCGTTATCAAGGCCGCGAGACCGAGGGAACGCAGGGGCCGCTCGAAACCCTCGATCGGGGCTGGGGGACCTGCCGTGATATCGCCGTTCTGTTTGCCGAGGCCGTCCGGCTCTTGGGCTTCGGGGCAAGGCTGGTCTCGGGTTATCTGTACAACCCGTCCGCCGAAAAAGTCGGCACGACGGATGCAGGCGCCACTCACGCCTGGGTCGAAGTTTTTGTGCCCGGCGCTGGATGGATCGCCTTTGACCCGACGAACAGATCCGTCGGCTCGGCCAACCTGATTGCTGTCGCGGTGGCGCGCAACATCCATCAGATTTCGCCCGTGTCCGGCAGTTTTCACGGCACCTATGCGGATTTCCTTGGACTCGACGTCACCGTCGATGTGCGCAGCGATGCGGACAATTCGACTGAAATCTCTCGTGCCGGAACCGACCTGCTACAGAGCAGCGTTGCGCCAGAAGCCTGAGGCACATCTTTCTTTGCTCGCGACCAACACCACCCTTGTGCTTTGCCGTCGGACACCCCACTTATAACGGGCCAATGTTTCTTCTCTTCGAATGCTGTCGCCGCTGACCCGGTTCCGGTTGATCGACTTGGATCGACTTTGCCGGGCTGTCGCGATCATGCGGGCAGCATTTCAATAGGAGACCACGGATATGGCCAATGGCACCGTGAAATGGTTCAACACCACCAAAGGCTTCGGCTTCATTCAGCCGGAACAGGGCAGCAAGGACATCTTTCTGCACATCTCCGCCGTCGAGCGGGCCGGCATCAGCCGTATCGAAGACGGCCAAGCCGTGACGTTCGATATCGAAACCGGACGTGACGGTCGCGAATCCGCCAGCAACCTGGCGCTCGCATGAAGCCGACGCTGGAAGACCTGCTCGCGGGTGTTCCAGCTCGGGAAGGGAACGGTGGGACGCCTCTGGCCCCCAGCGTTTCCGCCTCCAAGGCAAAGACCGCCGAGCCGGTCACCCAAATCGACAAGACGACCGCGAACGCCAAGCGCGTTCTCGACGAAGAAGCTCAGGCCCGCGCTGACAAGACGGCCCAGCTCAAGGCTGCCCGCGAAGCCCGCGACGGCTCTGGCAAGACCTGATCGCGTCGGCCTCAGCGGCCGTGCGATGATCCCGACCCGTACAGCATTTTCCAAATGTCCCGGTGCGGGCAACCTGCATCGACATAAGGATATATACATGGGTTATTCCGTTCCCAAAAAGCAACTGGACCTCAAGGAATTCCTGAGCACGCCTGCCAAGAAGCGGCCTCTTGTCCGGAAATTCGGCAGCTTCAAGCCTCAAGTTCAGGCCCCACAAACGAGCGCGCCGCCGGTGGCCAAACCCGACGAAACCGCGGACTGACAATCCAGTTCTCTCTGCGCCGGTCAGCCTGACCCATATCATGGCTGCAAGGCTATCTGGCGCTATGCATACTGCCGGTTCTTCTCGGCTGTCGTACCCCTGATCTCTCTACACAGTCTTGGTTACGCGCCAGGCTGGCTATACGCGTCGCTGGAGGCGATCCTTCATGCTGTCCGCTATGGCCGAACGCGCGCTGGTGAGCGGCCTAAAGCTTGTGGCGCAACGCTATAGCTGAGCGAGTTTTTCTCTCACTTTCGCGCTGAAAAGTACTTGGATGGCAGGGCAAGGGCGTCGCAACGAGAGTTTTACTTAAGTCATTGATTTTGCTGTATCCGAGCTTTCGATTGATCCCCCCGCCCCTGCCGCGCGGAAGGGTTATGCAGGCCGTTTGCCCGTCTGCGCAGGGCAGAGGTAAGGCCGAGGGAAGGGTCAGGCAGGGTTGACGCAAGGATCGCGCAGGTAGCGGGCAGGCCCTACACCGGCAGCAAGACGAAAGCGGCAGGTTTGTTCTCCGGACAGTGCCGGCGCCCCGAGGCATCCTCTTTGAGGACCGGGGCAACCCTAGGACTTCGACGGGACCCAGGACCCACAGCCTTTTCCGGGCCCCAGAGGCGCGCCATTGCACTTATCTCTGCAAGCGGCATCCTTGATGCAACGTGTCACCGGCATAGTTCGAAGTCCTTCGCCCCCTCTGTTCGAATAGAGGGGGTGAAGGCTGTGCTCATCTATGGTGGCTTTCGGCGACCTCGGACGTATTACTCTCCGTAACGTTTTGACGAACAATCATTTTCGAACGATTTGATAGCATCGGATATTGCGTCATCTGCGGCTTTGATCCGCAAGCGATGCTCTACAACAGCCCCGCCTTTCAGTTCCAGAAAAGAAGAAACCAACGGCACTGCAGCAACATGTCGAACACTTTTTGGAACCATACTCATTCCTATAATGATCTTTTTTCACCAAATGGAGGCAAGTATTAGACAGGTATCAAGCGGCAACTTCGAACGGCACATCATGAAAGACACGGTCCAACCCATGAAGCTGCATCAGCGACTCGCGCAGGCCATCGTGGGTCACGGCGTGACCCATCTTTACGGTCTTGTCGGAGATGCGAACTTGTTCTTGGTGGATTCATATGTCGATGCCGGACTGGGCCGCTACGTGCCTTGCACGCACGAAGCGAACGCGGTTCTCGCCGCGATCGGTTTTGCCCAGACCACTGGGCGCACCGGGGTCGCCACGATCACCCACGGCCCGGCACTCACGAATGTATCCACCGCATTGGCCGAGGCTGCGCGCGGCGGCATTCCGCTCGTACTGCTCTGCGGCGACACTCCTCCGGGCGACCTGCAGCACCTGCAGAAGATAGATCAGCGTGAGGTCGTCGCAGCTACGGGAGCGATATTCGTCGAGATGCGCCGCCCCGAGACCGCAATACAGGACCTTGACCGCGCGTTTCGGATCGCAGCGCATCGCCGGTGTCCGGTCGTCTTCAACATGCGGGTAGACCTGCAGTGGGCAACCGTCCCGGGCGGGGAGAATGTGACACCAGTTCTCGATTTTGCCACCGCGCCTGCCTCGGGCGGGGCGTTGGAAGAAGCGGCCGGCATGCTGGCTTCCGCTCGCCGCCCTTTGATCCTGGCCGGCCGCGGCGCTATCGGGTCCGAGGCCCGTTCTGCCTTGCTGAGACTGGCCGCCCGGATCGAAGCTCCAGTGGCCACCACGCTGAAAGCCCAGGGGCTTTTCCGCGGAGAGCCATTCGACCTGGGCATCTGCGGTGGCCTGAGCCACCCGACCGCAACCGAGGTCATAATGCAGTCGGACTGCATAGTCGCCTTCGGCGCGAGCATGAGCAAGCACACCACGGAAGAACGTGCCTACACCAAGGGCAAGCGGGTTGTTCAAGTTCTTCCCGATGTCGAAGAGAACCCGCGTCTGGATGATCCGACATTGCGGCTGATCGGCGACATCGCCGGCACGGCCGATGCCATCACTGAGTTGCTCGACATGGCAGAGATCCCGGGATCGGGCGCATGTGACGCCGATCTCGCTGCGCGGCTGCAAGGCGAGGCCGAAAACTTTGCCCAGCTACCCGCGCCCTCTGTCACGACGAATGGCACCGTTGACATGGTTCCCGCCTTGCGCCGCCTGCACCAAGCATTGCCGCAGGACCGCGTTCTGGTGGCGGACCTCGGGCGCTTCGTCACCACCGCGTGGCGCAACATGCCGGTCACACGCCCGCAGGACCTTGTGTACACCTCGCACTTTGGTGCCATCGGCTGCGCCATGGGTCAGGCCATTGGGACCGCGACAGCAATAGATGACCGACCCACAGTTCTCGTTGCCGGCGACGGAGGCTTCGCGCTCTCCGGTCTCAGCGAGTTGATCACGGCGGTGCAGGAAAACGTCGACCTCGTCGCAATCATCTGCAACGACGGCAGCTATGGCGCAGAGCATGTCCAGTTCACCAACAGAAAGATGAAACCCGGCCTCTCGATGATCGCCAGGATAGACTTTGTGGCCGCCGCAACGGCCCTGGGGCTGAATGCGATCCGGGTCGAAGACATGCAAAGCCTGGATGCGGCCTGTGCCGCCATCGCGACACGGGACCGTCCCATGCTGATCGACCTGCGGCTCGACCCTGAGAAAATCGAGATGTAGCCGCCCACGAGATCCCGTCCTCACCAGGGGCGGGCCACAAGGGGCATGCTGGCTCCTCCCCCGGCATCCCCGCAATCGAAAATGAACGCCAACCCCAACAGGAGACCACGAATGACACTTTCCCGTCGAAACTTTCTAAAGACCTCCGCCGGTGCCGCCGCTCTCGGCGCCGTCGGCCTGCCCGCGTTTGCGCAGTCCGACACATTTATCGTCAACATGTTCGGCGGCCGCTGGGAACACGACTGGCGCCAGCATGTGATGCCGAAATTCGCAGAACAGATTGGCCGCGATTTCGACCTGGACATCGGGCTCGGCATGGCCTGGATCTCGAGCTTCCGCGCGGCCGGCCCGGAGAACCCGCCGTTCCCCGCCGTCATGCTGAACGAAAAATACACCGCGATGATCCGCAACGACGACTACTTCGCCGTGCTGACGCCGGAGAACGTGCCGAACATGGCCGACGTGATCGAACCCGCGATCCTGAAGGGCAACACTGCGGTCACCGGCATGCTGGCGCCGCTGGTCATCGCCTACCGCACCGACCTTGTGTCCGAGCCTCCGAAGGGCTGGGCCGACCTCTGGGATGACCGTTTCAAAGGGCAGTTGGGCCTGTACAAGATCACCAACTCCGCCGCGACCATGATGGCCATGTGGGCGGGCGAGCACTTCGGCTCGGGACGTGACGACGTCGAAACCGCCGTTGCGAAGTTCAAGGAACTCTCGCCGTTCCCGCAGATCGGTTACTCGGCGCAGCTGACCCCGCTTCTCACCCAAGGCCAAATCTCGGTTGCACCGATCGACCTGGGCGAAGTCAAGACCATGCAGGAACAGGGCGTGCCGATCGACTACGTCGTGCCCGAAGAAGGCATGTTGGTCTTCGATCACTCCTTCTCGGTCTTCAAGAACCACCCCGACAAACAACTGGGCTTCGACTACATCAACTTTGTCCTGTCTCCCGAAATCCAACTCTGGATGGCAGAGAACTGGCTCATTGCCCCGACGAACAAGACCGTGGAACTGCCCGAGGAACTGCAGAAATGGCCGCTGCAACCCGAAGTGGTCAGCCAGGCAATCCGGTTTGACTGGGACGAGACTCTTGCCATCATGCCGGGCTTGAACGACCTCTGGGAACGGACGATCTGAGTTATGGCGACGGTTGAAGTCAGGGATCTGCGCAAGCGGTACCACAATTTTCTTGCGCTCGACGGCGTGTCACTCAAGGCCGAATCCGGCCAGCTGGTGACGCTGCTTGGGCCTTCGGGATGCGGCAAGAGCACCACGCTTCGGTGTCTTGCGGGCTTCCTCGAACCCAACGGTGGGGAAATCACGGTAGCGGGAGAATCCATCCTCTCGACCCCTGCCAACCGTCGCGGATTTGGCGTGGTCTTTCAGAACTACGCCCTGTTTCCGCATATGACCGTAGCCGAGAATATCGGCTACGGGCTAAAACTCCAGAAGGTATCGAAGTCCGAACTGACCAGCCGCGTCAACGAAGTGATGGACCTCGTGCGCCTTGACGGTCTGGGTGACCGCCTCCCGCGGGAAATCTCGGGCGGACAACAGCAACGTGTGGCCTTGGCCCGCGCACTGGTACTCAAGCCCAAGTTGCTTTTGCTGGACGAACCGCTGGCAAACCTTGACGCCCGGTTGCGCGACGAGGTCCGCTGGCTGATCCGCGACCTGCAGCAACAATCCGGGATTACCGCATTCTACGTCACCCACGACCAATCCGAGGCTATGGCCATGTCGGACATGGTCGCGGTGATGAAGGCGGGCCGCGTTGCGCAGTTCGCCACCCCGCGCGAGATCTACCAGAAACCGACTGAACGCTACGTCGCCGATTTCACGGGCGAGGCGAATTTCCTCCCGTGCACCGATGTCACGCCACAAGGTGAAGGCCGCTATGCCATCGCCGTCGCCGGCACGACACTTGAACTGGGTGGCGTGCCTGGGATCGCCTCCGGCGCCCCGGCTGAACTGCTGCTGCGCCCCGAAGCCCTGGAGCTGACCATGCCGGAGTCCGGCACCTTCCGGGGCACGGTGACGAAATCGGCCTTTCTTGGGTCTGCGCTTCATTGCGAAATTACCTTGCCCGATGACAGCATCCTGAAACTGTCAGCCGAACCCAACACGCAAGTCACCACTGGCGATGCGGTCGGCATCGCAATCGACCGCAGCCACGCCTGGTTGATGCCCAAGGTCGCGCCATGAGACTGCCCAAACCCAGGCTGCTTCTGGCGGTCCCCGCCATCGCCCTGATCTTCGTGTTCATGATCCTTCCTATCACGAACATGGCCGAGATGAGTTTTCGCACAACCGGAACGTCCGAGCCTTTCGGCGAGGATTACACCCTGGCACATTACAGCCGTATCTTCGGCGATGCCTACTACTGGGGCGTCCTTGTGCGCTCGCTTTTGACCGCGGCCACGGTGACGGTACTCTGCCTTCTGGTCAGCTACCCGATCGCTTGGCACATGTCGAAAGCCAAGGGAATGAAAGCCGTCTTCCTCTACGCCTGCATCGCCTCCCCGCTGATGACCGGCGTGCTGGTCCGCAATTTCGGCTGGATGATCGTGGCCGCTCTCAATGGCCCGCTGAATGAGACACTGATGGCCCTGGGCATCATCGAGCGTCCACTGCGGCTGCTGTTCACCCAGGGGTTGGTAATTCTGGCCCTGGTCCACGTCTTCGTTCCCTTCATGGTGCTGCCGATCAACAATGCCTTGCGCAACATCTCGCCCACCCTGATCGAGGCATCGACCTCTATGGGCGCCAGCCGCCGCGACGTGTTTCGGGACATCATCCTGCCGCTCAGCTTTCCCGGAATCTATCCCGGGGTCATCCTCGTCTATGTCCTGGCCGTCGCCGCCTTTGTGACGCCTGCGCTGCTGGGTGGGCAGATGGTCAGCTACATGCCGACCCTCATCATTGGGGAACTGACGGGCACCTTCCAATGGCCCTTCGGCTCGGCCCTCGCGATCGTGCTCTCCCTCTCGACCGTCATTGTCGTGGCGATCTTCACCGCACTGACTGCGAAACTGATGGAAAGGTCCAAGGCATGAGTGACGCGACTTCCGCCTTCAGCCACCAGAGGCCCGTCAACATCGCCTTTGGCATCCTGATCATCTTGCTTTACGTCTTTCTGATGGCCCCGCTGGTCATGATCGTCGGCGCGTCCTTTACCGGCGGACTGCTGATCGACTTTCCGCCGCAGGGTCTGTCCCTGAAATGGTATTTCCAGTTTTTCGAGCGCCAGGACCTCGTCGACGGACTGCTGATGTCGCTGCGTATCGGCGCGATCACTGCGGTGGTCACCATGACCGTCGCCATGATGGCCGCGCTGGCGGGACAGGCGATCTCTGGCCGGTTGTCGGGCTGGTTCCAGCTGGGCATGACCCTGCCGCTGCTGGTGCCCGAACTGCTGACGGCTGTGGGCTTGCTGTTCTTCCTCTACAAGATCGAACTGGGCAAGACCGTGGTCGGCCTACAGATGGGCCATATCCTGATGTCCTTCCCTTATGCCTATGTCTCCATTGCCGCCGCCATGCGGCAGGTACCCGCGTCATTGGAAGAGGCCTCGGCCAGCCTGGGCGCGACGGGGTGGCAAACCTTCCGCCTGGTGATCCTGCCATTGGTGATGCCGGGACTGGCGATGGGCGGGATCTTTGCCTTCATCAACAGTTTCGATCTCTACACCATCTCGCTGCTTCTCAAGCCGCTGGGCGGGAACACGCTTCCGCTCGCACTGTTTGATTTCCTGACTTACGAGTTCAAGCCCACTGCGGCCGCAGCCGCCACCCTGTCGATCCTCTTGTCGATCCTGGGCGTAGCGATTGTTCAGAAACTCGTCGGCCTGCAACGCGCCTTCTGACCCGGTTTCAGTCGGCCACAACAGAAAGTTCTCCCGATGCCCGATCCGTCGGACAGCATACCCGCGCGCCCGCGCGTCCTGTTCCAGCTCGCCAGCCCGTTGCACCTGACCCGGGGACCCGAGGTCGTGGCGCGCAGGCTGCGGATGATGCAGGCGTGGGCGCCCTCGCTGCAGGTAGACATCGCCTCGCCCGAAACGGGACCGGCTGCGATCGAATCCGCCTCCGACGCTGCATTGGTCTTTCCGGCCCTGCGCGACTCCGCCGCCACATGGGCAGGTGCGGGTATCGAGGCGGTCCTGATCGGTTGCTTCAGCGATCCCGGCGTCGACGCGCTGTCCGAGGTCTCCGGCCTACCCGTCATCGGTCCGGGTGAGGCCGGCATTCTGGCCGCCGTGCAATTGGGCGAGCGTTTTTCCGTCCTGTCATCCGACCCGACCCCCCCCGGCCTGCGTCGCCGGATCCGCGGCATCGGCGTCGAGGGAAGTTTCGTCTCCGAGGTCACGGTGGGCTGCTCGGTGGCGGATCTCAACCGCGACCCCGAAAGCCACCTGCCCACCGTCATCGACCGCGCCCGTGCTTGCGTGGCCCAGGGCGCCGATGTGCTGGTGCTGGGCTGCTTTGCCCTTTCCTTCACCCCGGGCCTGCCGGAACGGCTCGCGCAAACCACCGGCGTTCCCGTCGTAAACCCCGTGATCGCCGGGCTGAAGGCCGCCGAAGCCGTGATCCAGTACCGCGCTGGCCTGCCCCGCGCAGAAACCTCTCAACTCCGGAGTGCAGAATGAACCAAACCACCCCTCCCGATGCGTTCCAGAGCCTTGTCGATGCCGCGCGTTTTCAGCGTCGCCGGCGGATACCCATCCCGGATTTCGCATACCCCGAAGGCGTCAAGATCGCCGTCAATTTCACGCTCGATTTCGACGCCATGCTGCTGCGGCGCTTGCTGAACGAACCCTGGGGCCAGAGGGCCAAGGGCGAGTTCGGCGGCCGGGTTGGTGTCTGGCGGATCATGGAGATGTTCGACGAGGAGGAGGTGAAGGTCACGCTCTTCACACCCGGGCGCATCTGCGAGCTTTACCCCGATGTGCTGCACCATGTCGTCGCGTGCGGCCACGAGTTAGCCGACCACATGTGGGAACACGAAGTCTATGCCGACCCGGCCATCGAAGACGCCCATCTGTCCCGCACGCTTGCCGCACTGTCCGCCATCGCCGGAAAACCTGTCACCGGCACCCGCTCCAGCCACACCCCGGGCCTGCTGAAATCCAAGGGCGTGGTCTACAATTCCTTCACCTCCGCCAGTTACATGCCCTTCTACGAATTGGACGCCGAGGGCAGGAACCCGATCCTGCAACTGCCTTTCCACTACGCGCTGGACGATGCGATGTTTTTCAGCTTCGGCTGGCTCGACACGCCGAACCAGGCACAGCGTGTCATGGACGTGGACGAGGTGTTCGAGATCTGGTGGGACGCCTTTGAACAGCAGTACAGGCAGGGCGGCTACGTCAACTTCCTGCTGCACCCATTCGTCTCGGGCCACGCCATGCGGGTCGACATGATCCAACGCCTGATCCAGCGGATGAAAACCCTGCCCGGTGTCTGGTTTCCCACGTGCGACGAACTCGCCCAGCACGTGCTTGCCCAGCACCCCCTGAAAGACCAGTCGGAGTAACCCATGCCCTGGAAAGACAACTACACCACCTCCGACGAAATCGGCATCCGCGATGGCGACGTGGTCTGGCCCCAAGGGCAACAGATGGCGCTTGGCCTGACGGTCAATCTGAATCCCGCCGGAACGGCCAAGGGCATCACCGCCAAGGACCTTGCCTATCCGACCTGGCACTTCGGTCTGAACGAGGGGCTGGACGCCTTTCTGGGGCTTTTCGCCGAACTGGGCATCCGCGCCACCTTCGCCGCCCCGGCCCTTGTGGCCGAGGCTTACCCCGACGTGATTGCGCGCATCCTGGATCAGGGCCATGAAATCGCAGCCCAGGGCCTTTTGGGCGAGGACCCTGCAACACTGGCGCCCGGTCAGGAAGCGGCGCACATGGAGCGCGCCACAGAGATCCTGACCCGCGTCTGCGCCGCCGCGCCAAAAGGCTGGTTCGCCCTATCGCGCCCCGATGATCGCGCCGCCACCGGATGTGCAACGGATGACACCGTCGCCCTGCTGAAGGCACAAGGCTACACCTATATCGGCAACGGGCTTGCGGACGATGCCCCCTATTACTGGGTCACCGATGCCGCAAAGGCCGAGGCGCTGCTCGCCCTGCCCTACTACTATCATTTCGACGACACCTTCTTCCTGATGTTCCCACGCGAGGGCACCGGGCTGGAACGGCCCGCGGCGCTGCTGCGCAACTGGCAGGCAGAGTTCCGCGCGCAATACCGGCGCGGACGCTATTTCAACCTGTGCGTCTCGCCCGCTCGGTCCGGCTGGGGCCACCGCTTTGAGAACCTCGCAAGCTTCCTGCGCGATGCTATGGCGCACCCCGGCGTCTGGGCAGTCACCGGCGCCGAAATCGCAGAGCACTGGGAGGCACACCACCCCGCCGCGACCCATCTCAGGCTCGTGCCTTCGATCTGGCAGGACTACGCGGACAGCCTGAGCTGAACGATGACACTGGATAGCGAAAACATCCTGAGCGGCCTGCTGCGCTGGGTCGAGATCGACACGCCCACCGGCTCGGTCGAAACCATATCGTCGCTCATCGACCTGATCGCCAGCGAGCTGGAGCCGCTTGGCTGCGAGATAGAGCGTATCCCCGGCCGCGATGGCATGGGTGACCACCTCGTTGCCCGTTTTTCCGGTGGCGACGGCCCCGGCGTTCTGGTGACCAGTCATATCGACACGGTTTGCGCCCCCGGCACATTAGAGATCCGACGCGACGGCGACCGGCAATACGGCCCGGGCATCGCCGACATGAAGGGGGGCGGGTATCTCGCACTTTGCGCGATGCGCGACATCGTGGAGAGCGGCACCGCCCTGCCCGGCCCGGTCACCCTGATCTACAATTCAGACGAGGAGATCGGCTCGCCCACCTCGCACGACCTGATCCAGGCCGAGGCCCGGAAACACGGCGCAGCGCTGATCCCGGAACCCGCGCGCGGCGACGAGGCGATTACCTTTCGCAAGGGACGCGCCAAGTACACGCTGGACTTTCACGGACGCGAAAGCCACGCGGGTTCCGCCTTTGCAGACGGGCGCTCGGCCATCCTGGAAATGGCCCGCACCATCGGCAGGCTGGAAAGCCTGACCGACCTCGAGACCGAAACCACGGTGAACGTGGGACGTGTGCGCGGCGGAACCGAGCCGAACGTGGTTGCGGGTCATGCCGCCTGCGACATCGACGTGCGCTTTGCCGATGACACGCTCGGGCAGGCAGTGGAGACGCGCTTGCGTGGGCTGACAGCGACCGACCCCGACGTGACGATCACTCTGTCGGGAGAGATCGAGAAGCCCTGCCTTGCCCGAACGCCGGCAACCCTTGCCATGTTCACACGGGCCGCCGAAATCAACGCAGGGCTCGGCGCGCCGATGATCGAGACCCGGTCCGGAGGCGGGAGCGACGGCAATTTCACCTGCGCCGTCGGCGTGCCCACGCTGGATGGCCTGGGCGCGGTCGGAAACGACTGGCATTCGCCGCAAGAACACATCCTCGTTTCACCTCTGGCACGCCGCAAAGCGCTGCTGCGCGACCTGATACTGACCTACGCGGCCATGCGCCCGACCGGAGAAACCCGATGACCCCCAACTTTGGCCAGACCCGTTCCGACATCCGTCGCAATCACGCCCTGCTCACCCCGGAAAGCCATGAATGGATTACCCAGCCGGATTGGCCGGGCGCCGAGCTTGCCTTTCTCATCAGTCCCGACATGGGCGCCAAGTTCGCGATGGCCCTTGTCCGCGCCGAGGCAGGGCTGACAGACATCGGGACCGCCACTGAGGGCGTAGCGCGCTTCGTCTTCGTACTGGAAGGTGCCCTGACCTTTGCCGATGGCAACACGTTGGGTCCGGAAGGCTTTGCCTTCCTCCCGCCGGCTTACGATGCCTTGCTGTCCGCATCTCCTGACACGCGCTTTGTCCTGTTCGAATGGCAGTTCCTGGCGCGGGGAGACATCCCTGCCCCCGTGTTCGGCTCTGTCGACGGGATCGAGGGCACAGCACTGCGCGGGGATGACTGGCTGATCGTGCAGAAGATGCTGCCCACCGACCCAGCCTTCGATGGCGAGTTCAACATCATGAACTTCCACCCTGGCGCCTCGCTCGCATATGTCGAGACGCATTTCATGGAACACGGCTTGCTCATGCTGGACGGGGGCGGCGTCTACCGGCTTGACGATCGCTGGTATCCCGTGGGGGCGGGCGACGCGATCTGGATGGGCCCGCATGTGCCCCAATGGTTCGGGGCACTGGGACGAGAGCCGTCGCGCTACCTGATCTACAAGAACTACAACCGCTCACCACTGGCCGAGCGATGACCGGATCACCCGCCGTATTGCGCGAAGACCGTCTTGATTGCCGCCGCAAAGGCCACCGAAGATGCCGTCGGAGTGCGCCCCGCCAAACGACAACACGACAGGGGCTTGCTGACGAACGACGGGTTCTCCAGCTCGATGAAGGCGATGTTCTCACGCTTGTACTGGAGGAAGCGTCCGATGACGATGCTGATCCCCATGCCGTCCTCGACCATCTGGCGGAGGAGAGTAAAGCTGTTGGTGTTCAGCACTTCCCGAACATCGACATTGTTGCGCACCAGGGCGTCCTGCAACATCTGGTGCAGCGCGATGGAGTGATGGGGAAAGATGAACCTTTCGCCAGAAATGTCTTCCAATCGGATTCTACGCATCCGCGCCATCGGGTGATCCATCGCGGTGATCACGTAGGTGCGCCTGTGCAAGGTCGCCAGCGTCTCGAGATCGGGGGAAGACGGGAAGTTGTAACCCAACGCGATGTCAATGTCGCCCTCGTGCATCCGCCTGAGGATTTCCGGAGTGTTCTCGACGAAAATCGTGAACATCAGGTTCGGATGATTTCGGTTCATGTCCCGCAAAATGCCGGGCAGGAGATCCGAGGCCAGCACCTCGTTGACCCCCAACCGCAGATGGCCGCGCTGCAACCCCTGCAACTGACCGATCTCGTCAGTCGCGATGCTGAGTTCGTTGAGCACGGAGGCACATCGATAAAGCAGGATTTCCCCGGCCTCTGTCAGTTCCAGCCCCTTACGCCCACGATCCCGGCTGAAAAGCTCCACTTCGAGGCTCAACTCGAGGTTCTTGATCTGCTTGCTGACCGCCGAAGGCGCCACATGCAGCTTTTCGGCCGCCGCCCGAAACGAGCCCAGCCGCGCGACCTCGACGAAATGACGAAGCCCGGGCAAGCGGCTGAGGATCTTGGTGGACGACATGGCGGGCACTCTGAATCCGGCAGGAATCTTACAAGGAGCGCATCATAGATGAAGAAGGCTGGCATACAACTCGACGCCGATTGCGCATCCGGTCTGACGGAACTTGCAGCGGCGCTCGGCACGAAGGCCGTTCTGACTGAACCGGCCGATTGCGACCGATACGCATCGGACCAGTCAGGTCTGATCGGGGCACGCCCCCTTGCAGTGCTGCGGCCAGCGAACACCGAAGAGGTGGCGCAGGCGCTGAGGATTTGTACGCGCCATCGCATCGCCGTGGTGCCTCAAGGCGGCCGAACCGGCCTGTCCGGCGGCGCCAGCAGCCCGGCAGGCGCCGTTGTTCTGTCGACAGAACGCATGACCGGGGTGATCGAACTTGACCGCCAGGGCATGACGATGACGGTTTGGGCCGGTACGCCACTGGAGACAGTTCAGACCACGGCCCGCGAAGCCGGGCTCGATTATCCGGTCGACATCGGCGCGCGGGGCACAGCCACGATCGGCGGGACGATCGCCACCAATGCGGGGGGCATCCGTGTGCTGCAGCACGGAATGACCCGGCAGAACGTGCTGGGGCTAGAAGCGGTGCTGGCGGATGGCACCATCCTTTCACGCCTTGGCAAGACGATGAAGGACAATTCCGGTCTCGATCTGAAACACCTCCTGATCGGGTCCGAAGGCACATTGGGCGTCGTGACACGCGCGGTGCTGCAATTGCGCCAGAACGTTCCCGACAGTGCGCTGGCACTGATCGCCGTTCCGGATCACGCCGCGGCGCTATCCTGCCTGGCCGTCGCCCGCAGGTGGTTCGGATCGCGGATCTGCGCCTTTGAAGGCATGTGGCCGGACTATTGGGATTTCGTGTGCCGGCAAACCAGTCTCGCCGAGGCAGCAATCAGCGGGCAACATGGTTTCTATGTGCTGATTGAAGTCGAAACCGATCATGCGAATGCAGAAGACGCCCTGGAGACCTTCTTCGCCGAACTGTTCGAAAACGGCTTTGCCGAAGACGGCGTACTTGCCAAGTCTCTGGCGGAAACTCAATCCTTGTGGAGGATCCGCGAGGCCGTCGGCGAAGTCGACCCGGACTTTGGCCCCCACATCAATTTCGATATCGCTGTTGCACCGTCAGACCTCGGGTCCTTTTGCGATGCCGCCGATAGTTTGCTTGAGGGCCTGCAGGACGCAACGGGCACACTGAAGGTCGGCCACGTCGCGGACGGAAATGTGCATCTACTGGTTGCCCATGACGGCAGTGCCGAAGCAGAGGAAAGGATCGAGACCGCCATTTACGAGCTGCTCAGTGACTGGAATGGCGCAGTGACCGCGGAACATGGAGTTGGCCGTCTGAAAGTGCGATGGATCACTCATAGCCGCAGCCGCGAAGAAATGGCGGTCATGCACACCCTGAAAAGGCAGCTTGATCCCTTTGGGATTCTGAACCCGGGTGCACTTTTCGGGGTGCCGGAGAGCTGAAGCTTTCCGTAGCCAGTGTTCCTCCGATTACACGTTGGCAATGACGTTCCATGGCAAGAGCTCTGCGATGCGGCTCTGTATGTGCCCTCCAGCGATAGCTGTCAGGATTCTTGTCAGCCAAGCGCCTGCTGTCGGCGCATCTCGTCCTGCAGCAAGCCGCCATACTTTTCGTCCAGTTGAAGTAGGTCGCCTAGCTGATCCCGGCCTTACGGCAGATCTCCGCAACCGGCGCGCCTTGCTCGCCCTGCTTCAGGATGAAGGCCTTCTGCGCTTTGACCTGCCCCCGCTGGTCCCTCACCGTAATGTAGGGTCTGCGCCAACACTGAAGGAGCAGACAATGCGAAAGAGCCGTTTCACCGAGGCGCAGATAATCGGGATGATCAAGGAACAGGAGGCTG